>JAJRSE010000087.1 GCA_024278955.1 Planctomycetota bacterium | reverse complement strand
GCTTCCGCGAGATGTTGCTGTGGATCAGTCAAGTCATCGGAAAAATTCTCCACGCTGATGAGAAACAAGGCATCGAATACGAAGAATACAAACGACTTACAGCAAACTACTGAAATGACGCGTTTTTGGAACTACTGAAATGACGTTATTTACTATGTTGACATCGGCATTGAGGGTGGGATCTACTTCATCTCCACCCACGCCTGGACTGCGCCGATCTTGCTGTGCCCACAGATTTCCAAAGAAGGTAATGCCACCAGTGCCTGCGGCTTGCTCGGCTGGAGTCAATTCTCCTCGAACCAACGAACCACGCGAATGCGGACCTGAGGAATGGAACCCATCGTCGAGGCCTTCCGAGATAATCGAATTTTGAACGGTTACGTCCTTGGACCTAGTGACACTCAAAGTCTCGTCCATGCTCCAACTCGTCGAGACCGAATCGAGGATCACGCGATTGGATTCAACGATCTCGATGGCGTCGGCGGCTTCGGGCAGTAAGTCCATATTGCCGGTGGCATTGCCAATTGCGTTGAAGTCGCCGGTCCGAAATCGCATTTGCCGGATGATGACGTCATCTGCCCTTTGCAAAAGGGTGTTGTAACCATAGACCGTGACGCCGCTAGGAGACGTTTGGC
Source organism: Planctomycetota bacterium (assembly GCA_024278955.1). Taxonomy (GTDB): domain Bacteria; phylum Planctomycetota; class Planctomycetia; order Pirellulales; family Lacipirellulaceae; genus Bythopirellula. The sequence goes on along the minus strand of JAJRSE010000087.1, from coordinate 52,385 downwards.
CGGCGATCGTCAGGTTGGCCTTGTCGACGATTTCGAGAGGTCTCGCAAGCTCCAACGCGCCGCCCACGTCAAAGACGATCGTACGCGGCCCGGTCGCCGATTCGATTGCGTCTCGAAGGCTCCCAGCGATCACCGGATCGGCATTGCCATAATCTGACAAGTTGGTCACCCGATAAACGTCGCCCCCTCGACCGCCGGTGGAAACTGCCCCTTGACCGACTGCGCCAGGGAAGGCGATCGAAGCCGTCGGAGCGGCAGGAGCGGCCGCTATCTCTACCGCGACACTGTCCACGGCAATGGTTCGACCACTTTGGGAAGCGAAACGGAGGCGATTCAATGCGAGTCCTGTAGCATACGTTCCCGAAGCAGCATAAGTGCTACCACCGTTGAACGAGAGGTTCCATGCGCCTGTATCGTATGCGTAAGTAAAGATACCATTTTGGGCCTCGCCACTGACGGTCGTATGTCCGTTAGCAATAGGTTCACCGGCACCTATCGATCTCCAAACCGTGTTGGTACTGCAAATAAAAACTCGTGGTGTGCTTCCTGAGTAGAGGTCAAATCCGGGAAAGCTCCGCCGAAAAAGTTGCCAGCCGACTTCACTGTGCTGAACGAAAACTTCAACTGTTCACCGGCACTCAGAGTATCTGTAAAGCTACCAGCGTTGGGCCCACCGAATGCGGACACGGCGCTAGCCGCATTCGTCGCTGTATCCACGACTCCGCCTACAATTGTTTGAGTGTTGCCCTGAGTAACGTCCCAAGTCCCAACTCCCGATATAATCGGTGTCCTTCCATCGAGAAGCGTGCCATCCCCCACCCCGCTGAAATCATCGAAAAAAACCACTTGGGCGGATAAGGATAAGGGGAAAGTGCTCCCTAGTGCGACTGCCAGCAAAAGCGCAAAGTATTTCATTGGTTTCTCCGGTTTGATTAATAACTGGACTTTTGCATTTTGGAATATCAAGATCATTTCCATTACCGCATCAGCTAGCAAGTACTAGATGTGGTATTGCTTGCATAGGATTTGTTTGATGATGTTGGGTTGGTCTGAAAAATCGACGAATTGGTGTTCTGCTGGAGCATGGCTCACCAGCACCCAGGGAGTTTTTGCCATGCCTGCAATTGTCGAATTTCCGCACATCGTTGCTGACGCAATCGAAGATTTTGCCGATCTGTTTCCCAACCAGCCGCAACGCCAACACTTCGCTGAGTATCTCACGGGACTGATCGTTGCCAAAAACAAGACCATCACGGGTATCAACGGCGAGTTCGTCGATACGACCGACCAGTCGTGTCTCAATCGCTTTGTGACCGAGACTCCGTGGGACGTCGACCAACTGAACGCTCAGCGTCTGGAGTTGCTGCAGGAGGATTCCGCGACGCGGTATTCCGATCGCGGAGTCATCGCATTGGACGACGTGCTGATCGACCACGATGGCAAGCTGATCGACGACGTCGGCTGGTTCTGGGATCATGCCGAGCAGCGGCACAAAATCGCTCACGATTATCTGTTCGTCAACTACGTCTGCCCAAGTGGCAAACATTATCCGCTGGAATTTCACCGCTTCAAGAAGCGTGACCAGTGTGAAGCGACCGGCGAAGAGTTTCAGGATCACGGCGTACTGTTCCGGCAACTTGTCGACTGGGTCTGCGAGCGAGAAATCCCTGGCGATTTCACGTTTGACAGCTATTTTTCCAGTGCTGCGAACCTCAACCACATTCACGAGCAAAAGAATGGGCAGGGCGAATCGCGAGCTTACGTCGGTGACTTGAAAACCAATCGCAAGCTGGAGGTACGTGGCAAGAGTATCCGCGCCGACGAGTTCGCCGCCTCGATTGTCCGCGAAAATCGCAAGGAGTTGCGGCGTGGGGACGATCGTCAGTGGTACTTCACCACCACCGTTCGCCTGCCTCAAGTAAAACATCCGGTGCGGATCGTCTTGATTTGGCATAACCGTCGGGACCAAACGCTTGCCAAGGTGCTTATTACCAATCGGACTCGTTGGGAAATCAATCGCATTCTCAAGACCTACCGAAATCGTTGGACCGGTACCGAAACTTTTCACCGCGATGGCAAACAAGAGTTGGGCATGGGAGCGTGTCAGTTGCGCAGCGGCCAAGGCCAGACGAGGCACATGCACTTGGTGATGTTGGCGTACACGATCTTGATGCGAGAACTCAAAACGAGCCGAGCGAAGGAATGGGCACTCGAAAGGCTGACGACCATCGGCCAAGCATGTCGCGCTGTTGCCAACGAAACCCTGCGGACCACTCTTACCTGGGCCATGATACAAATCAACGAAAATTCTCGGAAACCTCAACACGTCATTGCCCAATTGGGGTTGATTTAGCGTTTTGCAAAAGTCCAGATATAACTCAAATGGTTTCCCCGTCCATGAAAACTAATTGCTTCCGGCAATACTCAGCACCCTTTCTCCACCACTTACAGAGAGCCAATATTATGAAGACTTTCTACCTTTTAGTTGCTCTAGCTCTCTTTGCGATTGCCACTCCACATGCAAGTGGTGCGGTGGTTATCACGGCGACTCAAGCTGGGGGAGATGTTGTCTTCAACGGTGCAGGAACATTTGATTTGTCAGCGTTAACATTCTTCTCAAACGAGGGAGGTGTATCCTCAAGTTTTCTTGGCATTCCGCCAGTTGCCTTGGTAGGGCCCGTACTCACCATTGAAGAGATATTTGCTCCCGGAGCACCCCGGTTTGACTTTTACTCAGGGCTTTTGGTTGCTCCGTCCGGAATCGGTTCTCAGGCAGCATTTGTAGAAGCTAATGATGGCTCGGGCGACTTATTTGGGGTTCATAGCCTGACGTTTCCTGGTGATGTCAATGTGCCCATAATCATCGTTCCTGAGTCATACAAATCTGGTACCGACCTCACTGGAACGGGTATTTTCTTCAACCAGACTTTCGACACGCTTGGGATCACGCCAGGGAGTTACACATGGTCTTGGGGTTCGGGCGAAAATTTTGATTCTCTTACGCTCAATGTCATACCTGAACCATCGGCAGCAGGGCTAGTTTTTGTAGCCACGATCTTGATTCTTAGTATTCGCCAACATCGATAAGCCCCTGGCTGCGTTAAACGAAGCTGTTGCTCGCCAACGTTGCGAAATTAAAGACTCCATCCTGCTGAAACTGTCTCCTGTTGCCAAGCTGATCAAGCCCCCACTCTGGCGAAAATCAGCGTTGACATCGGTAATGTCGCAGGCTCCAGTTTGCGATAGCCCAAAAGTGGAGGGTTATCGCAACCAACTATTACTTGACTGAGACTTCGCTTAAAGCAAAATCGGCATCCGAAGTACAGAGTTCCCAGAGAACACCGAGAGAAGGTGGTTTTTCTCTGTGTGCTCGGTGGCTATGGTTTTTTAAGGAAGCGTTCTAGGGCTTTGTCAAATGCTAATTTTCGGGTGTGGGATGTCAGAACGACTTGTTCAGTAACGACTTCTGACATCTCACACCCGACTTTTTGATAATGACAAAGCACTAGGGCGATCTATCGAGCCCTCCGGCCTGTCCACTGCAATTCTCTCGCAGCCACAAGAACCCTCCGGTAGCCAATGAAGCCAAGTAGGTAACTACAAATGCTGCTGCGATGAAGGGAGCCGTAGATGGCAGAAGCCACGCTACAAGCAACACCACATTGACGATGCCAATCAATGTTGCTGACTTGGTCAGACTTCGAATCATATAGGGCATCTTAAATGGGGCAAGCATCGACACTGAGTGAAGCAGAAACACCGCGATCAAATAGGGCGTTGGATTGTAGCCAGCGATCTGCGTCACGAGTAGGACAAAGAAAAGGTGTCGAATCAGTTCGTTCGTTGGCGAGCCTGTTCCGGTGGCAGAGGTCGGATTGATCCGAGTAGCAACGCGAACGATCATGGCTACCGTGGCCACCAAGCTGCTTGCAAGGCAAATGCTTCCCAGGTAGGGATACCCGGCTTCCTGAGCCCCCATCTCTTGAAGATAGTGCATCCCTACAACCATCACAAACACCGCATGCACAATCGCATCGCAGATATTGTCTAATAGAGCCCCGAGGTCGCTTCGGATATTCAACTTGGCTGCTAACACCCCGTCCAAATCGTCCATGACGTTGTTGTAGAGGATCAACGGGAGCAAGTACTGATAGCCATGTTCGCCGAAGAGTAGGCAGAGCGGAAGCACGCCAAGAATCGAGGCAATGTTCGCCAAGTTCCTGACCACTACGTTTCGAGGTGGGTCGTTTTTAGGTGAGTCTTGCATCGATAATTTCGGAGTCCCCTCGCTATGGGAGGACGCCCAAACCACCTTTCTACGCGGCATCGCGTGTGGTGTTAAAGCCGATCTCAGAACCCAGTGGAAGGGTGTCCTTGGCCTGGAGATTTTGAGCAATCAATCGGTTTTGGACGTGCTCTAACGATCGGTCACAGCTCAAAGTGGAGGCCAAGAGAGATGAGGTCGCCGTGTTCCAATAACGGTTGACGGTTTCATAATCAAGGGTGGTCATACTCCGGCCATGCCCGAAGTCAACCGTCCGTTTGTACTCGGGAAGAGGCGTTCGGCCTCGTGGAGATCATCGAGTGTATCGATTTCGTACCAACGCTGGTCGTCAAAGAATTCCGCCTGGAAAGAGAGCTCTCCCTTCGCAACCATTTCTGCAAACACCGCTTCGTAATACCCATTCACTCGGCCCGCCGAAATGAATTCTTCTAATCTTTGGGTAATGCGTTGCCAGGAGGGCTGCGAAAAGCTGTACATGTTGACGGTTTTGTGGGTGCCGGTCTCTGGGAACTGATCTCCGCCCATGTGCCGATTTCCGCCCATGTGCCGACCTCCACTCAGATGGCGATTTCCGCTCATATGAAAGTGTATCACTCGTTGTGAATGATCGAGCGAGACGGTGGTGCCATTCATCCAGGGCAAGATGTGCGAGACGGCAATCCGGTCGGGTGTGAGCATTTGGCCAAGCAGGGCATCGTCGAAGATGAGATCGCATTCAAGAAGCAAAAATGGTTCTTGAATCGCGTGGCGAGCAGCCCACAAGGAATAGATGTTGTTTGTGGTGCGGTATTTCGCGTTACTAACATACTCGATTGTTAGCCCGCTCTCTAAACTGTTCAGGTAGTCACGCAGGCAATCATCCATGTGCCCCACGACGACCACCAAGCGTTCAAATCCCCACGATTGTAGCCCTCGAACGAGTCGTTCGAGGATCGTAGTTTCGTTGATTTCGGTTAGGCATTTGGGCAAATCATCGGTGAGTGGTTGTAGGCGACTGCCAGTTCCAGCGGCTAACAAGAGTGCCGTTTTGATTTGATTCCGCCCACTGCCCAATATTTGCATCAACAACTCCGAACGGGTTAAGTGTCACCACATTTATGAACGATCTAGCCTAACACACCTACTCGCTACCGCAATGGGGCACAAAGCCTCGTGCAGAGGCGGTTTTTAGCCAAGCCCCCCAACCCGACGGTATTACCAAGCAACGATTGATACGCATCTCAATCTGAAGTAGCGTGTCGCTAGCATTGGATGACGCTGTAAAACAGGGGTTTTTTGAAAAATGCTAGCGGTTACTTCGCAACCTCCATTAGTTGCTGCAAGTCGAAAATCGCGGAGGTTTTTTCAGCCGCTGAGAGTTGGCGCTGACCCCTAATTGTGGTCGGTCGAAGTGATCGCCGCCGCGAGGCAGATATCTCCCAGGGCTTGGGAGTAGGAAATACTCTCTTAGGCATAGGTGCCGAAGGGAGAATATGGCACGACATCAACGACTATGAATGATTTCGAACCCGAATACGGCTTTCTTCTTTACTCCAGTCTCGAACATTCGCATTAATCGCATCGGCGATAACTTCGCCGAGTCGCACAGGAACCGCATTGCCAATCAATCTCCCTAAAACGCCAAATCGGACTTTCCCCTCGGGCTCAACGAATTTGTAGTCTTCGGGAAACGTCTGCAGGATGGCTGCTTCTCGCAGTGTGATTGCCCTGTTCTGCGATGGGTGTCCGAAACGACCGTTCCCATACCCAAAGCACTGCGTTGTTATCGTTGGCGATGGCTTATCCCACTCCATTCGTCCGTAAACACTAGGGTAAGTCTCACCGGACTTTTTGCGGTGGCACGGCGCGAGGAGCTTCTCATCCCAATCACGCCACGTCCCCCCAGGTTTTGACGCGCGAATTCTCAGGAGATTAAGCTCGCTTAGCGAGCAGGCGCGATGGAGCCGATCTTTACGTGAGGACTGACCAGACCGCAACGTTGTTAGGTGGGAGATCGCCTCCCGGACCGTAGGTTGCCTTTCCCCTGCCGCTTGTGGCCGAGGCAAAGCGATTGGCCCGAGCTTGGATGCCAATAATACGAGTCGCTTTCGCGTCTGGGGTATTCCGTATTCCACACAATCAACAACTGCGGACCATACGTGGTACCCCGAAAGAGCATTGACGAACTGCTTAAAGACCCGATGACGTTCCAGCTGGGGAACGTTCTCCATCGTAACTAGATCCGGTTGACATTCGCGAATCAAACGGGCGAACTCGTTTACCAAATCCCATTTGTCGTCAGAACGTTTTCTTCGTCCGGTTTGACTATAGGTTGAAAAGGGTTGGCAAGGGGCGCACCCCGCTAGCAGTGAAAAAGCCCCTCGCTTCCAGTAGCTTGAGAGCGACTCAGGGGATAGATCCCGCACATCTATTTCAACAAAAGGGACATGGTTGTTTGTCTCGTAGGGGAAGCGACAGGCCGGATCGAGATCGAAGCCCGCCGCTACTTTAACCCCTCGGCTGCGGAGGCCAGCAGTCAGGCCTCCAACACCGCAGAATAGGTCAACACAAGTAATCATGAAACGTCTCCCGACATAGAAGACGCGGAGGGCTTTAGGAACTGCTTTGTCTGAACGGATGTGGCGAATAAGTCTACTACTTCTGAAAGGTAGAGCGTGACGTCGTTCGTTAGACGTCGCAAGTCACTGGAGGTGACGTCGGCACCGCATTCGGTGAACGACATCGAGCCGTGGGCAAGCTTGTTCCGAAGATGTCTAACGTGCATCAGAGCGCCCCGTTCATCGCTGACAATATCCTTTACCGCATCCTTGGCTTTCTGGGTAACCAATAGCGACAGCCCAAGTCGTTTTGCGAGTTTTTCGATTGAGCGATCATCCCAGTTCCCTCCCCCGCCTACTGCCATCTCCCACTCCGAAATCGGCTCGCCGCCAAGGACTAACTTGCAGAACGCAAGCATCTTTTTTAGCCGGTTGTCCGCGTTTAACGGAGCGTTGGTCCTAGCCGTGGTCTTGACCCACTCTCGCAGCATGTCTTCGGAAAGGTGTTCGGGGGTGAAGTTGCCGCCCTCGGACGACGCCTGCGTGATCGCCTTTAGGCACCAAGTGATTGTTGCCTCTGTCAAATTATAGAGTTGCAGAAAGACCGAAGAGTACAGTATGCGTTGCTGTTGAGCAGTTATCTTCACCTCGCCGATCTTCGGCGCACCACTCTGCGCCGCCCGCGTGATTGCGTCGAGCAGGTCGAGGTACGCGTTGATCTCGTCTACCCGCTCGGCGAAGTCCTTCTTCACGTCCATGCGAGCTCCCCGGTGAACTTCTCGCACACGTAGTTCACGCGATTTACGATAGTCGATTTAACATTCGAGCCGCCGGAGCTTGTGATTTCCTTAAACTCTTCGCTGTTAATCCAGCCGCTCACCGACGGCAGGTTGTCAGAGAGCGATGGCTTTCTTTGAAGCGCAAAGTAACTTCCAAGGGCGATCGACTCGAATCGAGTACGAGGTGTCGTGGTATTGGACTTGCTTTTTCGAAAACCATTGGGAAAGACCTTCTGTACAAATTCCATAGTCTCTTCAAAGCGTCGCCCATACTCGTCAGCCAACAACTCATCTACACTGAATTTTTTGTTCATCAGCATCGCGTAGTTGTCGAGAAACTCAGATACTCTATCGTGGTATCCTTCAAGCCCATCGGTATAAGCCAGGAACCGCGTGACAAGTTCTTCGCGTTCTCGTAGCTTAACGCTCTTCTCCGGGACTGGCGCGAGTTTTTGGAACAGTTCGTCCTTTGAGAGCTTGATCACAAGATCAAGAAATGGGCCGGTGTAGGCACCACGTCGAACCTCCGCTTTATTGGCCACCTTGCTGCCGGTGTTAATCCGATCGAACAGATCGAATCGAGCCTGAGCGTCAGCATGCTCATTGAGCACAATCCCACGGATAGAACGATTATTAATCTTCCGCTGCCGCGATTCCGGTAGATCTACGAAGCACATCCTTTCTAGCTTGTTTAGTTCTTTCAATGGACCGAGGGTGAGCTGCCCGTCGACGAATTGCTGAATTGTTCGCAGACGCTGTGAGCCATCGACGATTTCTAGCTTTCCGTCAGGCCTTTCCCAAAAAAAGAGGAACGGGATCGGTAGACCCATTAGGAGTGACTCAATGAAGCGGCTCTTCCTCGGCTCTTCCCAGGTGTCGTCCCGCTGATAGTCTGGGATGACAAACTCTCCGTCCTTCATCTTCTTAGCCAGCAGCTCGACCGAGTACTCCGTCAGATAGAAGTCGATGCGTTTAGAGAGTTCGAGGATCTGCTCTTCAGCCGCCTCTTTCTGATCGTCGGTGATGGACATATTTACAGACTCGACTAAGTGGAACGCTCCCACAGTAAACGTGTACGGAGCCAGGTACCCCTTATTGTAGCTGAATCCATCTGCTCCGCGAAGATCATTGGGGACCGGATTCGTCACAATGTTCCGCTCATCTTATGCTTTCAGCACAGCTGAATTACAACACGCGGACGGCCGAAAACCTCGGGGGATGTCCCATCAATTGTTACAACGTGGCTTCACTCTTGTGCCAATGTAACGTTGCTTCGGTGGCCAAAATACCGAGGAGAGTCGACACAACCTGGAATGGCCCTCGGTGAAACCGACCGAGCCCACTAACAGCATTTCTTCCTCGCAGCGGGTGCAGCAACTGATGGCACGAGTGAATAGCCATTTGGTGGCGCCTGTCAAATTGCGCACATCTTTCCCCTGCTTGGTAGAGGTCGCCGCGAGGCCAATTGAACCGCCGTGTGTCAAAACGGCAGAAAGCTGCGTTTCCTATGCGCGATACACGGGCGCCGGGAAGGGAACTTCCGAACCCGTTGCGGAGTTATTGTCCGGCGCTACTTTGCGAGTCCCGCGAACAGACCGTTTTGGGAATTCCTTTGGCGCATATTATTGCCTGAATTTGGGCGGCACCCTAGTTTGCCTCGGACCCGGACTCGGCAACTCGGCCGCTCAGTTCGCGGTCTAAGTCTAAGAGGGCGGCTGAGTCGTCTTTTACCATGTGGAATTTGTGGACGATTTCGCGGGCGGTTTTTTCTTCTTCGACTTGCTCGGTGATAAACCACTCGAGCTCGACCAAGGCGGCAAACGCTTTTTCGTTGAATGCCAGTTCGTACAGGCCGTCGATTTGTTTGGTGACGACTTGTTCTTGGGCGAGGGCTTTTTCGAATATTTGAACTACCGATTCAAAATCGGCCTCTGGCTGACCAATCGCTTGCAGCACGACTCGGCCGTTTCGAGCAAGCAGGAAATCGGCCAACCGCATGGCATGAACTCGCTCTTCTTCGCTTTGTAAACGCATCCAGTGGGAGCAACCAACAAACTGTTCATGCTCGCACCAAACGGCCATCGACAGGTAGGTATACGACGCGAGCAGTTCGTTGTTGATTTGTTCGTTGATGGCGTCTTGCATGACTTGGCTAAGCATCGGAAATCGCTCCAAAAGAAATCGGCAGGCGTGTCGGGAAAGGTCGACGCAATCTGCGTCATACTACCCTGGATTGTAGTGCCCTCGTCGGGTCTGTCCACGGCCAAGCGAATTCAGAGGCAAGTGCCACACGTAAAACGGGCTTTCACGAAGTAATCCTGAGTTTCAGTATCAAGATGCGTCGTGGGTGTCGCCTTCGGTGGTGTCGTTTGTGGCATCGGGCGCGAAAGCGGTTCCTTGACGCAGCTCTAGTTGCTTTTTCTCAAGTGCTTGCTGCAACCAATCGCTTGCCTCGATGTCGGTTTGAGTCGCCCAGCGAGACGGCGTCTCGATAAGCGAGTTTTCGCAAGCAGGGCATGGCAGCTCGCCGCTTTGAGCCAGAAAAGGCTTTGCCTTTAGGTCGGACGAGGTCCATATCGCGTCGCACTCGTCGCAAAGGATCAGCAATTTATTGCATCTGCCACACTGCCGCAGGCCGAGCGGGCCGGTCCCGCAAAGTCGGCAAAAGCCTACGTAGTACATGGGTTGTCTCGCAGTCATGAATAGCAAGCCTTAGATACAGTAAGTTAATGACAAAGCACGGATGACGAATACGGGTGACAAAACCTTGCAGTTTCCAAACTGCATTCGTCACTCCCCTTCTTATGGGCGATAGGGAAATGCGGTGATAAAGTTCTTTCCTTCGAGCACCAATCGCAAATGTCTAGCCGCAGGCTTGCCCCGTCGGTTGCCGCTCTCTCCTCCGATAAAGCCGATGCGCCGGGCTAAATTGATCGTGTAAATCGTTCGATTTTGTTCTTGTTTGATGTGTGTGTTTTTCCCTGCAAGGGCCAGTCGGTAGGCTTCGTCGACTAAGGCGACCACCTCGGCGACGTCCTGAGTACTAAACACGCCATGTTGGCCTGGCCGATCGGGCTGATCGACCGCATGGGCCATCAGGTGTTTTAGGCGATGCCCATGCCGGCTTCCGCGAGAGTAACGCAAGCCGGCCGGCGACTCGTAGGTCCCTGGCCGAGATGCCTGCAAGAGATTTTCTAGTTCGCTTGCCTGTGGCGACGATTGGGGTCTTGGCGCAGGGGTGTCTGTGTTGGTTTCGTTTGCGCTGGTTTCGTTTGTGGGCGTCCCCGCAAGGTCGCGCAAGCTTGGCAGGTCGATGCCTAGCTTTTGCACAAGTATCGGCTGAAGCAAAAAGTAGGCTGCTGCGAGAACCGCTAAGCCCACAAGCCAGCGGGCAGAAAGACGCCCGCGACGGGCATGGCGGACCACTTCTCGAAGCAGTCGAACAAGTTGTTGGTTCTGGCGACTCAAAGAAAACACTCACAAATCTAAGGAAAGGCAAAGACGTCGAAGCTGGGTTATATCATAGGGGAGCAATGCCTTGAGTAAATTCTTTTTTTGCCTCCTCTCCAGACGAAATGGATGGACCAGCCTACCTGTCTGGGGCTTGCTCTAAGAGTGTGGGAAGGCCCGATCTAGCAGGTAATCGGCAAACACCCAATCGACAAGCACTGGAAATTGTGTTGGCAATTCTTTCTCCTCGGCAAAGATAAATTTGCTTCTAGCGTAAGCTGAAAAATCGCTGTCGAGAAAAGAGTTGGTGCAGGGGTTTGCCGTGGCTGCAATCACTTGACTGGTTGTCGATGTGGCGCCATCGTCGTAGAGGCTGTTGCCATCTAAATCCCAGGCATAGGCCACAATGCCATCGTCGGCAGCGCGGACTTCGGGGCTGGGATCCGAATCGAAAGAAGCAGCCGCGTCGAGCGCTACAGAAATTCCTTCGCCCGGCGAGAATTCAAACGCAGCTGTGGGGAGGAGGTTCGTTGCCGAGCCAAGCGTGTTGAAAACCGACGCTTCATCCAGGATGAATAAGTCGGAAAAACGATCTGCTTGAGAATCGGGATTATTACGGTTCGTGGGACTAAAGGCATACTCAACATTTGCCAGCGAGGCGTTGCGAAGTTCGCTGGTAGCGTAAGGGGTGATTTCTTGCCTTTGCTCGTTGAAAGGACTAAACACCTGGAAACCATACTCGAAACCTTCCAATCGCAAGCCATTAAAGAGGTTGCTGTTCGCTTCTTCAAAATTGTGACTCACGCCAATGCCTGACGAATTATTGGCTTGCTGTCCCGGGCTGGCAAAGTACGGCACGGGGCTGTCGACATCGCCAACGATCAAACCGTTCAAAAAGTCAAAGCGGGTAGAATAAAAGTTTTGTACTCCGCTCTGCACGTTCCAAATGGTGTAATTTTCAATCGTCGAGCGAAAGTCGTGTGCCAGAAAGGTTGGAAAAGTAAAAGTTCCTTCCATGCCGCCGCTATCGCGGTTATGAAGCCAAGTATGAATGCCGCGGAAGCCATTGTAGGCAACTAAGCCGTCGATCCCGCGTGTCGGAATGTTGTTGGGCGTCACAAAATCGAATCCGGTCGGCAAACTTTTCGAGCGAGTCTTCGACCACTTGGGGAATTTCAAGAATTGCGGGCATGACAAATTCTCCTGCTGCACTTATGAGCCAGTCCTCAAGAGAACCCGAAATCCAAACAATTTCCACATGAATTCACGCCAGCTACACGATGTTGTGATCCGACCCATGCCAGCAATACCTCATCTAGCCCTTGCTAGCTGAGGTGAAAAGACAACTGGTCTTGAAACGTCATTTTGCAAAAACCCAGTAAGAAGTAAGACCCGAAGGTTTTAGGTCACTAGCGAGTCCTCGGGCGAGCAAGGCCGAACAGGCCTGCGAGAAGTAAGAGCGAGAGCGTCGCCGGTTCTGGCACAGAAGCCGCGGCCACGGCTTCGTTGGATAAGTTGCCAAACTGTTGTTGCCATGCGAGAAGATCGTCTTGGTCGACGTCCCCGTCGAAATCTGCATTGCCAGCAGCCAGCGAGGCGCCGGCGAGGGTGCCAAAGCCAGTTTGCCAGCGAAGGAAGTCGCTGCCGTCGATATCGCCGTCTTGGTCGAAATCGGCATCGGCCACGGCTTGGTTAGCGACGTCGCCCAAAAAACTTAGCAACTGAGTATCGCTCACTTGAGCTGGATTGAGAAGATCAAGGCCAACAAGGGGAGCTGGCACGGTTGGCTCGAAAAAACGCGCATACTCAAAACCGGCTGTCAGATCAGGCTGGAAATTGATTTCAAGAGGGGGATTGGTGAGTACGGTCGAGTTGTGATCAAAGGGTGTGAAATTTGGGTGAATTCGATCCCAGTCGGTGTAAGTCACCATCCCGACTTGGAGTGTCTCCGGCAGGTCAGCCCGATTGTAACGTCGATGGACAACCCAATCTTCTCCAGGCTCTTGATACAAAGTGAGCACCGTGTCACCAATCCGTACAAGCTGTAGCGCCATCACTCCGCTCGGCGCATTGGTAATGGCCAGCGAGGAATTACTGTTGATTGTATTCTTTACTTCAAACTGAAAACTGGTTCCCCCTGCCACATTCCCTTGGCCTACCGAGAGGAAGACATAGTTCTCTCCATTCGCTGGATTGCCAAGTATTTGATCACCAGGAGCCCAGTCTTCCGCAGGATTGACAATCGCTCGCGGACGGCGAATCATAAGGCCGCCAAGCGAGAATCTTGGAACAGGCACATCGTTGCCATCCAAGGGATCGCGGTCCGTGATGTTTACCATGGTTGTAATCGAAAAATTGCCGGTCACTTCTTTGTAGGCCATTGGGCCACGGTAGTCTTCAAACCAAACCGTCGTATACGGTTGCTGCACCATACGGCCCGGCTGCGTGGCATCAATATCCCAAATAGCTAGCTGGTCGGCATTCCATCCCTCGACTTCGTTGACTCTGGACCAATCGGATAGCGTTGCGCTGTCTTCAAATTCGTCGTTCAACACCGAAAGTGGATTTCCACGGGCGGGCGTGACGCAAACGCAGACTGCAACGAGAGGGACAACGCAAAACGCAGGCCACCGACGGGTAGATGACAACGCACGGCGGATAAAATTTCTACCAGATCGAAGCTTTGAAGTAGGCAACATATTAACGATTCCAGAGGATAGGATAAAAGCACTAGTTATTGTCATCAACCATTTCGGTTCTGGATACCCCTGCTTCTGAAGGGAACCCATAGAGTTGCGAGCAGTAGGATCGCAAGCGAAGGCGGTTCGGGAACGTGCGATCCGTCGAATACACGTACGTGTGATCCGGAGGCTTCGAGCAAGGAAGGGAAGCTGAAATTCGAGAGGGCGAAGGCGAGAAGGCCCAGAATTCTAATTTTCATGAAGTGACTTTCAGCCCGAGTCGAGCAAGAAATAAATGGGGAATCGCACACCGAAGCCACCCGCATAGGTTTCCCCGCACAGGTTCCTCTATGTATGCAGCCTGGGCGATGAAAGTATGTATTGGCGACCCCCCGGCCACCGACACCTTGCCCTAAAGATGAGCCTTCTTTGCTCTGCTACAGAAGGAATCGCTAAAAAGTGTCAAGTTGCGACATGGTTGTTGGATTCTTTTCACGCAATTAGACTGAGGGTAAGAGCAGAGCCCGCTGTCGGGTCCTTCCCCCCAGGAGATTGTTTAACGGGGCTGGTTTTACGGATGTCCAAAATTCCGATTGCTGAGGAGCCTATTTCAGAGTTGCTTGCTGCGCTGCGCGATGGGAATTCGGATGCGGCCGATCGGCTTTGGTCAGTGTATTTTCAGTTGATGTGCGATTTGGCTAGTCGGCGTTTAGGGAAATCGCCACATCTTTTGGCTGACCAAGAAGATGTGGCGCTGAGCGCTTTTAAGAGCTTTTGTGTGGGCGTACGAGAAGGTCGATTTCCGACGCTTAAAGATCGCGAAGGACTTTGGCCTCTGCTGATTGCTTTAACGATGCGCAAAGCGGTTGATGCAATCCGACACGAGACTCGCCAGAAACGCGGAGGAGGGAACGTTGAAAATTCTCCAGGATTGGCAAAGCTGGACCGGACGGTTGATGTGCTCCAGTCGATGGCCGAGGGCCCTCAGCCTGAGGTCGCAGCCGAGTTGTATGATCTCTTGCAAAGTCTACTGAAGAACTTGAGACAAATGGGAGATGAGCGTCTCGAAGAAATTGTTCAACTGCGAATCGAAGGTTACTCGAATCAAGAAATTGCCGACAAGGTGGGCTGTGTTGTGCGAACGATAGAACGAAAAATTCGACTGATCGAAGATTGTTGGCTGAAAGTGACCGAGGAATGAGCAAGGCTCGAACAAGCAATCTTGTCTCGATGAGAGAAATAAACCGTTTGTGCGATCGATTTGAATCGGCCTTGCGCTGCGAGGAGTCTCCACAAATCGAGGACTATCTTCAGGATCTTCTCCCAGACGTTTTGCAGGCAGTTGCTCCCCAGTTGGTTGCTTTAGAAGTTGATTACCGAAAGATGCGGGGCGAATCGCCTGTTGCCGAGGATTATTCCGGGCGATTCGATGTCGCAGATCGGGAGTGGCTCGATCAACTTTGCACGCTTTCTGTAGCGAACGGTTCGACCGCAAGGGGAGCAGATCGTAGAAGTGTTGCCTCGAATTTGGTTTCGGGGACACGCTTGGGCGACTACGTCATTGAGAGGTTACTGGGAGCAGGGGGGATGGGTGCCGTCTATCGGGCGAACCATTTGCCGATGCACCGTCAGGTTGCCCTCAAAGTGTTTTCGGTCAATGACGCCAGTGTGGTTTCTCAGAAACGGTTTCGGCGAGAAGTCGAAGCGGCGGCTCGATTGTCGCATCCCAATGTGGTGCGTGCCTACGATGCGGGCGAGCATGAGGGGATGCTCTACTTGGCAATGGAGTTGATTGATGGCGAGAACTTGCATCAGCGTGTTTTGCGCTCAGGGCCTCTTTCGGTCGAGCAGTCTCTCTCGGCCCTTCGCCAAGCGGCTCTTGGCTTGGCTCATGCTCATCAACAATCGCTTGTTCATCGAGACGTGAAGCCGGCTAATTTGCTGATCACCAGCGCCGACGAAGTCAAACTGCTCGATGTAGGATTGGCGCGACTTGTTAATCGCCCCCGCTTGATCAACTCACCTCAGAGCGGTTCTGGAGAACCGGCTCCGAATACGAACTTCACGACGGACGGCCTATTGATGGGCACCGTCGATTATCTAGCTCCCGAACAGGCGGTCGAACCGGCCAAAGTAAATCATTTGGCCGATATCTATGGTCTTGGTTGCACGTGGAAATTTTTGCTGACGGGAAAACCGTGTTACGATCATCTTCCGGTGATCCAGCGATTGGTTGCTCACCAAGTGGCGCCGGTCGAGTCGATATGCGAGACTTTGCCGAACTTCCCGCGAGAGTTAGATAAGCTGTTCCAAAAGATGGTCGCCAAGCAGCCAGAGGAGCGACCTGCTTCGATGGAGGAAGTGATCGCCGCGCTGGATGCTTTTGCGTCGCGGCCTGTTTTTCTTGATCGGGCACATGCCAAGCAGTCCTTCCAGAAACGTCGCCTCGTTTTGCCGTTGGCTGTTATTAGCGTTCTCGTACTCGGAGCCTCGCTTTACTGGAGTAAGTTTCAGAAAGGGCGACTTGATCGGACTCTCGAAGTCGCCAGTACAACGGTGCCTCACGAATTGCAGGAAACAGACGACCCCGAGCACTTGCAGAACCAGGCAGCACTACGGCTAGGGCTTCCGTTACATCAAATGGGACCGGATGGCATGCAGTTTGTTTTGATCCCGCCCGGCGATTTTTTGATGGGATCTAACCGCACGGGGCAGAGCAAGAGTCGCAGTGCTCGTCTTGCGTTTCCTCAGCACCCCGTGAAGATTTCTCAGCCGTTTTATTTGGCCCAAACAGAGACCACCCTTGCCCAATATCGAAGCTTCGTTGAGGCAACGGGCTATGTAACTCAGTCGGAGCTTCCTGGTGGAATGGCTTGGGGCAAAGAACAAGATGTATGGAAACGAGGGCGATACAGCTGGAAGCAAATGGGGGGCTACCCGCTTTATGACGAGCACCCGGTTGTCAATCTCACTTGGTACGATGCAGAAGCCTATTGCGACTGGCTAAGCAAAACGTCTGAAGCCGAGTCGCATGAGGGTGGGACCCGTTACTTTTTGCCAACCGAGGCGCAATGGGAATACGCCTGTCGAGCCGGGAGTGATACCCCGTGGTCCCACGGAGCCAACGAGTATCAGCTCTCTGAGTATGCTTGGTACCGGTTGAATAGCCATTGGGTGTTCCATCCCGTTGCTAAAAAGCTGCCCAACGCTTGGGGTCTTTACGATATGCATGGCAACGAATCGGAATGGTGTGCTGATCGGTTTGGAGGAGACGCCAGTTACTACGACCAGGATCCGAAGATTGACCCGACGGGATCGGAAACCGGCAGCCAACGGATACAGCGGGGCGGAAATATCCTCTCGGGTGCTGGCGACGTTCGCTCGGCTTGCCGCGTCCCCCGAGAAGCCGACGAGCCAACCAAGGGAGGCTTTCGAGTTGCTGCGGATGTCCCGGCAGGATAAGAGAATTCAGCATTGGCTTTGTTTGCGTGATTCTGAAACCCGTGGGCAACTTCAGCTGGATCGCTCCATTTTCTTTGGTAACGATTTGCTCAGATTCCCGCGTCGTCGTCGGCACCTGGTTCGGTCAACAGTTCCGTGCGCTTTTTCTCTTGCGGCGGTTGCGCCTGTTTCTCTTGCTCGGAGTAGTTGATAGCGTCCTCATGTAGCAGGTGGTAGAGGAATCCATCTTCGGCTCCTACGAGGAGGTCGGGAAATCCATCGCGGTTCCAATCGACAACCGTTGGACTTGTGCTATGTTTCGCCAGATCGCTTCGTCCCAGTGGGCCGACTTTCTTGAGCACTATTTTCCCATTGCGAGTTTCACAGTTTCTCCACCAATCGACATTCTTCGCATCGACCAGCACGTCGAGCCGTCCATCGCGATCCCAGTCGACCACGTCGATTTTCCGTCGTCCGCTGCTACCGGCTGTACGATTATTGAGTTGAATGGGAGAGCCGGCTTCATCGACAAACAACCGTTGAGGAGGAAGTAGCTCCAGAGGATTGTGACTTTGACGACGAGCGTACAATGCGAGATAGCCCTCATGATCTAGCATGACGAGATCAACGAAACTGTTGCCGGTAAAATCAACCGCAACAGGTGTCGTTCGCCATTGAGTGACTAGTTGATTGCCAGTCGGATCCCACCAATTCCATTTGGGCTTCGGGGGCTTGCCGCTCCAGGCAACTTCCACAGGTATCGCACCGGCTAATTTTGGTTTTTTTCGACTACCGATATTCTTGTACCAAAGAATTTCCCCCCACATCGAGTTCACGAGGAGGTCTGGTAAGCCGTCTTTGTCCCAATCAGCAACCGAGAGCACTGTCTGGCCCCACTTTGCCTCGCACGGGCCTTGGATCGAACCGTTTTCACCCACCATGATGCGAATGACCTTGCCGTCGGCACGCAGGTATTTTGGCGAGTCCCATTTTGGCAATTCTTTGCCATCGAGGTTCTCGATGAAGCCAATGTAACCGGCACTATTTCCGCAAAGAATGTCCTCGTCTCCGTCGTCATCCCAGTCGAATCCAACAGGGGTCGAGTCGGCTCCAAATTTCACATGGTCTGCCTCTTGCTGAAAAAACTTGGGTGGCAAAAACTGCGGCAGACCGGCAACCACTCGGCCACTGTGTTCTAAAAGGGCGATTCGCCCGTCCTCTTGCCCAACCACCAGATCGACATCTCCATCGTTGTCCCAATCGATTGCCACGGGCACGATCATTTGCAGATCCATGTGCAATGGCTTTCCTCGGTGAGCTAGTTTCTTGCCAACGGAGTACTGGGGTTTGGTTCGAGTGCCAAGATTTTCGAAATACGTAAACGTGTCTAAGAATTCTCCACAAACAAGATCTAAATCTCCATCGCTGTCGAAATCGGCAAAGTTTGGTGAGGGCCAACCGTAAACGTCGACATCACGACCGCCCGCTTGGATACGTTTGGGTTTGGCATACTTTGGCGCCGCGGTTGTCCCCAGGTTGCGGAGGAGATAGACATAGCCGTGCAGTCGCCCATTTTTCCACACGCCGCGAGAATCGAAGGCGTTGTCCCAACCGTAGTCTGCCCAGTCGCCGAGGCCAACTACCAGGTCGTAGGCACCGTCGCCATCGTAATCCACGTAATTCCAATTTCTTGCCCGTATGTTTCCTTGTGTGAGAATTGTCTCAGCGTGGTAGATGGAGGTGGCTTTCTTGAAGCCCTTTTCTCGAAAGTCTACGAACTCGTGTCCAGGAACAAGAATGCGAGGTTGACCGTCAACATAGGAAAGGTGCATATAGCGCGGCGCATCTCCTAGTCGTACCCCGGGTTTGAAGACAGGCATTTTCTCAGCCCCCCCAGGGTTCTCAAAGAAATAGACGCCGTTGTAAGGTTTGTCGGGACAGGCTGCCAGTAAATCGAGGTCGCCATCCCCATCATAATCTAATGGCAGAGGTCCTACCCAAAGGCCGACACCAAGGTCAACAATCAGTCCGGGGTTATTGTATGGCAGGCGTTGAAAGTCCTCAGCCCCTACCTTGCCTGCAACCACGAAGGCCACAATCAGAACGACTGCTTTCGAGACATACGCCTGCTTGTTCAATGTTTGATCCTCAGAATGCGATTAGGTTTGTCTGCTTTAGCAAGTCTCAGGCGAGTGTTCCGCTTATCGGCTAATCGAGCCCACTGGTTCGCCTAATTGAGATCGACGAGTCGGATTTTAAGAACTTCGACCGTTTGTTTGTCGCCTGCGAAGGCGACTAGTAGATGGTCTTCGTGTTGGATGACATGAGGGTAGTCGACTCGGCGTCCGCCGACCAAGTAGGCCATGGTGTTGAAAACCAGTCCGTCGTCGCTGATGGAGATCACCAGTGGATCGCGGCGCTTGGGATTGGCGTTGGAGACCAAGACGTAGCGGCCATCGCTGAGTCGCAGACCATTGATTTTCGAGGTAGCATCGGGGAAGTTGGTTTGGATTGGCTTGCTCCAGGTTTGGCCATCGTCGACCGAGAAAGAGCGATAGAGGTAGCCGCCGTGACGGTTGTCGCGGAAGAGTGCCATCAGGTTGTTGTCGGGAAGCATCCACCAGAGGGGCTCTTCTGCGGCGAGTTCGCTGCTGGAGCCGAGCACTGGGAACGAGTCCCAGTGTTTGATGTCTTTGACACCTCCAACGAGAAAATGAACCCCCGTCGTTTTGTAGTCGTGGGTTCGACGCGACATCATCCAATTGCCGTTCTTGATTTTCTTCGGCGGGAAATTGTTGATCGTATTGTCTGCAATGACGCCAAGACTTTGCCACGCCTGATTGGTAGGGTTGAGCTGAAACGCATGAAGCTGGAGACTTGGCCCAAAAAAGCCGTCTGCTTCATCGAGCGAGGCCAAAGCGAGTAGCTGGCCATTGCGTTGCCAAAAGCCACGGGCGATCCAGCGGAAACCTTGGCTGCTGCGAGTGCCGTAGTGCGGGGAATCGGTCCCTGAGTTGGGCGGCTCAGGCGTCAAGAACTTTGGTTTGCTCCAAGTGAGACCGTCTGGGCTGGTTGCGAATTTCACACGTTGGCCCACTTGGTCTTCGATTCCGGGGCCATCGCTCCACATGATCCAATATTTTCCGTTGTGATAGGCGAGATAGTTGTGTTGGTTGACGCCGTCTGTGGATCGGACATCGCTGACGACTACGTGTTGGCTCGCAACGCGTGGAAGTCCGTCGAAATCAATTTGGTGAGTTTTGCTAGGAACCCATTTTCCTTGAAGCATGAGAGGCGAGAGGCGGTTATGCCTTGGGTGGGGAGGCGAAAGGTTCTCGTGGCGGATGACCTGGCCTTGCTGAGTGAGAACGTGTTGCAGCTTTTCGATGGGAATGTGGCGGGGAAGTACGTCTTGCTCGATGGCCAGACTCGCCGCGACTCCGGCGGCTTCTCCTAACGCCATCCAAGTTGGCTCCATGCGGATCGAGGAGAAGGCGACGTGGGTCGTCGAAGCGGCGACCGGAACGATGAGCCCGTCGATTTTCTTGGGAAGCATGATGCGATACGGGATTTCATAGGGCTGCGTAATGTGATCGAGCATTCCCAGATAGCCTTCGAGAACCACCGTGTCGCCTGGCTGCCGACGGCGGCAAGGAAAGCTGTCGATCGGGAATTCACCAATCGCGATGCTGTCAGGGTAATGGCGGGGTTCGCGTGCTGTTCCATCGCCGGTGATGTCGTGTTCTGTGAGCGTATGTTCGCCGACAAGCCGACGGGCTTCGCGGACATAGAGTTGAAAAGGGAAGTGATTGTTGTCGCGAAACTCATCTTTCGGCAGATGCAACTCATTGGCTAGCTGGCGATGGGCTGCCGGGACTTCGGGGTCGTTTTGCAAGAACCAAAGGAGGCCGAGGGTGAGGTTGCGGTGTCGCAGAAAGATTTTCTGACGAGCGAGGTCGTCGCCTTCGACATAGTCTCGGTTTTCTTCGGCAAACGGAAAACCGAGCGGGCGGGGGTTGATGTTCACATCGGCTTTGCCGTTGGGGATTTCGGTGACCGAAAGCGCGCGGACCAGCGTGCCGAAGTGAGCGGGGTTGTAGCCACGGCCAGGCTTGTAGGATTTTGGTGCATCCAATCGCCCCGCCTTGAGGTCGTCGAAGTAGGCGAGGTAGTTTTTGCGGTCGTATTGCGGGGGGGGCTCGGTCAGCCGATGGGCATTGTCGGGGTCGGTCGTCAGGCAGAGTCGATAGGTATAAGCAGGCAGGCGAGAGTCCGCCTCGCCGGTTGTTCCAGGGAGGAATTTTTTTTCTTGGAAATCGAAGTAGATAACTCCTGCATGGGGTTCGTTGTACTCGCGACGTGCTTCGCGGCCTAAGCGGAATTCGGCTCCTGCGGCGGCATAGAGATCGCCTTCGTACGTGGCATCGATAAAAACACGTCCTGAGAGTGTTTGCGACTGACCGGTGCGACGTTGGACGAGTTCAATTGCCACGAGACGATTGTTTTGCACCTCGGCAGATTTCAAGCGATAACCCTTGAGAACCGTGATGGTTGGCTGCTCAGCCAGCAAGCTTTCAAAGACGTTCTCGGCAACGGCAGGTTCGAAGTAATAGCCGTCGCGGCAGAGTTTTACGTTTTCGTGCTCTTTTCCATATTCTTTTACGTAATGGTCGTAAACACGGTCAACATATTCCTTGAACAGACCGCCAATCATTGCCCTGTTTTCAATATCGCATTTACCCAGTCCGCTAGCCATCACCCCGCCTAGATGGTCGTGATATTCAACAAGCGTCACCGTCCGCCCCGCCCTGCCAGCCGCGACGGCAGCCGCGATGCCTCCAGGGGTGCCGCCGATAACAACGACCTCCGTCTGTTCAGCGTGACTCCCCGCAACGTGCAGCAAACAAGAGAGAATTGCGAGAATGCGAAAAATGGTATGGTTCATGTTCAAGGACTCCTTTGGAGCTATTCACGGAGGCGTGTTTTCACGCGAGCATCAGTTGTTTTTTTCCAAAAACTCAAGTACAAGACGAGCAACCTCGGCGGGATCGTCTAGTAGTAGCAGGTGCGATGCGTCTGTAACCCAGGCAATTTTGATGTTATCCTGATCAGGAATACGCAACGCCTTCGAGTTAGGCCGGGGTCTGCCACGGTCGCCCCAGATTTCGAGAATGGGAATTGTCGACCGCTCAAGGCAACCGTACCCATCCCATTTCTTCCAGATCCTTCGGATAGCCTGGAGTTCTTCCTCCGAAAGATGGCTGCGTCCCCGTTCCGGATCCGTTCGACGAGGCGTCTCTTTCCGGGGGATCAAGTTGGAAGCCAGCACACCATCGAAGGCCGTTTTGACCACTGTGTGATGCGTCCATCCCTCTATCGGAATCGCCCCCACTAGCCCGGGCACATCCCGCCCGGCGATTTCGACGGCGATCATGCCCCCAATGCTGTGTCCTCCCACTACAAAACGCTCCAGCTCCATCACTTCAATAGCCTTCAACACATTATCTGCGATCTGTTCCATGGATAGGTCGAGCGAGGGAGGCTTGTTTCCCCCTTGCCAGCACAACTCAACCACGGCAATCCCGATCGTCGCAGGCAATTCGGCGACGAGTTCTTCGAAACGCCAAATGCCTCCCCATGTGCCCGGAACAAGCACTAGGGTTGGCCCAGTGCCTTTGCGCAGGTAGCAGTTCATCCGCCCGCCATCGGCGAGTTCCAGCGTGGTCTTCGCAAATCCTGACAGCACCTCTCTATTTGTATTCAAAAAACGGAGTGGGATTTTCCAGCACCGAATACGTTCTCGATTCCATGTATAGCAGACAGCAACCCCGTCTTCCGTCGCCACAATTGCTGGATACGAGTATTCGCTTTCCAGATTTGGATCGTCTTCCAGGTGGGCGATAGTTTCCCAAGTCAGACCGTTGTCCGAGGACACCGAGATATCCAGCGGCGTCCTCGGGCCCCAATTCTCTCCGACCGGATTGTAAACGAGAACGACACGCCCATCCTCAAGCCGTAGCGCATCGAACCCGCTGTTGTTATTGGGTAGATCGGTCGCTTCGTACGGACCCCAGGTCAAACCGCCATCTTCCGAATTGCAGCGCCAGATTATCCCGGAGCCGGTGCGCAAAAGCGAGTGTACCTTGCCCGGCTCCGACTCCCAGAATGTCGGCTGAATCGCGCCGGCACCGTCGAAACGCCGATCTCGTTTTCCATCCCGCAGCGTAGGCTTCGCGAAGTCTGCCGATCGCTGCCAAGTTTTTCCACGATCCTCCGATCGATCCGCGAACGCCTTCCAGATTTCCCGCTCGGCTTGCTTGGTCTCGACCGATGCTGGTGCCAACCAGCTGCCGTCACTAAGAAGAATTGGTTTGTTCTTTACCGGGCCGCGCCCGCCGACGTCGCCTGCCACCAATTCAACTGCGTCCGACCAAGTCGCCCCGTTATCGCGGGAGAACGCTCGCCAGGTTTTCCAGTGGATTTCGTCGACCCCTACTTTGAAAAAGTGATGAAGAGTGTCGCCCCTGTCACGAAACAACACCGGATTCCAATGGGCCATATCGTTGACCTTCGCCGCGCGAATGGGCTTCGACCAACTTTCTCCATCCAAGGTCGACATCCAGACACTCACATCGGGGTTCTTCTCTTCAGTTCCTCCGAACCACGCGCACAGGAGAGATCCGTTGGCCGCCTGGACAAGCGTCGACGCGTGGCACTGCGAGAATTCTCGATCGTCGCCAAAAACGAAATCAACACGCCCCCCCTCGGCAATTATTTTTTTACGAAATGCTTCGGAGGTAAGCGTTTCTGCTTCTTGTCCACTGGCAAGTGGTGTCCCGCCAATCGAGGCAACTCCTATTAAGGCAACCCCCACTCTGGCAACGAAGGTGAGACATTTTAACTGGATTGATCGAGTTGCTCGAAATTTCATCCCTTGGTCTCTGGTGTTTGCTTAATTAGTTTTCAGGTGCTGGACTGCCGTAATGTCGCACTCAATGTTCCTTTCAAGTGGTTGCGCAAGACCGTTCGAGCAAGCTCGGGATCTCTTTGCTGGAAAGCTTCGACAATCATTTGGTGTTCACGGATTGCCTTACTCGCATCGCTAGGTTGCTCGGTCTGCTCTGAGACCTGGAAGTAGTCTGACAAAACTCCGTGCATCCCAGCAATAAGTGGATTGCCGGTCATCGAGAGGATTAAGCCGTGGAACGATAGGTCGGCAACGTCTGCTTGTGGCCCATGGCCCGAGACAGAGGCAATCTCCTCAAATTCCTTGGCAATGCCGGCAAGTAGTTTGCAGTGTTCCGAGGAACACTGGGAAATGGCCAAGTCGACTGCTCCAAGTTCTAAGGTGTAACGCAGCTGCGCCAGCTCGATTATTCTTTCTCCGTTTCCACTTCGACCGTAGAACGGGAGCCATCGGGACATGAGTTGAGTTGGATCAGGACTTCCTATCAATAATCCTCTTCCCTGGCGACTTTCGAGGATGCCCAATCCGCGCAGCTGACTAACCGCCTCGCGAGCGATCGTGCGTGACACGCTGTAATGCTCACTCACTTGCTCGACCGTCATGAAAAAGTCCCCCTCACACAGTTTTTTTTCATTCGTATCGAGATAGATGCGATTTGCAATGGTGTTAGCAAGCGTATGAAGATTCTTCTGTGGTGTTTTTCTCTTGTGCATCCGACTAACCGCACCTCTCGAGCTATTTAATGAATGACAAAAAACACTTGATTTGACCTGCTTGAAAGCAGAGGATAGTATTACTAATCCCCCGCCGGCAAGCAAGGCTTAGCAAATGGCTGGCTAACAGGTCTTTGCTTTGTGTTACTATTTGCACCCTGATCTGAGAACCAGTCGTGAAAAATCGAGCAAATTCAGTTTACCCTAAAACCGTAGGAATTATTCCTGCCCGCATCGGTTCGGAGGAAGTCCATGCGAAGGTACTCGTTGATCTGGGCGGAAAGACGGTTATTCAGCACGTTTTCGAGCGAGCGGTCTCTGCCAACGTGTTCGACGAAGTCCTGATAGCGGCCGACGACGAACGGATTATTAACGTTGCTCAAAAATTTGGCGCAAAAACTTATCTGACCCGTGAGAGCCACATCTGTGGAACCGATCGTTGTGCAGAGGCTGCACGCGAAGTTTTTCCTGACGCTCGTATCATCGTCAACATTCAGGCTGACGAACCCTTCCTAAATCCGCAGATGGTTTCTCTGGTGGTTGAACCGCTCGCCGCCGACGATGCCTGGGACATGACGACCCTCTGCTGTCCTTCCCAAAACGAAGCCGATCTGAAGTCTCCTTTTACGATCAAGGTTACCCGCTCGGCAGCCTCCGGGCGTGCTCTCTACTTTTCTCGTGCCGTGATTCCATTTCCCCGTTACAAAAAAGATGTGTTTTACAATCAACACATTGGCATATACGGCTATCGTAAAGAACAGTTGCAGCGTTTTGCCAAGCTGGGGCCCTCGGCACTTGAACTGGCGGAAGGCTTAGAGCAGCTTCGAGCCCTCGAAGGCGAGATGCGAATCAAAGTCGTCGAGACAACACTCGACTATCCCCGCGTTTCGATCGATACGCAAGCGGATATCGACAAAGCTCAGAGGTTAGTGCTCGATATGCAATGTTCTGCCGGAGGCTTGCTGTGAAAGTAACCGGCATCATTCCAGCCCGCTATGCTTCGACCCGATTGCCTGGCAAACCTTTGATCCCGATTTTGGGCAAGCCGATGGTCCAACGTGTCTATGAACAGACCATGGCTGCTCAATTGATCGACGACGTTTGGGTGGCGACCGACGACCAGCGCATCCTGGAAGCAGTCGAATCCTTTGGCGGCAAAGCCGTCATGACCTCGACCGATTGCGTGAGCGGAACCGATCGCCTGGCTGAGGCGGTGAAAATTGTTGGCGGAGATATTATCGTCAACGTGCAAGGAGATCAGCCGTTTATCGATCCGCAGATGATCGACGAATCGGTACAACCGCTGCTCGACGACCCCGAGTTGCCCATGGCGACCCTAATTCATCCGATCCATCAAGAACAAGATTTTAGCGACCCGGGAATCGTCAAGGCGGTTGTCGACTTGCAGGGCAACGGCATGTATTTTTCGAGGTCGCTCATTCCGGCGCCTCACAACGACGTCGCCCATCAGGTTTATGAACATGTGGGGCTTTATGTTTATCAACGCGACTTTCTCATCAAGCTGGCAGACTTGCCGCAAACCTTACTCGAGCGAGTCGAAGGCTTAGAGCAGCTCCGCGTTATCGAGCACGGCTACAAATTACGTTGCGTCGTCACGGCATGTCAAGATAATGAGCTGAGTGGATTCAGCGTCGACACGCTTGAAGACGTGAAGCGAGGCGAAGCGATGCTCAATGAGCGTGGAACGGAGTTAATGAATGCCAGAAGCTAACGCAAATATTGACCGAGGTTTGATTGCCAAACTCAAGGCCTCACTCTCAGACGATGTGCAAAACCATTTGCAAACGGCGATCGACCGAATCGTCGATACGAAAAAGTCGGGTGGAAAAGTGGCGGTCGTCACAGGAAGCGGCCCCAACCTTCACGAAGGGGTGACAACGCTCATTGCCGAGCTCATTCGCATTGGTGTTATCGACGGAGTGACCACAAGTTCCGCTGTCATTGCGCACGAGATGGCTGGTACGCTCGATCGGGTCAAACGGGTTGACGGAGTCCGCTGTGGAATACCAGCAGAAAAACTGCCCTTGGGAGGCCACTTTGAGTTGTCACTGCTCGACGCAGGCCAACTCGAGGTGATCAAACAGGAACTACCACTCAATAACGATCTCATTCAACTCCTTCAAGAGGCTGAGGGGGATGAAATTATTAAGGCGGCTGGCAACATGGCCTATCCGCTGGGGTACCGCACCGAACGTATCTCCGTCGAAGTACTTCAGCGAGCCAAGATCGAAGGACGGCCGTTCGAGGAGATCGCTGGCCGTGGCGCCGATCCTCGGACAATGATTGGTGCCGGTTACCTCGCAAATGTGCCGGTTTTGGTTTCCACCCCACAGCTCGTCGGTGGTGGTGGCGTTGGGCTGGCGCTCGGCGACAGCATTTCCATCACCGAAAGGTCAGCACGTATTGCAAACATTTTGTCTGAGGCTGATCTCATTATTGAGTCGGCTGTTGCGCTCACACAAGAAATTCACGACGGCCCCTTTGAAACATTTACGGGCCACGGTGTTTGGGCCGATTGGGATGGGCACCCTACGTTTTCGCTTAAAGGCAAGACGCTAGTTCGTTTCGATCTGGACCCCAATCTACAAACCGTGTGTGAAATCGAACGTGGCTCGGCGACTGTGCAAGAAGCAATCAATCAAGGTCTGCCGAAAACGAAATTGCTCAAGATTCCCTTCCGTATGGAAATGTCAGGCTTCGCCCGCCTCCCTGGCAGCATTCCCGTGATCGGCGACATTGGTGTGCTGTGGCCGATCCTCGCCCTTGAAGTTTCAGACCGACTTGGTCTCGACCTTACGTTCCTTTCCTATCCCCAGCAAAGCGAACACGGTCAAGCAATGCGAGAGTTTATCGTGAGAAGCGTCCAATGCTTGTCACGAGAAAAGATGCTCTCATAAGACGGAGCCAAATATCGAACACGACCATTGAAAGGATCAACCACCATGAGACGAATCATCCCCGTTTTACTTGTATTGCTTCTGTCGACGGCGGAAGCGGCTGAGCCGGGTCGGGGCACTCTCGATGCCCTCAGTTTGCGGCAAAATTATGAAGCGAGACGAGAGAGCAGTTCAGAACCGGACCTGAAGGGCAACGGCGATGCACGCTCGATTCCTCCCGGAAAATCGATCACCTTGCTTGATGTCGACGGGCCAGGTGTTATTACCCACTTCTGGAACACCATCGCCGCATTGGATCCCTTTTCGGGAAGGTCGGTCGTGTTGCGAATCTACTACGATGGCAACACGCAGCCTAGCGTACAAGCGCCTCTGGGCGACTTCTTTGGTGTTGGGCACGGCGCTCTGAAGTCGTTTACCTCGATGCCGGTGACGGTTTCTGCATCGGGACTTTCGCGCACCTGCTATTGGCGAATTCCATTCAGAAAACACATTAAGGTGACGGTCACAAACGAGTCGCCAGTTTTTCCAGTGCCCGACTTTTATTATTACCTTGATTGGCAAAAGCACGAGAGCTTGCCGGAAGAGACGATGTACTTTCATGCCGAGTATCGTCAGTCGATGCCAGCGGCGAAGGGGCACTATACGATTCTTGACACCGAGGGGGCCGGGCATTACGTAGGCACCGTCTACTCGGCTCAACAGGTCGAGATGGGTTGGTTCGGTGAGGGAGACGACTTTATTTACATCGACGGGGCCGAGGTGCCGCAGCTAAAGGGAACGGGTACGGAAGACTATTTCAATGATGCTTGGGGGTTTAGCGAATTTCATACACCTTTCCATGGGGTGAGTCTTTATGAAGGCGTCTATGCAGGAGATCGAGTGACGGCCTACCGATGGCACATTCCCGATCCGATTCCATTTGAGAAATCCATTCGAGTGACCATCGAGCACCGAGGCCGCGTTTACGATGAGACGGCCGTGCATCCCAAGGACTTTGAGATAGCCTTCTCCAGCGAGCGTCCCGATTGGGTCAGTTCGGTCGGCTTTTGGTATCAGTATCCGCCGGCGACTATCCGAGACGAATTGCCTCCGGTATCAAAGCGAATTGCACCCTACCGTGTGCTGCCGGTGCAGTCTCTCAAGCATCGTGCTGATTCGCCAAACAACGTGCATCCATCTGAGGTCGGGGTGCGGTACTTATCCTCAGGACCAGGCGACGCAATCGAATTCGATTTCTCCGTCGATAAGCCCGGACGTTATCAGCTTAGCGGAGTATTTCAGGATAGTTTTTTGAGTGGCGTCTTCCAGCCTTCACTTGATGGAAAGAAGATCAATTTACCGATCGACATGGGCTCGCTTGGCGGAGGTTTCACGTGGCATCAATTGGATCTGCACGACCTCAAGCCAGGCAAGCACACGATTCGTTTCGAGCAAACGGATCAAAAATCAGCGTATAGCAGGACCATGGCCCCCAAATTTACGGACTTCACGATCGAGTATCTTGCCATTCTTCGGCTCGAAGATATGGAGGGTTATCACCAGCTCTATCATGAAAAGAAGAAGAAGAAGAAGAGGAAGAACCGATGAAATGAACTGGCGAAAACGAAATCAAAGGATGCCGCAGTGATGACTCTTCAACGAACATTGGCGATCGCGATTGCTGTAGCCTTCCTTGCCTCCGCGAGGAGTGTGGCAACAGAAATTGAGTCGGCCTCATCGTCCTTTACGGCCAAGGCATGTGAGATACTGCCCGTTGAACAGCCTTATGACTATCACCGCACACTCGACCAAGGACCGATCCATCGCCCGCGACGCGACGCGGCGGCTCTACCGACTGAAGGCGAGATGGCTTTGCCACAAGACGGCTGGACCGTGCTCTTCCACGAGGATGCGGGCGCCATACTTCGATATGGCACCAAAGATTTTCGCGAATACCTAAAGGTCTCGATGGACGTTCAAGTCGGTCTGTCACAGCGTGCATCTTTGGACGACTGGGCCGAACAAACGGGCGTCGTCGTGGCCGGGACGAGGGATCAGCTGCCAGGACTGGGTCAGACGCTTAAAGGACCAAAGGACTACGAGATTCATGTGTCGCCACAGCAGGTTGTCGTTTGTGGTTTCGACGAACGGGGCGTGATGTATGGACTCTTCAATCTCGAAGCAAGAATGAACCTACGCGAAGGACCGTTCTTGCCGCGCGATCTGAAAACGATTCGCCACAGTTTATATCAGTCACGAATGGTTTTATCGTGGTTGGGTTGGATGGAGTGGCCCGATACGTATCTCGCACACTTGGCGCACGACGGGTTCGACGCCATTTTCGCATCGGTTTATGCAAATCCCAATGGTGCTCAAGCCGAGTCGACCGAGTTTTATTCCAAAATCCTCCAGAGGAACAAAAGTCAAAAACCGGCTCGGGTACGCGACCTCATCGACCGGGCAGCAAAATTCGGTATCGAGGTTTATGCGCCGATCATCTACCGCTTTACCGACGAGGCCGATAGCGAGGCCGGGTTGCGACAGCTTGTACGCGACATTGTCACGCAGTTTCCCGAAATCCGCGGCTATATCTTGTTGACGGAAGGTTTCTACTACAACAAGTGGGGACATAGCAGTCCAGATATGCAAAAGTGGGCTCGCAAATGGGCTCGGGCGGTGGCCATTGTTGCTGAAGAATGCCATAAGATCGATCCGGAAATCGAGATTCTTCCGTGGGAGTACAATATCGACTTTCGTCCCCAGCAGGCAGACATTAAGCGATACTTCATCACCCAACTCCCGAAGGAAACCATTCCACTGTTGACCTGGGAAAATGGAAAGAGTTTTGAAATCGACGGGTTTCAGGGATATTTGAAAGACTATTCCATCAACCAGGTTGGCCCGGCAGAGGTGACCGAAGCTCAGATCGACGAAACCCGAAAGCGGGGAATGAAGGTCTACGCGAAGGTCGACACGTTTGCCAGTTGGCAGTTCGGAACGACACCCTACATTCCCGCACCCTACCAGTGGCATCGGCGTTATGAAAAACTCCAGCAGTTCGGTGTCAATGGCACACTCGAAAGTTGGAGCAACGGCTACAAACCGAGCTTCATGACCGAGACACGATCCTGGTACTGCTGGACCGACGCGCCGCCAATCGACGCATTGTTGCATTCAGTAGCCGGACAGCTTTTTGGACGTGGATCGGAAGATCTCGTGCTCAAGGCTTGGCAGCATTTCAGCCGTGCAATCCAGTTGGTTCCAGACACCGGGGCCTCGATGGGAACCAACTTTGCCTTGGCCAACCCACTTTTCTTTCAACCGGCGCAGCCTCGCACCATGACGGTGAATCACTCGTGGAGGGACCCCGTCAAATGGCGTGGCTATTTCGGCGCCACGATTAACACTTACTGGCCCTACACTCACACGCGAATGGTCTTTTACCCCGATTTCAGCAACCGAACACATTCGGCAGAACGCTACGCTCGGGGAGCTTCAGGTATTGTTCCCAAGTCTTCCGACCAAGTCGAAGAAACAGCCGTCCTGCAGGTCTTCAGCAAGTACCTGATGTTGGCCGCCGACGAGTTTGAAGCCGGTTTGGTCAGCTACCGTCAAGCAGCGCTCAAAGCACCAGAATCGAAACGAATAGCAGCCCTCAAAGAAGTACTCGTCGTCGAGCAAATGCAACGAATGTTGCGCAGCCTGCACGCCATTCTCGAATTCGAAGACCTGCGGCTTCGTCTTGTAAAGTCTGAGGACGGATCGTCAAACGGAGTAATCCTGGATCGAATGAAAACGATTCTGACCGCCGAGATCGCTCGGACCGAAGACTCTCTGATGACTGCTCATCGCGATTCGCGGCTCGGTTATCAGTTCGAGCAAGATTACGTTTACACCCCCTACGTTTTGACAGAAAAACTTGCACTTCTGAAGAAAACCCACGATCAATATCTTCCCGCATATCGGAAGCGTCACAACACTTCGGATTCGCCCGATCATTCCGACTGAATCAGAAGAGGAAAGCACTGCTGCTATCTTGGATTTACACAAAATTCTTAGGAAGTGCCGCCATGAGAATTGTTTATCGATAATTTTCTGATCGACCAGCTAATCGATGCCCGGCAGAAGATT
The DNA here is from genome assembly GCA_024278955.1 of Planctomycetota bacterium. Classification (GTDB taxonomy): domain Bacteria; phylum Planctomycetota; class Planctomycetia; order Pirellulales; family Lacipirellulaceae; genus Bythopirellula. The sequence continues at coordinate 20,504 of JAJRSE010000087.1, read as the reverse complement.
ACTAAGGCGCAGAACAACAATAACTCGGACGTCGATTTCTGCGAGCACAAGGGTCGTGTAATTATCAACTACTCCTGGGGGAATCAGGCAGGCCACGAGTTCCTGGCCGAGGCGTTCTACAAGGGCACCGTGAAGGAGTTGCTCACCGGCTTCTTCCCGCAAGATGAAAGCCGCCTAAAGAAGTCGCATTGAAAGACAATCGAATCTAAGCCAATAGAGAGAAGTATCTTCAATGAACTGGATGAACACAAACTCTTTGCACAATTTCTTGTATGCGCCGGCGCTGATATTAGTATTGCTGTTTGCATCGAAGGCTCATGCCGAGAAAAAAGAAGCAGCAGAAAATGCATTCGTTCAGGCGATGCTCAGCAGCAAGGTAACCTGCCCAGGTAAATATGGTGGTCACCTGCAAGGCATGGCCACGGATCGTGAAACCGCCATCTTTTGGTCGCACACGGTTGCTCTGGCCAAGACGGACCTTGAAGGCAAGCTACTCAAGGTGGTCGACGTACCGGATCACTCTGGCGACTTGGCCTATCATGACGGCAAGCTCTATGTCGCGACTAATTTGGGCGACTTCAACCGGGAAGGTGGCAAAAAGGATTCCTGGATATATGTCTACGATGCTAAGGATCTTTCCCTGCTTGATAAACACTCTGTGAACGAAGTTGAATTCGGCGCTGGAGGAATTGCCTATCACGACGATCGTTTCATCATCATCGGCGGTCTGCCTGGCACTTTTCAAGAAAACTACATCTACGAATACGATGAAAATTTCAAATTCATCAAGCGTTATGTTGTCGCCACCGGTAATACCCATGCGGGCGTTCAATCTGCCGCCTATCATAACGGATGTTGGTGGTTTGGCTGTTATGGCAATCCAGGTCTTCTCCAGACGGATGAGGACTTCAATCTTGTGCATATGTACGATTTGAATTTTGCCTGGGGCATTATCGGACTTGAAGATGAAACGTTTTTGGTGGGCGGAGAATAGGGTAGTAGCAATGTGGTTCGTTTGGAATCGTCCGATTTATCCGAACGAGAGAAAACCATGAAGACAAATGAGTCGACGCCGACGAGGATCAGCAGCCCACAAGAACCTCAGTGACCACCGACCCTTTTCTAGACTGAGACAAATGAAGGTAACCGTTCACGCAAAGGCGAAACAGAGGTGTCAGTACCGTTTTCTATTCGAGCTTCGGATATCCACCAGGGTAGCGAGAACGAACCAATGAAATGGACTGTTAAAAAGCTTCTGGGAAACTTTCGATACAATAGACAGTGAGGATTTTCAACATGCTTCCTTTATTTTTCCGGTTCCTGACGATCTTGCGGATGCTGCTCACTGGAACCCATCAAATCAACATGGTCAAAGCACTAGGACCCTCACTCGCTGCAGGGGACGGTTTTTTTCTAGAGAGAATGAGGACGAATTCGCCAGGCTCCCTGCAGCTCCATTTCGGCCTTACTGTGCGCTCTAAATTTTTCACTACACTGACGGATTTTCCATTCATCGGACGCACCATGTTCAATGACTTTGGCTGTCGATAGTTGCAACGACAATCAGGACTACCATTCGCTCCGAATGATCTATTAACACGATAACTCGCACTTTGGAATCGGCCCAACAACACATGAATCTTCCAATCAGATCTCGATGGAGAGTATTGCCAGTCACTGTTTTTCTCTGTTGCCTTGCCATATCGATTTCGGCCAACGCGACCGACGCCCTTCTGTCGGTGCGTAACAAAGAAGTTCCATTCAGTTATCTGAGTGGCGGCACTCGCACCTGGCCTTTTCTGGAAAACGAGCTCCCTGCTGGTACTCGCGTCGCCTTGGTTGCGCGTCAGGACGGAAAACTTTTGGCCCAAGGAACGCAGCTCGACTTTTCCGGACTCCAGATCCGCCTCAACGCTCAGCAAAAACTCGAAGTTGTGTCACAGAAGGATCGACCGCCCCTGGACTTCACTCTGGAAGTATCTCTTCATCTGCCCAACGGCAGCGTAGAAACCCAGAAGCTTCGGATCCGGCCAGCGCCTCCGAATCGACCAATCTCTTACGTCGCCGATTTCGGCGATGATCTTATCAAAATCCTGACAACGACGAAGGATGCTCGCTGGCAAACCTGTACGAAGAGTGGTTTTGATCAATACTTTCGGCGCTGCCAGGCTCACGGCGTTGATCGGTTAATTATCTGGCTAACCGGATTTCCGTTGATCTGTGATCCGGAGAATTATGCAACGGAAGACTGGAATCGTTTCGAAAAACAGACTCGAGCGTTGCTGGACAGCGAACTGTTTGATACGTTGATTCACACTCGTAAACAAGAGAGCCTCAAAGAAAAGGGCTCGGCTCAGGTTTTGCCCTGGGGATGGAATCGAAAACTCTGTGAACTTCGGTTGCAGCGAAATCTGGGGACCATTATTTCCCAGAGCGCCATGGATCATGGCATCCGACTGACCGCCAGTTTTCGTCCCTTTGAACCGGCACTCACCAAGTACTACGAAATCCCAACATTTGATCCAGACGGAAAATATCTCTGGGGATTCCTGCCATTCGCTTCGCCTGTAGTGAACTACCATCCCGAAGAGACATGCTTCGCCCATTTCCGAACTGTGTTGAAACAGATGGGGCAGGAAGCCGCAGGGCAGATCAATACGATCGATATTCCAGGCGTGGAAAATGCCGACGCCTTTTTAGATCGTTTCCGAAAAGCCCACGACAATCTGCAAATCACTGCCAGTCATTTTCCTCCACAGCACGCAGATTCGCTGGTCTTGCAACGGCAGCCTGATGGCGAATTTCAGCTACGCCCATTCGGGCAATTCCAGGAACAGGCGGTGCAACATCAAACAATTCTGACCGGCTACCAGGTGGAAAAACATGGCGACGGAATCCGAATTGCAAATTTGAAGATCCCCGCTGACAAACGGTTTCTGATTTTGTCGAATCCCTCGGCTGCCGAAGAGACGCTCGACCTGCCAACCGACGCGCCTGTGCAGATGTTTGCCAAAGCGGGGAATCGACTAGGCCGCGGTCACGTGTATTGGGCCTTGGACAAGACCCTGGATCCGGAAGGCCTGACCAGGGCTGCCAACATTCCTCAGTCAGGCGGTTATCACTCAGAATTCAAAGCCACCGTTAATTCTCAGAGGATTACGAAGGACGGACCAGAACGATTGCCGCTGAAGGGGCATCGGGTCGTCATTGACATGGGAGCTCCCTGGTCCGTCGAGATGCTCGATCTGAATCGATCAGCGATGCGAACGAATGTCCTGAAGGAAATGGCCACTCTGCTGAAGTATCCCGCCTTTGACGAACTGTATATCAGCACTCGAACGCATGTCAGTCTGCCTTATTCCGTCGTTGATGGCGAAGACGGTCTTCAACCGATCGTGCAATACCGTCGTACTGGAAGGAAGATTCACAGCTATCTGGGAATCGATCGCGCATTCGCACCGATCGCCGCAGCGAACGATCCAGTGCTGAAAGCCTGGGCCGCCGAAAAGAAATCCGTGGAAAAGACAACCACATGGCAGGCCAAAGAATGGTTGAACCAGTGTCAGTCAGAAGACTCAGAATTCCGCTGGCGATACGTGCGTAACCGAGAGGTCGCCACGGGTGTTCGCCTTTTACTCCAGGACCTTGAGAAGACGTTCCCTGGCGTTCGTACACGCATCGTTTTGCCGCTGCGCGAGAAAGCGGTTCTTGACGCCAAAGCGGAACTTGAGTTGGCGGTCGATTCGGAAGGAAAACCTTACGGGCGAAACTACTCGGGAGTCTGGTCGAGCATCAACTACGCCGACCATATTGGTGAAGGCATGACAATGCTTGACCTGTCGGGACTGTCCACCGAACCAGTATTGTTCGGTGTCCGAGGACTTCCCGATTCCAAGCCACTAGACATATACCTTCGCCACAACTTCGCCGACCTAGCCGACAATTTCGGTTCCTCATTCCGTGGACCGCGCAGCTTTTTCTTTGAAGCCCAGGAATCACTGCGTCACAAAGACTACGAAGGCTCCATGCGTCGTCGTGGTGAAATCGCCTGTGAGTGCTTAGCGCACACCAGCGAAGTGAGCGAGGTCATTTACTACGAGGCGGCCGATTGGCTCTATCACTTGCCACTCAGCAAACCCGACGTTTGCAGCCATGCCTATGTTGAAGACTGCTTGCCGCGTGCAACGGAGAAAACGGAATCCGACGCCGATAATGGGAGGCCGTGGGCAATGTTTCGCGGCAACGCTCAACACACTGGCCTCAGTCCGTACAAAGGACCTCAAACGGCAACACAACAATGGGCACTGAGAACGGGAGAGAAGGCTCCCACATCAGCGGTCGTTGGCGCAGACGGAATGATCTATGCCGGAATCTATGACAGCGGGCTCTATGCGATTCATCCCGATGGCCGAGTAAAATGGAAATTCGCCACAGCCAGCGTCATGGGGTCGTCACCTGCTGTCGCCCCAGACGGAATTGTCTATACACCAGACCACGATGGGACTCTCTATGCCATCAATCCGGACGGAACGCAACGCTGGAGTTATTCGCTGGGCAGCACCGTTTACGCATCCCCGACACTCGGACCTGACGGTACCATTTACCAGGGTTCCGATAATGGAAAGCTGCACGCGATCACTCCCGATGGCGAAGCGAAATGGACCTACGCCACCGGCAGCGTTGTTCAATCGACGGCAGCTGTTGGCGAAGACGGCACCATCTTTGTTGGGGCAAACGATCACCAGCTCTACGCTATTAACCCGGACGGAACAAAAAAGTGGACCTTCAAGACGGGTGGTGTTATCGAGTCGTCGCCCGCTGTTGGCAACGATGGCACCGTTTATGTCGGGTCCGTCGACACATGCCTCCATGCGATCAACGCCGACGGAACAGAACGATGGAAGTTCAAGACCGGCGGCGCCATCTACTGTTCGCCTAGTATCGCATCAGACGGCAGCTTGATCGTGGGCTCCTTCGACCACAAAGTGTACTGTGTTCGCCCCGATGGCACGAAAAAATGGTCTTACCAAACCCAAGGAGGCGTATCGTCGTCACCAGCCATCGGCGCGGACGGAGTAATCTATATCGTGTCCCGAGACAACCTGCTTCACGCCATCAATCAGGATGGAACACCGCGATGGCAATTTCCGCTGCCTGGAAAAGTCGGACGTTCGCCAGCCATTGGGATTAATCAGACACTCTATATCGCCGGGACCGACGGTATTCTCTACGCAATCGGCCCAACATTTAAGTGAACTGCATCCGGTATCCGTCTATCTTGGGCCATCGCACATTCAACACTGCTGCAATCTTGAATTTACACAAAACTCTTAGGAAATGCCGCCATGAAAATAATTTTGTTAGTTTGTCTATGGCTTACGCCTCTGGCAGCGAGTGCCGTTGAACCGATCGAGATTGGCTCGCGACGAGAATTGTTTATCGATAATTTTTTGATCGACCAGCTAATCGATGCCCGGCAGGAATTGCATCACCCCGTGGCACGCGAAATTTCGATCGTGCATGATGCACCCTGGGAAGGCGCAGGTAGCGGTTACCACAGCGTGTTCCAGGATGGCGAGAAGTATCGGATGTACTATCGTGGCTCAAAGCTTAGCATTGAGAATGGAAAAATCATCTTGGGCAAAGAATCGCATTGCTATGCCGAAAGCAACGACGGCATTCATTGGACGAAGCCCGAGCTCGGTTTGTTTGAACATAGCGGCTCGAAGAAAAATAACATTGTCTGGACCGGTGTCGGCGTCCACAATTTTTCGCCGTTTCTTGATACAAACCCGGACTGCACGGCTGAATCTCGCTACAAGGCGTTGGCCGGCGATGGCGCCCGAGAAGGGGGACTGTATGCGTTTCGATCGCCCGACGGAATTCATTGGTCACAGATGCACGACCAAGTGGTGATTTCGCACGGAGCGTTCGATTCACAAAATGTGGGGTATTGGGACTCAAGCTCGGGCCAATATCGGGCCTATTGGCGATACTTTACCGAAGGCGTGACGACACCAGAGAATTGGAGCCCAGCTGGCATTCGGGCCGTGCGGACTGCAACGTCAAGCGATTTTTTGAACTGGACGAACGAAGCGGACCTGGCCTACGAGGACTCGCCCGACGATGAACTGTATACAAATCAAGTGAAGTCGTATGACCGAGCGCCACATTTGCAAATAGGCTTCCCGACTCGATATTTGGATCGTGGTTGGTCGGAGTCGATGAAGGCTTTGCCAGAGAGCGAGCATCGCAAGCAGCGAGCTGATGTGACGCAACGGTATGGCACAGCACTGGGCGAAGGCTTGCTCATGGTGAGCCGCGACGGGGTGAATTTTAAGCGTTGGAACGAGGCTTTTCTTCGCCCTGGAATCGAACGGCCGGGGACTTGGCAGTATGGCCAGCATTTTATTGCTTCACACTTGGTCGAAACTAAATCGGCGTTGCCGGGGGCTGGAAACGAGTTGTCGCTGTACGCTTCGGAGAGCACATGGACGGGCAACAGCAATGCGTTAAGGCGTTACACGTTGCGTTTAGACGGGTTTGTTTCGGTGGCTGCGGCGATGAGCGGCGGCGAGTTGATTACGAAACCGCTGACGTTTGCTGGGTCAGAGCTGAGGATTAATTTTGCGACCTCGGCTGCGGGGAGTTTGCGCGTTGAAATTCAAGATCAAGACGGCAAACCAATCGAGGGATTTGCCTTGGCCGATAGTCCAGAGCATTTCGGCGATTCGGTCGAGCGCGTGGTGTCGTGGAACCAGGGGACGGACGTAAGTGCCTTGAAGGGTCGCGTGGTGAAGCTGCGTTTTTATTTGAAGGATGCTGATTTGTATTCTTTTCGTTTTCTGGGCGAGTAATTTATTAGACTTCTAAAAGAGAGGACTCACGATGCTGACACTTTTTATGCGGACGAACTTTATTCGGAGAGTAAATGCCTTGCTGCTGTTCGGAGCAACGCTTGATGCGTATGCCCTCAAGACTCGAAATTTGAAAAGAGAACGCCTTATGAGAATCCCCTGTGTTTCTTTCCTATTTCCGACAACCCTGGCACTCCTTGCGATAATCATCGGGGTTAGCGGTACTGGTAGTGCGGCGTCAGCGCAGGACGCATCGAAGCAGGTTGAACTGGGACGTGATGTGACTCTCGAAGTGGTTTCCATTCCGCCTGGTGAATTTATGATGGGCAGCACATCTGCTGAGCGTGCCTGGGCTATCGGAATCGAAGGCGGCGCCGAAGGGGGGACGCGGCGCGAGTCGTACGAAGGCGAACAACCACGATTGATGCGAGTGAAAGATGGTTTCTGGATGGGGCGTACGGAAGTCACGGTGGGACAATTCAAACGCTTTGTGGAAGAAACAGGTTACGTAAGTGATGCTGAGAAATCGGGCGGTGAGACGGAGTGTTTTGATCCGGAGTGGGACGGATATCAGTTGACGGAAAAGGTGCTGCATCCCTGGAAGCCGATGGAAGATAAGAGCTGGCGTGATCCGAATTTCGGTTTCCCGTTGCGGGACTGTTATCCGGTCGTATGCGTGAGTTGGAATGACGGAAGAGCTTTTTGCAAGTGGTTGACGAAACGGGGACGCGACGCGGGACGGCTGCCGAAAGGGCTCGAATACCGCCTGCCCACCGAAGCCGAGTGGGCCTATGCGTGCCGGGGCGGTCGCCAAAGCACCTACTTCTGGTGGGGAAACGAACTCAACGACGGAGAAGGAAGACTGAATATCTCAGCCGTCGATTTCCTTCCGGGTCGAAACAAGATCTGGCCGCTGGCGAACGCTCCGTGGAGCGACGGGTTTGCGTTCGTCTCGCCGGTAGACCACTACAGTGAGAAAGGCCGAAACGGTTTTGGTCTGGCTGATATGTGCGGCGGAGTATGGGAGATCGTTCTGGACCACTTCGATCCGAAAGGAGGACACGAAGAGCTGTATTTCGTCGACAAGGATCCGCGCCCTGTCTGTCGGGGTGGCAACTACTTTGACGTACCTGGCAACGCGCGCTGCGCGGTTCGCCTTGGCCTCCACGGTCCCAGCTACTCCGACTCCCGCGACGGCTTCCGAATCTGCCTGGGCGTGCCGCGGGACTGAGTGGTTGTCCTAAAAAAACAGGTAACGATTACTTGAAGACGTTTCGGATTGCATCCGAACGAACACCTAGCGTAGCTTGCAAGGTGGGGTAACAAAGGTACTTGACACCTTTTCCCTCCCAGCTTTTTACTCGTTCCCAAGGTCCTCCTTGGGAACGAGTACATAGGAGATATTTCAATAATGAATCATCAGCACCTTTCCTCTTTTGCCTGGTCGGTTGCAGGCTCTTTGAGTTCGGGCAAAGTGAATAGCCCCGATCTGGATACGATCAAGCCGTCCCTCTCTCGACGGACCATGTTGCAGCTGGGGACTGCCGGATTGTCAGGCTTCGGGGTCTGCTCCATCCTGGTGGGGAATGAAAATGTTCTCGGGCATACAGAAGCGACACAACAGAAAAAACTGACCGGACTGCTGCACAACGAAGACTGCACCGATTTCTTCTTTTCTCAGCAGATCCTGCCTGGCAAAGCTGGCGAGACGGTGGATCGTTATGTTGACGTACTCGCCGGTGCCGGGGTGAGTGTGCTGATGTGCAACACAAACGCAAGGCGAACAAACTATCGCAGCAAGGTATGGGAAGCCTTCTGGGATGGCTACGACCCAGAAGGTTCCGACGATCAACCGTTTTTTGCGAACGTGAAACAAGAGAACCGTAAAAATTACCGCAAACTTGTCCACAATATGCTCGCCCTCCATAACGAAGGAGTCGATTACTCTGCACGTGTTGCCAAACGCTGCCGTCATCATGGCATCTCACCATGGATTTCGCTGCGAATGAACGACGTTCATTACAACAATAATCTTGAGCATCCGTTCCACAGCGAATTTTGGCGCAAGCCCGAGCTTTTTCGGCAAGGTGATCCGGGCTATTACGCTCGTGCTTTGGACTTTGCCCATCCGGAAGTGCGAGACCATTACCGGGCGTTGATTACTGAAACACTCGAACGTTACGACATCGATGGACTGGAATTAGACTTCCTGCGCGAACCCTACCTCTTCAGTAAAGGCAAAGAGCAGCAGGGGCGTCAGATTCTGACAGAATGGCTGCGGGATATCCGTACGCTTGTCGATGCTGCTGCCAAACGTCGCGGTCATGCGGTGAAATTGGGCGTGCGAGTCCCCTCTTCTCCCGTAACTGCGATCAAGCTGGGGCTCGACGCCCCGGCATGGGCAAAAGAAAATTTGGTTGATCTCGTTGTTATTGCACCACGTTGGGCCACGCTGGAATTTGATATGCCGCTGGGGAAATGGCGAGAGCTTCTGGGTGACCGGATAACCCTTGCCGGCGGCCTGGAGGCACTTTGTCGCTCCAGTCCCGGGGCAGCAGCACATACCGTAACGCATGAAGATGCAACCGGTGCTGCCGTCGCGGTTTTGTCGGGCGGGGCAGATGTGGTTTACCTTTTCAACTACTTTCAATCGCGATGGTCGATCCCTGAGTACCAGCGTATGCTCAAATCGTTCTCGTCGATTGAAATACTTCGGAAGCTGCCTCGTCGTCACACCATTACTTATCGAGATGTCACTGCTCCCGGCGAAAACTACCGCGCTCCGTTGCCTGCCAGCGGGACACAATTTTCTTTCTCCTTGCCACTGGGGCCTGCACCTGTCGCTGGCTGGCAAGTCGAGACCGTGATCGAATTCGCATCGCAACCTTCGCAAGAGACGCTTCCAATCGTTTCCATCAATGGCGTTGCGGGCAAGCTCGACAACAAAGAAACATTAAAGAACGGCAACTATCTTGCAACCCATACGTTTCCTGTTGCAGCAATATCAGGAAAAGGCCGCGACACAATCACAGTCAAAACAGAAGCAAAAACCCCCGTCAAAGTGCATCGGGTAGAAGTCAGCTTGTACCCACAAGAAGCCTCGTAGGTTAGGTGACACAACAACACCTAAGATTTCCTGGTCAAGAAGGTAGCAACTCCAGAAGAAACAAAGGCGTCATGGCCGATTGGTAATCGGCGCACCGGAGGCCGTGAGAATACGCCCCTTTTTCTCCTCCTCCGATTCCCGCGAAGGCTTCCGAATCTGCCTGGGCGTGGCGCGGGACTGAGTGGTTGTCCTAAAAAAACAGGTAACGATTACTTGAAGACGTTTCGGATTGCATCCAAACGAACACCTAGCGTAGCTTGCGAGATGGCATCGAGTTCTTTTTCACTCCCCTGCAAATGAATCGTCTGATGGCGATGAACGACCGACTCGCCTGGTTGCAAAGCGAGCGCCGGTGAAGAGCTTTCCAATTCGTAAAAGTGGCCCATTTTTCCATCATCATTGTAGCTATTGACTGTGTCACCACTGAAAGGATTTTCCTGGAGCTCCCACATTGAGTTCACGTACTCCGTCGTATCTTTTGGGAACGTAAATTTCACCAACGTCAGTGTACGGTTAGCAGCATCGTAACTGCCTAGCACCGATTTGGCGCGATGCGGCGAGAGACCGATTTTACTGCGATATTTTGCGTCTGCTCGGAAGAACAGCACACCTTTTTTCGAGCCGTCGCCGATCACCAGACGATCGGCTGGAACTTTGCCAAAGTAAGTATCATTCACAATCGCACCCCGCTCAGACTCCAGCCCATGCTCAAACGGAATCACAACGACCGATTCGGAGGAGGCATTGAACATGCCGAGGATCCAGATCGAGAGCAGACCGGTCTTTTTCTGCCATGCTTGTGTGCCACTATTTTCAATGGTGTTTACCGACTCGAATGCAACCGCGTTCGTGCCCGACGGCAGGGTCACACCAAGGTCCGTGAGAGACTCGTGGGCCTTGAGCAGACGCACTTCGCGATTCACTTTCAAATCAAATTCGGTTCCGGAGTAATTGACGAGATGAATCGCTCGCTGAAACGAAACCTGGCTGGCACTCTGACTGACGACCTCGAACGGTTCGGTATCGATCGATGCCGGTGTGAACCAATGCTCCAGATCGAACGGAACATCTTTCGCAAAAAAGATCGAAAATTGCCCCCCCTCAGGACCAAGCCAGAAACGGTCTTCGCCACCGAACACGTTGATGTGCGGTTCTTTTTTTCCAGACGCGATAAGTTTACGGTTTACCCAGCCAAAGCTGTCCCCGCTAGCTCCGCGAGCTGTGCTGGTCATCACGCGACCTTGCCAGGCTGGTACCACGATCACCTGTGCTTGGCTCGACTTATCGCGAAGTACAACCACGTCGACATGCTGGTTGAGGAACTTCAGGTCGTCGCCAAAGTTGGCGGCGTTCCCGGAAAGACATGTGCTCATGGCAGTCAAAATCGTTATGCTGAAAGTGATAAGTTTCATCTATCCGGTGCCTTGGTTGTTGGTTCTCATCGGATGAACTCTGCAGAAAACGAGCTCCGCAGAAAACGGACCCCGCAGAAAACGAACAGAGTCTCCCGTGCTCGCATCCATCCACAAATTCCTCTTCGCGTGGCAACATGGTAACATAAGGCGAAGAGAAATTCCACGATTGATTCGGCAATCGACTACAGCTTTCATTAGGAGAAATCATGCGTACTTCCCACTACCCCCGCTTACGAACCTTGCCGCTGATTTTCGGCTTATCGATCGTCCTTATTGGTGTCGCTTGTTCGGCGGACGAACCAGCAAACCCAGTCGACCGCGTACCGAACCAATCTCCGGACGAAGTCAAAGCAATCGCAGGCGTTGACAAAATCCGTCTTCTCCCACCAGGGCCAAAAAACCCGCGAAACAGCGAAGGCGATTTCATCCAGCTTACCGACGGTCGCATTCTGTTTGTCTACACCCATTTTACCGACGGGGCCATCGACCATTCGACCGCGCATCTGGCAGGCCGTTTCTCTACCGACGAGGGCCGAACGTGGACCGACCACGATGTGGTAATTGTACCCAACGAAGGGGATATGAATATCATGTCGGTGTCGCTACTGCGCCTGCAAAATGGCGAAATTGCCCTGTTCTACGTGAGGAAAAACTCACTCGCCGATTGCCGCCCCATGATGCGCATTTCGCGTGATGAGGCCAAGACTTGGAGCGAACCGGTCTGCTGCATCACCGACGAGGTGGGATACTATGTGCTGAACAACGATCGCGCCGTGCAATTGGCGAGCGGTCGTTTGCTATTACCCGTCGCCTTGCACAACCGGCCTGGCGATGAAAAACCCAACTGGAACGGTTGGATCATCTGCTATTTATCCGACGATCAAGGAAAGACCTGGCGACGAAGCAAGAGCGTGTTGACCGCTGTCGATGCATCTGGAAAACGCCTGCTTGCACAGGAGCCGGGAGTGGTCGAACTCGACGAGGACCGGTTGAGGATGTTTGTTCGCTCGAATGCGGGCAGTCAGTTGCAATCGTTTTCGGAGGATGGTGGCGAAACGTGGTCGTCGTTAATTCCCTCGAACATCATTTCCCCTAGATCGCCCGCTTCGATCGAACGCATTCCACAAACAGGAGATTTGCTGCTGGTTTGGAACAATCATGAGGGGATCGACCCAAAGCTTAAAAAATGGCGCACGCCATTGTGTGTTGCCGTTTCTCGCGACGATGGCAAAACTTGGGAGAAGACGAAGGTTTTGGAAGACTGCCCCAACGGCTGGTACTGCTATACGGCCATCGAATTTGTGGGCGAGCATGTGTTGTTGGCCCACTGTGCGGGCGACCGACGGACTGGCGGAGGACTCAATGTGACGCAAATCACCCGATTCTCAATCGACTGGCTGCTTGACCGACTACCGGAAAAGTAACCCAGACGATTCGCAAACACTTCGTTGCAACGTAGCGAACATCACCGAGGAAAAATCAATGAGTCCATCGTCAAACCTACCGAGCCAATCAAGTCGACGAGCGTTTCTCAAGAGTTCGGTGACTGCGGCCGCCGTGCTCGCCAGTTCGCAGTCACTGGTCGCTGCTGCGGGTTCTGAACCTGAAGTGATTCCGATTGGCTCGCGCCGCGAGCTTTTTGTTGATGGGCATCTTATCGACAAACTCATCGGCGATGCGGAGCAGCGGCTGCATCATCCGGTGCCGCGCGAGATCGCTTTGGTTCATGATACTCCTTGGGAAGGTACCGGAAGTGGATACCATAGCGTCTTCCAAGACGGCGATATCTACCGCATGTACTACAAGGCTTGGCATCTGGAAGTCAGCCAAGGCAAGATGGATATGGATCGGCATCCCCTGTTTTGCTGCTATGCCGAGAGCGACGACGGAATTACTTGGAGAAAACCAATGCTGGACCTTTATGAATTTGAAGGTTCCAAGCAAAACAACATCTGCATGGTGAGTGGTCCCTTGGGTGCATTGGATGTCGATGCGGGACACCCGGCGGTCTTCAAGGACGAAAACCCCAACGCACCGGCCGACGCTCGTTACAAAGCGATTTTTCGATCGATCAAACCAGGTGGTCTGCTGCCTTTCAAGTCGGCCGACGGTTTGCGTTGGACTCCCATGACGGACGCTCCAGTTCTACAGGGAGTGGGCGTGTTTGATTCGCAGAATCTGGCTTTCTGGGATCCGAACATTGGCAAGTATCGCGCATACTGGCGTTATTTTAATAAGGAGATTGTCAACGAGATCGCCAACAAGGATCCGACACAGCCTGCTGGTATTCGAGCGATCCGCACCGCAACGTCCGACGATCTGATTCACTGGGATCCGCACACCGACTTAACCTACGTCGATTCACCCCCACAGCAGCTCTACACGAACCAGATCAAACCATATCATCGAGCACCACACATGCTGATCGGGTTTCCAACCCGCTACTTCGATCGAGGTTGGTCCGAATCGATGAAATCGCTTCCGGCACTCGAACAGCGCCAGCTGCGAGCATCTTCTACCCCGCGCTACGGCACCGCGATTACCGATGCGTTATTCATGTCCAGTCGCAATGGTACGTTATTCAATCGCTGGAATGAAGCATTTTTGCGGCCTGGCATCGAACGCCCCGACGTATGGCACTACGGGAGCCAATACATTGGTTGGCACTTGGTTGAGACAAAATCAAGTTTACCCGGTGCCCCTAACGAGTTGTCACTCTATGCCGTCGAAAGTTTTTGGCATGGCAAGGGGAGCGCCTTGCGCCGTTATTCGATGCGACTGGACGGTTTCGTATCGATTGTTGCGCCGATGGGCAAGGGGAACGAGCTGATCACCAAGCCGTTGACGTTTACAGGGTCGAATCTACACCTCAACTTTGCCAGTTCCGCTGCTGGCAGTATCCGTGTTGAGTTTCAAAATCCCGATGGTTCCCCGGTCAATGGGTTTTCGCTTGACGACTGCGATGAATTGTTTGGAGACACCGTGGACCGTGTTGTTCGCTGGAAAAACAATAGCGACGTTAGCAAGTTGATCGATAAACCGATCCGAATCCGATTTGAACTCCGTGATGTCGATTTGTATTCGTTCAAATTCTCACGCGGGGTGTAAGAATCATCGCCTTGGGAAATCAGAGGTCAAAGCGGCCAGTCGTAGCGGCATACCGGCTTTGCAATCGCCCTGAGGCTTATCACAGGACGATTGCAAAGTCGTGTAATTGAAGAAAATTTAGCCATAGAGGACTCAGAGAAACCTTGGTTTCTAGTACTCGGTGTTCTCTGTGATCTCTGTGGCTAATCTTCATTTGTTTGGTTTTTTGACTTTGCAGTTCTCCTGAGGCTTATCAGCGAAATGTTGCTGTGAGCCGGGCTGGCAATTATACTGCGAGACGGTTTTTGAGGTGACGCTGGAGCCAAAATCGTCTCCCCGCCATTTTTTCAAGAAATTGCGTGACAGGCCCTCTGGAAAGCGGCCTTGTAAATAGGTGGTTCTATGCAAAGCAGCTCGTCAACCAACGCCGAAGTCCTTTTATCACAAGCCCTTGCCGGTTCCGGCGAGTGTTTCGGCCGGCTGCTGCATGTCTATCGAAACTACCTGAAACTGCTGGTGGTCTCTCAACTTGAGCGAAAGCTTGCTTCGCGAATTAGCCCTTCGGATGTGGTTCAGGAGACCTTTCTTGAGGCCAACCGAGACTTTGCCAGTTTTCGAGGCTCTACGAGTGCCGAATTTGGTGCTTGGCTTCGCCGAATTTTAGTCAACAACTTGCATCGTGTTGTCGAGCAGCACGTTTTTACCGAGAAACGAGATGTTCGCCGTGAGATTTCGCTGGACGCTTTGGCCAGCAACTTAGAGCAATCGACGGCTCGACTCGACTCGATTCTCCCTGATCCGGGCTCTTCGCCCAGTGGGATCGTGCAGCGGCAAGAACTCGAAATTGAGCTTGCAGACCAACTGGCCGAGTTGCCATCCGACTATCGTGATGTGATTGTCCTGAGACACATTGAGGCTCTTCCTTTCGAGAAGATCGGGCAACGAATGGAGCGTTCGCCCGGGGCTGCGAGAATGCTGTGGCTACGAGCAATTGAAATGTTGCGAGATCGCATGAATGTGCGAGGTGAGCATGACTGAAAATGCGACTCGCAAAAAATCGGCTTGTGTGGAGGAGTCTTACACAGCGAACGAAGAACTCTTGGCTCAGGTGCTAGACGATTATTTATCGGGGTTAGAACAAGGCACACCGCTTGACCTTGAGGCCTTGGTTTCGCAGTACCCTGAAATCGAGTCCAAGGTTCGTTCGATGGTCGAGAGCCTCGACATGCTGCACGGCGCGACGCAGGAAATTCGCACAGGCAAGTCGCAACAAGTCATTGCAAATCCAGAGGTAGCCAAGCGGTTGGGCGATTTTGAAATTGGCTCCGAAATTGGTCGTGGTGGGATGGGAGTGGTCTACGAAGCACGGCAATTGTCTTTGGAACGACAAGTGGCGCTCAAAGTATTGCCATTCGCAGCTGTGTGGGACCAAAAGCAAATTGCCCGATTTCGCAACGAAGCGCAGGCAGCGGCTCAATTGCAACACCCAAACATTGTTCCCGTGTTTGCAGTGGGCCAAGAGCGGGGCGTGCATTTTTATGCCATGCAGTTGATTGCCGGTCAATTGTTCGACCAGGTCCTGCGCGAATTACGCTCTCAGATCGATCAAGAAGAGTCCGCCCAAAAAGAGCCAACGAGCAAAACCGACTGGGCAGCGGCAACCACCGTTGCGGCGGCCGGCATGCAGCACGCTTCGACAACTCGGAGCGATCTGTCTGAGCAACTCACTCGCAGCGGCCATCAATACTGCCGGGCGATTGCCAAACTGGGAGTTCAAGCAGCCGAAGCCTTGCACTACGCCCATGAATGTGGAGTTGTGCACCGCGACATCAAACCCTCGAACTTGTTAATCGACAATCAACAAAATTTGTGGATCACCGATTTCGGCTTGGCTCGAATACAAAATAGCCCCGGAATCACGCTCACCGGCGATATTGTTGGCACGCTTCGGTACATGAGCCCCGAGCAGGCTGCTGGGCAACACGCCCTGGTCGACCAGCGGACCGATGTCTACTCCTTGGGGGCAACGCTCTACGAGCTTCTCACCTTGCAGCCGGTTTTTCCTGGCGAGGATCGCGGCCAAATCTTGCGGGCGATCGAACACCAAGAGCCCCGACCGCCTCGGTCGATCAATTCGGCCATTCCGCAAGACCTTGAAACGATCGTCCTGGGAGCTTTGGCCAAAGGGCGAGACGAGCGCTACTCTACGGCCCAAGAATTGGCGGATGACTTGAATCGTTTTCTCGATGGAAAACCGACCGTGGCACGTCGGCCGACTTTGGTGGATCGTGGAGCGAAATGGCTCCGGCGACATCGGGGCGTTGCCACAGCAGCGGCGCTCGTCTTGCTGCTCGTCACGACCATCTCGACCGTCGGCGCATTTTTGTTGGCCCACGAAAAATCGCAAAAGGAAGCGGCTCTGCTTACTGCCGAAGAGAACCTTCACCAAGCGAGACTCGTGGTCGATCGCTTCGGTTCTCATTTTTCGCGGCAGCTTGAGCAAATCCCCGGGACTGCACCACTGCGTCAGAAGCTGCTGCAAGATACGCTTGCGTACTACCAGCAGTTCCTAGCAAACTCGGCAGGAAATGCGGAACTCGAAACCGAGTTGGCAACAACCGCCTTCCAAGCCGCAGCGATCGCCGATCGCTTGGGCAAGCGAGACGAAGCACGGCAACGGTACCGTTCGGCTTTGAAGAGGTTCGAGGCGATGGAGACGTCCGAAACTTCGACTTATCTCCAATATCGGGCCACCTGTTGGAATAATCTCGGCTTGTTATCGGCGTCGGAAGGCGACCTTTCGCGTGCACAAAGACACTACGAGCAAGCAATCGGCCTGCAATTAAAACTGGTTGGCGCGGCGAAAGAAGATGCGACCGCCGCACAGGCGCTCGCTGAAATGTATGGCAATCTCAGCCTACTCCAGCGCCACCGCGGCGATTCTGTCCATGCGAACACAACGATTCAACAAGCGATTTCTTTGCTTGAGAAACTAACCAAGCAGCATCCGAAGGAGCGACGCCATGCTCACGATTTGGCCATTGCGCTGAATAATCGCAGTTTTGTGCAGCGAGAAACCGATTGGCCTGCATCGCAAGATTCGTGTCAGGCAGCCATCGATATTCTTCAGACACTGGTCGAAGAGAAGTCCGAAATCGATCTCTCAGAAAGGCATACTTGGCAAAGCGATCTTGCTTTGTGCTACAACAATCTCGGCTCGATCGAGAGTCACCTCGGCGAGCACGAGCAGGCTTGCCAACGGTATCGAATCGCGATTGCGTTGCAAGAAAAACTGCGACGTCAGGCTCCAGCAATCGTCCGTTACCGTAGCAACTTGGCGGTAAGTTGGAATAATTTGGGGCAAGCCCTTGTCCAGGAAAATAGTTCCGAGCCCTCGGAGGTCGCGTTTGAACACTCACGTACGATTCTGGCCCAATTGACCGAAGACTATCCCGAGGAAGTTCGATATCGAAGCTCTTTGGCCGGCGTGCTCAACAATCAGGCGATGGCGCTAGAGCATGCGGGGCAAATCGGATCGGCGTTGACACGATACCTCACCGCAATCGAGCATCAGCGGTTTGCTGTCGAGCGTGCTCCTCAGCAGATTCAATATCGCGAGCACTTGAGCAAGCATTATGTCAACTACGGTCGAGCGCTGCGCAAAGCGGCTCGCCCGTTAGAGGCGGCTCAAACGGCCCGGGAGCGTCGCGAATTGTGGCCTACTCATGGCGAGCACCTAATTCGCGTTGCCCAAGAGATGGTGCAAGCAGCCGAGCAGTTGGGCGACGGCAGCTCGGTTTTGCAAAAAGACAACGCTTTGCGAAGAAATGAAATTCTCGAAGATGCGATTGCTACGCTCGAACAGGCCTTTTCGGCCAAGCCGTTGGCGAGCGAACTGGCGATCCATGTTGCAGATTTTCGATGCCTCAAGGACAATCCCCGCTTTAAGATACTTCTAAAAAACGATCGGTAACCCTCATGTTGCGAAACTTCCGAATCGGCAAACCGGCTCAACAAAAGCCTTGGGGACGGCGTTTGGCTTTTCAGCGTCTTGAAGAGCGGCTGACGCTTTCTGCTGCAAGTCCAACAGCGCCTATTACTTCCACTCTCGACCTCTCTCTCGAAGGGGGGTTCGTCAACGTGGGCGCGTTGGATCAAAGCTTTTTCTTGAGCACCTCGGGGGTTGTTTCTTTTGGCGAATTTTTCCCGTCGGATACCATTGCCGATAAACCACTTTCTCTCGATCTGAATGGGGTACTGAACAATGACATGAGCATCATCCCACCGCTCGATCCCTTTTCGTCTGATCCTGGCGGAGGAGTAGTAGGGCCTCTCATAGAGACCCGCCCGTTTGGTCCTTTGCCACCCCCTTTGGAAACCGCGGAGGAGTTTTTACCAGCGACTGGTTCAGAAGAGTTTGTCGCTGAAGAATCGTCACTAGCGGGAGAGACACCGCAACGGTTGACTTCGGGAGTAGTTCTCAGCCGTGGACGAGAGATTTTTTTCAAAGTCGCGACGCTCGCCCCTCCACAAACCCTCGCAAAGCCTGATCGCATTGCGAACGGCACGCGAGTCGCCCATGCCGCACTCGCTCGTCCTACCTCGACAGGAAATACATCAGCCCCTGTTACCCGTGGAGAGCAAGCGTCTGCCCCCTTGGCAACAGAATCGTCAGCCGAGGTGACAGCCGCCGAACAGCCCTCGACAGAGAAGAGAAGGCCGGAGTCAGTTTTTCAGAAAACCTCTTCTCCAAAAACTGGGCGAGCGATTCACTCAACAACGAATTACGACCAGATTGATGCAGAGCAGACAATCTCAACGAGTCGACCAAAAGCGGCGATCTCTGCTACCGCTTTGCAATCGGTTGCAGTTGTGGTGCCAGAAGAAGAGGCTCGCAGCCAAGTTTTTTCCGATTGGCGGAATCGCGATTTGATCGCTCTGCCCTTGCTAGTTGCCCTGGCGGCTGGGCCCCGTCTGACGCGAGGCTTGCGCAGCTCGACAATCGAGGCCCAGCAATTGCCGCCCAATCGAAATCGCTAAGCGATTGGCCTGTAAGCGGTTACGCCTTTTTGACATGATTCCCTCCCGCTGCTGCGTGACATCGGCGTCCTGAGTCGGCCTTTAGTATTAAGGCCCGCTGGGCGAGATAGCAGACTTCTTTTTGGGACATGACTTTCTGGGACATGACGAATCATGAGCAAGCGTAAGCGGTTCTTTGGAATCCGAAACTGGCGTGGCAAGCAACCGAAGATTGCGCATCGCAAGCCCTTGTCGCTGCATCTGGAGCAGCTCGAACAGCGGATGTTGATGAACGCAGACAATAATCCGGCACCGCTGGCTGATATTGACGACAGCATTCAAGTGCTGCCGATCCTGCCAGCGCCGGCACTGACAATAGCTACGCCCATCTTTATGCCCATCATTGCTGCTGATGATGTTGGTCCTTGGCGACCTTCCTATGCATCGAAACCACTCCCTGCGATGCCTGAGGAGGGATTTGAGTCGGAAGAAGAGCTGCGTGGCTGGTTAATCGAAACGATCGACGCCCAGTACGGCGATCTCTTCGGAACGAGCAGTAGCTACAAGGCCAACTTTTGGCCCTATTTGACATTCAACACAGATATTTTCGCACCGATCGCTTTTTCTTCCTCCTTGTTTGTGAACGATGGCGCCCTCACAAATTCCTCGTCAGATTCATTTTCCGGTACGAATGTCCAAGTCGAAGGTGTCGACGAAGCCGACTTGATTGAAACCGACGGAAAATATCTTTATCTAGTTTCTGGCAACGAGCTCATCATCGTCGACGCCAGAGATAGCGAAGATCTCTCGATCGCTTCCCGAGTCAAGTTCGAAGATCGCCCGGCTGGCATCTACTTGTCGGGAGATCGATTGACGCTTATTTTTGGTTCATCCGACTAAAGCGTACTTAGTTTGATGGAGGGCGAGGATTTTGAGTTTGAAGAATTCATGATCGCGAAATCCGTAGGCTTGTCGTTTCATGGTTTTTATTTTGTTGTTGGTCCCTTCGAGCGGACCGGT
>JAJRSE010000086.1 GCA_024278955.1 Planctomycetota bacterium | reverse complement strand
TTTGGTTTGAAAGTTGTAGTTGTAGGTGACCAG
Organism: Planctomycetota bacterium; assembly: GCA_024278955.1. Classification (GTDB taxonomy): domain Bacteria; phylum Planctomycetota; class Planctomycetia; order Pirellulales; family Lacipirellulaceae; genus Bythopirellula. The sequence continues at coordinate 2,239 of JAJRSE010000086.1, read as the reverse complement.
TGTGGCCTGAGTGTTGAGAGACTCTTGTCGAATCGTGGCGGCAAAAGTACGGAACAGGTAAGGTCCGCGTGTCATTTTTACTGACGCGACTGTGGGGCGATTGAACGAGATGTATACGGTATTCATCGCTAAACCTCCAACGCCACGATGCGCGACACAACGGGAAGTGACGCCAATATCGGCTTTCTTAGCACCTTCTAACAACCGGGCTTCGCGAAGGAATGGATCCCATTCGAGACGACGCGAGTAATTGTGAATGAGATCGAAAATATCCTCGGCAGAAGCGCGGATTTCGATGGTAGTTGTTCCACTGGGCATAATGTTCCTCTCAGGCCTTAACCGTGAAGCAGAGGCAACGTTAACCACTTATTTTTTTCGCTCCACCCATCGTATCAACAGCGGCAGCACCAACAAATTCCCCACCAGCCCGCCGATCATCGAGAGGCTCACTAGCGCTCCAAAATAGATCGTGGGGATGAAATCGCTGTAGCAGAGCGTTGCGAAGCCGACGACGAGCGCCAGCGTGGCGAAAATGGCGGCGCGGCCCACGGTGGCTTGAACTGAGGCCAGAGCGTCGGCCAAGCTTGTATTTTCGCGGCGTAATCGCTGATACGACATCACATAGTGAATCGAACCATCGACCGACAAACCGAGCGATACAGCCGCGATCATCGCGGCACCCATATTCACTTTGATGCCTAGCCAGCCCATCGCGCCGAAGAGCAGTAACACCGGCAGAGCGTTGGGGATCAGCGTGGCGAAGGCGAGTGAAATGCTGAGAAAAGCGAGGGTCATCATCACAAAAATTGCCACCGCCGCCACGCTAAACGTCGTCCATTGGTCGCGCAGCAGGCTTTCAATCAACTCGTTGAGCAGCACGTAGTAGCCGGTGACTTCGGCGCCTGGGAAAGCGGCTTGTGCTGTTTCGCGGACTTGTTGGATAAGCTCGTTTTTCTCGGCGGCTTCGAGGCGCTCGGGCGTGCGTAACAGCAGGCGAAGTTGGACCGATTGTTTTTTTTCTTGTGGGGGCGACTGCCGATAAAGCGTGTTGACGAATTCGGGTAGTTTGACACGCATCACGGACAGGCCGATTCTGGCGACGCCGATTCCTCCCATGCTCGCGTCGAGGACGTCGGCGACGGAGGTGACTTTGTTGAGCAAGGGAATCTCCTTGCGCATTTTTTTTTCGAGCGTGAGAACTTTGGCGAGATACCGTTTGCTGAGCTGCCTAGTAGGCGGGAGCAAAATATCCCACACGCCTGCGCCGCCGAAATGCTGTTCGACGAACTCGTATTCTTGGACGATTCGGCTGTTTTGGTGGAAGTTGCGTGTGAAGTCGGTTTCGCGATGGAGTCGGGTGCTGCCGACGATTGCGAAACCGCTAGCGACGAGCGTGAGGGCGGCGATGGTTTTTGCGTGGTTTTGGGAGAGTTGGAGGAAGTGATGAAGCAGTCTTTCTGTATTGAATGCAGAGGTCGCGGAGTCTTTGTCTTTTCCTGCGAGACTCTGCGTCTCTCGGGTCTCTGAAGTCCCTGAAGTCTCTGTGTTTCCTTTTGTTTTGCCCAAAAGTACGATTCCAGGCACGGCGAGAACCACGCTAACCAATACTAGGAGGCTGCCGATCGCCATCATCAAGCCGAAATCGTGGACGGGGCCGACGCGAGAGGTCATCAATGCGGCGAAGCCGGCGGCGTCGGTCAGACAGGCAAAGAAGATGGGGGCGGCGAGCAATTGGCCCGCTTGCTGCAGAGCGTCAACCGGTGCTAGGCCTTGCGCTTGGGCGTTGCGGTAGCGCACGATGATGTGGACGACGGTAGCGACGCCCACCACGGTGACGATGGCCGAGAGCATCGAGCTGACCATGCTAAGCTGCAAATTGAGCGCGACGAGTGTGCCACGCGTGAGGGCGAGGGTCAGTTGCACGACGACCAACGGCAACAGCAACCATCGCCAACTGCGAAAGCAAGCGAAGATCGTCAACATCAATAGCAGCGTACACCAAGTGTTGAGCCGCTTTCCGTCAACTTCCAAAAGGTCAAATGCTTCTTCGATCAAGACCGGCTCGCCAACGAGGGCGCCGTCTGGCAGATCAGTGACGAGCGCGCGGAGTTTGTGGAGAGCTTCGCTGTGCCGTGGATCGCCCGTTTGTGGACGAGCGAGCAGGCAGACGATACCCGCAGCGTTGAGTGCTTCGTTGTGTGTGTAGCTGGCGAAGACTTGGCGCAGCTTTGCACCGTGG
>JAJRSE010000085.1 GCA_024278955.1 Planctomycetota bacterium | reverse complement strand
GCTTCCGCGAGATGTTGCTGTGGATCAGTCAAGTCATCGGAAAAATTCTCCACGCTGATGAGAAACAAGGCATCGAATACGAAGAATACAAACGACTTACAGCAAACTACTGAAATGACGCGTTTTTGGAACTACTGACTTGGTTATGTTTTTTCCAAGCCAGGGAATTGTGTACGATTCGGTAAGACTGGTGATGGTACTGATGTCTTTGGCCTTTTATTGCTTGGTGGCCTATGTATGGGTCGTCGCCTATTGGCGCGAATCTTCTGGGATCTGGAAGTGGGGCTGGGCCGCGATGGCACTCAGGTCCATTCTTTCCGCATGCTGGTTACTGTTTGTGGTTGCCATAAAATGCATTGAATGGGTGGTCGAAGTGTTCTGGTACGTCGACTGGCAACTTTTTCAATCATTCGGAAGCTTTCCAACCTCCTTTATGATGCTGAAGATGTGGCTGCGTCTTTATCTATTGCTCGCGTTCTTTGCTGCTGCCATGGTTTCCGACCTCAGGCATAACCGACAACGCCACTGGTCGCACTGGGCAGTGCTGATCTCGACGTCCGTTTCGACTGCGGTTTTGATCGTGTATTACCACTTGGTGCTTTAAGAAGGAGAGCGTAGCGATCCCGGGGATTGCAATCCTCGGGATTTTGGGAGTAGTTCTGGGAAGTGGTTTGATAGGCAGGCAACTTTGGGCAACTTTGGGCAACTTTTGCCTTCACGAAATGCCCTTCGCGCCGCTTGCTCTTGCTGCCTATCATCCTCCCCATGCCACAATGGACTCTTCATAGCAATGTCGCCGATGTTCTCGGGCTCGGGCCTCGTACTGCGGGGCGATTGATGCAGGTGGGGGTGCGTACGGTGGCGGAGTTGTTGGCGGCGAAACCGCAAGCGGTGTCGCGGCGGCTTGAGATTCGCTCTGAAATACTTGTGCTTTGGCAGCGTGAGGCGGAATTGGTGCTAGCAGCGCCGAAGTTGTCGCCACATGCAGCCCGAATACTTGCGGCGATCGGATATTCTAGCTGCGAAAAAATTGCTCGAAGTACACCAACCGAGCTGCTCGGCGCATTTGAAATGGCAAGCCAAGAGGGGTGTGTCGGCGGTGGTTTAGAAAAAAAGTTGCCGCCAAGTATTTCGGAATTGGCGATTTGGATTCACTGTGCGAAGGAGTCGTCGGCCGAGCTTGCGGCTTGATTTGACCGCACCGTTTGTGTTGATGCTAGCATTTTTGTGTCTCGTTTCTACTACATCTTTGGTCTTGCATTGGGGTGTGGCACAAGTGGCACTTTGCAATTTTATGCAGGCACTAAACAAACGCTCACTATGCGAATTGCAATTGAAAAAGCGGCGTCAGAAAAGTTTTTTGAATTGATTCAAAACCGGGCTTGACCATTCAAACCACCTGTCCTATTCTCCCCACCCATGAAGGAGCAACACACACGACTGAAACAAAACCAACTCAAAAAAATAAAACGCAAAGGCAAGGAAGCCGAGACGCGTCGGACATCGAATCTGACAAACTCTTCTTTCTCTTTTGCAGCAAAGAATTCAAACTGAACTTCCCTCCCAAGCTGCTAGGAAATAAAAAAACATATTCGGAGCCACGTGGTGGGTCGCCTTGATTAAATAATTTTTCAAGACGATCCCGGAGCGGCTGGTGATGGCACGGAAGCCACCCACCGCTACGATACACTCCCCCGGTTGCATGGCCCGACACATCCGTGTGACCGACGGTACGCAAGCGTCACTGCTTTCGTCCAATCGCTCCCGGAAAGGTATCTACGTCCTTTGCCCCCCTGGGACGTGTGCTTTTCTGGGAGCATTTTTTATGCGCGATGCTTCCTTGCCAAGAACGAATAGCTACCTCAGGTAACCCGACGCGTAAGCGAGGGAATAAGTTGTGAGCAGGGCATCCCTCGCTTACGCGTCGGGTTACGATAGAGTTGCTAGGCTACGTTGTGTTGATCGGGTGGGATGGCTACAATTCCGCCCCCGCAAAAACCTTAGCTCTTGCGACTTACGTCAAGGATGACGATTTGATGAGTACCCCTGCCGCACAGCGTGCGTCCCAGTCAGCTGCGGCGTTTTCAGAACCTGAAATCGTGCAGCTAGGGCGCGAAGTGATTGTTGCCGAAGCGCAAGCCCTTTCGGAACTCGGCGAGCAGCTCGATGGAGAATTCTATCAGGCGGTTCAGATTCTCCGCGAGCTGCGCGGCAGCTTAATCGTCACGGGCATGGGCAAGGCAGGGCTGATCGGACAGAAACTTGTTGCCACGTTTGCTTCGACGGGCACCCGTGCCCATTTTCTACACCCAGCAGAAGCGGTTCACGGCGATTTGGGCCGCGTTCATCCGAGCGATGTCGTGCTTGTTCTTTCGCAAAGCGGCGAGACAGGCGAAGTGGTTGGTTTGTTACCGGCTTTGAAAAAAATTGGCGTGCCGCTGATCGCAATCAGCGCAAGTGGGCAAAGCACGCTCGGCCAAGCAGTCGACGTTACTCTCGAACTCGGCAACCTCGACGAGGCCTGCAACTTAGGCCTTGCCCCAAGCACAAGCACGACCGCCATGCTTGCGATCGGCGACGCACTTGCCTTGGTGATTAGTCGGATTCAGGATTTTCGGGCTGAAGACTTTGCGCAGTTCCACCCAGGTGGGTCGTTGGGACTCAAATTGAGTCATGTCGAAGAGCATATGCGAGGTCTGCAAGATTGTCGCATCGCACGTGCCGACGAAACCATCCGTGAGGTGCTGGTCGCCTGTACGAAGCCTGGGCGGCGGACCGGGGCGATTATGTTGACCGAGGTCGAGGGGCAATTGGCTGGGCTTTTCACCGATAGCGACTTGGCACGGCTGATTGAAACACGCAACGAGGCGGCCCTCGATCGCCCAATTCGCGAAGTGATGATGGAGTCGCCGACCACCGTCGAGATTGGTGAGAAGATGAGCGCGGCAATCGAGATTCTTGGCAAGCGGCACATTAGCGAGCTTCCCGTGGTTGATACAACGGGTTGCCCTCAAGGTATTCTCGACGTGACCGATGTGCTGGGGCTTCTTCCGGAGCCCGAAGTCGAAACGTCGTTGGGCGAGAAGAAGCCGCAAGTTCGTATTTATCCAGTGGATGGTTACGCAGACGGAAGCGAGGGGCGGTAGCCGCCTTGATTGAGATGAAACTTATAGAACAATGCGAGCAAATACGGCTTTTGTTGACCGATGTCGACGGTGTGATGACCGACGGGCGTATTGGGTTCGACAACCGGGGGATCGAGTCAAAGCAATTCCACATCCGCGATGGCCAAGGTATCCGGCTTTGGCAACAAGGCGGAGGTCAAATGGGGATTGTTACCGGTCGCAATTCGCAGATTGTGAAGATTCGTGCGGCTGAGTTAGACATCGACATCGTTCGCCAGGGCGTCAAGGAGAAGCTGGCGGTTGTGAAGTCGATTTGCGAACAGCTTGAAATCAAGCCTGCGGAGGTTTGCTATGTTGGCGACGATTTGCCCGACCTCGTGGTTTTTGGGCAAGTCGGCATATCTGTCGCTGTCGCCGATGCGGCCGAAGAACTCCGGCAAGCCGCTGACTACACCACCAGCCTCAACGGTGGCCAAGGGGCCATCCGCGAAGTGGTTGAGTTGCTTCTGAAAAACTCGAATCGCTGGGATGCGGTGATTCGGAAATATCGGTAGTTAGTTCCTTTTCGTCGTTGCCGACGGCGCTAACAAAAAACGCAGATCAACAATCAAACATCTCACATCAAACATCTTTCATGCTCACCCGCCTCACCCATGCAGCGATTGCTTTTGCCGTCACGGTGGTGGTGTATCAAATGTATGTGCTTGTGGTGGTGCCATTTGTCGAGCCGTCGCTGGTCAGTGCTGAGCAGCGAAGGGAATTGACGTCTGAAGAGCGGTACGAAGCGCATGAAGCGGTTCATAAACATCGCGAGCTGCTAGCAGCATACTTTCCGCCCGACCATTGGACGCTCCAAAAGCCGCCGATTACGCTTGAGCTTGGCAAAGCCATGTTTGTGATGGACGACTATCAGCCGAACGATCAGGGCCAGCTGCGAGTCAAGAAATGTGCGATTCTTTTCTTTCCTCGCGAACGTATGGTCGGCCAAGCTCCGCCTCGAGATACCATAGTGTTAGAAGCACCGCATGGCGCTGTTTTGCAGATGGATGAGAGCGTCCAGCAAGCAGGCTTGAGCGGTTTTGGCCGTATTCAATGGGGCCGTTTGATGGGGCAGATTACCGTCCGCAGCGACATGCGCGAGCCCGGCCCTCAAGACGATTTGCTGCTCACTACGCGTGATGTTTATTTGGACGAAGATCTCATCCGCACCGAAGCCAAAGTCGACATGCGTCTTGGTCCCCATTGGGGGCGAGGGCGAACTCTCGAAATTCGTCTGGTCGCTGTCGAACGGGCCCAGTCACACGACTCTTCGCCAAGCATTGGCGGAATCGATTCGCTTGAAATTAAGGATGAGGTCGAAGCACAGTTCTCGCCTGGCAACATGAAGCTGCTGGGCGACTTGCAGCAGGGCGGTGCTTCGGGGGTCAACCCTCCGGTGAACGTGACGAGCCAAGGGCCGTTTCGCTTCGATTTCTCTCAGCAATCGGCCTCGTTTTCTGAGCGAGTTCAGCTCAAACAATTGCATCCCGACGGAAAAATCGATCGGCTGCTTTGTGAAACGCTGAATGTCTATTTTGCAAAAGACGACCGCGCAGCAGGGCCTGCTACCCAAGGAGCGTCGCGTCTTGGGTTTCGCCCCGGTTCAGTCGAGGCTTTGGGTTCCGCTGCGGCACCCGTAGTGCTCGACTCGCAATCTCAGCAGGCCACGGCCCGTTGCCGCCGAATGCGGATTGAAGTTGATTCGAGGCGAGTTACCCTGGATCAAGGCAACGAAGTCGCCCTTACCTACCAGGGAAGCGAAATTCGTGCTCGCCTGATTCGATACCAAGCCCCTCCGGCAGATTCGTCCTATCGGGTCGGCACGCTGCTGGCCGCAGGCCATGGTTGGCTTCGGGCGATTACTCCCGGCCAAAAAACGAAAACCCCTTTTGAAGCTCGTTGGACCGAATCGATGCAGCTTGACCGCATCGATGGTAAGCCGGTGCTCACCCTCAACGGTCGGCCGAAGCTCGACATGCTTGGCATGGGGCTGCTTTGGGCAAACGAGATGAAACTTTATTTACGTGAACGCGATGCAAGCCATATCGAGACGGATTGGTTGCCAGCCGATATTGTGCCAGAGCGGTTGGTCGCCCACGGGAACATTGCAATCGAGTCGGCCGAGATCTCCGGGGAAGTCAATGATCTGGAGGTGAAAATCGATTACGCAGGAGCGAAACGTGAGGTCGCTGGCAACGAATCGCCGGTAGGTCGAGAAGGCTTCGGCCCACGCAGTGGGGAGCCGAGGCGTAAGTACGAGGTTGAAGGCAACCAGCTCAAGATGCTGCTGACCGTTCGCGACCGCCGGCCCGAGGTCACGAGCCTCGATATGAATGGCGAGGTCGTCTTTCGTGAGACGACCGCTGGCAGTACGACTTCTCAACCGCTTGAGGTGCGAGGCAATTATTTACATGTCGACCATGCCGACCAGCCGACCGCCGAGTTCGAGCTGCAAGGCCAACCTGCGACCATCACCGCGGCAGGCATGTCGATTCACGCGGCAACGCTTCGTATGAATCGCGGAAAAAACGAGGCCAGGATCGATTCGCCCGGCGAACTGCATCTGCCGATGAAAAAAGACCTAAGCGGCAAACTTCTCGACGGCATGCAGTTTCTCGTCGTCCGCTGGCAGGGCGGTATGCGGCTTGAAAATGATCTCATTACTTTTCACGGCAACGTGATTGCCAACAGCAACGAGGGTTCGCTTCGTACCGAACAGTTGCTCGTTACCCTCAGCGATCCCGTACGATTCGATGGCGCTGCCCAGCAACGCGAAACCGAGCTGGCACAACTCGAATGTCGCGAGGGCGTGATTGCCGAGTTCACTCAGCGCGACCAGGGTGGCCCAACCTCGGTACAAAACATGAGGCTGCGGTCGTTTATTGCCAATCTAAAGACGGGCCAGCTCACCGGCGTTGGCCCCGGCGAGATCGAGTCGGTTCACCTTGCCAGCAGCACCAACAAAATGGCGGGCTTCGGAAATGTGGTTCCAGCAGGCGCCCCCGCAGGTCAGCGGCTCCGATTCCTGCGAGTTCAGTTTCAACGCGATCTCCGCGGCAACTTGCACAACAAACATGTCGAAGTCTCGGGTGATGCCAAAGCAATCTACGGACCGGTCGCCTCGTGGGAGCAGCGGCTCGATATTTCGGTACGCCGAAATCCTGGCCCCGAGACCGTGCTTATTTCAAGCGATCGACTTGGGATTGCCGAAAGCCCGATGGCACGGCTGAATCGAAGTTCCCGCTTTGGTCCCATTGAGCTTTCTGCCGTAGGTAATGTGACCATTGAAGGTAGCTTTGGCGATCAGGGGACGTTTACTGCACGTTCGCATACCGCCACGTACGATCAACAAAAAACCATGTTCGTGCTTCAAGGCGATGGCCGGCTGCCTGCGAGGTTGACGCGGCAGGAGTATGTTGGGGCCCCGTTTTCTGAAACGGCCTTCCAGAAGTTGATTTACATTCAAGCAACCGGCGAGATCAAAGGCGAAGGTTTTGCCGGTGGCAAGTTCAAGCAGATTGGGACTCGTCCGCAAGGGACGAGTCGCTAAAACCACAGCGATCAGTCACTGGAACCACGACGGCACAACGGGCACCGCGCCGTACTAAGTATTCCATAGCTGCTTGGTTTTGGGTGCCACTGCTGGCTCGTCCAGCAGTGCGAAGCGGGTACCCGGCGTCCACTGCTGGGCGAGCCAGCAGAGGCACCCAACTCGAATGTTGAGCTGCTCTAGAACCGTCGTACTAATTGGCATTAAATAACTCGTCTTCGCTCTTGTTCTAGTCGTTCGTGTAAAAACCCCACGGCTTGTTCTGCCATGTGGCTGAAGTATTCCCAGCTATGCCCGCCGGCGCTGGTTTCTAAATCGCACTCGAACGGCACGCCGAGCGAGTAGAGTTTCATCTTTAGCCGATCGGCCGATCGGTGCCAACGCACGTCGGCCGGGTCGCAGCAGAACCATTGGTTTCGCGGCCAGTTCAGCGGGTGGATATGGAGCGTGGCCGTGTCTTGCCGTGCTTCTTCGGCGTCACGATACATTTTCGAGAGCACCGGGTCGCCCTCTTCGATGCGAATCTGGAAATCGATGGCCGGAAACACGGCTGCTGCAATCGGAAACTGGTTGGGGTATTTGTAAGCCAATCGCAACACGCCTTGCCCGCCCATGCTTGGCCCGAGCAGGGCTATCCGAGGCGGCTCGCACTGCCAGTGTTCGGCGATAAATGGCATTACATGATCCATCACAAACCGTTCGCCGGTTATCTTTGGGTCGAATCGCTCGCAAATACGGTCGACCCACCAGCTATGCTCTGCTTTGGGAGCGATCACGCGCAGGCCATGTCGCTCGAATTGGTCGACAATCGGCTGATGAAATTCCAGTCGGCCTGCTTGGAGCCCATGAAGGAATAGCACGGTATAACCATGTTCCGACGGGGTTGTCGGCTCGAAAAGATGGCACTTGTGTCCCGCGACCTCGACGGTGGACCACTGTTTTGAACGTTTTGTCATGGAAAAATTTCTATTGCCGCGAGACTCCGGCGATCGGTGAGATCGAGGCTATTTGTGTTAGAGACGTTTCTTGACGTCGTTTCTGTGGCTAAAATGGTTTCTGTGGCTAAACTGCAAAGCCCCTTGACCGACATCCTACTCGACAACCCAGCATGAGCCAGCCGCGACAGATACTGCACCTGATTTCCCTGCTCGATGGCTATGGCCAGTCGAAGCAGATGCGGCAGCTCGTTACTCAACAGTTGGCCGACGCCTGCCGTGTCAGGATCGTAGCACTCTCGGCCAATTCGCGGGAGCGTTTTTCTTGTGAGCAGTCGGGCGCGGTCGTTCGAGTGCTCCAGCAGCGATGGTCGTACGACCCGATTGCCGCCTGGCGACTTACCCAAGAATTCTGCCAGCAGCCCTTCGACCTTTTGCACGTATGGGGGTTTGCGGCTTTACGCTATGCAAGTTTTGTACGTCCGGCTACAAGTGTTGCGCCTTGCGTAGCAACGCTTGCCGAGCTTCCGCCCGGGAGATTCAATGCCAGGGTCGACCGCTTTGTTCTCACCAGTCCGCAGGAGTGTCAAACCGAGCAGACGGTCGTCATTGCTCCAGGTATCTCCACCGAGGCCCAAGAACCTTTCCCTCGCGATCAGTTTTTAAGGGCTCTTCGATTGTCTGAAGACTCGCGGATTATTGCGATCGCAGGGCAACTTACTCGCGATAAATCGCTTGAAGAAGCGATCTGGTGTTTCGAGCTTGTCCGAACGCTTGATGAGTCGGCTCGACTGATTTTCTTCGGCGACGGCCCCGATCGGCATCGTTTGGAACGCTTCGCACGTCTCGCCAGTGATGCCAGCGCGATTCGTTTCCTTGGCTACCGCTAGGACCTTCAGCACTTGTTGCCCCATGCCGAGGTTTTTTGGCAGGTCACCGGCGACCAATCGCCCGAGGGGCCTCCTCTGGCAATGCTGGAAGCCATGGCTCGTCGAATCCCGGTCGTGGCAACCGACGTACTCGCCCATCAGCAGCTTATCGATCCTGGACGTATTGGTTATCTCTTTCCGGTCGCAAGCCGATCGATTTGTGCCCGGCACACCATGCGGCTGCTGCAAGACCCGGAGCACGCGAAGACAATCGCAATCGCTGGCGCCGACGAGGTAGCAAAGCGATTTAGCTCGTCAGGCTGTTTGAACGCTTACTCAGAAGTCTACGATAAGTTGCTCGTAGCACATTAAAGCCCGAGGATTGCAACCCCAGGGCTTAGTGCGAGGCTTAAATCGCTGAAAGCCGCCCAACCACGACCGCGGTATGCTTGGTCGCGGTTTGCCACTAGAATGGCGAGTCCTCAGGGCAGTTGTGGACAGAGGATGACCAACTTATGAATGATGTTTTGGCAGTAGTCTTGGCAGGGGGCAAGGGATCTCGCCTCGAACCGCTCACACGCGATCGCGCCAAGCCGGCCGTCCCGTTTGGCGGCATTTACCGGATTGTCGACTTCACGCTCTCCAACTGCATCAACAGCGGCATTCGCCGCATCTTGGTGCTTACCCAATACAAGGCCATGAGCCTTGACCGGCACATCAACACGGGCTGGCGGCATTTGTTTTGCCGCGAACTGGGCGAGTTCATCGACATCGTGCCCCCACAGCAGCGGATCGACGAGCAGTGGTACCAAGGCACAGCCGACGCGGTTTACCAGAATATCTACACGCTCGAAAAAGAGCGTCCCAAGCATGTCGTGATTTTGGCAGGCGACCACATCTACAAGATGGACTACAGCAAGATGGTTGCCTTTCATGAAGAGAATAATGCCGATCTCACGATCGCGGCGCTTCGTGTCGACGTCGACGAGGCACGAGCTTTTGGCGTGATGCAAACCGACGACACGGGCCGTGTGGTTGGTTTTGAAGAAAAACCAGACAACCCAAAAACCCTTCCCGGCGACCCCGAGCATTGCCTTGCCTCGATGGGGATCTATGTCTTTAACGCCGAGTTTCTATTCAACCAACTCTGTCAAGATGCAACCCTACCCGATAGTGCCCACGACTTTGGTCGCAACATTATCCCCTCGATTATCAATACGAATCGTCTCATGGCGTTTCCGTTTCAAGACGAGAATTGCAAACAGGATTCCTACTGGCGCGATGTCGGCACGCTCGACGCCTACTACGAGGCCAACATCGAGCTTACCAGTGTTGAGCCCCAGCTGAATCTCTACGACTGCCATTGGCCTGTGCGAACCGATCAGCCCAACCTGCCGCCGCCCAAGTTTGTGTTCAACGCCGAAGAAGGTCGTCGCGGAGCAGCTCACGATAGCATCATTGCGGCAGGGACCATCATCTCTGGCGGCAAAGTCATAGGAAGCATTGTGGGGCCCAAAGTGCGGGTCGAGGAGCACGCCGAGGTCACCGATTCGATTCTTTTTAGTGAGGTCCGAATTGGCCGAGGCGCGATCGTCCGCAAAGCGATCATCGACAAAAACGTCAGCATCCCCGACGGAGCCAAAATCGGGGTCGACCTAGAACTCGACCGCCGCCGAGGCTTCACCGTGACTGAAGGCGGTGTGGTCGTGGTTCCAAAAATCGAAGGCGCCGACGAGCTGTTTGCGACAAAATAGCGGGCCGGTGCTTGCCACCGAGCCGCGAACTTGTCAGCAGCGACCTCGGCGATAAAACGTAGTCGTAGGAAGAGGCCGCCGTTTCGCTTTGGCGCATCCTACGCACCTTGCACCTAGAGCAGTTCTGTTAATTGTGTAGCCACAGAGTTCACAGAGAACACCGAGAAAAGGTGGTTCATTTCAGCATTTCCTCTGAGACCTCTGTGTGCTCGGTGGCTATGTTTTTTAAGGAAGTGCTCTAGCGAGCCGAACGTCCCGAATCCTTTGCCGCCGTGGCGGTATCTGCCTTCGGCATCAGTTCGATCGAGTCGATGATTTGCCGATCGGCGTCGTCGAAGCGGTCGATTTGTGATTGTTCCAGCGTTACCGAGAGCGAAACTCGGGGCAGACTATCGGCAGCGATCAAGTAGTATCGCCATTCGACGGGGACTCCCTCGAACTTGCCGACGGCGATCACTCCCAAGCAATCATGCCCTTTAGCGTTTTTCCATTGAGTCGAGGCGGTTACGCTTTTTAGATTGTCGCCAAGCGATTCGCGCACGTCGCGTTCAAATTGTTCGAGCGTTGTTTGACGCCCCTCCGACCGAGCTGGCAAAGTGCTTACGTTGCAGTGGGCTGTGAGATCGCCTTCTTGCAGGCATCGTAGCGAAAGCAGGTCGCTTTGCTCGGCGGTGACGTACCATGCCATGTCGTGTAGGAAATAAAACCCGAGCCCCTCTGCCTTGTAAAGCAGATTCCGCTGGAGCGGCTTAGAGAGATCGCTTGCACGCTGCACGAGCTTCTGGTCTAGCGGTTGTTCCGTAGAGGCTTTGCCAACGGTCAGCTGTATTTTAGCAACCACATCGAGCCCCGGCACAACCTGGCCCGCTGCACGTTTTTCTTTAACCGCCAAGTTGAACTTCGTGATTCGTCCGCGCCGTAGGTGGAAGAGATAGGCTCCCCGGAGATCGATTTCGGTAGACGCGCCGTCGATCGTGCCATGGACCGTGCCCGCCAAACGAATTTGAACCTGCTTGTGGGCCTGCCCTATCACTACGCTTGAAACCTCGCAAACAGCCACGTGGTCCATACCCAGCAGCGCGCCGATCGACGACTTGTCGTGATCCCAACTATCGCCTTCGGCCAACTCGCGGCCAGGCAGTAGGCGATCGATTGCTAAGGGGTTTCCGACAACATCCAACAGATCGAGTTGACTACGGGTGAGTGGCCCTTGGCTGCCGACCAAGGTGGAGTGGCCTTCTCGCAACTCGGCAATAATCGATCGCTGCTCGTTGGGCAAATTTCGTTCGAGGCTTTCTTTGCCGACCTCAAAGGTAGCCGATGCCGTCTGATAGTTTCTCAACGATCGGGCAGCCTCAGCAGGTTCGGCAGACCAGGCGATAATCTGCTGATCGTATTTCAGCTCGCCCGTGACGCTCAGCGGCAGTCGTTTGATTTCGCTCTTTTCGCGAAACAGCATCTCGCCGCCGACTTTCAACTCAAGCGAGATGCTTGCCGTATCGTCCTCAGCTATTCGGGGTTGGAGCAAGTACTTGGTTGTTTCGTCCGCCGAGCAGCGGGAAGCATTCGTCGCAGCGATTGCTAGCGTTAAGGTGAGTAAGGTCTTTGTGTACATAGACTTGCGCCTCAAATCGTTGCTTGGTTTTCGGGTGCCACTGCTGGGCGAGCCAGCAGTGGCACCCAGCTCGAATGTTGAACTGAGAAAGACTACGAGCCCCTAAACCCCAGCCCCTAGCTCCTTCATAAACACCTTGGGCGCGAAGTAGCCCGATAGGGGCGTAATCGTCTGTCGGGTGACCGAGAATTCAATCGAACCGCAGGGGACGCCCTAGATTCGCCAATTAACCAGGGCGACGGGGGGACTTGCCTTTTGAGGCCCCTACAATAAATTCGCGGAAAATACTCAGGAAATCGCACAAGTTGTTTTTGATAAACGACTTACGTCGCGTTGTGGGTGGTGTTTTTTGTAAAATCGACAAAATCAGACGAACTTTCTCTCGACCTTATGCCACTAATTTGCGTACAACCATTAGCCGCAGCAGGGCTAGCAGTGGTTGCAGATAAGTCAAGTTTTTTTCCTGCCGAGTCCTTTGGCCTCGACAAACACTAACGACCGAGCAGCAAGCGGGGCTGTCGGAGGGAAGAAAGAGCAGTATCCGGGTTTTCGGACGTGGGCGAAGGAATCGCACGGAACACCACGCCAACTCATCTGAGGAATTTCTTTGAGAAGAGGTGGACCATGCATCAAGAATACAAAAATCCTGTTTTACGTTGGTTGAGTGAGCGCCAGCGCGGGCAGACCTCTCGCGAGGCCATGCTTTTGCAGATCGATTTGGCGGAAAAGCTAATCGCAACTCTTGAGGTCGAGCGTAATTATCCGGCGGCCGAAATTGTGTCTCAGATTGTCGGACACTCGATCCCCGAGGCTGGCAACCGCAAGATTGCTGGCAGCGAGTTGCTTCACGATTTGAGGCTATTTGTCGAAGATCTTTCCGACACGGCTGAGCTTCGAGCCGACGCGATGGGCGAGCAGGTTTTTACGGTCGAGCAGTTGGCAAACCAGTTTAATGTTTCGACCAAAACGATTTCGCGTTGGCGGGCATTAGGGCTTGTCAGTCGTCGCCTTGTGTTTGACGGACGTAAGCGAGTTGGGTTCCTGCAAAGCAGCGTCGATCGGTTTGTGAAGAACAACGCCGACCGCGTCCAGCGGGGAGCCAAGTTCAGCCAGCTTACGGATCATCAACGCGACGAATACATCGACTGCGCAAAGCAGATGGCTCGATCGGGGCGTGGGCAGGCAGAAATTTCTCGCCAGCTAGCCCAGCGGACCGGACGTAGCATTGAGACGATTCGCGCCGCCCTGCGACAGCACGACCAGGAGAATCCCGAGGCGGCCATTTTCCCCGCGGGCGGTGGGCCACTTACCGAGCAGCAGAAGGCCAATATCTACCGTTCGTATCGTCGCGGCGCCACGGTAGAAAAGCTGTGTCGAGATTATTGTCGCACCAAGACCACCGTCTATCGGGTCATTGGTGAGATGCGTGCCCAACGCATCGCAGAGTTGGCGCTCGACTTCATGGACAACCCTCGCTTTGCGCGGAAGGGTGCCGACAAGGCGTGCCTTGGCCCGATGCCTGAAAACGAAACTGCGACGCGCAAGCCGCGCCGTCCCTCGGGTTTGCCAACCTATTTGGCGAGCTTGTACGAGATTGCCTTGCTCACCAAGGAGCAAGAACAGCACCTGTTTCGCAAGTACAACTACCTGAAGTACAAAGCGAGCAAACTACGTAATCAGCTAGACGTCGAGCACCCCAAAGCTCCGCTGATGGACCAAATCGAAGAGGCTTATCAGCAAGCAGTCGAGGTTAAGAATCAGATTGCCCGTTGTAACTTGCGCCTTGTCGTTTCGATTGCGAAGCGTCATGTGAGGCCCGACCAAAACTTTTTCGAACTGGTGAGCGATGGCAACGTGTCGCTGCTTCGGGCGATCGAAAAATTTGACTTTGCCCGTGGAAACAAGTTTAGCACCTACGGCAGTTGGGCCATTATGAAGAATTTTGCCCGTACGATTCCTGGCGAATATCGCCAGCGCGATCGTTTCCGTACCAGCCACGACGAGCTGTTTGCTGCGACCCAAGAAAATCGGGGCAACCCGGTGGTCGAGGAAACGATGCAGCAAGATCGCATCTCGAAGATCAATCGCGTGCTCAAGCGGCTCGACGATCGTGAACGGCAGATTATCGTCGGTCGCTTTGGGTTGGACCATTCCCACGAACCCCGAACTCTCAAAGAAGTGGGGGAAGAACTGGGCGTGACCAAAGAGCGAATCCGCCAGATCGAAGCTCGTGCGCTCACCAAGCTCCGTTTGGCGGCCCAAGAAGAAAAGATCGTTCTCGATATATAGGCCGCATCGAAATTTGTTCAGAAGCCCAGGGATTGTTATCCCTGGGCTTTTTAATTTGAAATGGCCCAAAAAGCCGATGTCTTGTATTTTTTGCTTGCAGAGGCCTTGTTTTACCTGTTTGTCAGCCCCGATTTCCCGGACCCAAATTCCTGACGCCGTGTTAAAATGAAGGGATTGCCAGCCTGCGGAACGGGCCTGGTGGGGTGTGAACAGAGTTGGGCTTAGATGATTCGCAATCGATTTACCGCTACGCTGTTTCTATTCGCCTGCTTTGCGGCTGCGCAGTCGGCCGAGGCCTTTGTCTTCGAGGATCGCTGGGGTGAGACCGCCTCGGGAGCGACCGGAATCGCAGGCGATCCGATCACGCTTACCTGGAGCTTGGTGCCAGATAATACGATGATGTTTGGCGCCAGCCCGAGCGACTTCATCAGCTTCATGGATTCCGAGTTTGGTGCCGGCCCAGGCGGTTCTGATCTTTCGCTGAGGCCTTGGTTCCACTTTTTTGAAGAATCCTTCGCGCGTTGGACTGAGCTGGGCGGCATTACCTACGTTTACGAGCCCAACGACGACGGCGCCACGCAAGGCAGCTCTGCCGAAGGCTCTAGTGGCTTGCTGGGAGTCCGAGGCGATGTGCGAATTGGCGGTGCCTACATCGACGGTGCTGGCGGTACCTTGGGCTTCAGCCGCTTTCCCGATAACGGCGACATGGTTCTGGACACCGGGGACGGCTCTTTTTTCTCAAATTCTTCTTCCGACTACCGCCAGCTCCGCAATACCATCATGCACGAAGTCGGACATGGCTTCGGGATCAATCACGTCGTGTCCAATACAAGCAACTTCCTGCTGGAACCAAATATCTCGATTGCCTTTGAGGGACCCCAATTCGACGATATTCGCGGTTTGCAGTGGATTTATGGCGATGCTCTCGAGAAAGCCAATGGGGGGCTAGGCAATAACACGGCCGCTACCGCGACGAGCTTGGGCTCCATTTCGTCGGGCAGCTCGGTCTCGATCGGAACCGATGCGGTCGATACCGTGGTTAGCCCCTCTGATACCGACTTTATCAGTATCGATCGAAGCACCGACCTCGATTTTTTCTCTTTCACGGTTTCCGGCCCCTCCCAGGCCGATATCCTGCTGACCCCCTTGGGACCCACCTACAACGAGAACGTCGGGGGAGTACAAGAACCGATCGACACCTCTTCGATCAGTAATCTGGCCCTAGATTTCTACGACACCGATGGCACGACCTTGCTGGCTTCGGCCAATTTGACGGGGGCGGGCTTCGAGGAATCGCTTACCGGCATCAGCTTGCCCTCGGCAGGCGAGTACTATGTTCGCGTCACCGGAGACGACCCGATGATCCAGTTCTATCAACTGGACGTGTCGGTCGAAGATCCCCAGATTTTTTTGCCTGCCGATTTTAATGAAAATGGCTTGGTCGACTTGGGCGATTTTGGCGATTGGCAAGCGTCTTACGGGCTCAATGCCGGCGGCGACACCGATTTGGATGGCGATACCGATGGCCTCGACTTCCTGACCTGGCAGCTGCAGTTTAACGGCGGCACTGGTTTTCAGGCTTCTTTTGGAGATATCCCCGAGCCCTCGGCCGCAGTGCTTGCTCTTTTGGCCTGCTGGCCCGTCGTTTTTCGCCGCATGTAAAAATAGGCAATTTCTACTGCGGATCGGGTCGACCATGCTGGCAAATCGGGCGATGGCACCGGCGATCAAAAATTTTGGCGCGGAATTCGCTTTACCCGCCTTGCGGCACCTTGAGACACGGCTATATTAGTTGATTCGCACAAGTTTCCCCCGATCAGGCTAGCGTAGCTCAATTGGCAGAGCAGCTGATTTGTAATCAGCAGGTTGTGGGTTCGATTCCCTCCGCTAGCTCGTCCATGGATTTAGCTACGGATTAAGTCGGGTTGAAGAAGGGGGACACCTTGCGAAAACAGTGGACGCTGAGATGGATCGAAGCCGAATGGATAGATTCAACAAGATAGTTTACAAGCGGTTTTTTTGAGGATGTGGGTTGTGAGGGTGAATGCCTTCTGCTCTGGATTCGCAATGACCAATCGGCAGGTGGTTCGGAAAACAGGTTCACTGAGTCAGAATGGATGAACTAGTTTAATGAGCAGTCGGGGGGTTACCGAAGCGGTCAAACGGGGCAGACTGTAAATCTGCTGGCTATGCCTTCGCAGGTTCGAATCCTGCACCCCCCATTAGTTGAATACCGAATACAGGAGTTGAGGTGAAGGTTCCGGATTCCGCACTCTGATTTTCGGATTCAGTTTGCGGGTGTAGCTCAATGGTAGAGCAACAGCCTTCCAAGCTGATGACGAGGGTTCGATTCCCTTCACCCGCTTTTTGGAGTTGTTGGTTATTAGTTGTTAGTCGTAAGTAGTTGAGTGCAAGGGGAGAATTAGTGGTTTTGTTACTTATGGCAAACGACTTAGACTTACAGCTCTACTCGCTGTTGTAGCTCAGTTGGTAGAGCACGTCCTTGGTAAGGACGAGGTCATGAGTTCGAGTCTCATCAACAGCTCTCAGTAGGAGAGAAAGTAAGAAGTAGACGAGATCAAGTAAAGATTTAACGTAACGAGTTCGCAAGCGACTCCATTTTGGCACAGAAGCACACCGACCTAGAACGAAGTTAGGGAGAAAAATGGCTAAGGATACCTTTGAACGTACCAAGCCGCACGTCAACGTTGGCACTATTGGTCATATCGATCACGGCAAAACCACAACCACGGGAGCAATCCTGGCAGTTCAGGCAGAAAAGGGCCTTGCGAAGGCAAAAGCCTATTCTGAGATTGCCAAGGGCGGTACCGTTCGTGACGAAACCAAGACCGTTACGATTGCCGTTGCTCACGTTGAGTACGAGACCGCTAATCGGCATTACGCCCACATCGATTGCCCGGGCCATGCTGACTTTATCAAGAACATGATCACCGGAGCCGCCCAGATGGACGGCGCTATCCTGGTCGTGTCTGCTGCCGATGGCCCCATGCCACAGACTCGCGAGCATATTTTGCTCGCTCGTCAGGTGGGTGTGCCTCGTATTGTGGTTTTCCTCAATAAGTGCGACCTCGTCGACGACGAGGAATTGCTCGAATTGGTTGAGCTCGAAGTTCGCGAGTTGCTAACAACTCACGGTTTCCCCGGCGACGAAGTGCCGCTGGTTCGTGGTAACGCGAAAGCAGCCATCGAGAATCCTTCTGACGAGGCTTCTGCGAAGTGCATTGGCGAGTTGATGGATGCCATTGACGAGTACATTCCTGAGCCGGTTCGCGACAACGACAAGCCGTTCTTGATGGCCATCGAAGACGTTTTCTCGATCGAAGGTCGTGGCACCGTGGCCACGGGTCGTATCGAGCGTGGTGTGGTCAAAGTGGGCGAAGAAGTCGAGATCATCGGTTTGACTGAAGCTCCCGTGAAGACGACTTGCACCGGAGTTGAAGCTTTTAACAAGACCATGGACGAAGGTTTTGCTGGCGACAACGTCGGTTGCCTGCTTCGTGGTGTTAAGCGAGAAGACATTCAGCGTGGCCAGGTGCTCGCCAAACCGGGCAGCATTACCCCACATACGAAGTTTGAGGCAGAAGTTTATGTCTTGAGCAAGGAAGAGGGTGGTCGACATACCCCGTTTTTCAGCGGCTATCGTCCCCAGTTCTACTTCCGCACGACAGACGTCACAGGTGCCGCCAACTTGGTGGGCGACGTCGAGATGTGTATGCCTGGCGATAACGTTCGTCTGAGTGTCGAGCTGATGAAGCCAATCGCGATGGACGACGGAGTTCGTTTTGCCATCCGTGAAGGCGGCAAGACGGTTGGCTCGGGCGTAGTAACAAAGATTGTGGAGTAAAGAAGTGATGGCGAATGCCGAGTGACGGATGGCAAGGTTTACCTTCGACATTCGTCATTCAAGGCTTCGTCATTGCCTAAAGGGGCGTAGCTCAATTGGCAGAGCACTGGTTTCCAAAACCAGGGGTTGTGAGTTCGAGTCCCACCGCCCCTGCCATACAGGATGATTTTCGCGTTTTCCTAAAGGTGACTGGAAAATAAAGTGGCTGAGTTAATTGCAGGAATGTTTGTCGCTTCGCGATACAAGCGGAGCCAGGGCAAGGTTGCCCGACAGCTGACCTTTGCCGCCATGGCATTGGCTATTGCTGTGGGTGCTTGGAAGCTTAGTACGATTGCCACGCCCGATCCGGACAATGCCATGATGTCTGTCGTGAGACAGTACCTCATGCCATTCGCCGTGCTTGCGGCTGGTACTTGGGCCAGTTTTAGGATAGTGAACCTTCCGAAGTTCGCCGATTTTTTGATTTCAGTTGAAGCAGAGATGAATAAGGTTTCGTGGCCTAGTCGCAGCGAGACATGGCGAGCGTCGGTGGTTGTGATTTTTGTTATTTTCTTCCTTGCTGCCTTGTTGTTTACGTACGACTTGGTTTTGGATAAAGCCCTCAACATGCTCTTTGGTTTGTAGAAAGTCTCGATAGTGAGCGAAGAATCCAATAAGCTAGCCGATCAGGCCTCGCCCGAGTCAGACGCCCCCACCGTTGTGGAGGACGAGGCTGTCTCGTCTGAGGAGGTGTCGTCCGACGAAGTTTCCTCTGAGGAACCTGAAGAAACCGAATCGAATGAGGCTGTCGAAGAAGAGGCTGCTGAGGTAGAAGAGGCTGAATCGGAGGAGGCTGAGGAAGAATTAGAGGAAGTAGAGGAGGAAGAGGAAGAAGCCGTAGCTGAAGAGCCCGACGATTCGTCAAAGATGAATTGGTACATACTCAAGGTTCAGAGCAACCGAGAGCGATCGATTGCCGACGCCTTGCGTCGCAAGGTCGCCATTGAGGGGCTTGACGAGTTCTTTGGCGAAGTTATTGTGCCGATGGAAAAAGTCACCGAGTTCAAAGCCGGTAAAAAACGGGTGGTCCAGCGCAAGCTTTACCCGGGCTATATCGTGGTGAACATGCTCATCAACGACGACACCTGGTTTGCTGTGCGGGAGACTTCCGGCATTGGAGACTTTACCGGGGCTCACGGAAAACCTTCCCCGATGTTGCCGCACGAAGTGGTCCGCATCATACAGACAGAAGAAGAAGAGACCGACGAAGCACCGAAGCTGAACATCACGTTCAAGCTGGGCGATCGCGTCAAAATTAAAGAAGGCACTTTTGAAAGCTTTGAAGGCGAAGTCAGTGAGATCGACGAGCACAGCGGTCGGGTGACCGTCATGATCAATATTTTTGGCCGCAGCACTCCGGTGGAACTTGAGTACTGGCAGGCAGAGCAATTGTAAGCAAATTGGAGCCGTCGGCCACGACGTGCCTCTCGAGAGATACCAGAACAAACCGCCGGCTATTCAAACGAATCTTGCGGCAAACAACCTAAGAGCAAACGATGGCAAAACAATTAGTAGGGTCCGCGAAATTCCAAATCCCTGGGGGGCAGGCAACGCCCGCGCCGCCAGTTGGTACCGCCCTTGGAAAATTCGGCGTTAATCTTGGTCAGTTCGTCCAAGCTTTTAACGACAAGACCAAAGAAGCCAACGGCATGATGATTCCTGTCGTTGTGAACGTCTACAACGATCGCACCTTCGACTTCATCACCAAAAGTCCGCCTGCGGCAGTGCTGTTAAAGAAGGCTGCGAACATTGCTAAAGGTTCGGGCGTGCCCAACAAAGACAAGGTTGGCAAGGTAACCCGTGCCCAACTTGAAGAAATTGCAACCACAAAAATGAACGACCTCAACGCTAGCGACATGGACAGTGCCGTCCAGATGATCGCTGGCACTGCCCGCAGCATGGGGCTTGAAGTCGAAGGCTAAGGATTGCCCGCAACGAAAAAGCGATTGCCGGGAAGTTCCGGTACCTATCAAGACTAACGGCTTGCGGATTCAACCCCCCAGGGCCAGTAAAAAGCGAAATCAACTTATGCCAAAACTAGCAAAACGAATGAAGAAGTTGGTCGAAAAACAACCTGCTGAAGCGCTTTCCGTTTCTGAGGCGGTAACCGCGTTGAAGAAATTCGACGGCACCAGCTTCGATCAATCCGTCGAAATTGTGATGCGTCTAGGAGTCGACTCCACGCAAGCCGACCAGATTGTTCGTGGTTCGATTGTGCTTCCTAACGGAATCGGAAAAAAGCAGCGAATCGTAGTGTTTGCCAAAGGCCCTGCCGCTGAGGCTGCCACCGAGGCGGGCGCCGACTTCGTTGGAGACGACGATTTGGCCAAGAAGATTCAAGGCGGTTGGACCGACTTCGACGTCTGTATCGCTGCTCCCGACATGATGAAAGTCGTCGGCCCATTGGGTCGCGTGTTAGGCCCCCGAGGGCTCATGCCTTCGCCGCGTGCCGGAACCGTGACTCCCGAAGTTGCCAAAACGATTGCGGAGTACAAAGCCGGTAAAGTGGAATTTCGCAACGACAAGGGCGGCAACATCCACGCAATTGTTGGTAAGCTCAGTTTCGATCAGGAAAAGCTGGCCGAGAACGTCGACGCCTTTGTCAATTTGATCATTGGCATGAAGCCATCTGCCGTCAAAGGGACTTACCTGAAGAGTGCCTACATCAGTGCCACGATGAGTCCCAGCGTTAAGCTGGACGTATAACGCATTTGCCAATCCCCACCCCTAGCCCCTTAGCTCCTTTTCATGAGTAAGTACCTCAAAGATTTGATCACCAACGAAGTGCGGAGTCGGCTGGATGGTGTCAGCGACGCGTTGGTCGTCGATGTTATCGGCATGGAGGCAAATGCCAATGTCCAATTGCGTAAAACGCTGCGAGAGAAGAACATCAAGTTGATGGTCATCAAGAATAGCCTCGCCGCTCGCGCGACCGAAGGAACCGCGCTTGCTGTGGCGTTTGAAGGATCGAGCGGAACCTCTGCCGTAGTTTGGGGCGGCGAAGACGTTGTTTCGCTCGCCAAAGAGGTAATGCGGTTGGCTGGGCAAGCCGAGTACGAGCCCTTCACAGCCAAGGGCGGTGTCATGGACGGCGAGCGGCTCTCGAAGGAAGACGTGGCTGCGGTCAGTAAATGGCCCAGCCGCGAAGAGCAGCTCAGCCTGTTGGTTGGTCAGATGCTAGGTCCGGGAGCCAACCTCTCGGCTCAGCTACTTGGCCCAGGCCGCAATCTTGCCAGCCAGGTGAAGCAAAAGTCAGAAGAATAAGAACGCGACCCTCGAATTTTTACGATTCAATTTTACAATTCAAATTGAGACCATAGTTTCACAAGTGAGAAAGGACATTTAGTCATGAGCGATGCAGCAGTTGCAGAGTATTCGGCCGATGCCAAAGAGTTGGGCGACAAGATTGCCGGAATGACACTCAAAGAAGCGAAAGAACTAAGCGACTACTTGAAGGACGAGCATGGCATCGAAGCTGCCGCTGGCGGTGGTGCTGTTATGATGGCCGCCCCAGGCGAAGGCGCTGGCGGTGCTGCTGAAGAGCAAACCGAGTTCGACGTTGTTCTTGAATCCTTTGGCGATAAGAAAATTGCCGTCATCAAGGTGGTTCGGAGTGCAACAGGTCTTGGCTTGAAAGAAGCCAAAGATGCCGTTGAAGGGGCTCCCGGCAAGATCAAAGAGGGTGTCAGCAAGGAAGATGCTGAGAAGCTCAAGAAAGATCTCGAAGAAGCGGGTGCGACCGTTTCGATTAAGTAGACGAGTTTCCCAGGCAATTCGGTTCGGTGCGAAATCACCGGGCTTGGTTGTCTGTTGCGTGAGCGTTGCGGATTCTTGGTACCAAGGGGCAAAGGAATAGCCATGCCTGAGCAATCAATCGTTACGAGACGTTTCGTTACGAGGCGTTTGATTGCGAGGTTCTCCTCGGTACCAGAGTCGGTGGCTCACCACCTGTTGTTATTTTTCAACGAGCACTCATCGTCGAAAAGTTTTTGCGCAGAAAAAAACTGCGCGGAATTTTCGTTGGTGTTTTTTCGTTTAATTCTCACTTCGTAGCATCGGATCAGATCGCCCCATGGCAGTCACCGCTCAACGACGTCTGGTTACCCCTGAAGTGCGGACTTTTGGCAGCACGCGAGTAGGCTTTGCTATTCCCGACCTGACGAAAATCCAAACGGTTAGTTACGAACGCTTTCTCCAGTATGGGAATGGTTCAAACGATAAGCGAAAGGTCGAGGGTCTCGAGAGCGTTCTCCAAGAGATTTTCCCTATCGAGAGCTACGACAAGACAATTCGCTTGGAGTATCTTCGCTACGAACTGGGCAAGCCTCGCTACGAACCTGACGAATGTCGACAACTGCGTTTGACCTACGGTCGCCCATTCCGCATCTGGTTGCGCCTGGTCAAGGATCAGCCAGTTGAGGAAGAAGTTTACCTCGGCGATCTGCCGATCATGCTTGGCGGCGGTGAGTTCATTATCAACGGCGCTGAGCGCGTCGTGGTCAGCCAGCTGCACCGTAGTCCCGGCATCGATTTCGTGAGCGAAATGGAAGCCGGCGAGCGACGGATGCACAGCTGCCGTGTGATTCCTGAACGTGGCAGTTGGATCGAGCTCAACACTACTAAAAAAGATAGCCTGACGGTTCGCATCGATCAGAGCGGCAAGTTTTCGGCGATGACGCTTTTGCGAGCCATGAGCCCCAACATGGGTCTCGACGCCGAGATTCTGCGAGTCTTCTACGACGCTTCCAAAGAGAAGGTGACCGACGGGCGAAGCGCTGGCAAGATCGAAGGCAAAGTCGCCGTTGACGATGTCGTTTATCCGGTCGGCAGCGAACGGGCAGGCGAGATTATCATCGAAGCTGGGCAGCGCATCAGCAAGAACATTGCTGAGGTTATTTGCACTTCCGATGTGAAGACCATCGAAGTGATGGAACTACCCCCTTCGCCCCATCTGCTAAACGCCCTGGCAGACGATAACACTTCGAGCCATGAAGAGGCTTTGCTCCGAATCTACCAGCGTCTACGCCCCGGAAATCCGCCGCAGCTAGAGAAGGCTCGGACGCTATTTACCGAGAAATTCTTCGACTCAAATCGATACCGATTGGGACGTGTAGGACGGTTCCGCATCAATCGCAAGTTAGGTCTCAACGTCTCTGAGAGCGAGATGGTTTTGCGACCCGACGATTTGCTTGCTGCGATGAAGTACTTGCTAAGGCTTGTCGCAGGCGATCCCGAGGCAGAGGTCGACGATATCGATCACTTGGGCAATCGCCGGTTGCGTACCATTGATGAGCTCGCATGTGACGAAATTCGCAAAGGTTTTTTGAAGCTGCGCCGCACGGTCCAAGAGCGGATGAGCCTCAAAGACGCTGACGACATGACCCCGCGTAGTTTGATCAATCCCAAGAGTATCTCGGCCGCAATCGAATACTTCTTCGGACGCGGTGAGCTTTCGCAGGTCGTCGATCAAACGAATCCGCTTTCGATGCTTACGCACGAACGCCGCCTTTCTGCTTTAGGCCCTGGTGGTTTGAATCGAAAACGGGCAGGCTTTGAAGTACGCGACGTTCACATTTCTCACTATGGGCGTATTTGCCCTATTGAGACTCCTGAAGGTACGAACATCGGCCTCATTGCCAGTTTGGCCATGTATGCTTCGGTCGACGACTACGGTTTTCTTATTACCCCGTATCGTAAGATCAGCAAGGGCAGGCTCACCGACGAGGTTGTTTGGTTGCGTGCCGATCAAGAATCGGAAGGCTACCTTGCCTCGGCAGATGCTCCGGTCAAAGATGGCAAGCTGGTAGGCGAAGCCATTGTGGCTCGTTACAAGGGCGACTTTGTGCTCGTTCCAATCGATAAGATCGAGTACACCGACGTTGCGCCCAGCCAGATGATTGGTGTTTCGGCCGGTTTGATTCCTTTCCTCGAACACGACGATGCAAACCGTGCATTGATGGGTTCCAACATGCAGCGGCAAGCCGTGCCACTGTTAGTTGCCGAGCCTCCGATCGTAGGAACCGGTCTCGAGACCGATGTCGCCCAGCACTCAGGCATGTTAGTGCGAGCAGGGCATAAAGGTACGGTGACTTATGTCGATGCCACTCGCATTGAAATTGGTCCCGAGATACATCACCTACGCAAGTTTGTAGGCCTCAACGAACGCACGTGCCAAGATCAAAAACCGCTTGTCCTTCCAGGCGACAAAGTGGAAAAAGGCGACGTGCTTGCCGATGGTGCTGCGACTTTCCAAGGCGAATTGGCGTTGGGCCGCAATGTGTTGGTCGCCTTCATGTCGTTCGATGGCTACAACTTTGAGGACGCGATCATTATCAGCGAAGAGCTGGTTCGCAACGATACTTACACTTCGATTCATATCGAAGAGTCGGACGTTGAGATTCGTGAGACAAAACTAGGACGCGAAGAGTTTACTCGCGATATTCCTAACGTCAGCGAGAAGGCGCTTCGCAATCTCGATGAAAGCGGAATCGTGCAGATTGGCACTTATGTCAAACCGGGCGATATTTTGGTGGGTAAGGTTTCGCCGAAGTCGAAAACCGAGCTAACCCCGGAAGAAAAACTGCTGCATGCCATTTTCGGTCGTGCTGGCGAAGATGTCAAAAACGACTCGCTGGAAGTTTCCTCTGGAGTCGAAGGCATTGTCATCGACACCCAGAAGTTCTCCCGCAGGATGAGCCTCAACGAAGACGAACGTAAATTGTTCGAGCAGTCGCTCAAGGATGCCGAACTTGAAGGCAATCAGACGATCGCAGCTGTGTTTACCAGCATGGTTGAAGAAATCGAAGCCATCTTGCAAAAGAAACTTACCGACGAAGACGGTAACGAGGTGGTCCATAGTCAGGAGCCGCAGTTCATCGCAGATGCTGCCACAATGTTCCGGCTGGATTCGATTGAAATCCGAAGTCCTCAGCGTAAGAAGGATGTCGAGAAAGTTTATCGCTCCAGTTGGCCAAATGTCGAAGAGGCGATTGACCTTCGAGACCGTAAGCTCAACTCGATGAAGCGAGGGGATGAGTTGCGTAGCGGTGTGCTGCAAATGGTCAAAATCTATGTTGCCACAAAACGGGTAATTTCCGTCGGCGACAAGATGGCTGGCCGGCATGGTAACAAGGGGGTGATTTCAAGGATCTTGCCGATCGAGGATATGCCATTCCTCGAAGACGGAACCCCGATTCAAATTATGCTTAACCCGCTTGGGGTGCCTAGCCGTATGAACGTCGGTCAGATTTTGGAAACCCACCTTGGTTGGGCCGGGTCGAAGTTAGGATTCCGAGCCGTTACCCCAGTTTTCGATGGGGCTACCGAAAAGGAAATTAACGATGTCCTGGAAGAAGCCGGTTTGCCACGTCACGGAAAGACAAGGCTCTTGGATGGTCGCACAGGCGATGCTTACGAGCAAGAAACGACAGTCGGCTACATCTACATGCTCAAACTCCATCACTTGGTCGACGACAAGGTTCACGCGCGTAGCACCGGACCTTACTCGTTAATCACCCAGCAACCGCTGGGCGGCAAGGCTCGTTTCGGCGGCCAACGCTTCGGAGAAATGGAAGTCTGGGCACTTGAAGCTTACGGAGCAGCCTACATTTTGCAGGAACTCCTTACCGTTAAAAGCGATGATGTCGAAGGTCGAACCAAAATCTACGAAGCCATGGTTAAGGGTGAAAACACCTTGCAAGCCGGAACGCCGGCTAGCTTCGACGTACTCACCAACGAAATTCGCGGACTTGGTTTGAACATGCAATTAGAAAAAAGACAAATTTAGGGCAACGACTGTTGCCATTGTAAAGCGTGTAGGTCAGAAAACATTAAGCGGGCAACATGACGTCCCGCCAATCGGCAGTTTGCATTTTATCATTTGCATCTTGCGATATAAGTTCAGGAGCATTGCATGAGTATCCTTGAAAGCTCAAATTACGATCGCATCAACGACTATGGCTCGGTGAAAATCAGCCTAGCCAGACCTCACGATATTCGTAGTTGGTCCTTTGGCGAAGTCAAAAAGCCCGAGACGATCAACTACCGTACTTACCGGCCTGAAAAAGACGGCCTCTTTTGCGAACGCATTTTTGGACCTGAAAAGGACTGGGAATGTGCCTGCGGCAAGTACCGTGGCATGAAGTACAAGGGCATGATCTGTGATCGCTGTGGAGTGAAGGTCACCCACAGTCGCGTGCGCCGCAAACGCATGGGCCATATCGAACTTATCGCGCCGATCGTCCACATTTGGTTTTTCAAAGCAATGCCTAGCCGATTGGGCTCTTTGCTTGCCATGAAAACCACGAGCCTGGAGAAGGTGATTTACTTCCAGGACTACGTTGTTGTCGACCCAGGCGAAACGCCCCTGGAAATGCGGCAGCTTCTGACCGAAGAAGAGTACCGCGCTGCCCGCGAGCAGTACGGCGAAGGCGCGTTTGAAGCCGACATGGGTGCGGAGGCGATTCGCAAACTGCTCAACGCACTGGACTTAGTGAAGCTCTCCGGAGAATTGCGACAAGACCTCAAGGAAACGGGCTCGAAGCAAAAAGCCAAAGATCTAATCAATCGTCTGAAAACCGTCGAAGCCATTCGCGACTCAGACAACAAGCCCGAGTGGATGGTACTGGACGTCATTCCCGTCATCCCGCCCGACTTGCGTCCGCTTGTCTTGCTCGACAGCGGAAATTTTGCGACCAGCGATCTGAACGATCTCTATCGTCGGATCATCAATCGTAACAACCGGCTTAAAAAGCTAGTCGACCTTAATGCGCCAGAAGTGATCATTCGCAACGAGAAGCGAATGTTGCAGCAATCGGTCGATGCCCTATTCGACAACAACCGCTGCAAGCGACCGGTTCTCGGCAGCAGCAATCGGCCCCTCAAGTCGCTCACCGATATGATCAAGGGTAAGCAAGGCCGCTTCCGAGAAAACTTGTTGGGCAAGCGAGTCGATTACTCGGCTCGTAGCGTGATCGTCGTGGGCCCGCGGCTCAAGCTTCATCAATGTGGCTTGCCTAAGAAAATCGCTCTCGAATTGTATCAGCCGTTCATCATCCGCCGCCTCAAAGAGCTTGGCCATGCCGATACGATTAAGTCGGCCAAGAAGATGCTCGAGCGCAAGGACGAAGAAGTTTGGGATATCCTCGAAGAGGTGATTAAGAATCACCCCGTGCTGCTTAATCGCGCCCCGACCCTTCACCGGATGGGTATCCAAGCGTTTGAACCGATTCTGGTAGAAGGCAACGCGATCAACTTGCACCCGCTGGTTTGCAAGGGATTCAATGCCGACTTCGATGGTGACCAGATGGCCGTCCATCTTCCCTTATCGATCGAAGCTCAAGTCGAAGCTCACACGCTGATGATGAGCACGCACAATATCTTCAGCCCGTCCAACGGTGCTCCGATTATTAGTCCTTCCCAGGACGTTGTGATGGGAAGCTACTACCTGACTACCAATGTCCCCGATTCCAAGGGCGACGGCATGATCTTTAGCTCGATGGATGAGGTGGAAACTGCCTACGCAGCAGGCGTCGTGGGAACCCATGCCCGAATCAAGGTTCGATTGCCTGCCGATCGTTGTCTTCGAGAAGTGTACGAGACAGCACCAAAGAACGGCGAGCGCATTGATACGACCGTCGGCCGTGTGGTTTTCAATCAAATTTTGCCGAAGGGAATGCCCTTCTACAACGTCTCGCTGCGTTCCAGTGAGTTGGCAAAAGTTATTTCCGACAGTTACCAATTTATCGGTCGACGTGCAACCATCGAGTTGCTTGACGATATGAACCAGCTGGGTTTCCGGCAAGCAACGCTCAGCGGTTTGTCCTTTGGTACCGACGACCTGATTACGCCCGATACGAAGGGCAAGATCATCGGCGAAGCTGAAAAAACCGTGTTGAAGTTCAACAAACTTTTCCAACGTGGTGTGATCACCGAGGTCGAGCGATACAACCAGGTGCTTGATGCTTGGACCCATGCTCGCGAGCAAATCACCGCCGAAATGATGACCGGTCTAGAAAACGATCATCGTACCGATGGCTACGTTAATCCGATTTTCCTCATGGCACACTCCGGTGCTCGTGGTGGTGTCGAACAGATGCGTCAGCTTGGAGGTATGCGTGGTTTGATGGCCAAACCTTCGGGAAAGATTATTGAAACGCCGATTAAGGCAAACTTCCGCGAGGGTCTCACCGTTCTTGAGTACTTCAGTAGTACGCACGGTGCTCGAAAAGGCTTGGCCGATACGGCCCTCAAAACGGCGGACTCCGGTTACTTGACTCGCAAGCTGGCCGACGTTGCACAAAATGTGGTCATCACCACACACGACTGCCACACCACCCAGGGTATTACGAAGGGAATTCTTTACCGTGGCGAAAAGGTGGAAGTGAGTTTGGCCGACTCGATCAAGGGTCGCGTAAGCCGTGCGAATATCGTCAATCCGATTACCGACGAAGTGGTTGTCGCAGAAAACGAACTCATTACTCTCGACATTGCCCGCAAGATCGAAGAGATGGGCTTGGAGAAAACTCAAGTCCGAAGTCCCATGACTTGCGACGCCACGTTGGGCATTTGTCGACTTTGTTACGGGATGGACCTTTCGACCGGAGCCATGGTCGAAGAGGGCATGGCTGTGGGTATTATCGCGGCACAAAGTATCGGGGAGCCGGGAACCCAGCTCACGATGCGAACCTTCCATATCGGTGGTGTGGGACAACGCGACATCGAAGACAGCGACATCAAAGCCAAGAAGGGCGGTATCGCAAAGTACACTCGCCTCAAGGTGGTGCGAAACGCTGCCGGCGACTTAGTGGTTCTCCAGCGCAATGGTGAAATCGCATTGGTCGACGAGCGCGGACGAGAAGTTGAAAAATACGAAGTCCCAGCCGGTGCGGTCCTCAAAGCCGAGGAAAACGGCGTCATCAAGGCGGGAGACACGCTTTGCGAATGGGATCCTCACAGTATTCCGATTCTTGCCGAGACCGGAGGAAAAATTCGCTACGAAGATCTCATCGACGGCGAAACGATCCGCGGCGAACTCGACCCTAGTGGTAAAGAACGATTCGTGGTCATCGAGCACAAAGGCGATTTGCATCCGCAGATCGTCGTCGAAGATCCGAAAGATGGAAAAATCATCGACTTCTACTACATGCCTGAAAGGGCTCATCTGGAAGTGGATGAAGGCGAAATCATCACTCCTGGTGCCTTGGTTGCCAAGACCCCTCGCGAAGCTTCGGGTACCCAGGACATCACGGGCGGTCTGCCTCGTGTTACCGAAATTTTTGAAGCTCGAAAGCCAAAAGACCCTGCCGTCATTGCCGAGATCGATGGACAGGTCGAGTTGCTTAGCGAGAAGAAGCGCGGCAAGCGTTCGATTCTCGTTCGCAGCGAGACCGGCATCGAACGCGAGCACTTGGTCACCCACAGTAAACATCTTCGCGTACACGCAGGCGATTTAGTGCGTGCTGGCGAAGCGCTGGTCGATGGCCCGCTGGTGCCGCACGATATTCTGCGAATTTCAGGCGAAGAAGCGGTGCAGCAGTATCTGACTCGCGAAATTCAGAATGTGTACCGTAGCCAACGTGTAGAAATTAATGACAAACACATCGAAATTATCGTCATGCAGATGTTGCGCAAGGTGCGCATCGAGTCGCCCGGCGATAGCGATTTGTTGCCTGGCAGCGTGATCGACAAATTCGATTTCCGCATCGCCAACGAAGGGTTGGCAGGGTGTCTCCGGATTACCCACCAAGGCGATAGCGACTTTAGCGAAGGGGCTGTGGTGCCCAAGGGTGTGCTCGAAAGCGCAAACGCCCAAATCGAATCTCTCGGAGGCGATATTGCCAAGGGTGCCAAGTCGAAAATGGCAACGGCAAGTACCCAGCTGTTGGGAATTACCAAAGCCTCGGTGCAAAGTTCCAGCTTTATCTCCGCGGCCAGTTTCCAAGAAACAACCAAGGTTCTTACGGAAGCCGCATTGGGCGGACGCACAGATCACCTTGTTGGTCTCAAAGAAAACGTAATCCTAGGCCACTTGATTCCAGCCGGCACCGGCTTCCGGTCCATTCAGGAATCGGAAGTTCGGATTAACCCCGCGGCCCTGGAAGCTTTGGCGGCCGAAAAAGAACGCGTACTCGAACGCTCTTTCCCACTCCTCGACTCAGCTTTGCAGTCTCAGGGGACAGGGGGACCCGAAGCCAACAATGGCCAGGGAGCCGAGCCAATCCCCAGCGATCTCGATGCTTTGTTAGGCGCTGGGCCCATTTCCGATCCGACACCTGCTGATCTGGCACCTGCCGACTTTGCGGTTCCTGTCGAAGCAGTCTCTGTCGAAGCGGTTCCTGTCGAAGCGGTCGCCCCCGAGGTTTCGGCTCCAGCCGAGGCCGTCGCACCTGTTGAAACGGTGGCTCCCGAGGTCATTGCTCCTGAAATGGGTGCCCCGGATACCACAGGATCGTTTGAGCCAGAGACAATAGCCCCAGAAACAATGCCCCCTGCTGAGGAGCCCGAGGCCTCTCAGTCGGACGAAAACAACCCTGGTCTGCTCTAGTCAAGGAGCCTAATGAAGAGGGCTCAAAACCAACTAGCAGTTGACACAGCCGCTTGGTGCGGTAAATTGATAGGTCCATTACAGGTCAACGAGAAAAATCCCCAGACAATTCTATGCCAACGATTAATCAGCTTGTAAAGAAAAACCGCAGGGCGAAACGCAGGTTTAGCAAAGCGCCTGTGCTCGACCGTTGCCCACAGAAGCGAGGCGTTTGCCTTCAAGTGCGGACGATGACCCCAAAGAAGCCCAACTCGGCTTTGCGGAAAATCACCCGTGTCCGGCTTTCCAACGGCAAGGAAGTGACCGTCTACATCCCGGGCGAAGGCCACACGCTGCAGGAACATAGTATCGTACTTGTCCGCGGCGGGCGTGTCCGCGATCTGCCGGGGGTTCGATACCAGGTTGTCCGCGGAGCGCTCGATACCTTGGGTGTCGAAGGCCGCAAACAATCTCGCAGCCGTTACGGTACAAAGAAAAGCTAGATAAGAGGGAGCCAAGAGAGAGGATTCAGGAGCTAGGGACTGGCTCAGGATCTTTTCCTCCCTAGCCCCCCAATCCTAAAACCTAACCCCCCAGAAGCCATGGCCAGAATTACCGCTAGTCGCAAACAGCTCAAGCCAGATCCTCGTTTTGGGTCCTTGCTGGCAAGTAAGTTCATCAATTGCCTCATGTCAGACGGCAAAAAAAGTGTCGCTCAAAAGGTCTTCTATGACGCCCTAGAGATCATCAAAGAGCGTATCCCCGAGGAAGAGCCGATCGAGGTCTTTAATCAGGCTATCGAAAACGTCAAGCCTGGCATTGAAGTTCGCTCCAAGCGAGTGGGTGGTTCCACCTATCAGGTCCCGATGCAGGTGAACCGCGTTCGCCAGCAGTCGCTTTCCTTCCGCTGGATCCTCATGGCCATCCACGATAAAAAGGGCCGTCCTACCGCTCAGAAACTTGCCGACGAATTAGGGGCCGCCTTCAAGCGAGAAGGTGCCGCCATGACCCGTCGAGAGAATGTCCACCGTATGGCCGATGCGAACAAAGCATTCGCACATTTCGGTTGGTAGAAGGAAACCACGAGCTGAGGGCTGGGGACTAGGGTGCCGAAGGTACCTTGGTCCGTGGCCCTCGGCTTTTTTATGCGCTATAGAAATCAACCGTAAGCCCCCCCTTCGCTGAAGCCCGTGGCCCGAAGCATTCAAAACCATGGCTACCTCACTTACCAAAATTCGCAACATTGGCATCATTGCCCATATCGATGCCGGTAAAACCACCGTCACCGAGCGGATGCTCTATGTCAGCGGTGCAAAACACCGCGCTGGCGAGGTCGATCGTGGCACCACCACCACAGACGACGATGCCGAAGAAGCCGAACGCGGCATCACTATTTACTCGGCATGTGTCGCCTTTCCTTGGAAAGAAGTGCAGATCAATTTGATCGACACCCCGGGGCACGTCGATTTTACCGCCGAGGTCGAACGCAGCTTACGAGTCCTCGACGGAGCGGTCATCGTTTTTAGCGCTCGCGAAGGGGTGGAAGCTCAGAGCGAAACCGTTTGGCGTCAGGCCAATAAGTACCACGTTCCGCGAATCGCATTCATCAATAAGCTCGACCGCGAGGGCGCCGACTTCGAGGGCGTCCTTGGCGAAATCGAACAACGGCTCGACGCCTCGCCTATCGCTTTGCAAATTCCGGTGGGCCTAGGTCCCGCGCATGTCGACGATCCTTTTCGCGGCATCCTCGATCTTATCGAAATGAAGATGCTTGTTTTCCCCGAGGGCAAGCAAGGGCGTGAAGTTCAAATCAACTCCATCCCCGAAGATCTCACCGACGTTGCCGCACTCTGGCGCGAGCAGCTTATCAGCCAACTTTCAAACTTCAGCGACGAGCTGATGGAGCTTGCCCTCGCCGACGAGCCGATTCCGTCGAAGCTTATCCAACGCGTTGTTCGCGAGGCGACGGTACACCAGCAAATTCAGCCGGTGCTCTGCGGCTCGGCCTTGCATGGCGTCGGAGTTCAGCCGCTGCTTGATGCCGTCGCAGCGTATCTACCCCATCCTCAAGAGATGCCGCCTGTCGAAGGTCTCGATCCTTCCGGCAAAAGCGCAGGCAAGGGCAAAGCAAAAAAAGAAGCCGCCGAACCCACCAAGACCGCCCGCAAGCCAAGCGTCGACGAGCCCTTTTGCGGCTTGGTCTTCAAGATACTGCCCTACAAAACGGGCGACCTGAGCTGGGTTCGTATTTACTCTGGCAAGCTCAAAGGCAATAGTCGTGTCTTGAATCCTACACGAGACAAAAAAGAAAACGTCGCGCAGCTTTGGCAAATCCACGCCAGCAAGAAAGAAGAGCAACTCGAAGAGGCACAGGCGGGCGATATTGTTGGCATTATCGGCCTGCGCGATTCGGTAACCGGCGACACGCTTTGCGACACGCGTTCGCCGATTGTACTTGAGTCGATTGAATTTCCCGACACCGTCATCTCGATGGCTATCGAACCCGAGAGTACCGCCGACAAGAAAAAATTAGCCGACGCGCTCGACATGCTTCGCAAGCAAGATCCCACATTCACGGCCAACGAAAACGAAGAGACGGGACAGACGCTCATTGGTGGCATGGGGGAATTGCACCTAGAAGTGATTCAGCATCGCCTCGAACGAGATTTTAAGCTCAACGTCAAAGTCCACAATCCGAGGGTCAGCTACCGCGAAACAATCAAAAATTGCGTCGAAGTCACAGGCGAATGCAACCGTCTGATCAACGGGGTCCAGCATTCCGCCAAGGTGCGACTCAAGGTCGAACCCTTCGACACTCGTGACGGTGGCGTCATGATTAGCAATTCGCTCGATCATGGTTTGCCGAACGAGATGCTGACCACCGTGCTTGAAGAGCTTGAGGTCGCAGGGCAGGGGGGTGGAGTGCTCGGTTTCCCGCTTATGCGAATCAAAGTGACGCTGCTAAGCGGCCAAATGCACGAAACCGATTCAACCGAAATCGCCTTCCGCACCGCAGCCAACCTCGCGCTCGACGTCGGCCTCCGCAAGGCAGGCACCGTTTTGCTTGAGCCCATCATGAAGCTCGAAATCGGCACTCCCGACGAACACGTCGGAGACTTGGTGGGCGACCTGCAACAACGCCGTGCGATTATCCATCAAACCCAAAGCCGCGGCCGACTCACGATCTTACACGCCGAAGCCCCGCTCGCCGAACTCTTCGGCTACTCCAGCGCCATGCGCAGCCTAAGCCAAGGCCGAGCCAACTGCTCAATGAGCCCTAGCGGTTACGCGGCCGCGCCAGAAGACATTCTGGGAAAGTTTTTGTAAGGCAAGGTTTTGGCCCGGCTGGCGAATAGCGATTCACGGCGGTTGATTCAAAATCGCTTCCAATTCGGCTATCGCTTCAAAATCTTTCGGCCGGCCTGCTGCCCGCTTCACTCGTATCAGCGACTCAAGATCAAGGCACCGTAGTTCTAGGTCAAATGCGGTAACGGTTATCGTATGAGGAAGCAGATCTTCGTAGCCGCCGCCACCAATGATTTCGCCCAGAAGATCCAACGCCCCGCTGGTAGTCGTTAGCGTAAAATTGAGCCCTTGCTCGAGTGTTCGCGTTTCCCAGTGAAACGGCAATCCAGAGGGAGCATCTCGCAGGTAGGGATTCAGCGGCTTGAGGGCCTGGACCAAACTGTCCAGGTTCATAGCTTGCCGCGAGTAGACAATATCGATGTCTTGGGTGAGTCGAGCCGACCCATGAATCGTTGCGGCGACACCTCCCACGAGAATGAAATCGACCTGGCCCGTCGCCAGCACACGCAGCAGGTTAGCGAAGTCAGTCATGGTCGTGGCTTATTGGTAGGTCCCGCACGTTGTAGCTCAGCAGCAAATTGTTGGAGCTGAAAGAGTTTTTCTAGCCGCTGTTGAGGTGTCAGTTGCAGGTTTTGGCGAATCAACGAAACATCGACGTCGCGTTTGAAGGCGTCGATAACAGGATCTCGTTCCAGGGGATTTTGCAAGCGGGTAGGCATGTCCTCATTTTACCCAACAGACGCCCGGTTGGCGAATAGCGATTTATCCCAGCTCCGCACGTAGCCAGGTGTTGCGAGCCCCGATTAGTAGCGGCACGCCAACGGCAATCAGCAAAACTGCCGCGAACGCCGCAGTAAGGATCGGCCCCGCCTCTTTCTGGAAAGTTGTCCAAAAGGCGAGCAAACCCAGCTCCAAAGTGGCGAGTCCGTAGCAGCCTAGCCCAAACAGCACGGTCGACCGCCATCGAGCCATTCGCAGGCTCAGCGCTAGTGCGGGCAACTGCACCGCCAGAGAGAGCAACAAATATCCTACTGCCATTTGCGTAAAATTGCCCTCAAAAATTAGGGGACTGGCCATCGAGACAACCCATAGTCCCGCGCTCATCGCCAGCCAGAAATACAGCGTCAGCTTCGCTAGCGACTGGATCAAGCCATTAAAATACACGGTTCGGCTCGCGGGGTGCAGTAACTCTGAAGCCATTCGCGGGTGGCGGGATCGTAGTAGTATCGCAGCCCCTAGCGCCGGCAAGCCAAACGACAGGATAGACACGATAACGCTTGAACTTATCGTAGATTCTCCTTGAATCCACAGCCCTAGGTAGCCCAGGGAAAGACCGTAGAGAGTCGTCGTTAAACCGACCGCGATTGCCTGTTGAGCGTGAGAGAATCGTAACCAGCCCCATTGCATCAGCGCTGCTTGGCGGGGGTTTTTAAGAGACGTCAATCGATCGTGCCAACGATCGGAAAATCGATACCCGAGCCCTCCTCGCGCTATCTTGCGATCTTTCAACCGTCCCAGGAGGACACGTTCGAGTCGCGACGAGCCAAACCCTGCGATGAAATAACCGTCGTCTTCTTCGCATAGCGTCGCTAGTTGCCACAGCGACCAACCGACCAACGCTGCACCGACCAAGATGATCGCAATGTGAATCGCTTGAAAATCACCCGTTGCCGAAAGCCAGAAGCGGGCGGTTGTCGGATAGAAGCTACTCATATAAATAGCCATCATCGGTAGAACGTAGACGCCTCGCTGAGAGTGCATGGCATGCAAAAACAGTCCCCCCAGCAGCAGCGAGAAAGCCAGTAGCCCTAGTGGCGACATGCTTTGGCAGAATGCCTGGAGCAGCGGATTCGCAACCAATAGCACTGCCAGCACAACGAAGATTACGGCGACGTGGGGCCTTCGATAGCCGGGAATCAATCGAGCGCGAGGGTCGGCGAATTGCCATTTTGCGATGGCCATGAAAATCGGCATGCAGGTCATTATCGGTATGACGGTACCGAACATAGTGGTTAAGGAGTAGGTAATCGCCTCGGTATCGTTGCGATGGGAAAAAATGGGGCCCAGCATCAGGAGCAAAGCAATTGGCAGCAGTAGCCACATCCACCGCCAGGTGGTGTAGGTCCGCAGCACTTGTCGTTCGAGTTGGAACATGAAAGGTACACTCCGGCGATGCGTCGCATCGCGGCTATTGGGTTATTGGTTGTGCATCTCGACAAAAATCTCTTCCAAATTCAAATCGTGGACCGTAACCTCGGCGTCCCAGGTCGTTCGCATTTCATCGACCAGACTTTCGTCGAAATCGTCGACGCTCACCGTCGCTGCCGTGCCTTCGACTTCGCATCGCAGCGCCCCTAGCACCGCAAAGCTTCGCGGCAACTCCTGACGCGAAGCGATATGTAGCCGCTTCACGCGTTCTTTCAGTGAATCCAATTCGCCATGAAACGCAATCTTCCCCTCGCGCATAATTGCCACCCGATTGGCCACCCGTTCCAGGTCGCTAGTGATGTGTGTCGAAAACAGCACGGTACGATTCGGCTGGTCGACAATCTCAAGCAGCGTCCGAAGAAACTGCCGCCGGGCACTCGGGTCGAGGCTTGCGACCGGCTCGTCGAGCACCAGCAGATCGGGCTCGTGCCCCATCGCCAGCACGATCCCCAGCGTTTGCAATTGCCCTACCGAAAGCGGTCCCACCCGATCTTCCAGCGGCAACTGCCAACGGCGGCACAACTCGTCGACAAACGGCCCGTTCCAACTCGGATAAAACGCTGCCGTGTAGGCGATTACCTGACGCACTCGCATCCACGGATAGCTCACCACTTCCTGCGGCACGTAGCCCAACCGAGATTTGGTATCCGCCGAAAGGTTCCAGGCATCGTCGCCCAAGATGCTCGCCGTTCCGCCGGTCGGTCGCAGGAGCCCTAGCAGACATTTTATGAGCGTCGTCTTGCCGCAGCCGTTTTGGCCGAGCAGACCGAGCACCGTACCAGACGGGACTTCGAGATCGACACCCTGGAGCACCTGTTTGCTATCGAAATGTTTCTCAAGCTGATTGATTTTGATCATGGCATTGCTCATGGATTTTGCGTTTTACGAAGTTCTTGTAGCAGCGATTCAACAACTTGACGGGTTTCTGCTTCGTCGAGCCCCAACTGCTGGGCACGATGGAATGCCGGTTCCAGGAATCGGCGAAACTGATCTTCTCGCTCTTCAAGGTTGCCCGCAGCTTGCGGTTTTGTGACACGCATTCCTTGCCCGCGAACTCGCTGGACGACTCCTTGCGACTCGAGCAGCGAATAGGCTTTGCTCACCGTCATCGGATTCACCGCCGCTGCCTGAGCCACCCGGCGAACACTCGGCAGCAACTCGCCCTCAGCCAGCTGCCCCCCCGCCAGTAGGGCATAGACCTGATCGACAAGCTGCCGATAGATCGGAACCCCAGACGAAGGGTGGATTTCAAAAGGAATAGGCTTGCTGCTCATGTGTATCACTGTAGCAATACACTAGATTGAAAGCAAGCGATTTGTGGAAGCTTGGAAAATACACCT
This sequence comes from Planctomycetota bacterium, assembly GCA_024278955.1. Lineage (GTDB taxonomy): Bacteria > Planctomycetota > Planctomycetia > Pirellulales > Lacipirellulaceae > Bythopirellula. Next base: position 6,429 of record JAJRSE010000085.1, on the reverse strand, counting down.
TGTCAAAAAATGACGAAGAGTCGATAATGAGAATATGGCTACTGTGCTCACCAGAAAAGAACGCGAACGAACCGAGCGGGAAAATCGAATCCTGCAGCTCGCTCGTGAGATGCTCCAAGAGGTCGGCTATCTGGGGCTCAGCATGGACCGCATTGCTGCGGAGATGGAGTACTCCAAGGGCACCATCTATCAGCACTTCCGAAATAAAGAAGAAATCATCCTGGCCCTCGCGAACGAGGCTCTCGAAACTCGCCTCGCCATGTTCGAGCGAGCCGCGACTTGGCCCGGCGACTCGCGTACCCGCATGGCCGCGATCGGTGCGGCAGCCGAAGCGTTTGTCGAACGCTACCCGATGCACTTTGCGGTCGAGCAGATCGTTCGCTCTAGTTCGATTTGGGAGAAAACGAGCGAAGAACGCCGCCAATTCATGGATGCCTGCGAAGGTCGTTGCCTACAAATCGTGGGCGGAATCGTTCGGGATGGGCTCTCTCAGGGCGACCTCGAGTTGCCTCCAGGCCGATCGGCCGAGGATTTGGTTTTTGGCCTCTGGTCGCTAAATTTTGGTGCCTACACGATTATTTCTAGTAGCGGGTCGCTGAAGGAAAATGGTATTACCGACCCGGTCGAGGCACTTCGTCTCAGCCAAAATCGCATGTTAGATGGCCACAACTGGCGGCCTCTTTCTTCGGACGTCGATTACCCGGGCGTCATGGACCAAGTGAAACGGGAGATGCTGAAAGATGAGTAACGCTACCCAAACGACCGAAGAGCCTTTTTTTGCCAAGAAAATGACAAGGCGTCAGAATGTGACACGCCGTCCTCTTAAGCTTCTGCCCTATCTTTTCGCCGGCATCGCGATTGCGGTTGGTACGACCCTCTGGCGGACCTCCTCATCTGCCAGTGCCACTCCAGAGCCCCAGGCCCAGAACGCCCCGTTGCCCGTAGCAACTTTGCTCGCCGAGCGAGTCGAAAGCTACACCCGTAACCGCAACTACACAGGCCTCCTGCACGGAGCCCGGCGCAGCCTGCTTAGCTTCCGACGCGGGGGCGAGCTCATCGAGCTTCTGGTCGACGAGGGGCAATCGGTCGAATTAGGGCAAACACTTGGTCAGCTCGATAACCGGCACATCCTCGCCGCTCGATCGAGGCTTGCAGCCCAAGTCAACGAAGCTCAAGCCGTTTTGTCGGAACTCCTCGCCGGGCCTCGCAAGGAAACGATTGCTGCCAAGCAGGCCGAGGTGCTTGCGTTGCAGTCGCAAAGTCAAGTCTTGGCCAAACAGTTGGCTCGTCGCGAGCAACTGGTACGAACCGCGTCGGTTTCGCGCGAGGAATACGAAACCTTTCTATTCGATGCCCAGGCCGCAGTGGCCCGGGTAGACGTGGTCCAGCGTCAACTTGATGAACTGCTGGCCGGAACACGCAGCGAGCAAATCGCGGCCCAACGTGCTCGACTTTCGCAGCTTCATGCCCAGCTTGCCGACATTGCTCACGATCTCGAAGACACGCAGCTCGTCGCGCCTTTCGCGGGACGCATTGCTCGCCGGCTTATCGATGAGGGTGTCGTTCTCACGTCGGGGTCGGCGGTGCTCGAAGTCCTCGACGACACCCACCTTGAGGCCTGGATCGGCCTTCCTCCCGCCGCAGCCCGGTCGTTGCGGATCGGCGAGCAACACGGTCTGTTGGTTGATGGCGTTCGGGTCAAGGCGGTTCTGCAATCGCTTGCACCCGATATCAGCCAGGCGACGCGAACACGCAACGCCATTTTCCGTCTCGAGCCGAAACAAGCCGGCATACTGCCCGGGCAGGTCGTTCGGCTCGCGCTCGCCGAACGGATTTCTCAGCAAGGCTACTGGGTTCCAACTACGGCACTCACTCGCGGCACGCGAGGCCTATGGTCGGTTTACATTGTCCAAAACAATCGAGTAGCTCGCCGCGACGTCGAGCTACTCGACACTCTCGGCGAAAGCTGCTTCGTCCGTGGTTCTCTCCAATCCGGCGACCAAATTGTCACGGGCGGCACCCACCGCATCGTGGTCGGCCAACAAGTCACAGCGCAAGAGCCCTCTCTCGCCTCTAGCCTCTAGCCTCTAGCCTCAACGATTTACTCTGATGTCGAGCCTTTTTTACAACAACCGCCGACTCCTCACCCTCGCGATTTGCCTTATCCTTGTCGCGGGGCTGTCGTCGTACTTGGTTCTCCCGAGAATGGAAGATCCGGTCCTTACGCAACGGGCTGCGATTATCAACACTTTCTTCCCCGGCGCAAGTGCCGAACGGGTCGAAGCGCTCGTTACCGAAAAACTCGAAGAAGAATTGCAGCAAATTGAGGAGATCAAGGAATTGCGATCCTCAAGCCGCAACGGTATCTCCGCCGTCTCGATCGAACTAAAAGACGACATCTACCTCGTCGACGAGGTGTGGTCGCGTGTCCGCTCGAAGCTCGACGATGTCGAGCCTTTGCTCCCCGAAGACGCAACCGACCCCGATTTCGATTTGCTTGAGGTAACCGCCTATGCCTCGATCGTCGCGCTGGTTTGGGATTTGCCCGACCCGCCCAACTATGCCATTCTACGGCGGCAAGCCGAGGCCTTAGAAGATCGCCTACGCGCAATTTCTGGTACCCGCGATGTCGATACTTATGGCGACCCGAAGGAAGAAATCGTGGTCGAAATCCGTCAAGACGAACTAGCCGCCTTAGGCCTCACAATCGCCGACGTCACACGACAACTTCAAGCCAGCGACGCCAAAGTCTCGGCTGGGTTGTTACGAACCGACCAGGGCAACTTGATTATCGAAGTCGATACCGAGCTTACCTCGCTCGAACGCATCCGCCGCATACCAATCGTTGCCGACGCAACCGCAGGCAATAGTGGCCGGTTTGTATCGTTGGGCGATATTGCCCAGGTCGAAAAGGGGATCGTCCATCCGCAAAGCAGCCTTGCCTTGATCGACGGCCGCGCCGCGATCGCCCTAGGAACTTTGGTCAAGAGCCAGCAAAGAGTCGACCGTTGGACCCGCGATCTCAACGCCGTACTCGAATCCTTTGCCGCCGATCTTACGAGCGGCGTTCGCTTGAAAACTCTTTTTGAACAGAATAAGTACGTCGAAAATCGCCTGACCACGTTGCTCAAAAATTTGTTCCTCGGAGCGGCCGCAGTGGTTGGAGTCGTATGGCTGATGATGGGCTGGCGCAGCGCTCTTGTTGTCGGTTCGGTTTTGCCGCTTGCCTCGCTCATGGTGCTCGCTGGTATGCGATTACTCGGTCTGCCCATGCATCAGATGTCGATAACCGGATTGATAATCGCCTTAGGGCTTTTGATTGATAACGCGATCGTCATGGTCGACGAAGTACGCGAACGAATCGCCGCAGGGCTGGCTCCTCGTGATTCGGTGGCCCGCAGCGTTCGCCACTTGGCCGTCCCGCTGTTTGGTTCGACCGTGACCACAGCGCTCTCCTTCGCCCCGATTTTTCTTATGCCTGGTCCGGCAGGCGAGTTCGTCGGTTCAATCGCCGTGAGTGTTATCCTTGCGATTTCTAGTTCATTTTTGCTCGCCATGACGGTCACCCCTTCATTGATGGCAATCGTCAACGCCCCAACTCCTGGCACCAGGCGACGTCGTTGGTGGACCGACGGTTTTTCTAACCCTCGGCTTACCATCGCCTACCGCGCTACACTCGATGTTATTTTCCACCGGCCGCTACTTGGTATCGCCTTGGGGCTCTTGCTGCCGATCGCGGGGTTCTTCGGTGCCACCACGTTGACCGAACAGTTCTTCCCACCTGCCGATCGTAATCAGTTTCAGATCCAACTTTCGCTACCCTCGCAAGCCTCGATCGGATACACCACCGAAGTCGTGCAAGCGGCTCGCAAGCTCTTGCTCCAGCATCCGGAAATCACCGACGTCGAATGGTTTGTTGGCTCGAGCGCGCCCCCGTTCTACTACAACATGCTCGCCAGTCGCGAAGGGGTTTCCCAGTACGCCCAGGCCCTCGTGCAAGTCGAGTCTTCCAAAGCGGTGCGAGATACTATTCACACGGTCCAGGCTCAACTTGACGCGGCGTTTCCTGCGGCACAAGTGCTTGTTCGTCAACTGGAACAAGGCCCTCCATTCGAGGCACCGATCGAACTACGGTTCTACGGACCCGACCTCGAAGTCTTGCGCCACCTGGGCGACGAAGTCCGCGGCATTCTCGCCGCAACTCCAGACGTCCTTCACACCACGGCCAGCTTGGCCGAAGCTCAACCCAAATTGGCGGTCCAAATCGACGAAGAAAAAGCACGGCTCGTCGGCCTCAATCATGCCGAGGTAGCCAAGCAACTCGACTCGGCCCTTGAGGGTTCGTTAGGCGGCACGCTACTCGAAGCGACCGAGGAACTTCCCGTCCGAGTTCGCATCGACAATTTACGTCGAGGCCAGTTAAGTCAAATCGCCTCGCTCGACTTACTTGCGGACGCCACTGCCGATGGCCAACGCCAGAGAGTCCCTCTTTCTTCTTTGGCCGACATTACCCTGGTCCCCGAAGTGGTGGTTATTCCCCACTTTAACACTTTGCGGATGAACGAAGTCCAGGCTTACATTACCGCCGGCACGTTACCGGCTCAGGTGTTAAGCGATTTTCAAAGCCGCTTGGCTGCTGCTAATTTTCAAATGCCGCCTAGGTATCGCTACGAGTTCGGTGGCGAAGCCTCGAAACGCGACGATGCGATCGGCAATCTCATGTCGAGTGTCAGCGTGCTGTTGGTCCTTATGATCGCCACGCTTGTGCTCAGCTTCAATAGCTTCCGCATCGCAGGGCTCGTTGGTGCCGTGGCGTTTCTCTCGGTCGGCTTGAGCCTCGGGGCGTTGGCCCTTTTTGGCTACCCGTTCGGATTCACGGCCATCATCGGAACGATGGGGCTCATCGGCGTAGCGATCAACGACACGATCGTCGTCCTGGCTGCACTACGTGAAGACCCCAAAGCCCGTGAGGGCCACCCCGCCGCTGTCCGCGATGTCGTCCTCCGCTCTACCCGGCATGTTCTTTCCACCACGTTAACAACCATCGCCGGCTTCCTGCCACTGCTCCTCTCGGGAGGAGCCTTTTGGCCTCCGCTTGCGACCTCCATCGCCGGCGGCGTCAGCGGCGCAACCCTCCTCGCCCTCTACTTCGCCCCCGCCGGCTACGTGTTACTCATGTGCCGAGGCTGCCGCGATTCGCAAACCGAGCAAACCATGCAACCGAGCCTCGATTCCTACCCAAGCACGGAGTCGCGTTCCAACAAACCTTGCCAAGCACCCGTCTGAATGGGGTAGTGCAAGTCCCGGGCGGGGGTTCCGCTCGTAGCACGGTTTGACGCTGGAGTGCTAGTGCTTTGACAACTCTTAGAATTGGGGTGCTGGCTGACAGAAGTTGTTATCCAGTAGTTGTTCTGACAGCCAGTACCCCAATTTTTAGCTATGACAAAGCACTAGTGCGGTGACCCGAGCACGTCTGTGCGACTTGCACTAGAGCAGTCGTCCCTTAACTATAGCGGTACCCGCAGTGTTTGAGATAGTTTCGGCATTCGTGCTCGGTGAACAGATCAAGGACTTCTCCGCAGAGTTGCCAAAGCTTGTCATTGGTTCGTTCAGCGCCATCTCGCAGTAGTTTTTTGAATTTACTGAAGGCCAATTCGATCGGATTCAAGTCAGGTGAATAAGGTGGCAAGTAACGCACCTCCGCCCCAACGGCCTCGATGGCAGCTACCACGCCTTTTACTTTGTGGCTTGAAAGGTTGTCCATCACCACGATATCGCCAGATCGAAGCGTTGGAACCAAGTGCTGTTCGACCCAGGCCTTGAATACCGAACCGTTGATTGCCCCATCAATGCACAAAGGGGCAACGAAGCCCGTTGACCGCATGGCGCCAAGAAACGTCGTCGTCTCCCAACGCCCGAAAGGAACATGGGCGATCAGTCGTGTCCCTTGCGGACTTCGTCCATAGGTGCGTGTCATGTTAGTCTTGGCCCACGTCTCATCGATAAAAACAATCTGGTCGGGATCGATCGAACGTTGTGTGGCAGACCACTGCCGACGCGCCTCGACTACGTCTTCTCGCTGCTGCTCGACGGCAAAAAGCGTCTTTTTTTTCGAGTCTGCCGTAGTGCGCGGCACGCTCGGCTCAACGTGACATCCGAGACTTCCCAGCCCAGCTCTTCTTTGGCAGCCGCCTGAAGTTCTCGAAGATAAATATCAGGCTGCTTGTCGATTTTGGCTTTAATCCAATCCGCATACGGCTCCCATACCTTTCGGCGACGACGCGTTGTTTGGGGAGCGATCTTACCTTGCTCGCGTCGATCTTGCTTGATGCGACGAACCCACGATTCAGAAACCTTGAACTGCAATGCCACTGCGCGAGTGCCACCACCCGAATCACAAGCAGCCAGAACATCACGCCGAAACTCTTT
>JAJRSE010000084.1 GCA_024278955.1 Planctomycetota bacterium | reverse complement strand
GCCCCTACCAGACGGGCCATGAAGTCATCGGCCTGCTACCCAACTGGCCCATGTACACGCAGATCCCCGAGCCGACCTCCGCAGCCCTTTCCGTTCTTGCTGCGATGGGCTTGTTTGCCAGGAGGCATAGGGCGCGTCGCTTTTGAAACGAACGCATCGGCTTATTCAATGTAAAATCGAAAAATCACAGTCTCAAAAAATGAATCAGAAAAACGTAATGAGCAATAACGATAACACGCGGCGCACTTCAATGATTTTGATGGTTTTCACGACCTTCTTTTTCTCATGCTGTTCGCTCACAGTTTTTGCGGAGGAGGTCACTCCGAAGAAAAACTTTGCCTCAGAAGATGCTCAAGAATACCAAGTGGTGATCTACGGCGGCTCCTCGGGCGGTGTGGCAGCTGCTCTGCAAGCATCGCGACTCGGCCTGCGCGTGGTGCTCATCGAGGCGAGCCAGCATCTGGGCGGCCTCAGCAGTGGTGGACTGGGCGCGACCGACTCGGGAGACCAGCGAGTGATCGGAGGAATCGCACGTGAGTTTTACTGTCGCATCGGGAAGCATTATGCGCGAGGCAATGCGTGGGTACGGCACTCGCGCGAACAGTTCTATGAGTATTATCGCCCTGATGCCGACAGCGGCATGTTTATGCTCTTCGAGCCTCATGTCGCGGAACAAGTTTTCCGATCGATGCTCCAAGAGGCCAACGTCGCGGTTGTCTATGGCGAACGGCTCGATCTGAAAAATGGCGTTTTGAAAGAAGGGCAACGCATCATTGGAATTGTCATGGAGTCGGGCCAAGAATTCAGTGGTCGTATTTTCATCGATACTACCTATGAAGGTGACCTGATGGCGATGGCCGGTGTTTCCTATGTCGTCGGGCGCGAGGGGAACGACCGCTATGGCGAAAAGCTCAATGGTGTATCGACCCGCTACGCCCGAGGCCATCAGTTTACGGTGTCCGTCGATCCGTATGTGACTCCGGGGGATCCCGAGAGCGGGCTGTTGCCAGGTATTCACAACGAGGGCCCGGGCGAAGAAGAGAGCGGCGACCATCGCGTACAGGCTTACTGTTTTCGTATGTGTTTGACGGATGATCCTGCGAATCGTCGAGAGTGGGAAAAACCTGACGACTACGACCCGGCTCGTTACGAATTGTTGCTGCGTTACTTTGAAGCAGGTAGCCGTCGTGTACCATGGCTTCCGACCAGCATGCCCAACCGCAAAACCGACACCAACAACAGTGATGGTTTTTCGACCGACAATATTGGCATGAACTACGGATATCCTGATGGCGATTATGACTTACGCGAGCAGATTATCGCCGAGCACCTTTCTTACCAGATGGGCCTGATGTGGACTCTGGCTAACAGCCCACGTGTACCCAAAGAAGTTCAACAGACCATCCAAAATTGGGGGCTGGCCAAGGATGAGTTTATGGAGACTAACAACTGGCCTCACCAACTCTACATTCGCGAAGCTCGTCGCATGGTTGGCGTGCATGTTATGACTGATCTGGATGTCCGGCGAATCCGTCCCATCTCCGACTCGATTGGCATGGGGTCGTATAACATGGATTCGCACAACGTGCAGCGGTATGTCGACGCCGAAGGCCATGCTTGCAATGAAGGCAATATCGAAATCAGCCCTGGTGGGCCTTACGCAATCTCTTACCAGTCGATCTGCCCTCAGAAAAACGAGTGTACCAATTTGCTTGTGCCGGTTTGTCTCTCCAGTTCGCACATTGCTTACGGTTCGATTCGGATGGAACCGGTGTTCATGGTTCTGGGGCAAAGCGCTGCTTTCGCCGCCAATCTAGCGATTGCTGCCGATGTGCCCGTGCAAGAGGTCGAATACAGAATACTTCGTGCTCAACTGGTCGAAGCGGAACAGGTACTGGAAACACTGCCACAGTAAACTCTCTTTCAACGGAGACTAACAATTGCATCACGAACATATTCCTATCGCCGTCTTGAAAATAAAAAGAGCACCTCTATGAATCGATTACTCTGTGTAGGTACACAGTGGCTAGGCACGGTGATGGTGGCATTAGGTTGTGCTGCCATTTATGCTGGCGAGGCAATGCCCGAGGGGAATACAGGCATTGCCGCCAAATATCCTGGCGACCAAGGTATTCAAAAAAACAAAAGTCAGTAGTTCCAAAAACGCGTCATTTCAGTAGTTTGCTGTAAGTCGTTTGTATTCTTCGTATTCGATGCCTTGTTTCTCATCAGCGTGGAGAATTTTTCCGATGACTTGACTGATCCACAGCAACATCTCGCGGAAG
>JAJRSE010000083.1 GCA_024278955.1 Planctomycetota bacterium | reverse complement strand
CCATCTGAGGTCGTTGTATTCCGGCAGGGAGTTCCACGGTGCTGAGCCGCTCGTTGATCAATTGCCGGGCAAAGTAGATGTCAACGCCATCCTCAAAGATGACGACCACCTGCGAAAGGCCAAACTTTGAAATGGATCGCAGGTCTTCGAGGCCGGGCAGACCGCTGATTGCCTGCTCGACAGGAAACGTAATTTGCCGTTCGACCTCTTCTGACGAGAGAGACGGCGCGACCGTATTGATCTGAATCTGAACCGGCGTGGTGTCTGGGAAAGCATCGATGTCCAATTGACTTAGAGATACGACTCCCACAACCATCAGAACCACGACGCCGAGAATTACCAGCGCTCGATGATGGAGCGAAAAATCAATGAGTTTGTTAAGCATCCTTGTCTCCTATTCCGCCACGCAGGCACAGCCTTCGCCGAGGTTGTTTTTTAGTAATTGGGAACGCAGCACGTCGCTGCCCTTGGTTGCTACAACCTCGTCTGGCAGAACGCCGGCGATGATTTCGGTAAATCCGTCTTGAGTTGCCCCCATGCGTACCGATCTCACGTGAAACACTTTGGGACTTTCGGGCGTCGTGAAGTAGTTTTTGTCGCGAACGAAGACGATATGGCAGCAGCCTTCCCAATGAATCGCCTCGCTTGGGACAACGATCGCGTTTTGCTCTTCTCGTAGAACCACGCGCCCGGTGCCGAATGTTTCGTCGCGAAGTTGGCCGAGCGAGTTGGGAAGCTCAGCTCGAACTTGAACCATACGGGTCTGCCGATCTGCTGCCGTGCTGATCCAAGAAAGTCGACCCGTCAGTTCTTGCTTTTGACCGTCGGGCGTAAATCGAATGAGTTGCCCGAGTGATAGTAGCGGCGCTTTTTCCAGCGGGATATTTAGCGTGAGCCACATCTGGCTCGGGTCGGCCACCCGGAAAAGCATTTTTGCCGAATCCACCACTTCGCCTGCGACTGCTTGGCGGTCAATCACAACTCCTTCGATCGAACTCCGAATGGGTAGCAAATTGGCCGTCAACGTTTGTGTCGAAAGCTGACTTGCCATTGCGTCAGGCAAGCCTAAGAACCGCAGGCGGTCCCAAACCTCTTCCTTCGTGAGACCTTGCAAACGGGCGGCCTTGATCGGTAACCCTAGGTTGGCGAGCGCTTGCTCCGAACTTTGAACGCTCGCTTGCGCCTGAGCTAATGCGGCATTCGCTGCGATAATTTGTCGTCCCGCGACGACGCCAGTTTCTAGCCCCTTGAATCGGTTCACGGTTTGGCTGGCAAGCCCTTCGGAGACCAGTGCTTTGACAAAATCGCTCTTCGCGCGACCGACCTCCATCGCATCGACTACCGCCAGAATGTCGCCCTCACGCACCGAGTCGCCGATATTTTTGAAGACACGCGTGACTGTCCCCGGTACGCGAGCGGAAAGCTCAGCCAGCCGAGTTTGGTCGTAGATAATTTCACCGTTGCCCTCGACCCATTCGCTGATGGGTCGGCGCTCAACGAGTTCGACATCCACGCCCGCCTGACGGACCGATTCGATCGAGGCAAACTGGATACGGCTCTTGTAGACTTTGCAAGTCGAATCGTTTTCGGCGCGGGGCATCAGAGCAAGCGCCCGAGCCGCCCGTTCGAGGTCCGCTGTTTCTATCACGGGAGTTTCTTTGAGCTGGGCCACGTCTGGATGTTCGAGCGGACAGTTATG
>JAJRSE010000082.1 GCA_024278955.1 Planctomycetota bacterium | reverse complement strand
TTTGCAAGCCGGAGGTCGCGGGTTCGAGCCCCGCCGGCTCCACTTTACGTAAATCGTGTCAGTAGCATGACTTGCATCCCGCCAAACTGCTTGGTGGCGTGACATGAACCTGGTGTACAGTGAGGGTGAGTTCACCCTCGCGCAACTCCGTGGGGTTCTCATGTCGCGCAGTCTCATTCCCAAGTACCGCCACCACACAAGTGGTTCTGCCTACGTCTACCATCGCTCGATCGACACGAGCGATCACCGGTTGTCGCTTGGAAAGTACAATACGCCCGAAAGCTTGCGCCGCTATCGCCAGTTTCTGAAACGGCTTGAGATCTATCAGGCTGGGCAGGAAATGCCGCTGATCGGGTCGGTACCCAACATCCTTGAGCTGGTCGTGGCCTACATCGAGTACGCAAAGCAGCACTACAAGAGGATTGACTCTCAGGGCAACCAGTTCACGGCCCAGGAGTACGGCGAAATGCGTTACGCTCTGCGAATCGTCCTGGACCTCTACGGAGACGATATCGCGTCTGAGTTCGGCCCGAGGTGTCTAAAAACCGTCCAGCGATGGATGGTCAAAGAGAAGTACGCTCGCAGCCATATCAACCACACCACCTCGAGAATTAAGCGATTTTTCCGCTGGGCAGCGAGTGAAGAGCTGATTCCATCCGAGAACTACCACAAGCTGCTCTGCGTTCGAGGGCTCCAGCGGGGAGAGCAAGGAGTCCGGGAGACGAAAAAGGTGCGTCCTGCCTGCCCAGAGAGCCTTGCGGCGGTGCTGAAATTCCTGCCTCCCACTGTCGCAGATATGGCACAGTTGCAGTATTTCTGCGGAATGCGTCCTGGGGAAGTCTGCATCATGCGGCCCATGGATATCGACACCAAGGGCACGGTCTGGTGGTACTGCCCAGAGAGCCATAAAAACCTCTGGCGGGATCAGTCACTCGTAAAGCCTGTCCCTCGCGTCGCGCAGAAGCTTCTCAGCCCTTACCTTGAGAAATCGGCCGAGGAGTATCTTTTCGATCCGCGGGCCGCCTACGCATGGTCCATGACTCAGCGTCCAGAACGGAAAACGCCGGTTTACCCAAGCGAGCAACGGAGAGTCGAGCGAGAGAAAAGGCTGCGTCGGCGCCGTATCAAAAGAAATGAGCCTGGGCAGCACTACACCACCGATTCCTATCGTCGCGCCATATCAAGGGGCTTTGATCGAGCAGAGGCCTCGGATGTCGAGGTTGTGAGATTCAGTCCCAATCAGCTTCGCCACGCAATTGCGACTTACATCTCAGCGAACGTCAGTGCTCAGGCTGCTCAGCGATGGGCAGGGCACGAGAGCCTACAGACAACCGGAATCTACATTGAAAAACAGAAATCCGAGTTGGAGGCAATCGAGCACGCGCTTCACGAGCGTTGGATCGAAGAATAAGAGACCGCCTTGACCGTTAAGCCACCGCCACATTCCTCCCAGAATTCGATTGCCATTTCGGCCTCTGCGGCCGTCACAAATTCGTCGACGATCTCTTCGCTGTCGATGAGCACCATCCGAAACAGACCTTCCGTGCAAACCACTGCGAATCCATCCCTGGTAACTTCTTTCACTGTCAGCATGATGCTCCCATTTCGTTCTACTATCCCTCAGTGCAAAAACGAGGCCGAATCCTTGGCCCCTGAAAAACCACGGCACAGACGGCAATCGTGGAAAATCCTACAAACGCTAACCCTCAGTCGATTGTCCCCAGCAGGACGATGCCCCGGTTCTGCAATGTCCGCGACTTGTCCGGCTCCCACTGCAAGTACCCTTTGCGTTTGAGGGCTCTCATATGCTGATAGACTCCCGACACTGCGATCCCTTGGCGTGTAGAAATCTCCTTTAGAGTAGGCATTCGACCTAGCAAGGATTCCAGCTCGTCAAGCGTGTCGAGCAGCTCAGCCTGGACGTTGGTTGGGAGATTTTGAAGAAGCGTGCGCATATTTTCCTCGCAGAAAATCAGGGGTGGAAAATCAAGCTAGATCAGCTGGAAAAAGACGCCGGCGAATCATCGCCGGAATGGACAGGCCACGCCAAGGCCCGCAGGGTTTGCGTAACTACTACTGTACAGATGAATCGTATTGTTGCAAGCCATTTTTGGCCACTCTTTCAGGTTTGCTGTATCTCTAGTTGCGACAATGACTTAGGGTGTTTACGAGCATTCCTTGCCCGCGTAGTCTATCATTCGACTGGCAAATAGCGAAACGCAGGTGAGTGCCAGACGTTTGTCACTTGGTGATTGGAGAGACCCGATGAATCGCCTATCAATCATCTTGCCACTACTGTTAGCAGCCTGCCTAGCATCGCCGGCCACCGCTGCCGAAACCAAAACGCTCACCGGCAAAGTGATCCGAGTAGCCGACGGCGACACGCTCACCATTCTGGCGGCAGACAAGACCCAAGAGAGAATCCGCTTCGCCGGCATCGACGCCCCTGAAAAGAAGCAAGCCTACTCGGCTAAGTCAAAGGCTGCTGTCGTCAAAGCAGCCAAGGGCAAACAGGTTCGCATCCTATGGCGAGAGCGCGACAAGTACGGTCGGATCCTCGGTCACATCTACGTTGACGATCTGTGGCTCAATCACAGCCAAGTCGAGCAAGGCTTGGCTTGGCACTTCAAAAAGTATTCCAAGAATAAACGACTCGCAGCCGCAGAAGTGTTAGCACGAAAAAAAAAGCGGGGGCTGTGGGCTGAGTCTGCCGAGCCGATGCCGCCTTGGGAGTTCCGCAGGCTGCCCAAGCGATCATCGCCCGGGCTCTCAATAACAAAGGGGCCTGCTGTTCCGAACAGCGTCAAGGCGAGCACCGAGCTGATGCACTGGCTCAACACGTCCTCGAACGTGAGGCACAACGCGGGCTGTCGGTGGTACGGCAAGACCAAGCTGGGGCATAAGTGTGGCGAGGATGAGGGGAAGGCTTGTGGGATTTGTGGCGGGTGAGGGGTGCTTTCTGCCTGCTGTCGCTGAAATTAGCCTTTTAGAGCAACTTTCATGGTAATTCGTTGGATTTAATCATGTTAGGTATTGGACCCGCTCGCATCGATTGAGTGGAGGCGGGGTGGCCTTGGTCATTGTGTCATGTATATTAACTGCCTCGCTTTTCAATCTTCAACCCCGCCCAAGGCCAGTATGCTGCTCTTCAAGCCAACTTGTCTTGCATCTGTCGAAAGCGTGTTCTCTTTTTACTGGCTCCCGCTGTTGTTTTTTGGTTTTACGCTTGCTGTACTTTTCGGGGTAGCGTCGGCGATAGACAAAGTCTGTGGTGCTACATGGAGGAATTGGCTGTACAGACACAAGCTGACCAATGTTATCTTTTCAGGGGCTATGACTTGGGCTATTGGTATTCTTAGCCAAGACTTGAAGCTTGATAAGTTTCTATCACCTGACGAAGCTTGGGCGTCCTCTTTTTCTATTGTAACGGCATTGGGCGCTGCGGCACTTTTCCAATTAATTGTTTTTAACAGATCTGATCGCGATAGTGAAGTTTCAAAGGAACAGCTTACAAAGGCAAGGGAAAACTTGAAGCAGTCAGAGGAGGCCCTGTCTTTTACACTTGCGCTAAACAAACAGTATCTAAAAGCGGTAAAGCAGAAGCGACTATCGCTACCCAAATCGCAAAAAACCCCTAATCAAAAACTAAGAATAGATTCAGCACCGGTGAGTAAGGTTCCCGCAGGCCACATAGAGATTCACGTCGACCCTGAATCGCAAATTTTCATCCTCTTGTCTGGAACGTATGCGATACTTGAGAAGCACGTAAGGGAGCAATCTGGCGGAAAGGATTTTAGGGTACGGCTTGCCATGTATTGTTACGAATCCGACTCGCGATCTTTTATTCAGATTTTCGGGTGGGATGGATTTAAAACCGACAAGATTAGAGGAGGTAAGGAAGGACACCATAAAGCACATTTCAAATTACCAAAAAACGCTATAGATAAATGCGAGTCAAATTCACTCCTGCTAGCAGCAGCCAAGGCTGATAAATCGCTTGCTATTGCAGATGCAGATTCCGCAGACCGGGACCCCGACAGCCACTTCGTTTACTTCGACGAGCGGCAAAAAACACAAATTCGCTCCATGGTAGCCATTCCACTGTGCGTGGATGTTGATTCGGCCTTCAGCGGGAGGGTGCTTTGCGTCGACACAGACCTAAGGGATGCGTTCCTTGACAACCTCGAACACCGCGATAGATACAACCTAATCCGAACAAACCTAGAAGAGAGGCTGATTTACGAACTTGGCATCGCTGAATTAGCACACCGGCCAGCTTGACGGATTTTCAGCTGTTCTCTAGTATTCGTACAGTGTCATATGTGGACATCTTGCCAGTCAACCATATCTTCAGACAGGGTGCAAACGTAATGCGACTCGATATTGACGAAGAACGATTTCGCAAGGCCTGCGATGAGGCAAGGCTAGAAATCGAAGAGATCTACGCCAGAAAAGTTGAGTTCGGGTTTGCTCAAAATATCCCTTTAAAGAATGATCCCGTTGCCAAAGACATCGGCAAGATTGTGAAAGCACCTAAAGATTAAGGAGTTCCTCACACCCCACCAGCCGCCAGGCACCCCCACCACAGTCGGCCATCTTGGCTAGGTTTGAGATCCTCGGCTCTTTGCTGCCCGGTTAAAGGGTTAGCTTAACCGTTTTCTTCGCATCAACAGTCCTGCAGAAGCTGTGGACTAGAACGGAAATCGTCCCACGACAAATCTAATGATGCATGATGCCTCGGGTATCAACTGCGTGGGGGCACATCAACCGACTTCTTTCGCGATAAAATTAGCCGTACATCCAACAGCAACTCGGGACGAGCTGCATTGTATCCGTCAGCTGAGTTAATCAGTTCCTGGATATGCCGCGTCGTTTTCTCTATCGAGAGTCCACAGAAGTTCAACTTTGCAACACTTGAAAGCAATTCTTGCGATCGCTTTGCATGTCGCGCCACTCCAAGCGGATTGCCTTCGCGAACCTTCACCCCCGCAGCTGCAAGTTTGATTAAGCCTTTCAAAAAGTCGGCGATCGGCCCCCTACGGTTAGCCGCGTGCCACAGCGACTCCCAAGCTTCGTGCGACTCCCAATAATAGCCGTGATTAAACAAATCGATGCCGAATAAATACTCCTCAGAGTTCTGCCAGTTGTCCGGCTGCAACGGCTGTGGCACCTCATGTTTAACGCCAAACATATGCCCAGCCGGATCACTCACAGGATGCGGGGCATGCCCAGGCACATAAGAATAAAGTGGCAACGTAAGCTCGGTGTACCGAGGCTGTTGGTCGCTCATGGTATCGCCTCTTGGCTATAATAATTCCTAGATGCTCGCCAAGCGACTCATCACCCGGCGTCAGGTTACCCTCTAGGCTACGAAACCAATTCAACAGTGGCAACTAGTAATTTCCTGGCACCTCCGATAGCAAAAAACCGGTTCGCTTCACCCAAATTAAAATCCACGCCCCGATATTTTAATTCGCCGGCGAGAATTAAAGAACTCTTTCAAAGCCGCCTAGCCGCGAGCTTCTCGATCATCTGGACGATCAGCGGATCCGGAACACGCCGTTCCTGCTCCCATTCTTCGACGGTTCGGCCCGACCGGCAGAATCGATCTCCAAATTCTTTTGTGCTCTCTCCGAGAACCTCCCGTAGAGCAATGATCTGCCTGGCGAGTTTCCCTCGGCGTTTCGACTCGCGAGGCCTGCCTGGTTTTCTTGTGGGTTCTTCCATTTCAACATAATACGGCATCCACGGAAAAAGAATCAAGTAATCTTTCCATTTTGTTATTTTCTCCTATTGCCAATAATACGTCAGTGCCGTATTATACTGATGGCGGGTGAGTTCGGCTCACTCCCCTTTTAGGCCTCTCTGGCCGGTGTCTTTTGCTTTTGGAGGTGTGTTATGGCTTATGGCTTTGAAGCAACCTATTGCCCAGAAGATAACAAGCTACGTCTGTACATTGGTCGCGTCGATCGAGAAACCTACGACAGGTTGCGTAGTCTGAAGTACAAATCCACCCCTAAGCAGGATTGCGATTTTGTTGCGACTTGGTCGACCCAATCCGAAGACATCGCACTTGAGCTGTGCGGCGACATCGGCGACGAAGACCAAAGCCCCCAGGACCGGGCCGCAGATCGGGCTGAGCGATTTGAAGGGTACAGGGGCAGGCGACTGGGCGAGGCTTTAGGCCATGCTGACGACTTCGATGCTGGCCCAAGTGTTCATGGCTACCAGTCGCAGGCCAAGGCTGAGCGATCGGCCAAGAAGCACGACCGATACGCGGATCGAGCCGTCACCCAGTGGAGTAAGGCCGAGTATTGGCAGACCCGAACGGATGGCGTGATTAGCAACGCTCTTTACAAGAGCCAACCCCAGGTACGACGCGGGCGGATTTTGAAGCTTGAAGCCAAACTAAGAAAGCTTTTGAAGTCGACCGCCGAAGCCCAAGGCCGCTACGACAAGTGGACAGAAGTAGCCGGCATGACTGGAGCTGATGCGTTGCTACCCTTGAACGAAAGCGGCTTCGCGATACTAAAGGAAATGAACGAAGCACAGCGGCTTGTCTACAGCTTGGCCAATGATAGCCGGTCCTCTTTTCGGATTTGGCACCCCACTAGCGAGAAGGCGAACGCAAAGGCAAAGGAAATTTGGGGCCATGGGTTTTCAACCTACGATTTTTTAACCCACGACGATTTCATTGGCGAGCCCTTCGAGCGATTCACACCCAAGCAAATGGCCGATTTGTATTTGGGCAAGCTTACCCGAGCCGAGCCCGGTCGATTGTGCAACCACTACGAAATGCGAATTGCCTACGAAACGCAAATGATCGGCGAAGAGGGCGGCAGGGCTTCCGAGGTCGATATCGAGCCAGGTGGGTTTTTTGGTAAGCACCAGGTAGTTCACGTCCATCGCTCGCCCGTCACCAAGGCAGTTGTTTCTGTTTCGATGTACGGCGAGAAAGACTACTGGAAAGGCGAAGGACCTACCCCCAAGGTGCTCAAAAGGGTGAACATTCAGCGGCTGCCCGAAGGCTCTTACCGCCCTCCCTCCGAAGAGGAGCGGGAGCAATTCGAGACAGACCAAAAGCAACGGAAGGCAAAAACCAAGGAAGCGAACGCGGGCAAACCTAAGCTGATAAATCCTAATATCGAAGACGCCGAGAAATTGCAAGCTGAGATGAACCAGGTCGCGGCAGCCAATCGAAAGGCTGATCCAGTTGATGTTGTTTTAATGACCCAAGCTCAGTATTCGATAAAGTCCAAAGGGAGCTACTCGCACTGCAAGGCGATGTTTCTTTTCGAGAGTGGCATTGTCCAAAACGACGGTTATGGTGCAAGAAGGCTAACGAAAATTTGCAAGCTCCGAATCTACACGAGCGGCCGTAGCTACGGCGGTGCTTATCGATTGATTGTGCTGACCGATAAACCACAAAAGGCTTTGCCCAATTGGCTGGCCACAAAAGAAAAGGTACCAACATGAACCGACAGCATGGACTAACGCGACTTCGGTCGTTACGAGAGCACAGTCAACTGACCAGCGAGCACATGGCTGAAGAGCGGGGGCGGTTCGCTGCCCTTGCTGGCCGACACGAAAGCGGAACGGCTCCCAGGGCGGTATCTGCGTTCAACTTATTTCAGACACCGGAGGAGATTACCCAGGAAATGGCGAGAACCCTAGCCGAAGCCTGGCAGCCTAACCAATCTAGGCGGGTTTTAGAGCCTAGCGCCGGACTAGGCCGATTAGTTGATAGCTGCTTGAAGGAATGGGAGGTAGTCGCGGTAGAGCAATCGCTTAACCTCGTAGAAGAACTCAACCGCAAACCTTGGAAGCATGTCGAAATTCACCAGGGCGATTTCCTCGAAACCGACGTGAACCAACTCGGCGGGCTGTTTGATGGCGTGATAATGAACCCACCCTTTAAGCTAGGCCGCGACATCAAGCACATACGCCATGCCTACAAAATGCTCAAGCCTGGCGGGCTACTAGTAAGCCTTTGCTTCAATGGCGTACGGCAGAATAACCAGCTCCGGCCCGAGGTCGACAGTTGGGAAGTGCTGCCCAGTGATTCGTTCAAGAGTGAAGGCACGAGAGCTAGCATTGCACTGATTACTTGGCAGCGGTGACAGACAAACCGCTCGCATTGAAACCCCGGTATGCAGTATGATACGGCTGCGACCGCAGCCATAGGAATCACGGCATGAACACAACGAATGCAGTACGAAAAGCGTTTCGTATTCAGCGGTATCGACGTCGCTACGATGACATGTTTGATCTTCGCACTCGCGAATCAATTTCAGCGATTGTCAACGAGCAGTTCGCATTGCAGCGTAAACAGTACGCGAAAGACAACCAAGGCTGGGTAACCATAGGCGGAAGTGCCGGCGATGGCGGGAAACAGCACGTGGGGGGAACGCCCGTCCAGATAGGGGAGGGAGGAAAGATTGAATCTGGTCCCGCTTCGCTCAAGGGTAAAACGATCGGCAGCGTGACAAAAGGAGACGATGACTTTCAGCTAAAACGTCCGCGTAACAAGCCGAGCAACCCAAAGGAAACGCAGAAGCAAGCGTTTGAAACCATCGGCCCGCCAGACTCCGCGTCCTCGCGTCTTGGCGGTATTGATGCCCCATCGGTCCAGACGCTATCTGACGGACGTAAGGTGGGCCTCACAATGCTCAGCACCGCCGAAATGGCAGCCGACCCGGCGCGGTTCCAGTACAAGGTTTCCGGCATCGGCTCGGAAGGCGTCACCGAAGAGCTAAAAGAGGTTGACCAATTCCGACCCGAATTCGCTGGACAACTCCTGGTGTGGCATGACCCGAAAGATGGCCAGTCGTATGTCGTCAACGGGCATCATCGTTTTGAGCTGGCACAGCGATCCGGCTTTGAAGGACAAATTCCTACTTACCTTATCGATGCAAAAGACGAGAAAGAAGCCCGTGCTCTTGGAGCTCTGGCTAACATCGCCGAGGGCCGTGGGACTGCCGTCGACGCGGCCAAGTTTTTCCGTGAGTCTGGACTGGGCGTCGACGAACTCAAAGGCCAAGGCGTCTCGATGAAGGGGAAAATGGCAGATGAGGGAGTAAGCCTCGCCAAGCTATCAGACAACGCCTTTCGAGCGATGGTCAACGGACAACTGTCGGAAAAGCGCGGCCTAGCAATTACTCGCCACCTAGAAGATCGGGATAAGCAGGACGAACTGCTTCACAATATTCGGCAAGCCGAACAGCGGGGCCACCATGTTCGCGATGACGCCGTCGAGGAAATGGCTAGAGACCTGTCGCTATCCGAATCTGTGATTGAAGAGCAAACCGATCTTTTTGGAACCGAGGAGGTAAAGCGTTCTCTGGTTGTTGAACGTGGAATGCTCAAAGCCGCAGTGCGAAGGGCTCTGTCTAGCGAATCGCGAGCCTTTACCGAAGTCGGTCGTAGGGGCCGACCTGAGGCACTCGCCGAAGCGGGCAATGTGATTGATACCGAAGGAAACAAACGGCGTGCGCAAGCAGCTCAGCAACTGCTAGCCACCTTCGACCGAGAGTCTAAATACGTAGGAGAAATTAACGATGTCATCAACGAACACTCCGGGCGACTCGCAGACGAGCCCAAGCGAGAAAAGCAACTCGCCCGAGAACTCAACAAACGCATCCGATCGCTTCTATCCGAAACTGACGGAGGAACAAAAGAAGCGACTGGGGGGACATCTGGCAGAGATACAGCAAATCGAGAAGCAAACGGGCCGAACACAGACCGGACCAAGTTTGGGCTCCGAGAATCGCTCGAACGATTGATGTTTTCTAAGCAGGTCTTCAGTAACCTGGAATCGCTTCGATACCGTAAGTTCGATGAATCGAAAGTAAAACGCGATGGCGAGGGGAAATTTAGCTCGGGTGGCGGCGGGCCGACAGCGACGGAATCAAAACCAAGTGGCTTCGAGAAAACCAACGGCAGCACTGGCGGTGGACTCGGTATCAAACGCGAGGACATGCCGCAGATCAAAGGCGAAGACAAAAACGAGTTTTTCCGTTGGCTCGCCAAGCAGGGAATCATGGCAACCTCAACGCAAAAGTCGGCGAGCGAACTCAAACCTACCCAGTCGGATCTGAACGTCGACAAAGTCGAGCAAATGGCCCAGTCTATCCGTGATGGCGGTTATGTCAAAGGCACGGACCCACTGGTCTCAAGCAACGGCTACGTGTTGGACGGTCACCACCGATGGGGAGCCTACCAAGAGGCGGATCCCGACCACAAGTTTAACGTCCGTGTGATTGACCTACCGATCCGCGAATTGCTCGATACCGTTCGAGCTTTCCCGAAGTCATTGAAGGTTTCGACAGACGGCGTTCGCACGAAGTACCAACAGCCGTGGGATGAATCCAAGCACCCGCGAGCTGACGATGGAAAGTTCGGCTCGGGAGGTTCGGCAAAAAAACCGGAACAAGATGGCTCGGCAATCCCTAGCAAGGGAGTCGATTTTACCGAGACCAGTCGGCAGTATCCGCCTATCAATCCCTCGGGAAAAGACACGGAACAACGATATCTTCGCCCCGATGGCACGTACACGCCCGAACGACAACAACTGCATGACGAAATTGTCCGTGGTATAATGGAGGGAGTGACGCCCTCAGACAATCCAACGGTTTACATGCTTGGCGGTGGAACGGCGGCCGGGAAATCGACGATGGTTCGCCGCGGACTCGTGACGCTGCCAGACAACGCAGCCAGCATTGACTCCGATTACGTCAAGTCGAATCTACCCGAGTATCAGACAATGATCGACGCAGGTGACAGTAAGGCTGCTGCGTTTGCCCATGAAGAAAGCTCCTACGTGTCTAAGAAGGCCGTTTCCCAAGCGACTTCGCAAGGCTTTGACGTGGTCATGGACGGCACGGGTGATTCAGGGATCGAAAACTTACGTGCCAAAGTACAAAGGTGGCGTAAGGATGGGCATCGCATTGTAGCCAGTTATGCAACCGTTCCCACCGAGACAGCAATCGAACGATCGGTAGCGAGGGCAAAAAAGACGGGGCGGGACGTACCGCTCAAATTCATCAAGGACGTCCACCGGACGATCTCGCAGATCCTACCGCAAGCGATTGAAGAAGGACTATTCGATGAGATGAAGTTGTTCGACAATAGCACCGGTGAGAGTCAGTTGGTCGTTTCGGCCCAGGGCAATCAATTGCAGATCCACAACCAGCAGTTGTGGAATGATTTCTTGGCGAAAGGCAGGTGAACCATGCTACATACCGACGAGATTATAAAAATCTACAAAGAGTCCGTCTTACACATGGATCCGACTCTCACGACCCCCGAGGCGCTCGAGTATCGCAAGGAAATGGATGCTGAGGTCGAAGAGATTCGCAAATCGGGGCGGGGCTTTGATATGCCGCATGAGGTGCCGGGCTAAGGCTCTCCTCGCTTCCTATCAAAAGCCCCGTAGAGCAGCTTGCCTTCAAATTTGGTTCCAACATTATTGGATCCGAGAAAGGCAACTCCATCTTCCGACAGTTTATGCGTATTGACCCCAACTCCCCCTGGTGCGTTGCTGTCTGAGAATCTCTCTTCGAGAGTCTTTTTACTGTATCTCCAAGTGCCCTTAGCTCCCCATCCTGTAATCAATATTCCGTCACTACGAAAGGCGAGGAGTTCAGGAGTTTGATCAGTGCCACGCTTCTTGCGTGACCATAATGCAATTACCCTGGGCGTTTTCAGTGCATCGCCCTTGGCCGCTAACTTCTCTTCAGCAAGTATCTTCTGGGCCTCTTTGAGGTCCCCCTTCTTTAATGATTCTGCCCTGGCGAGTTCGAGATTTGCACGATACATCTCTAGCAGCTTCTGCCGATGCAACTCATGCTCCTTGTCTAGTTGCTTGAGAGTACGCTCGAACTCAGCTTTCGCAGCCTTCGCGGATTTACTCTTAAACCCTTCAGCATGTAGGCTGGGATTCCCGATTGCAGAGAGTGCAAACAGCAGGGCTAAGATAGATATTCTGACCATCGTCATCTCCCAGGTTATCTTGGTGTACGGAGTCAATATCGGGCTGTTGTGTTGCCGTACTTTTGCCTTTTCTCTGTCGAAAAAGTTACGGCTTGTGTACCACCCATAGTTTGCTCTCACCGAAGGATACCATTGCAATCGGCTGTTTGGCTACGTTCTTAGAAAACTCAATGAGGCCGGGTCCGCCTGGACCGTCGGCAAGACCGCAGAGAATGCCGCCCGGCTTCAGGCACTTCCACCACTCGACCAAGTCGTATGGGAAACTGCGACGTGAGTAGTGGCTGTCCAGGTAGATCAAGTCTTGACTACTCCGTCCCACCTCATTCAGTGGCCAGCGGCTATGGGTCTTGTTCCCTTGGGGAGTGTTGGCAGGTAGAAACTGCCTCCGACTGTCTGCGAAGTCGGTTTCGCGATAAGCATTCCAATATCGATAACGTATTTCACGCAACGGCTCATCGCAGGGTTGGTCGGAGTAAGGGTCGACTATAATAAGATTCAGTTTTGGGCGTGCAGCTAGCACACGACTCGAAAGCTCCCCTGCTCGCGTGCCTACCTCCGTCATGCTCCACCTTCTATTGGGAATCAGGTCGAGCAATGCGCTGACGTGGTGGTAACCTGGGTCCTCTGACGTCCAGTCGACACCGTCCAGCAACGGCCTCGTAACCTCCAGGAAATGGTAGATGTACGTCGACATCGGGCCTTGTCTATTCACCCCTGGGTAGTCATCCACATAGCAAGTGTTAAAAAGTGACGGCAAGGGAGTGAAGGGCAAGTGATCTCCGGCTATTTTCATCGAGAGGATTGTCTGCTCGACTAGGCAAACTTTTCCATCCTTCGGCCCAAGATCAGAAGCGTATTGCATGCACCACTCGAACAAGTCGCGGTGATGGTCGGTCGAGTACACCTCCATGCCTGCATTGCAATACTGGTTATAAGTGTCGATCTCCGGAAGTCCGGTCAGCTTACTTACTCTCTTAACCCATCGATCAACGTAGTTGATATTCCGGAGCCGTCGCGGATTCGACCTTACCATCGCAAAGTGGTCTTCGGGCACCAAGTCGAACGGGCTGGGGCAGTCGTATCTCACCAGCATGTCCGCGTCGACATAGACGACCTGAGCTGATCCTTCGATCTGTCTGTGTATCGCACTCTTGTTCCACCAAAGGTGGCCGCGATCAATCAGCGGGGTCGTCACTTCAAGGTATTCGGCGCCCCAGCGATCCGCCGCGGCAGTAATCGACTCTCGGCAGACCGCCGGCATGAAGTTGTTCAAATTGAGTGTTGTGACGATGCGTCTCATAGGGGTTTCCTGATGAACCAGGTTGAGTCTCGGTCGAACTCAACCGGCAAGCTGTGCTCGCGTGCAAATTCAGAGACCGCTTGTGTGACGTGAAAATGGTACGGGGAATCAACATCGTGTCCGCCGATATAACCGCCTGGCTTGACCTTAGGCCACCAGTCGGCAAACTCTTGCGTAACATGCTCGAACGAATGGATTGAATCGAGAAACACCATGTCCTGCGAATGCCGCTCGATCGGCTTGCGGTCGATTGTCATTGGCTGCTTGCGGCGATAGTTTTTTCGATTCTGGAAGTAGAGCAATTCCCGACGATCGCCAGCAAATTCAGTCCCTCGCCATGCTTCCTGGGTATCCCAGTACACGGCTTGATGAGTACGTTGTTCACGCATGCCGCCGCTACGGTTCCCGTCAAGCGGAGTCTCCCAAATATCAAGCATGCTTAGCCGTAAGTCGCTTCGCATGGCGAGCAAACGACTCGACAGGTAGCCACGCCAGACACCCACTTCTGTCACCATTGGATTCAGACTGGGTAGACGGCGCAAGATCGCATCGACGCGACCGTGCTGATGGTCAAGCCGTCGCCAAGAGACTTGGCTAAGAAACTTCCGGTTGTTGGGCCCAGCGAAATGGTAGATGAACTGCGACATAGAATGCCGCATCGTCATCTCTTCCCATTTATGCGGGCAGTACCACTGATTGAAAAGCTTGGGGAGTCGAACCATCGGTACGTGGTCGCGATGGAGCAGTAAACTTAAAATTGTCTCTTCGGCCCAAAGTTTTTCACGCCATTGTATTTTCTTGCCGTAGGAATGGGCTTCCTCAAATATCTTTCGGTGTTGTGGGGTGGAATAAATCTGCACCCCGCTGTTGAAGTGCTGCGTCATCGGGTCAAGCCGTGGCAGAGACAGTTCTTTCGACCAATAATTGCACGACAGAGCGTTCGAGGTCCCATGATCCGGGTCCAGGGGATTGGACCCAACCATTCCTATTTTAGAGCGGTCTACCAGATCGAACGGGCTGGGGCAGTCGAAGCGTATTAGCATGTCCGCGTCGATTTGAAAAACCTGGCAGTCATCGGGAACGTGTCGATGCAGCAGAAGCTTTTGCCAGTAGTGGTGCTGGCCAGTTGCAGGCGGGGTCGTCACTTCAAGGTATTCGGCGCCCCAGCGATCCGCCGCGGCCCGGTAGGAGTCTCGGCACTTCGATGCCATGAAGTTTCCGAGGTTCATCGTAAGTAGCTTTTTCTTCATGCCGTTTCCTTGAGTCGCACATTGCACTTTGTGGGGTCAACTGACGCGATTGCCTTTCCTCGCTGTTCAGGAGAGGCCACGAGTGAAAGGCTTTCGATTAGTCCGTCTACGATTCGCTCAGGGGATTTCAGTAGGCTGTGGTACTCAACTGGCACAACCTTCGCAGCTTTCTCTAGCAGCTCCTGCTTGCCAGTCTCTAGCCAACGCTGGTGCCCCTCAAGTATCGCGGGCGACATCTTCGGTTCCCGTTTAACGAGCGATGCGATTGACTCTTTGATTGGGCGAATGCAGTCGACCACGATAAGAGTGTGCCCGCAAATCGATTCTAGCTGATCGCCAAGCCGGCAGAGCATTGGATACTTACCCCCAGCAATCGTCTGCTTGCGATGAGCTTCCGCTTTCTTCTCCGCAATGAACGCTCGCAGCTGGTGCCACGCATGCCCTTTTGCTACAGCGAGTGCATTCTGAGGGAAAGGAATCGTAGCTTCGCAGATATCGCGTAACTTCGTAGCTTCAAAGCCACACGAAGATCCCTCAGGGTCACCGCCATAATATCCAGTGAATACATTCCCTAGGTGGACCCCGAGGTGATAAAGCACGCCCGCAATGCAAGACGACCCCGAAGAATGGATTCCTGCAACCGCCACGAAGGTATTTAAGTTCGTGTCGACAGAGAGTTCAGCGGCGGGTTGCCAAAAGCGGTCTTTGTGAGATCGTCTCCCAGAGATGTCAGATTGGCTTGCACGTTGAGCAATCAGCCATTCCGCAGGACAGTAAACATTGTGCGTGCGACGCTGGTGCCAGCGTCCAAGATGGTGATCGATATGATGTCCGTGCGTCCAGGACTTGGTCGAGGAAAGGTGTTTGTAGACAGGCCGCATTCCTTGTGGAGAAACCGCGAAAGCGTGAGTGCGGTTGACGTTGAAGGGGCGGTAAACTTGGTCGTTAATGCGATCAGGTCTCGTGCTCAGGACCTTGAGATGCTGTCCCCCCAAGTAAGCCATGTGCCAATCGTCAGGCAAGGCTTGCAGGAATCCCTGGACTTTCTCGTTAAATCCGTCGCAGCAGATTGCGTCATCCTCCAAGATGAGGATATTTCCTTGTTCGTTACGGTTTAGTGCGTCCTCGATGATTTTCAAGTGCGACCGGTAGCACCCCCAAGCGCCCCCGCCTGCTTTCCACCATTGGGGTGGTGGGCATTTCCTGCCATCCACTGCTTCGATAACTTCTGGCGCAGCGAAAGGCCATTTATCCCCCAGGCTGCTGAAGAAAATATCCTGCTTGTCCTTCCTTCGCTTCAAGCTCACTACGTACACTTTTGAAAAGTATTTTACCAGATCCATCCTAATTTCCCTTTCTCTTTCGCCACTCAGTAAAAAAATCGGCCACGCGGTTCAATCCGTTAGCAATTCGCTTACCAGAGGCAACCTTATTGAGCCACTCCTTACGAGCATCGCAGTCGCACTCAGGCGGCAATCCGAACTCCTCTTTGATTACACGGTACCTTTCTTTGGTAATTCCTAACGATTTAAGGCCAGCTTCAGCCCAATCGCCTAGTCCTATTTCGACAGGAACGACTACGGGCTTGCCATGTCCAGGAATCTGTATTTTGCAATCGTGCTCGGTAAGTTCCTGCTCAGCCATACCAGACCAGCCGCAAGGGCACTTGTGAAAAAACAAGCCGTTCTCTTGAGCAAGACCTAAAGTTTTCTGTATTCTACTGACCAAAAGTATCTCCGTAGAATCTAAGAAAGAGTGACTGTCCAGACAGCTTCATGCGTCACCACACCAAAGGAGTAATGCACTATATCGCAATTGAAGCTTCCATCACCCAACGCGCTGTTGTCGCCGGAGATAGGCCTGATTTGATAGGTTCCAGCGCAACTGTCCCCGTTCTTTGGCACGTCTTCTTGAATCGAGAGGAAGCCATCTCTGTAAAGCGTTGGACTTGCATCAAAACCGACCCGTACTCGAATGCGTAGTTTATTTCCAGCAGCACACTGCACACGAATTTCGACAGCATTCCAGAAAGTAATGAAATTCGGGAAATTATCACACCAGTTTGCGTCTCCGAGCACGCTGTCTAACAGTGGCACGACAGTACAACCAAATCCCTCTTCCAAATCTATTGTGTAGGTGCCGTTCACAGCGTTGCAACTGTCGCAATTCCCATTTTCGTTGCCAAAGGCATCCATCCGATTTTGAACGCCAGCTATGGTAACGACAGCCTTGGTTATCTCGTGGGAACAGCACGTCCCTTCTGGGCATTCTGTGGCTGAACTGGAAGAGCTGCCGCTTGAGCCAGAGTCGCTGTCGGAGCTGCTGCTAGAGCTGCCTGAACTGCTGCTGGAGTCGCTACTTGAAGAACTCGAACTGCTGTCTGATGAGATGCTTCCCGAGCTGCTCGAAGAGCTTCCGGAACTAGAGCCGCTACTCGAACTGCTACTCGAACTGCTACTCGAACTTGCACTTGAGGAAGAAGAGCTGCCGCTTGAGCCAGAGTCGCTGTCGGAGCTGCTGCTAGAGCTGCCTGAACTGCTGCTTGAAGAACTCGAACTGCTACTGCTAGAGGAACTGCTGCTCGAGCTAGAGCAGGGGCAAGTCTCGCAAACAACGATCCCACTTGCATCATCCTCGATCAGAAGCCCTGACTTATTAGGTGTTAGAAATAGATTGAGCGCCATTATTCGCCGCTCCCCGCATCTGGCTTGCATGGCCCCACTGGAAATCGCTTCAGGCAGCCGCTGCTGTCGACGCCTAGGACGTATTGCAAGTCGCTCGCGTCTGGAGCAACAGGCAGCGAAGAAACAGGCCCCTCCAGTTCGTTAATGCAACCACTTCCACTACCTCCAGGGAGACTGCCATCCGAACCTCCGCTACCACTGCCCTCTCCTCCCGAGGCACTGGGGTCACCTTCTGAACTACTACCGCCTGGAGTGCTTCCCGAGCCGCCATTACTGGAGCTTTCACCTGAATCTCCCGACGTGCCAGATCCACTGCCGTCACTAGAATTACCACTGCTGCCGCTTCCACTGCTGCTAGAAACCCCGCTACTTGAACTCTCATCACCGCCCCCGCCTACTGGAAATGACGACAGTTGGCTGCTGAACCCAAAGCTTGGAGGATGCGAAACAATGCGAGTAGAACAATCGTAGTCTCGAATCAATTCACGACATGTGCTTCGGCCTTCGCTGTCTTCTACCGTCTCTTTCAAAAGAAGAGAGTTCTGGAGATCGTATTGAGATCCGATGCTAAAAAGGGAGTAATCATCGAAACCACTCTCGGCATTCTCGATTAGGCCGATGTGCTTTTGATCGTAGCCAAGGACCTGCCATAGCAGATAGTCTTCCGCAATCTTCGCAGTGAGGTCGTCCAGCTCTTGTGAGTTGGTTGGGTACGCATCGCTGGGAGAATCGTAGTAAGCCTTTGCCGTAGAGTGGAATACTTTTTTAGTCCCAGGTACCGTTGTCGGATTGCATTCAAGGCCTAGCTCGATGTATCGTGAATCGTTCTCGCTAGCATAAACATCTCCATCCGGGTAGTAGACCCCATCGCCGTCGACCTTAGGGCAGGTGACTAAAATCACCTCAGGTATTGAGCTGCAAAGCGAATTCTCCCCGCCCGCTAATAGGTTTGATTCTTTCTTGTTTTCCTCGTAATTTACCTTCGACAGTGCGCTGCCAAGTACTTTCACTTTACCATTGGGCAGAAGGATGACTCGCATTCCAATAGAAGCAGCCACGCTATCAAGCAGCATGGCAACCGATTCGTATTTCCGAGTCAGCTCCGTTGGATCAGGGGAACCGTAATCAGCATGGGGCGTATCAGCAGATCCTGCGACGCCTAGCAGCCCCATGAGTTTCTGGATAAGTTGCGGCCATGTGGTATTGCTGCTTACTACGAGATCGCCTGACGAACGAAGTGGCCAGTAGTATCGACCGTCTACAAGGCAGATAAGCCACAGCCCTTGCTTCTCGCCAGCAGTAATTTTATGCGGTGGGAGCAAGTACATGCTCTTGAATGCCACGGGGGGCTTGTCATCGTCCGTGCCAATTTCGAGAGTCGCTTTCCCATCACGTTCTGCGACTGCTTTCTTGATTTTCTCGATCGAGTCGTCATCAGCTAAGAACAGGCCGATCGAGTTCCGCGTTGCCCCTGTGGGCCACCAGAGTGTATTGATTCGCCATTCAGGCGGGCGCGTCATCGAGTAGTTCAGTAGAGGTAGACCTACGTGCGGAGCCGATTCTCCTGAACTGCGATCCAGGAACGGGCCTCGAGGTCGACTCCGAACTTCCATGTGAGACGGGTCTTGCACTCCAAACAGCGATAGTCCGTTAAGCGATAAGGACTGCTCAAGCCACGCTTGAAATTCAAAGCCTGGGTCTTCTAGCAGCAGCGGTACACCGGCGTAACGAAGTATCACGATAGGTCCCAATCAAACATCAAACCAAACGTCACGCTAATCAGACCCATACGAAGGCCTCCGTCCTCTTCTCCCGCTGGGGCAACGACCATGGGGGCCGTAGCGTGCCTAGGAGTGATTAACTCGCGTGCGAATTCGTTGCCGCCTACCTGTAAGTCGACGCTAGCGATTGTCTTGAGTATCGTGTGCTTCAGCGGCATGAGCCCCTGGGTTGCGTGCAGAAGCAACTGGGAGTCGTTGTCGGTATCGTCGAGGTGGAGGCGTACATGCCCACTTACCGTGAACACCGAATCCTCTGTGCATTGTTCAATCACTCCACCTGTCATCATGGCCTGATCGAATACGCCGTCTCCAGCTGCGATTGTTAGCCACCAGTCACCTCCCCGAGGTATGCTTACCTGCATCGGGTCTGCCACGAGAAACGCGCGCGCATCATCAAGCAACAGCGTCGATCGGTAGTGACCGAGGATCGCTTGAAGCACGTCGGCTTGGGTGACATCAATTCGGGGCATGAATTCTCTCTATTAAGCAATCAACGTGTCAGGAAGAAGGGTAGATCCCGTGGTCGGAAGTTGAAGACCCAGACCCGCCATATCGAACGTCGCATCGAACCACTTTTGAATATCGCCTGCATAATTGTTCGCGACTGTTACGTTCCACTTGTCACCGATCGCGGGAGGTGTGGCACCAGCGGAGATTGCCAGATAGGGCCCCCCGGGATAAGCCCTTGCAGCAGGAGCAAGAATGATTTCATCAATCGTCAAGTCGTTAGTAGTTGGCGCATTCTTTTTAACCAGCAGGTAGACGGGCATGGGGGTGTTTTTGGCAACGCGGACGAAAGCGTTTTTGTGTTGCCTTGCTTCGGAACCCGCAGGAGCAAATCCTAGGCCTTGGGCTGCCCCCTGGTTGTCGAGTATGGCCGATCCACCCACCCCGTCGACAAGCACAATGTCTACCGCCGCTGCCCCTGAAGTTGCACCGAACCAAGCACTCAGAGAGTAGACCGTCTCTGTCTCCATGAAAATTGGCTGATAAAGTGTCGACTGCTCAGCTATATTCCCGGTTATTTTCAGCGAACGTCCCGTGTTGGACCCGATCTCTCCGGCAGTTGTGATCGCATGAGCCACCGAGCCTGTATCGAACACTTCGGTCGATGCCAGTATGGCAACCTGACTTGCAACGCCCGTGAAGGTGATGGTATGGGTCAAGTCTGGCGATGTTCCAGTAGAGCTTACTGTCACGGTTTCTAGCCCCTCGACCTCCCTCAAGGCTGCTTGTACGTCCGACGATGATGCGTTGTAGGCGAGTGTTTCCGTGGCATGAACTATCGAGGTGAGAGGGTCTGTGTACTTCAGGAAGTAGGACCCTGACGTTGGTGTCCCCGAGATTATTACCGTTTGAACTGTCGGGTCTGTCAGTGTGACTGTGTTACCTGGCGAACCCACTTCGACAAGCCATGAGTCGGGCGTGTCCACAATCGACGCCAATTCAAAATCGCCATTGGAAATCACGCTGTCGTCAACGGTGACTGGAGTAAGCGGAATCTGAATTCCAGAACCTTGAGGCCAGTCCTCGGCAAGCTTCGAGCGGGATGCGGTTTCACCACGGAATGCCAGCAGTGGAACGCTACCGCTTTGAGTCACTTCGGCCTGCAAGGTCTCTGCGTAAACCAACTGAGCATTCAAACCAAACTGGTCAACTATCGTCGAATAGACGGTTAAGTCCGACGTGCTGTTTACCATGTAAGGCGTTACTGAAACGGAGACTGTTGGCGGCGTAACATAGTAAGCGTCAGCCTTCATTTGCTCGATGAGATATTCGATCGACTCACGGAGCGATAGACGGTCAATTGCACTGTCGGCACGTACGACACCGCGGACCAGGGCAGAGGCCATAGATCGATAGGAGTCCAGCAGTACGTTGTTCGTGCGGTCGGATAGCTCTGCACTTGCTAGGCCTTGGACATCGCGATCAAGATCGAGGTCCGCATCGGTCTTGAGTTTGTACTGCTCGATTGAGGCGAGCACCGAATCGGCGATCGTTGTGCCTCTCGCCACGTTCTTCAGCTCCATGCCGCGGAAGATCTTCCCCAGGATGTCAAACAGTCCCGAACCGCTTACGTTGGTGTAGACGATTGCGATGATTAAGAATTTCCTTGGGAAGGGTTTTCTTGGTCGGTGAGTTGGAGTTGACCGTCATAGTTGGCGAAGGCTGTCACTGGGTTGTGTCCGACGCTGAGATTGTCTCGGTCCGGACGGCCTGTGAGCAGGTACACGTATTCGGCGCGTACGCGGTAGACAACGTCACGACCATCGGGCGAACGTATGGGGGCCAAGATCGTCTCTTGGGATTCATTGGGGATGGCCACAGGCGGGGTGCTATCGGATCCCCGGTTGTTTCTGCGGCCTTGATTCGCCTGGAGGAAATACGTTTCAAATTCGGGAATTACGGGCATCTTTCCGACACGTTCGTAGTCGATCTGTACAATCCGTCGATACTGCGGCCGAGCGATTTGTACTACAGTGGACGTCGCTTCGCCATCTTTGCCGCTTGTTCTTGGTAGCGATATTTGCATCCTGTTTTCGGTGTACTTGCTGCTCAGCTTGGCCATTGTGTAGAGGTGTGTTTTTGTCTCCTTCGAGTAGCTGTCCCTGTCGTCTTGCGAAATAGGATAGTCTGACTCACTCACCGCAGTCGCGCGATAGGAGTCCTCCTGAGAATACGCTGACCGATCAGCGAAGGTTTCCGTACGAGGCCCCACTGAATGAGGACCGCTGCATGGGTTTTGCAAGTAGCTTTGCAGCAGGTATATCACGGCGGGGCGGCGCTCCCAGTCGGGAAGGGACGATCCGGCTTTATACCCGTAGGGTTTTGGCACACGTGACCTTTGAGAGTTGTAATCGGATCCTGCAATGCCACCAAGCGTTGTCGCGAGGCCGGGCAATTTGAGATCCCGACCCAACTCTGCCGTGCGTAACCCTAGCAGTAAACCCTTAGTGCCCGCGTCGACACGGCGTACTCTCATTCGCAGTTCTACGACTGGAAGCTCTCCGATATGGTCTGTCAGTGTAAAATCCTCAACCATCGCTCCTCTGCCCGTAATGGCGATAAAGTTAAGTCGACTATCAGCGACTTGGATTGCTCGCTCGATCAGCAAACGCTTATTGCACCCGGGATCGCCCTCAAGGTGTACGCTAAGGTTGGACGTGAAGTGCGTTGAGTTGTTGACGGTCTCGCTGTGGACCGCAACAATTTTAGTGGCCGGCCACGGTGCTGCTTGGTGAACCTGCTTGTCCGAAATCTCGTAGGTGCAAGTCAGTCCATCCTCTTCAGCGTTGAATACCACGCGATCCCGACGGAAACTGTCTTCGAGCGGCGGAATGACTAGTGGCTTGAAGTAGTGGCCAGCTCTAGTGTCGCCCGGCTTCTGTGGTGCTCGGGAAAGACGCAGTCGCCCACTAATGTTTCGAGTGGTAAAGAAGTTGCTGTCCATCGCCTCGGATACACGCCAACGGTTGCTGACGACAAGTCCCTCGCCAACCCGTACTTTACTGCCGCATGAGCCTAGCATGGCTTCAACAGAGAACATGACACGAAAAGCAGTCGAACCGATCGGCGTGACACTGATGACCTTGGGCTTGGGTCCATTGTCAATGTCGGCATTCGCTGCTTGGCCTGCGCTCTCGGACTCGCCTGAGCTTGGCGGAAGTACATCGATCACCGTTTTGCCGTTTACAATTACTTGGAGTCGATTTCGTGGCTCCGACAGTAACTGACGTACTTGTCCGAGTAGTCCATAGAGGTCGCCACCTAGGGAGCCATCCGAAATATAAACAGCACTCCCTTCGACAGGCACTCGCTGGGAATGCAAAATGCCCTCAAATTGCAATTTGAGCTTCTGACCAACAAGATCAGTCCCCGATAAATCGTAGGTGACCTCTTGATCCCATTGCTTCGTTACGACGTTGTAAAGCGTTACGCCGTTGTAGACTACGGTAGTGGCCATGCTAGAAACGACCTCCCTGATGCTCGTCAGGACGCCGGTTGAGCATCTCGTTACCGTCGACAAAACCGCCGTCTTTTGCTTTCAGCAGCCAGTCGACAAGGTCCTTGTTGCCTTTGTTGCTTTTATTGCTACCAAGCCAATCGTTAATTCCTTCGACCATCGCCCGGATCCCAACACTCTCCAAAATGCCTTCTGCCCAAGTGGAGATGTCGGTCACGATGGTAGCGCCAAAATTAAGTAGGTTTTCTCCTAGGGCTTGGTAGGGCTCATAGGCTTTTGAGTTTCGCATCAGCGCATCGCCTAGGGTCGAAGTTGTTCCCGCGACACGGTTTCCACGCCGTACATTTTGCCGGATTTGAAAAACTTCTTTCCTGGCAGCTAGAGCGGCAATCTGCGTATTGAATACACGCAGTCCGTTGCTCGCACGATCGTTGAGTATCTGTGCGAAACCGGTTGCTGCCTTTGATGCTAATCCCATAGCTATCGCTGCCTTGGTGGCTCCCAGTCCCAGTCCCAACGTCGTTCTCAAAGGACCTGGCGGTGGCGGTGGCGGTGGTCGGTAGCTGGAGTGCATTGATGCTGGAAATGCACTTGGTGACTCTGGTGGATCGGGATTTTCTCGCCTACGAAACGGGTTGCGGAACATTCTGCGACGCTCTGGTTCTTGCTCGTCGTCGCCTCGGTTGAAGAAAGAACTCGCAATGCCTCGGGCTATACCGCTACTACCTGCAGATCGCAGCATTGCTCCAGCACCAGCGCGGGCGCCAAAGGAAGCCGCGGCAGTCCCTGCGCTACGAAGCAAGGCTCCGAACAGTGGTATCAGTGGCAAAGGCATTAGTTTTTCTCTTCCTCTGACGTTTTCCTGTTTGCGTCCGATTCTTTTTGCTGTCGTTCTTGCTGGACAGTTGCTAAAAGCGGGTCAACGGTCTGAGCAACCAAAAACGCCAGACTCCTGACCTCCGAGAAGGCCTCATCGATACCCAAGGTCACACGGGCTGCCTTGCGAAACTCCGACCGCTCTAAGTTGAGGTACATCCCATACAGGATTTCGTAGCCCCGGCCTGGACCTCCTCCGCATTCGAGGGCTTCGATTCCGTAGCAGGCGGCAATATCAGACCATCGTTGGACTTTTTTTTTAGGTCCTCGTTGTACGCACAGTATTCCCAGAGAATTGCAAGCAGCTCGGCGGTCGTTAGACCAGAACCCGTGCTTGGATCCCATTTAGTCAATCCGAACACGTCGGCAGTCGCATCGGCTACGATGATCGTTGCCTCTGGATCACTCGCTTCGACCAACTCTCCCATGTCCCAAGTGAAACGTGGGTGCATGTCGAGGTCGCGATAGACTCGCATCGGGTCGATGCGGCGCGTGCGACGACCGTCAAAAAAAGAGAAGAGCTGGCGCTGGCGATTCCGCCTGCGTCTTCGGAACCAATCAATAATGAGCCTTAGCATAGTTTGCCTACTTGCTTGAGGTTAGGAAGTAACTGCGTTGTAAAGCACCCCGAACGCATCTTTGTGAGCCTCGAATTCAACAATCAATGACGAAAACTTCGTGCCCAAACCGATCTCGATCGGCATGCGTGGAAAACACCTTGGAAAATTGTATGGATTGTTGGGAGAGTTCAGCAGCAATCTCATTGATCCACCTCCCGAGAACATAAGGGTCCCAGGTGCAGCCGATTGACCGGCCGTTCCACCATCGACTCGAGCACGTACGATGTTTGCCACCACGCTTTCGTACTTAGTCAGCTCCAGCCGGATCAGGGCCGTCTCCCCTAAGTAGATCACGTCGACAGGAGGACCATCGTCTCCACCATTCTGATCGCCTGGCACGTTTAGGAAAAATGCTTCCTTACGAATGTCGGCCATATTGCGAGTGTAGCCAAGCGTTTGCAGGGCGCCGCTTGATATCGAAGGGGCGGCTACCATGACCTGGCAAGCACCGGCTACTTTGGGAGTTACGGCCATTTTAGCGCCCTAGGGGTAAACTGGATTTTCTGTGCGGGTAAGTGTTGCGAGTACGGTCGCGAATCAGATTCAGTCGCTGGTAATCCACAGCGCTGGGCCCATCGACCGTTGGCAGTCCCGCACCGAGATTCGCGTCCAGGTCGAACACTCGAACGCCTTGGCGAAATTGCTCAAGAATCGCATCGGCGTTCTCTCGGATTTCCTTGCTGGCTGAGCCGTACTTTTCAGGCCGTCTGCGAATCAAGTACGACAACGCGATTTCGCAAGTGAGTCGTTTCAGATAATCCGAGGACTCGCTCGTCAGCGATGCGAGGTCGCTGGGTGTGTACTGATTACCAACCTGGAGAGCGGCGTTAATCGATCCCGTCGCATCGCCCAAAGCAGCGGCCATCTTTGGGTCACCAGAGAGGTTCGCTACCGGAGTATTGTCATCGCTGCATAACTGTTTCATGGTCCGCTCATCGAAGCGGGCGATCATGTCGTCGGCATCGGCGTAAGCGGCCATGATGGTAGGTCCTGAAATAATGCAAAGCGCCCCGGCCCGTGCGACCAAGCATAGCGGACCGGGGCAGCAGGCAAACTTAGGCAGCTGCTTGGAACAGCACTCCGCTAACAGGAGCAACTAGTTCGTAAGCAATGTTGTCGACTACGCGACCTTTCGTCCGGCGGTTGTCGTCATCCCGTTTGGTCTCGACAGACAGCTCCTCTTGAGCAAAGCAAACGCAGGTCGAGAAGTTGGGAGCATCAGCGACGCCCTCAATGCCCCCGGGGCGAGCACACAAGAATGGGGTAGCCGTTGACAGCACTTGGGATCGGGCTGTCGTGGCCCCCTTTTTCGTTGTCACCTTCCGGGTTGCCTCAACAACAAGAGGAAATCCATAGAGCTTGTTAGGCAAGCCGTAGATCGTGTTGTCGCCAGGAAGATCACCTTTGATTTGTGCCAAGGCGTCGGGCGACTGCTTGATGTAGTCTACGATTTCCTGACTCTGAGTCAGCTCAGCAGCCAGTTTTGAATTGATGACCAGCACCAAATCATCCAGCTCGATGGCAGCCAGCGTGCTATCAAGAATCTGCTCGCCAGCAGTTGTCAAGGATCGCTTGATATCTTGCCGAGCGGTTGTGGACTGAGCCCAATTGCCCGTGTTGCCCGTGATAGCAGTCACGTCCATGACATGGTTGCTGGGGTAGTTGGCCGTGTTGGTCAACTTGGAGATCGCCAACTGAGTCCGCCCCGTCATGGCCTGTCGGGAGTGGATCGACGAATGTTGGTCCAGGATATTCCAGCTCGCCTGATTGATCGTCAGATCGCCAAGCTTGAACGTATAAGCGTAGCGGGTCGTGTTGAAAGGCTTGAACTCAAACGATTCGCTACCATCAACACCCTCGGGGGAAGGCATTCCGTCGTACCACACGAAGTTGCGAAGGTCCGCGTGGAGGATACGCCCTGCCTCTTCGATGGTCATCTCGAGATAGTAGCCAGCAACTTTATCAACCGGCACGACTTGCGTGTACCGATTGACTCGGAACTTTTCAATACTCCGAGCAAAGTCGATGACCATTTTGCCTGAGTGCTCGTGAGACCGGACAAACGTATTTTGCGAACTTGGATAGGCAGTTGCCATGGGAACTCATCTCCATAGCCGTCCCCACGGCCCCCTTTTGTTTGCGACGGCATCCGGATGGGGTTATCCGGTTTTTCGGGAGCTACCCTAGCCGTCGTGGTTTGTAAAGAAAACTCGCGTTAAACTGATTTGTGGATTAAACGATGGCTGGACGGACAGTACCCGTCTCAACCGAAATGCGAACTAGCTCACCAGCAGCGGTCGCTGCCTGTTGAGATCGACCGCCGTAATTCTGAGCAATCGTGCCCGTCGTAGCGACTGCCACAGCTCGACCAATCGCGTCAGCCTTTAGCCGTACGCCTGCGCTGAATGCGGCACCAGCCTCGACCATGCCCTCTTCGCCATCGCCTCGGAGGTCAACGGGGTCACCCGCTTCCGCGTGAGGATTCGTCGTAACTAGGTCACTCAAAGGAGCGTATTTCGTTCCTTCGCCAGAAACACCAAAGATTTCGCCATTGGCAGTCGCCTGTAGTCCTTGATGATCAGCGCTCGAGTCAGGACTCAAAAATCGAAACGGGAGGATCTGTCCGCCAGCTACGATACGTGGGGGTGTATTGGCCATTTTTTACCTCGGATTTCTCGGTAGGTTTGGGTTCTAACTTTCAGGTCGTCGGTGGTTTAGATTGCCAGCTAAGCCTATTCGGGCTCTCCTGCTTTCACTTTGTTGAGCACTTCGAGGTAGTCGGGCTTGCCGCCGCCATCGATTATTTGTTTGCAAATCGTATTCGCCCTTTCAGCACAAGATTTGCTGTAGCGCTCCTGATCAGACCGCGAGCCAGGTCGGCTCGGGTCATCCATGGAGGGAGATTGCGAGTAAGGCAGTTCCAACGTGGGCATACGCTGGTAGTGCTCCGTGATCGCTTCAATGGACGCATCAAACTGTGTGTCATTGAGGCTCTCGCAGCCAAGTCGCTTGATCTCTTTGTCAGGGTCGAGGACAAACCCGCCGAGCTGCAAGGTTTGAAGTCGCTGGTACCGCTCAGCATTGACCCGCTTGGACATCTCGGTCCGTAGGTCATTGGCCAGTTGGTCACTACGGTCGGACTGCTTACGCAACTCCGTTTGCAGCTTCTGGTAGTTGACCGACTGGCGATGTCCGGAGACCGAATAGTTCTTCGCGGATGCGCCCTCATCGACATCACTTTGAGTCACCACGTCTTCGCCATCGACGGACGAATCCGCCTCGTACTGGCGTTTTTTTCGGTGGGCAGAGTACTTTTCGAATTCCTCTTCATCCATTTCGTCGCACGCTTCGTATCGCTTGGCCATTTTCTCGGGGTCTTCCACGGGAGAAGGCGCAACGGGCGGAACTACCTCGACTACGGGATCGGGCGCCGTTGCAGCTTCCAACGTGGCACTCGGCGTCTCGGTAGCGACTTCGCCACCTCCGGTATCGCCAGAGTCTTCCGCCATGAGCTTTTTCAGGTACTGGAATTCATCCGTCTGTCCGATTGCTTCACAGATCTCTGCAACTAAATTATCGTTTGCGTCCATTACAGAACCCTCACTGACTTCGGGGGAATAGCATCGCTTCTCTTCTCCCGGCAGAAACACATTGCCAGGACTAGGCGCGACGGTGGAGTATTTTTCCAGACAAACCCGACGATTGTCTCGGTGGAGCGATGCTGAGTACAGCAGGCCCAAGTCGAGACGCGGTGCTTCTGCCCCCAGGAGGGCAATCGGGTCGAGGAACATTTCTTCGTACTGATCTTCGAGCCACAACTCAGGGCTGCGTCGTGGGTGTCGCTTGTATCGACCGACTTCATCGCGGTAGATGTGGAAAGAAGCCAAAATGGCGTGTCGCTGCCGAGTCCCGGGCTCGCCGATAAGACCCATGCGATAAGGACCAGCAAAGCCGACCAAATCGGGGTCAGCAGCGCCAGAGGCTTTAGCTTCCGGGCTGGGCGTGTGGCCGATGGTGATCGCAGCGTAATCGCCCGTTTCAGCGATTCGTCGATTGCATCGATCGGCAACAAGTTTGAGTTCGTGGTAACCAAATTTAATCTCTCGGCCATCGCTGGCGACAGTTTCGTGCTCGCAAAATACGGGCACGTTCTCGATGGTCAGAAATTCATCTTCTGGGAAATCACCAGGCTCTCGTACGTTGCCTTGTGGCAACTGCATAGCAGAGTCAGAGGATTTGAAGAGTGAAACCATTGCATCGCGCTAACCATGGCAAATAAAAAAAGGCCGGGCCCCCATCCGCAATGGATAGGAACCCGGCCTTTTATAGATTGCCGGAAATTTAAGTTGTCAGGGAAACTTCCCGTTGCGTTTCATTCTGCGCGTCTGGCGATTTGTGTCAAGCGAATTTCCTAATTAAATCTGGTCCGGAGTAATGTAATTTCCGATGTCAGTATGGATTTTCGTCAAAACACCATTGTCCCCGAAGACCTCCACGAGGACTTTGCCCTTGATTTTGTGGCCTTCGAGGTAATGGATAAGTTGCTGAAGCTGTCGAGTAGCTTCGAGTTTCATCTGTTTGTTTTGGTCGCTTTTTTCGCTCACTTTTCACCTGCTAGCTAGGCTGCGTCAGTGTCATAACACGGTACCTCAGGAGAGATTCACGCTGAAATGGAACAAGAGGTCCGTGGCTTCTGAGTGGCGAGTGGCTTCCCACTATCCCCTTCCTCAAGCCAAGTCAGGAACTGACTGACTGTCATCGCAGTTACCTCGCCCACTTTCCAATCGGGTGTGTAGGCGTCTTTGTAGAGTTGTGCTGCCTGCTTCTCAGACTCGCATCCAATAATCACCTTGTGCTCATCGAATCTCCCTGATTTACTCACTTGGTCTACCACGAAAACCAGTTCGATATCCGGTTTGGGACCGATGAATACGTCGATATGGTCACCATCCGCCTCACTTTCGTAGCGGCGTATGTAACCGTAGTGGGCCGGCATTTCGGGCCATTCGGGACGACGTTTAACGCCTTCCGGTGTTTCAATCACCAACTCAAGGCCGTTCCAATGAAATCGTCCCTTTCGATAGTTTCCAGCTCGTCGTTGCTCTTCACTTGGATTTTTGTCCGTTTCAAGAGAAGCCTCATGGACGCGATCCTCTAGCTCCGACTCGCCATCGTATCGATAACCCTGATAATGGTCAGCCCGTGGCGCATCGCTACTCACCAGACGTTGTCGGTCACTGTTCTCGCTCTGATTTCCATTGGCCACGTACTCAGCCTGTTCTGTTGCTTCCGCGGGGGCGTTGGCCATGGGTGCCTGCAAGGCAGTCGGTTGCTCAGGCATCTCCGGCACTGGCGTTCCTCCTATACTTGGATCCATTCCTTGGCTCTCCGCGGCGTCTTGCTCTGCTTTCATTTGTGCCATGCGGTCAAGCACCTCGGAGTCTCTCTCAGGCTTAGGGGCTCCGATAAGATCGCGGATTTGTTGAGCATCAATTTTGAGTCCCATATCGTAAGCAATCTGCATCGCTGACAGGATTGCTTCCGCGTCATTTTCACGCGTGTGGATCCGGAACTTGAAGTCCTCGCTAGCCATCGACGGAAACGCCATCTTTTTGATGGGATCCAGAAGTTCGGTCTCAATGCTTTCTTCAAGTAGCATCGAGTCGTAGCGAACGATTTGCATGAAAGTATCGAGGTGAATGTCAGCCACATTCGATCCTAATCCCGTGGCACTTGCTTCAGTAGTTAATGTCTGTCCCAAGATGTAGCGCTTGATCGCATGGCCAAAGTATTCGGTGATGATCGACTTGAGTTGCTCGGCACCCGCCATGCCAGGCTCTATGTGTTCGACGCCATACTGCTGGCCATCTTCGCCGGCGGGGCGTGGGATAAGAATCACGTTGCGTCCGTTGCCGATTTTCTCCTCGGCAGCCTTACGCATCTTTGCTTCCCCGTCCGCATTGCCCATGGGGTAATACCAGAGTTCAATTCCTGAAGCCGATCGCTCCAAGAATTCCATCAAGTTGGCAAGCGTTTCCTGCTTTTGGAACCACGTCCAGTAGATAACACTCCGGATTCCGATTCCGTGAATTCGACCTGCATTTGCAGGATCATGGTACTCGCCATCCTCAATCCTGTACTTATGCACGGCCAGCAAGATGCGTTCCCAAGTGTCGAGAAAATAGGCTAGCCCACTATCAGTCGATTCGATCTTGCCACGGAAACCGCGTCGTGTCATGGAGTCCTGTATGCCGTTCTTCACTTTACCGCTGTAGATGCCTGCACCAACTCGAATGCCAATTTGATCGGGCCGATGGTCGTTGAGACCATCGTCGTAGCGAAAAACTATTTTGTCACCGCTCACCGGAAGCCATCGCAGAGGCATTGGTCGCATTTTTTTGGCCACCCACTGGTAGCCCCATTTATGTTGGATGCCGTATTTTCCGTACCAAGTAGCGTGGAGAAGGTTCTCGCGGTACTGCATAAATCGCGGAATCTTGTTGAGCATCTTTGTCAGAATGTCCGCGACTTCTTTCTGTTCAGACGACTTGCTGTCCTCGGGCTCGATCGACCAGTCAAGCAGGGCAACGGCCCGTTGACGCATCTCAATGCACTCCATGACCGTCGTGTCATTGCGCATGAATTTCGCGTTATCGAAGCTGTCGTTAATCGCTTCATCGCTAGCGCGGTAAACCTTTGACTGAGAACCAGCGATACCATGGAAAGTAAACGGATGGCGTAGGAGCACATCGCCTAAGTTGGGAGGCATCCCCGAGATACCTGAAGAAGGATCCCGGCTGACGTCATACCGTTCGTCCCCGAGCTGTACCTTTTCTTGTGGGCTGTCGTTCATGCTATTGCCTTACCTGTAATGATGAGGTCCGGGACGCATCTCGCCACCGCTTTTCAGAACTCGAATTTTACCCGTGCTGACTCGCTTGACTCGTACCGTGCGAGGCACAAACATCTCACCAGCAGCAGTCATCGTCGCCTTTCGCGGCACGTAGTTGTCTCGAACCGAAACTAGTTGGTAGTCATATTTGTGCCCGGAAACGGTTCCGCGAATTCTGATGTAATCCCAAACAAAGGTGCCCTTTGAGGGGGCGTCGTGCATACGAAGGAACGTCTTGGGAGGTACGTTCGAGTAGCCATAGAGACTGCCAGGAGCACCAGGGGAAACGCTTGATAGGAATCGTATGTAGAGCGTCCTGGTGTCGACGTCATAACTGTAGCTATGGACGTTCGACGATCCCGATGTGAGCACCATCCGTTTAGTTACGATAGGATGGGACACGGGGAATCGCTTGCGTCCTCCCTCGACGTCGATATCTACAACCTTGCGAGGCTGCCCCTTCTTGGTCGTTTTGGCGATACCGCCTGGGTACGTCTTTTCTTTGCCACTAGGCGACGCTCCTGGGGTAATCGTTTCAGTGGCAGACGGTTCCTTGACCTCAAATCCCTGTCCTTCCAGGAATTTTTTAGCCGCCTCAATCTGCTCGGCGACTTCATTGGCCGATCGCTTGGCAGCCGGTTTGTGAGCCGTTGAACGCTTGCGTCCTCGACTCGAAAGAGTTTCTGGAGCGACGGCATCCAGGAAATCTACTGCCGATTGGATGTCGCCTTGCAGCCCTCCACCGCGTTTGCCGCTACTGAGCACGGAGCGAATAAGTGACCCGATCGGTCCTATCTGTCCTAAGAATTGGCTAACCAGTCGTCCCGCATGCCCCCCCACGCGAGCGTACTTCTCGACTTCACTAATCATGGTTCCAAAGTCAGAGGACAAGAGCGTAGTACGTACCACGTCGCTGAAGCCGGACTTGCCCCATTGGTCGAGTGCTTTCCTTACGCTGGCCCCACCGGCCATTGACGTTCCGCCACGCGCTGCTTGCTGTATCTGCCTGACGGACTTGGCAGCGTCGGTCTTGTTCCATTCACGGCGTGCATTCTTCTGCACCGTTCTTGAGGCGAGTCGGAAGAGCGGATTTTTGGTGAAACTTGCCATGATTTAAGGAGTCAATAAAAAAGCCGAACGATAAGCACCAGTAGGTACTTGAAGTTCGGCTCGTGCCGGCCCGTGACGGGACGTTAGTTTTGCGTGAGGTTTCTAGGGTATCTCAGTTGCGTGAAAGTGTAATATGACCGTAACGGAACAAAGGAGATTTCTTTTTTTTATGCACTTTAGCGTAGGAGCGTGAGACCCAGCAATCGCTAGGATGCACAAGCACCATTATACGCCTGACAATGGCAGAGGTAATTGGCAAGTAGGACTCGTGAAGCCAAAGCTTATAGGTCCAAACATAACCGGTGGACCAAGCTGTTGAGAAGGTGAATAGTTGGTAGTGATCGGTTTTGATTTCGCTTCCAGCAGATACCAAGCAATCGTCAGGCATCAATTCGCAATAGTCACCACCAGCAAGCACCGTGTGCAGAAAACTTGTAGATCCTAGATCCTCCGTGGCTTCCAGGCCATCGAGGGGGCCTCCGAAACAGACCGTTGTGAATTGAGGGCAGTTGTTCATCGCTTCGGCATGATTCCCGTGGCGCCACGCATGGCTCGGTTTAGCTTGTTTCGGATCAATTGTACCGACTTTCTGTCCTCAGCACCCGTACTTTTTTTGGTAGAGCTGATCGTTTCGCTAGCAGGCAGCGACTTGCTGAAAATCAGGTATCTCAGGGCATCTACCATGTCATCGTCGCGTTTCAAGGGGACTGGAGTGGCAACCTGGGGATTGAGTAGCGAACCTGATGTCGCTCTCTTCCCTCGTTTCCAGCGGTATTTACGCAATTCCTCGATCAGGTGTTTGCAGCGGCTTGATATTCGTATTCCGGGCTCACCGGTTCCAGGGTGGCAATTCAGGGCAGTTCGGACTTCGTTGATTCCCTCGTAGACTTTATTGCGAGCCCCAGAAGTTGGGACGCCGCGTTTCGAGAATTCATTGATTTCTCCAGGTCTCGCAGGATCGCCGTAATTCATACCCCACAGAGCATCCCGAGAGCTGGAGAACCGTTTGCGTTCTTGAACTACTTCCTCTCCGGGATGAGGTTCTTCCCCCGGTTTCAATTCGCGTGTTCCTTTTGCGCTGACCGCGATTCGGTACGTCTCGATCGGCCAGCCCCATGCCTCACAGATATCAAGTGTTCGTTCGACGTGATCGGCTGTGATCTTGCTCTGATCTGAAGACCAGTACTCATCGTAGATCAGCCAGTTGCCTACCCCATCGCGGCATCCAAAAACAGAAGCGTGCGGGTGCTCGACTGACGCTCCCCAGTCGGTCGCCATGTCATGCCATGTACCCGGAGGTACACGCAAATCCTCTTCGGGTATCACGTGGATCGATGGGTGGAAGCTTGGATAAATGACGCCTTCAAACGATGCCAACGCCCCAGTTTCTCGCGTAGCACGAAGCTCTTCGGGAACCAATGCAAAAAATTGCTCGTACCATCCGTCGCGTAGGTTGGGCACGTTCTTCTTTGTGTTCGCTCGGTAGAACTCCCAACCCGCTGGCTGCTCCTCCATAGCCTGCTCGACCCAGATCGACAGCTCGGGGTCGATGGGGGTGAACTCGGCAAACTGACCGCCTGGAAACATATACTCGCGACATCCGCGAAGAACTTCCAGAAAGATATCCAGCGGAAACTGTTCGCTAAACCAAAAACCACCGATCGATCGAGCCTGCATAGCCTGACGGCCTTGTTCGTAGCTCTTAAATTCCAGTCGCCAGTTTTTCGTGGGGCTACCTCCCTCACTTTCAGGCCAAGGTTTTAGAGGGACGCTCTTCGGTCGGTTTTGCTTTTCTGAGTGCCAAGCAACCTTGTCCCAGTTGACTTCGCATTCGGGAATGTGACCGTGTCCGAGAAGCTTCTCACCCCAACAAACGTCCATGACCTGCTCGTAGGTTTCCGCAATGATCCAAAACGGAGCGTCCTTCCGTGGAGGAGGCTGCTGGTGGAGCAAGAATTGCCCTGCCTTGAAACTTGCAGCTTCGGTTGTGCCAGCTGCGTTGCCGCCGATCAGAAACGATACCGAGTCCCT
Source organism: Planctomycetota bacterium (assembly GCA_024278955.1). GTDB lineage: Bacteria > Planctomycetota > Planctomycetia > Pirellulales > Lacipirellulaceae > Bythopirellula. The sequence continues at coordinate 27,475 of JAJRSE010000082.1, read as the reverse complement.
ACTGAAGCAGAACGAGTGCTGTTGATCGAAGTTTTCGGGATCGTCGGGTCGAGGAACAAAATCGTAGAAGCTGCTTTCCGCTTCGAGCGACTGTAAAAATCCACGAACGACGGGGTCCGTTTCGGCCAGCGCCAGCATCTCCTCGGCAGTGGGTGGTGCGGTAGAAACGGTCACTCAATTGTCACTCGGTTCGACGATCTCTCCAAAGCTAACGCCTGATTCTTGCAACCGCGATTCATACTTACGTCGCTCTTGCACCTTTTCAGTGATGCGTTGCATCATGGCTGCCATGCCCTCAGCTGGCGACTTGCCGGCGACTCGGTACTCTTCGTGCTGAACTCGGACCTTGACCGCGGCAAAGTGCCCTTCGAGCCGACAGCGTACCTCAACGCACCATTTTACGATGTCAAGCCAGCCTTTGTCCCGGTTGCGGTGAACCGTTGTCAGGGACTCTTCCAGTAGGTACTTGATCTCTTTGCGTTCCTCTTCTGATGTTTCCCTGATCTTGGCAATCTCATTCTTTATAAGCTTTCGACGTTCCGCTGGCTTTTTGCTATGAAAGCATTCCCAGGCGACACGTTCCAGCTGAGTGATCTTTAGTAATTCAGATTCGAGCGATCGCGTCGACGACGCTTGAATCATCGGAAAGATATTGTTTTTGAAGTGCGTAGCAATCGTATTTGGCGCTACTCCAAACTCTCGGGCGATCTGTGCATACGTGCATCCCGTACCATACAACTTGGCCATTTGGTCGTAGTCGTCGGGTACGATTGTACGTCCGCCGGGCGCAGGCCGGCCACCCTTAGTGTGGCCGGCCTTTGATTTCGGCGCAGCAGATGCGGGCTTCTTCTTAGCCATGATTTGCCTAGGTTTGTGTCTAAGCGACTTGCTCTACCTCGGCGCGTCGCTTGAGAATCGCCGTTACCTTTTGCGGGGATACTCTGAGAAGCTTGGCGATGTCACCAGGCTTTGATTCAGGGTCGTTATCGGCCGCATTGAGAATTTGCTGTTCGAGGGACAACTCGCTACCATCGCCAATCGGCAAGCCTTCGTTATCGATCCCTTCGTCAAATTGATCGTGCTCCAGCTGACTTTCGGCAGCCGGTGTAGGGTTGATGGCTGATGGAGTCGGACTAGCAGGTGCAATACCGTCCAAGGCAACACTGTTGATACGGCAATACTCAAGCACGGCCTCAACCGAGAGAACCTTCACACTGGCAATCTGTGCAACGGTCAGTCCTTGAGCAACCAATGTCTCTATAGGCTCGGGTCCAGCGATTGGCGCCGCATTTTTCTTGCCGGAGATGTTTTGAGACATCGCCTCAGCTCTTTGCTTGTCGAGACGGTCGCGGCGATCTTTCTCTTGCTGTTTTTCGTCGTAGAATTTGTCGCCGTCATGCTTACCTGGATGGGCTTTAGCATCTCGCACTTTGTCGTAGTCCCATTGCCCAAGCGAGGTCTTCCACCCATAGATCTTGGCGATCTGCTCGTCTGAGACTTTTTGACTTACCAAGTCTGCAACTGGTTCAAGTCGCTTGACTTCTTTGGGTTCTGCTCCAGTGCGAGCCGCTGCTACCGAGTCTATGGCAGACCAAACATTGTTGCCAGGCAGTAGATCGTCTGTGGGGCTCACCTCAGCTCGCGTGGTGTGCGACTCCCAGTGCCGGGTGAATTCCTCGACGGCACGGCACAATTGACGGCAGCACCCAGGGATAGTCCCCATTGCAAACGCATTGACCAATTGCTCGGCTGCCATCCACAGCAGCCCGCCGGACGGTAGCCCTTGCAGGCTAGCATCATCAGCCCATGTGTCACGCTGGTGGATCAGGTTGTCGGTGACCAGGAACAAGTAGTCCTGCCGATCTTGTAGTGTTTCATTACTCATTTTCGTTTGCCTAGAAAGAGAAAATAGAACGCTTCCGCCCAATGCGTCAGCTTTGTACGTGTACGTCGAACGTCCGCTCCGAGGCCTCGGTGGCATCGCTCTTAAAACGGATCTCCGAGCATCCGAAAGCGCCGTCTGGAATTCGCACTACTGAATTTGCAGCAGCGGGTATTTCGAGTTGCGTAGTTTCAGCTCCCAGAACTGCTCCCCAGGTGTCATTTCCTGCGTTGCGGCCCTCAATCAGAAGCTTGGTGCCGGTCATGCTTGCAGGGAATTGCACTGAACCAAACGCACGGTCAGGAATTTGGATTGCTTGAGTGGCATCGCCAGCGCCTGTTCCGATTGTGACTTTTACGTTTTGAAAGCTCCTGTCCATGATTGACTCCGTATAAGTTTCACTGCTGTTATGCAGCAGGTATAAGTAACTGCTGCTGATTTGATTTCCTGCCACTGCCCCTTATTGCTGCCCAAGCGGCTGCGTCTGCCGAAGACAAAGCCCGGCCCTTCCAAAGTGAGACCTCATCGACAACGCCGTCCCAACTACGAGAGCTAAGCGTATCGGCCATTCCAATTTGAAGTGACTTGGTGGAGCTGATATCCAATGTCGCGGGCGTGGTTGTGGCGAGCACCCCATCGACATAACCTCGTATTGAAATTCCGTCGTAGGTGAATACGATGCTGTACCAAGTGTCGGCGGAAAGGCCCGTGATTCGGCAGATACCAGCACTCGACCAAAACTCAATCGAATCTGACGTTGCCGATCGGACCATGCACTCGTTCGCAGCAGTGTCACCGATGCCGAGAACCGTCGGAGCCCATCCCGGCTGAGACAGGCTATCTGCTTTAAGCCGAACCCCAATCGACCAATGCCCAGTTCCAAGCACAAAATCAGCGTGTACCGGGGCATTCACTCTCTGGTTGAGTCCGGTCGTTCCATCGAATTCAAACCCGCGACCGGTTGGGCTTTCCACAGTCATCGTTGTAGCGGTGTCGCCTACGAGTGTGGCAGTGTGCCCATTGCCCGACGAATCCGCAATTACGGTTCCCGAGGTCTCATCCAGTTTGTAATGAGCAACCAGGTTGGACGTGAAATCAGTCGACGTGCTTTCAAACGCGGCGTAAATAAGCTCCGATGGCTGTTCTAAAGAGTTCGCACCCCCTTCGATATATTCCATCAAGAATTTATCAGACGAACCCTGCGCAGTATTTGCAGCAAGCGGTCTAACACTTTGGGCATTCCCTTGCCGACTTGCGACAATTCTTGCCGGGCTCCATTTTGTTAAGTCGCCGAGCGAAGATGCTGGGTTTGGCAGGCTAAGCTGTTTGACGTAACGCCCGCCGCCACGCTCACGCTCGTATTGATCGCCTTGCTCTTGGGGCTGGCCGTCGGGGTCGGCTAACAGCAAGAGCAACAGATTCTGGCCGCTATCTCGCCATTGTAAAATGGGTCGATGCCAATGGACATTCAGGGCGTCTAATACGATCGGATCGCCTGTTTGGTCGCCCGTCGGGTTGCCTGGTGCTTTTGTGGCGGCACGAATCATATCGGAGATGTCGACTTCGCCGCTGTTCGCCCAAGTGAATGTCGCAGGGTTGTAGCCGGTTCGCCAGCAGTAGTAGATGTTGTCTGCGTTGACATCGTTAGGCTGGCCGTAAGCGTCGTTCTCAGACCACTTGTAAATACCAAACAGATTACCGTCATCGTCGGCAATAAAATGAGCAAAGTACGCATCGGCAGCCGACTTAAACTGTGTTGGGAATATGGCCGCATCTTCGGCGAATTGCAGATTGGAATAGGGCGAACCCATGGCCGTGATTTGTGACGCTCGGCTAACGCTCAGCACGGTTCCATCGGCGACCGATCGCCAATTGGCCCAATTTGTTATCCCGTCGAGATCAGTGCAAATTGCCCCTCCTAGGCCCGCATAACAAGAATTGAGAGAGTCGGGGCCTGGGGCATTATCGTTTCTAGGCTGGCCTGCGAACAGTACTGCCCCGCCGGGTAAATCCACCACACCCCAAGGCTTAGTTGCCGATCGATCGAGACCACCAGCCCCGTTGTCGTTCGCGGTTAAATCGGTCCATTGTTTGGTTGTGTCGCTTATGCGAACTGAGTAGATGCCGAGATTGCCGGAAGCATTAAAGTGTCGCCGCTTACCGCCATAAACATGGGTGGCGTTTCGCGAGCATGTGCCGTAGGTCGTTGTAAGCTGCTGCCATGCTCGCCTTGCCCCACTCGATGTATTCGGATCGATAAGCGACGGAATGGCATCTGCAACGTGCTGGTGCCATTGCATGGCTGGCAATGACGGATTCGCAGGATCGTACATATAAAACCCTGCCAATTCTGCAACAAAATCACCCGTTGAAAGACTCGCAGGATTCTCAAATATGTTTGAGTGATTCTGCATGTCGACGAAGATGCGGCCATCGTCAAGAGCTATCAAAGCAGACGTGCTGTGATAGCTGGCCCCGCCTTCGTCTCTGCCTTCTAAATCGTAAATCGGACCGACTACCGCAGCCGCAGAATCATCCCACTGACCGTAAGCCGGGATTAGCGGAATCGGCCACCGATCACGTACGCCATTTTCATCGTACTGGCGAATTTCATGGATCGACGTAAAGTTTGATTTGTTCGATCCGCCACGGCCACCAGAAAAGATACGCCCGTCGGGTGTTTGGCAAGCTCTTGGATTCTGCGCAAAGCTTAAGTGATTCAATTCGCCCGCCCGTGAGGGATTCATATAATCGGGCCGTACGATAAGTGGCGTCGACGTTCCGGCGGCATTGGCGATGTTGAGTTGGAGATCACTTGAGCCGATCGCATCTTTTAGGAAAACAGGCTTGGCCCCATCGGTCGTGTCATCGACTACTCCCTCATCGACTAGATCACGTCGGTAGTTTCGGGCATAAGGTTCGCCGTTACTGTCGACGATTTGTCCGTAAAGACTAACGAGAACCGCGTTGGCTCGATCGGTTCCCGTGATGGGGTGATACCGCTCCAACATCAAGTGTGGAGCGATAAGAGCTTGCTCGATAGCCGCGTCAGTCGGCATGGTGCCGATTACGTGAAGCACGGACGACCAACCAATCACACCGGTAAACGTGTCGCTAAATTCCTCGTTGTAACGGCCCATGCGAAGGCTGTAGCCGTTTAGGCTCTTGGCTGAAACACCTGCTGTTGACGACCATTGCATGTCGCGAGTGTAGCCAGCGAGAATACCAGATCGGAACGTGTTTCCGCTTTTCTGGACCGCAAATCGTTGACCACCGTTGATACCTTGATAATGAGAAGACCCGTTTTCTCGCAATTGACCTGCGACTTTGACCGTCGTTGTGCCGCTTTGTCGCCAAAGTGCTCGGAAATTGCGAGTCGTCCCACTCTCGTAGCCAATAAGCAGAAAGTCATTAGAGCTTGTATAAAACGTAAAAAGGGCCGACTGTTGAGACCGCGTCGGAAGCGATGATCCTAGAATGAGAAAATCGTCCGTGCCAATAGCCGAAGCGTCATGGGGAGCACTCCCAAGCCAATGATATTCCTTGGAGTTGTCCTGGTTAAAATCCACGCCAAGATGGATCGATCCGCCGTAGTTAGTCATCACGGCCCTCTTTTTCTTCGCGTCGATTCCGCAACCACTCAACTGCTTTCGGTGCCCATTCCAGAATCATCATGGCAACTCGAAACCAAAAAAGAAGACCGACCGATCCACGAACGTCCGCGAAAGTTTTCTTCCGCAAAGGCTTTCCGCGTAATCCAAATTCAACATTGCGTAGTAGCTGCCTAATAACCGCCCTGCGATGTGTGTAGTCCGAATCACCGACACCTTTCACGATGTCCATTCGCGAAAGTTCCATCGAGAAATCATTGACGTCTTGGTCGGTTATCATTGTTCGAGCCGATCTAGGACTCGCTCTAGCGTCTTTCCATTCTCTTTGATTTGGGTCGTGTTTTCTTGAATGGCCTTAGCAAATTGGTTCGTCGTCTCTGCAATCTCTTCCATTGCGTGGGTTGAATTGACTAGGGCTTCCACGACAAGGCTCGTTTGTTCACGAGAACCGTTGGCGTGTTCTATTCGTTCTTTATGCAAGTCGATGATAATGAGGGTTCCCATCCCCAAAACCACACCGATAACGACGGTAACGGGGCCCAGATACTTAAACGCATAAATGAGCTTCCCAATCATGTCACTTGGAATGACATCGTTGGTATCGCACGATTCTGCTAGGGGCACCATCATTATTGTTCAATTCCTAAAAACCTCGCTGCTAGCCGAAAGGCAGCAGCGAGGCACCTGGGAGGGTTTTGTATTAGTTGCTGGCACGACAAGCAGATGCGTTTGCGCGTCCGGCAGCCCGGCTGGCACGACGGCCTGCGCGTACTGCGACCCGCGAGCTAACGCGAGCACGCATATTCCGGGCTACACGAAACGGCAAAGTAATTAGCCGCCGCACCGGTCCCCTCGCTGTGCTACTGCTTGAGTGGCTATTGTTATTCGCAACTCGGTCATCGCTTGCTTTTTGAATCGCGTCTTGCGTTGGTGCAAGATCCGGCGATTTGTCCGGCACCGAATTATCGAACTCGGCAACGCTGCTCGCCGGAATTTGAGTTGCCTCTTGAACAATTCTCATCTCTTCAGCATGGGCCGAACCATCTGGCATGGGGTAACCGGCGATGGTAAACGTCAGCAAGGCTAAGCCCGTCAACACACACCGAACATAAAAAACAAGGTTCATCACTTCTCCTTTGGTTGAATCGCGAGCTTAGCAAAGGCTTTGAGCCGCGATAGATAAAGTTGCGTCGTTTCCGGAGCACCTCGAACGTCAATAATCCGCCACCTACTGCCCCGTACTAAGATCAACACGTCGGTAGGAAACCTTCTTACATTGAGCGATTTAACTATTCCAGGGTTTTTTGATTGGTTGACTTCCACCACGACAAAGCCCGCGCTGATTGCCTCAATAAACACGGGGTCAACAAAGGTGGTTTTTTTGAGTTGCGCACACGGGGCGCAGTTGTCCGACACCACATGCGCCAGCAGTGGCCTTTGCGTCTTGCCCGCTTCGATCACTGCTGTCCTAAAGTCTTTGCGCCAGGGGATTGCTGTTGGTTTTCCTTCGATCGCCAAGGCCATAGGCGGGGTGGATTCGGTGTCCGTAGAAACGAGCGGGAGATTGCCCGTCCAAAGCGTCACATCGCAGGTTGCTTCGGCAATGGCAACCGAAACGGCAGCCATAGCCTGCTCCCTTTCGGGACCGCGGGGGAGAGAGCATCCAGTAAGCAGAAAAAAACTAAGCAGCCATCGCATGACGGGCTCCCTTCTTCTTTGCAATGCGGCGGAAAGATCGGCTTCGAGGTGCAAGCCCTGTCCGGTCGCAACTGATCCAGCTATCGCCGTTGTCGAGTATCTCTTGCATCTCGTTTGTTGTGATGCAATACGCGCCGTCTGGCAGGTCCGGCGTGAGCGGGCCTTTAGGGCCTTTGTACTTATTTCCGTGGCTGTTGTAGATCACAAATAGCCGCGTTCGGTTGCGTCCGCTACCGTAAACCACGTAACCCCAAACCACTTGACTGTGCGACCAAGGGCTGCCTAGCTCGATAGCCCCGTAATCATCGCGTGTCGTTCGCACGGGCTTATAGCACTGGCAAATATTGATGCCGTAACCATGCTGGAGTGCGGCCGCAGCTTGCTCCCACGACTCAACCCGTACCTTGCCGCCTAAAGTGACTTGCTTGGCGACCGGTAGCGTTGCCTTGGGTACGCCGCGAGCTTCCCATCGGTCGCAGTCTTCGGGCCGATATTCGCTCAGGTCGACGCCGCCACAGTTCCGCTCCCATGCAATGCCCATTTCGTCGATTGCTTTCGCCGCCGCCGAGCCGTTGGATCCTTCCCATCGCCCGAGTCGGTCCACTACCTGTCTCGAAGCACCGTAGATCCACGACCGGCTTGGCATCACGGGCAACTCAGCATCATCTACGGGCCAATCAAGCTCTTCGCCTCGTAACCAGATCCCACCAGCAAGCGTTGCTGCCGTTTTATGAGCTTCGCCACAACCAACACAACTGCCGTGCTTTCCTTGGCTAAATGCCCGCAGAACGCCATTGCGAACGTACTTGGGGTTTCCTTTAAGCACCTCGACAATTGCCCGGTAAAGGAACGCCGATTTGTTCGAGGCGAACGAAAGAGCTTCCAGGTCCGTCGCAAACGACGCACATTCCACCGCAAGCGAATTAGCATGCGCTAGATTGGGTACGTAGCCGCAGTTTTCTGGGAGTCCGTGGGGCATTGAAAGTGAGGGCTAGGGAGTGAGGGCTAGGGAGTGGTTAAGGAACACCTTGGCCGCTTGGTCGCGAGCTGATTGATCCAGGTCGATCGATGTGTCGCCTAGTTCGAGTAAGTTTACGACGTCGAGCCAAACGAACGAAAAGTCGGTTTCGGCTTCTTCGCTGTGCGGTGCGGTAAAGGCCCAAGCATCAAACCAAGCTCGACTCAGCCGGTTCGAGGTGTTAATCCTTTCGTTTTCCGAAAGAGTTGTGCTCATATTTCGGCACAGCTCGCGTAGCAGCAGGCTCTCGTCAATTTGCGTCTCGGTCGGTTTGCTTTCGCTCACCCCTTCGACCAGTGTGGCGATGCGATTACTTTGAGAAAGCAGCAAAGCGGCTGCAATAATCACCAGCCTTGCTATGACCGTATTATTCATAGCCGCCCGCCTTCAGCCGATTTTCGTCCGGCCCTAGGAGTAACTTTTGCTGGCTGACTAAACTGCCAAGCGTATCGCATGCTTCAAGGCCACGGCCACGCTCGGCGGGTGGTTGGCACGCGCAATAAAAACGCAAGTCGACGACTTTTTGCATCAGCGTTTTTTCATCGCTGAGCGTTTTACTGTCGCTCGATTTGCTTAGCCATTTCTTCCACGGCACAAAAGTCAGCGCTACGCACAGAGCCAAAGCCGCACCGGTTAGTTCAATTCCCATTTCGGCTCCCTAGATGCTTCTTGATCCATTGGTTCTCAGATAAAGGTGCTGCATAGGTCCGGCGGTCCGCGTTAGGCATTTTGTACCTATGGCCGTTTTTCACAATCGCTCCCGTGTCCACCATGCTAATGATTCCAATTAAATACCCGTTCTCATCGAATATGCCGCCGCCCGAATCACCGCCCGAGGCCCATGGAGTCGACTCGAAGAAAACCGGGCCATTGTCCTCCACGATTACGCCGCTGGTGCCGACAACTCCCCATACGCTTCGTGGCCGTCGGTCGCGGTTGCCCCAGCCTGATTGCCATATCTTCCGCCCTTCCTTCACGGGAGCGAAAGAAATCGGTCGTGGGGTAACACTTACGCTTCCCTCGATCCGGAGAACGGCTAAATCGAAATCGGGCCGGCTCTCTAGGACCGTGGCCTTGTAGGCAAAGACTAGAGCACCTTCACGGCGGAACCTAACCGCAAAAACAGCTTTGTCAGGAGCGTTCCCGACAACATGCGAAGCAGTTACTGCGATGTGGTCTGACACCAGAACACAAGACCCTGATGCGCTAACATTGCCGTCAACCATGACCCAAAGCCGACCAACAGCCGGAGTCACCTCGGCGGCGAGAGAAGGCGAGCACAAGGCAAGCCAGGCGGTAATCAGTTGCAGTAGTCGCATGTCTGAGGTCAGCCCTCCAGTCCAATTCGTGCGCGGTGAATCGTCTTTTCCCATTCGGCCAAACGCGGTGCAACATGCTCATCAACAAACTGCTCAGCCGTCCCAGTGTATCGGGCAGCCGCGTCGACTATGGGGCCGATCGCCGAAGGGATGCCGGCCAAAACGGCCATGCGAATCATGGGGCGGCCAACAAGCAACTTTCGGGCGATTGCCGTTGCCGCATCAGCCAGTTCGTCTTTCGCCTCTTCTATTGCAGCCAGATCGTTTTCGAGATTGACAACCTTCCCAACCAAGTCAAAGCCTTCGCGGGCAATACGATGCGCACGATCGGCGACTGTCCCGACGTCAGAAAAAGCGTCGATAAACTCTTGCGTCTCAACTCGAAAAGAGGCCATAACTCACCTTTGGGGTTGCAGTCGGCATACGAAAAAAGGCCGAACTGCTGACACCCAAAGTTGGGAATCAATAGTTCGGCCTAAGCCGGCCCGTGACGGGACGTAATTTAAGTTGTGCCGTCAATCTACGCCAATCAGCCGCTTCGAGTCAACCGTTTTGTCTTGCGAGTGACTTTTAGGGCGTTTGACCTCGGCTTGAGAACCTCGACTCGATTGCGTATTTCCCCACTTTTTACCAATTTTGAGGTGATAGCAATGTTCAATTCGGAGTAGACCATGCGTTTCCCTTGCTTCTGGTGAAGTGTCTCTTCGGCGATAGTTTCCTGGTGTGGCATCCTAGCCCCCGTTGGAAAAACCGAGTTCAGCCCTCCATGGCTGAACTCCAAAGGTCAAGAAATTACTCTGACGTTCCTTCTTAGGCAGCCAGCTGACGAATCGCTTCGGGAGTCACCTGCGTAAAGAACTCCAGCAAATTGCCTTCGTCCAAACCGTGAGACGCGAAGTGCTCCGACTCGTTGCCTTGCAGCACGTCGCCTAACACTCTGAGGTTCACGTTACGAGCGTCCTGGTGTCGCAGGATCCTCGCGAGCAGCACCGAGACAGCGCGAGTTGTCGTCTCATCGCGAGCCACCTTGTTTAGCAAGTCGTGGATTGCTCCGTTTTGCTGCTCAGGAATTAGCGACCGCAAGGCGTTACGAGTGACGTTGACCATCAGGCTCCCGTCGGGATCAGCGGGAAGCACAATCGGTTTCGCAAACTCATCTGTTTCTCCCGACGCTTTGGCTGGCTGAAATGCCGGTGCATTGTCTGTCGACAAGGGCGGCTTGTCGCCTTCAGCTTCCTCAGGCTTCGTCTCTTCTGAGTTAGTGACATCCTTCGAATTGTCCCTCTCGGTTTTCGATTCCTCATCGACCGTCGTGGTCTCCATCGTCGATGGGGGCTTGGTGGCTGGGACATCCTTAGCATTCTCCTGCGGAGTCGCTTCGGGCTTGTCGCCTTCAGCTGTTTGGGACGTCTCAGGTGTAACGGGTTTACTAGACTCGGACATAGTAGTTCTCCTAACTACGGGAAAAATGCACTGCACGCGCAGTGCGTAAAATTGGTTTCTTTCTCAATCCAGCGTACCGGAGTCGAACCGGTTGTACTGCACCTGGTACTAGTCCGCACCACAACAGTTTTCGGCAGCACGGATTCCGGTCGAGCAACAAGCACTCAACTGCAAGTAGTTGTTCTTGCTTGCTCGCCTTCACTTCTATATTTACAGGTTGCGTTTCCCACACGCCGACGCTGGGCGGTTCCATAGGCTGGCCGGGCCTGCGGCGGTATTTGTACACGGACAGATCGAAAACTGTGTGTGCTTTGAGTTTCTCAATTTTCCAATCTTTTTTGCCGTACCAGTCCTGCTGTATAATCGCCGTAGTCGGTGCGTCCATGCCCTCCTCCGGGAGTCCACCTAACTGCCATTTGGTAATTGATCCGCCGGGTGCCAGAAACTCCATTCCTACCCGATGAATCTTTTCAAGCTCTTCTCGATTCATTGGCCGGGTTTTTGGTGCGGCTATGCGGTAATAGTTGTTGCCGATTCCGCAAAACGTAAGATACCTTCTCACATCGCGATATGACACGGCTCCAGTTTGGGTTTCAATTATTTCAACTAGCGAATCGTCATCCGCTTCCATCGCATCCGCCGTAGACTGGATTTGTTCCGGTGTCAGCTTTGCGATGCTTCTTAGTAATTCAGGTGTTCGTTCCATTTTGATTTTCCTTTAATAAGATTTGCGATTCGACCAAGCCAGGGTCTACGATTGTTAAGTAAAGCAACGCTCTCGCTGCAATGTCCATGATGTGACAAAGAACCTCTTCGCTTGTGTTTTGACTTTGTTCTTTTTCAAGAGTCAACGACAAGCCCATAACTCGATCGCCGAGTTCAAGCAATACGCTATCCTCTTCCTTCACATGGCCACTCAGTAGCTTCAGATAACGCCCCGGATCGACGATATCCCCGTTACTCTTTCGGATCGACAGGAAAACATCACGCAGTGCGTTTGCCGTATCTGCGTAAGCCTGCTGGCGTTCGGTGTGCTTAGTGGTTTCACTTTCGTGTTGAATTCCTTTCAAGATTCTCAATTCCTCTTCGAGTTTTTCTATGCGTTCAGCCGCCGTGCTGTGGGACTCATCCTCTAAATATTCTGCGTTAAAAACCATCTTGATTTCTCCTAAGTAAAACGATTTCTTCGACAAGCAGTTCGACAAGATCGGTCATGCTGGATAGACCATGCGTTTCCCTTGAGACTGGCAAAGCGTGGTTACTTTCGGTTTGCTTGCGTTAGTCATTCGATTCCAATTCCATCAAGATCGATTCCGCACGGCTTCGAGAGATCAATAGAGACTCGCCACGGCACAGCATTTCTATAACGTCGCTATCGCTAAGCATCCCGTGTGATACGCCCAGGGCAGATAGATGCCCACTCCGTTCCCCCACGCTATGCTCGGTCGCGTCGAGCATGGCTCTTAGTCGCTGCGCATTAGTCATCGTCTTTGCTCCCCTTTCAATTCGTATTTCCTAATCTCATCCCAATCAATCTTGCCGAGTGCTGCCCAAATGTCTGATCCAATTACCCGCAACTCATTCCGGCACTCACACGACTCGGAGGCGATGGCGATCAACTGCCGACCGATCAAATCGCCAATCACCTTGACCTCAGTTTGCGCCGTGCAGGTGATAAGTATTTCCCGCTTTTCGCTTGCGTTAGTCATTCGTGGCCTCGTTGGTTCAATCAACTAGCGTTTCGACCAAGTGAAGGTACTCGCCCTCATTCTCGATAAGCCCGTTCGATCGCAGACGTGACAAGTACGTTCCAAAAGTTCCCGCAGTAGCTGTCAGCCCCGTTGCTTCGGCCAACTCTCCGCGAGTCATCGGGGCTTCGATGAGTGCCTCGATCATCCGCGAAGGGCCGCTGCCGAGTCGTCCCTTCCACTGTTCTCGGATCTCTTCTGCCGACTGCGGGGCACGACGAGGGTCGCCAAATTGCTCGATACCATCCTCAGTTGCAACCCAGTAGTTGCCATCGCGAGCGACGAGACCCGCTTGTAGCAATCGCGATTTGTACGTCGACCAAGTCCCGCCCGATTTCTTGAGCTTGGCCAGCGTTGCCCACTGCGATTCGGTGAAGCGAGCTGGCGAGCGATCCGCGAGCACCTGAACCATTCGCAAAGCACCGCCTCCAATGCGAGCGTCATTTGCTAACTCTGCCTTCCCTGCGGGTCTTGGTCGCGACAAGCGTTCGACTGAATAGGTTTTCGCAGCTAGCGGCCGAAAGACTTCAACCGCCGCTTCTCCGTTCGTCTGCGACAGCTTCGCGATGGCTATAAGCCGTCCGGCCAATTTTCCGTGAGACGTCTCCAGCTTTTTCAGTTGCGATTCCCAGTGCTTGTTGACTTCCTTGCGAGCGGATTGGACCGCTCGATCGATCGCCTTCCCATCCACCACGGGCGTTTTCTTGTCGAGCTGCTTTTTAAGTTCGCGAATCTCGTCCTTGAGCAGCTTCGGGTCGTTGGCCTTCGCGTCTTCGATCGTCGTCGCCATTTGCTTTTCGAGTGCCGACAGGTCCACTTTCGCCAGCGACCGCGGACCGCTGCGAGTCTTCCCCGCGACAGGTGTCGCGCTCGAATCAAACGACTTACGCTTGCTTACCGCAATCTTGAGCGGGTCAATCTCCAGCGTTCCTGGCGAGAGCACAAAACATTCTCCCACTTGCAGCTTGGAAATCTGAGCTGTGATCCCACGACGTTCCTTCCGGTCGATACCGTAGTAGTCGAGATACTCATCGACCGCTGCCAAATCTCGCGAAGCACTCAGCCCATGGACAAACAGCGGGTCGGCTTGCGTTAGCAAATCCTTGTTGAGCACCGCCGCCCGCTGGGTAATCATCGTGCAACCCAGTCCGCGAGAGCGTCCACGACGCACTACGTTCTGCCAAGCTCCCAGGCACTGCGCCTTCGGCCCCTTGGCTCCTGACTGCGGAGCGAACAAATCGGCCTCATCAAGGAAAATATGCAGAGCTTCGCGATTGGCTTTCCAAAGTCGCCGAGCGAAGTCGGTGGCAAAGCGAACCATTTCCGCCTCGCCCATGCCGAACAGATCAATCAGCACGGGATGCCGATGGGCCACCACAAAGTCAGCAACCGTCTCGCCAGCACGCGGATCGAGCGGTATGTCGCCATGGTCGCCACCAAGGATGGCGATCTCGTACTTCGATCGCAGTCCCCACCAGTCGCCTTGTGGGTCGAGGATCACGACCGGGCTCCCGGCCTCGATCATCTGTTCCGCCATAACGATGGCCGTATTGGTCTTGCCTTTGCCTGTGCGGCCGATGAGCCCCATCTTCCAGGTGACCGCATCGTCAGGCAGCGTCATGTTGCGTGATAGTTTAATGCTCATGGCTTTCGTTTTCTTCTTTCTCGAATGCGAACACGGATTTCAAGATTGCCTCCACGCAAAAACCGTTAAGGCTTTTCTTGCCATTTTTGGCAGCAGCCTTAATCTGCGTGTGCTGCTCCTTCGTGATTCGCACGGTGATGACCGAGCTGATCTCCTGCTTCACGTTCGATAGTTGGGTTGCATCCATGGCTTACCTCGGTGGGTGGAGTTTCGTGGTGGTCGATGATTTCCGTGCGGACGACTTCGACGCTCCGTGGCGCTTCGATGCCGATCCGCACCTTGTCGCTGTCGATGCGTACCACGGTGATGTAGACGTCCTTGCCAATCCGAATACGCTCGTCAACTTTTCTGCTAAGTACCAACATGAGAATCCTTTCGTTGCTTGCTGATAAAGTGCCGGCGTCACGATCCTTCGATCCGCCGGCGTATGGCATCCTGCCGAACTACTCCGCTGCATCCTCTGCGGGTGATTCGTCTTGGTCCTCTGCGCCAAAGCCGGCTTCCGCAAAAGCTGCATCGAAAATCTTCTTGATCTCAACGTCGCCCTTGCTATCGATACTCCCAATGCCTTCGAGGTCGTTGCCCGAATCCCAAAAGCTGGCCAGTTGCCGCGGGTTGTCAAACCCTTCGCCGATCAGCGAGTTGAGGTGCTTTTTCTTTAGCTTCAGTACGTCGCACGACTGACAGTAAAACTGCTCTTCGGTCATGCCCGGATATTGCAAGGGGTCTTCCTCTTCGCCAGCTTCAGCAAACAGCTCGGGGTGAGTCGCTCCGTAGTCTGCGAAGGCATCGATTACCAACGCTGATTTCTCTTCGCCAATTCCCTTGAGATCTTTCAGATCCTTGCGAGCGTTCCAAAAATCGTGAAGGTCTCCGAACGTTGCAAGAGAGTTTTCCTCAAGCTTGGCAACCAGGCCGGCAGCAAGACCAAGCTCGGTGACCGAGAGCTTTTTCCATTCCTCGCACGTCGTTGCGCTCGAGGGTTGCTCTGCGTCTTGACTTCCGTCCGAGAAAGGCAATCGCCTTTGGCGTGGGTCTTGCTCAATCAAATCCGAAAGCTGGGCTCCAAGGTTCTCGAAGCGTTTTTTGAGTCGATTCGATTCCGCCTTGGCATCGTCGTACTCGACCCCCGCCTCTCGAACCTTGACGTTCAGCAAACAAATCTGCTCGTAGTGGTCGTGCTCAAGCTCGTCGATCGTCTTCGGTAATGGTTTCTCTTCCTCGGTGGCGTCGGCTTCCTGCTCAGCGGCCTCGGTTGTTTCTTCCTCGGTACCAGAATCGACAGAAGCCTCATCCGCGTCTTCATCAAGTTTTCGGTCAATGGCGTCTTCCAATTGGTCCGGTGCAATTGCGGTTGTCATCGTTTTGATCTCCTGTCGTTATGTGAGTGGCGTCACAGTGACGACCACATGCGGTTGTTCATCGCCGGCGGCAATGACTTTGGTGATTCGTCCGTCGCAAACTTGGGCATCGTCAACCCACAGCAGCCCGGTGAGTGCATCGAGCACGGCCTTGTCCAGGTTGTCGCGATCGGGTTTTTTGAAATGGAGCATCCGGGGCATCGGCTTGGTTTTCCAGATTTGTGACTGAGTGCGAGGGAACACGAATACGGCATCCACTCGAAGCGGGCAGCTCAAAGGCGAACCCAAATATGCTTGCGAAGCCATCAGCTTCACGGTCGCTTTGAACGCTGCTATGGGGTGTGGCTTGCGAGTGCCGTCGCTTGACTTGATGCTCGTCACTTCGTGCATTCGGGCGTGCTCGCCTCCGTCGGCGAGCGTTGCACGTGGCCTCGGCTGCGATACCGGAACGGCCGGGACGACAAATCGAATTTGTTTTGGGTTGCTCATGGTTCGTCCGTGGATTATTCGACTGGGAAAGTGCTACCAACAATTGTTTGGCTTTACGATTGGACCTCTTTCGCAAGGTGCTCGAGTAGCACCAGCCGCAGCGTTGCGGTAACCCCAGATCGCATCAATCGCTTGACGTGGAACTCAGGGTTATCTGGCTCGGCAGCCTCGATCAGCTCGACGAGACCCTGCTGGTCGAGCATGTCGATTGCGTCGCCATATCTGTCTTCAAGCCCAGCGACCCGCTTTTCGTCGGCAGCTAGCTCAGCCTGAATGCGAGCTGCCTCGCCTGCCTGCTGTTTGCGTTTTGCGTCTTCGCTGGTACGGCGTTCGTCGGGGCTGAGAAGGGGCCGGGATTTTGGCGGCCAAAGCAGCTCAGGATCCTGGCCGGGCCTGAGCTGCATGATCCGCGTGTACAGCGAGCCGGCATCCCATCCAGGCTGCTGGGCGTGCCAGTGCTCGACGCAGGCTCTGACCAGATCGGGTGGGCAGCCATGCCGCTTAGCCGAGTCGATAGCCGCTGGCGTCATGGCAACACCTGCCGTAAATAAATCCCCCTCCACCTCCACCCAGTTGGGGGTGGATTTGCCATTCGGCGCAGCCCCTTCGGAGGAGGTAGGGGGAGGAGGTTTGGTTGGGTTTAGTTTAGTTAGGTTAGGTGGCAGGGTGCCTTGGGCATGTTGCTTAGGGAGGGTGCTTAGGGAGGGTGCTAATAGCACGTTGCCCTGGGCAGGCTGCTTAGGGAGAACTTCACTTTCATTCTCCCTAGCAGGTTGCTTAGGGAGGGTGCCCTGGGAGGTTGCCCATCCGCTTTGGTGTTTGGCAATGTTTCCCTTGATAAAGTTGGGTGCATGGTCAGGCCAGTCGTGGACAACCAGTCGATACTGGTCGCATCGCTCCAGCCAGCGGCTCTCGACCAACGCGTCGATGAGCAAGGCAGGATCGCCTAGCCAGCCGATCTCTTCGGCGATGTCATCGTCCGTGAGACGTCCAATATCGCCACGTCGTGCGTTTGCTATCGTTGCGTGCCAGAGTCTTTCGAGCAGGCTGACGCAGACGCTCTCGGGCGTCACGGGGGACCCTTCGCAGTGGTCTCGTATGAGACGCACCAACCGTTTGAATTTCCGGTGGTTTACAACGGAATGAATCACGCTTCGATCCTCCTGAAAGTGACAGCCCAGACCCAGGGGTTATCTCGCCAACTGTGGCCTGGTTTTTTGTTGATGGAGTCCCACAGCTGCGAGAATCGAAACAACGGGCCGGGGACGGCGAACTTGGCAGCCGTTTTGTCATCTACTTTTTCGCAGCCCTCGGCGACTGCATCAGGCTCTCTGATGTCCTGCACGCGCTCGGCTCGAACGTCCGTTACCTCCAGCAGCAGGCGGCTGGCAGATCGCGGCATATGGATAGAGGGTCGCCACCGCATATCTGGGTGCTTGTCTGTTGCTGCATAATGGTAGCTAAGCTGGACGTCACGCCGTAATATGTCATAGCAACCTTTGAGGGGCTGGTGGATTTCAAACCCGCAGCGGTGTTCCGCAGCGGTAATTCCCCATTTTTCACGAACCCAGAGCTGATCGCCTGGTTCGCCGTAGGGGCATTGCCGCCTCGAATCGGTAGTTGCCCATTGCCATGCCTCGTCAAACCACACCGCATTGATATCGCTTTCTGGCTGCGGCTTAATCACCCGGCGAGTCTGCGTCTTGCTGCCTTCCAGGATCGCGCGGATCATCGGCCCGCTAAACAGGATCGGGCGTTCTTTGATTGCTGTTTTTGTGCTCATGCTCTCCCAGATCCTTTCGCATCAAGCTTCTTCGCACACCGTGCATAGACAGCCTCGTAGCCTTGGCCAAATCGCAAGTACAACTGGCCTTGGAGACCGAAGGGCAGGGCGTGGTAGCAGCGCGAACAAAACGTATTGCCCGTCTGCTTCTTTTTCCCGCAGCGACACTTGGCACCGTTGAGTTCGGCGAGCAATTCCACTTGGGTTTCTGTTGTTTGCGTGTCATTCATCGCCAATCTCCGTATCAAGGTCCGTTTCAGTCGCATCGCCAAACCCAATAATCATGCGTCGAAGTGGACTGGTGAACGCGGGATCGTAGCCAGCAGCCGGTGTAAACGACTTGGCGAGGTCGGGCTGATCGGCAAGCATTTCCAGCACCGAAGCCAAGCAAACCAGACGGCGCCCTGACTTGAGTTGCCGATCCACTTCGTCGGTAATCTCCGCGTAGATTCCGCTTTGTCGGCGTACCCAGAGTAGGTAGCGATCGTCCAGCGGCAACGGGCCGGGGATAGGCTTTTCGTTTTGGGTTAATTCCTCGAAGAGGAACAGTGCGAGCTGGCTCATGCGTAGACCTCCGAAGTTTTGGAAGCCGTGGCATAGTTCGCCTTAACAATCGCTGCCGCACACTGGGGGCAAACGCTATTGCCGATCTTGGCGACTTGATTTGTTTTGGTGCCCGTCAGATCGTAAGTGTCGGGAAAACCTTGCGCTCGAGCGAGTTCGCGAGGCTGAAGCATTCGCATACCTATGTCGGCGATGACGCATGGGCCAACGCCAGCCACGTCGAGCGCTATCGCCGGCTCTACCCTGCCAGGCTCCACTTCCACTTGCACCACACCAAACCGATGCTTTGATGTGACGGTGCCAAGAGGCTGATTAGCAGGCTGGCCTATCGCCGTACCGAAGTACTTCACCAGAAAGGCGTAAACCAAACCGAAGTGATTGCCGCCGCCGGTGATCGTGCCGATTGGGTCCTCGATGTCGCTCCATTGCTTTTCGCCGTGGTTAAATCGGATTAGGTTCGCTGCGGTGATTTGGTTCTGAGTCGGTGTCCCGGTAATGGTCGGGAAAGGCGTTCCGATCGGCACTCCTACGACGCCGCCAAAGTGCTTTGAGAGGAAAGCTGAAACCAAACCATATCGATTCTGGGTGTCGAGTGTTTTAACCGGTTCATCCACACGATGACAACGATCTTCTCCTGATTTTGCGTGGTGGTATTTCGTTAGGAAGGGAGTAGCTATCGCCTCACTGCTAGTTTTGCAAGCGGACCGCATCGGCTCGTCGAGCGGATAGCTCCTCCTGCCCCCACTATCCCCGTGGTTCGTCGCAACGAGGAATGGCGATTCCGCTGACAAGACATATCGCTTCATTCCCATCGCAATCCGGCGCATCGTCTTTTCGACCAGCGGTTTCTTGCGGGTAAATATCGACGGGCATTCGATCGACCAATCAATACATTCCGCGGCAGTACGCCACGGCTTGAGACGCTCGAACATCGGCTGATCGCCCAGCGTCTTGGGATCTCCATGCGTAGGCTCTGGCCACTCGATTGGCCGACCATCACAGCGGGCAATGAGGAACAGACGGCGTCGGTGCGTCGGTGCGCCATAGTCGGCCGCGTTCATGTTGCGATATTCGACTTGATAACCAAGGCCACGCAGGCGGTTGCAAAACAGGCGAAACGTCATTCCCTTGCGATCTTTACACGGGACGAATGTGCCGTCTTCTCGCTCGACTAGCGGGCCCCAGTCCGCGAACTCCCGTACGTTTTCCAGGACGATCACGCGAGGTCGAACTTGGCTTGCCCACCGGACCACGACCCAAGCAAGTGAACGAATGGATTTTTCGACCGGCTTACTTCCCTTAGCACGGCTGAAATGCTTGCAATCAGGCGAAGCCCAAAGAAGACCGACCGGTCGCTCATCGATGAGCTTACGCAAGTCGGTGTGCCAAACGTCTTCCCGTACGTGCTGAGTCGAAGGATGATTGGCCGCGTGCATCGCGAGCGCATCGGCATCGTGATTGATGGCGATGTCAGGCCCACGGCCAGTCGCCCAGGCAATCCCAAGCGAGGCTCCACCGCCACCTGCAAAACTATCTACAATCAACTCCGACATGCCCGTAAATCCTTTTTCCTTGGCCTGAAATTCCGTGTTTCAATGCAGCTCACGCTGCGTTTTTCATCTTGCTCCAGTTTTCATAATGCGGCCCGAGTCGATCGACTGTCCGAGCATCTAAGTAGCCGCACCACCATCCCACTCGGCAGTGGTTGCCTTTTGGGTAAGGGCAGTCGTCGCTGCCGTTCTCGTAGGACTCGCGTCCCTGGATGTACTGGGGAGTCCCGCGAGGGATGTCCTCGGTCTTGATTGCTTTCTTTTTCATCTCCGATTCCTTTCTGTTTTCAAAAGTGCCGTCTCTCCGGCTGTCACGCCTGACGTACAACCGAGCCGAAGCCAATGTTGCCGTCGCGTTGCGTAATTCGGTTTTGCGCTGACGTTTCACGTTCCGTAGATGGCCGCAACTGCCAGTCCGTTCCTGTCCAGCATCAGAACGGACCAGATTTCTTTTGCCCTTTCAGGCCAAGAGGCTGGAAACCTTGCTTGCTTCAAAAGTAGTCGGGGCAAGACTCGAACTTGCGACCCAGGAATTATGAGTTCCCTGCTCTAACCAACTGAGCTACCCGACCCGGTCTTATTTCTTTTCCTCCAGCAACTCCCCACCAAGCATTACGGCAAACTTTCCTGCGGCAGACCGCGATATCGTTTCGCAAATAAAGTAGTCATAGCCCATCGCAACAGACGCTCGCGGACTTCTTTGCGTCACGTTCTGGATTGGCCGATCACACAGGAACTCGCCTGCGGACGTGTAAAAAAACCGGATTGCTTTTGCTTCTGACATAGTCTCATTTCCTCCGAAAAAGTCCCTCTGCGTCGTAGACGCCCTTGCCCCGCCCGGCCTGTCTCAAAAACCCTCCCGGCGGTACCGCACGCACGGTCGACTTGCACCTCCAGGTGACTCTGAAGGACACCCGCCGAGAGGTAGGTTGGTTAAGCGTTTGCAGTCTCCATGGGTGGAGCATTTTCCGCAGCGTCCGGCGTCGTACTCTTGCTGCTTCGCACCTTGGGAAGGTTCACGCGGTTTCCTAACATTTGCAGCGACTCCCTTGCCGCGGTTGCCGGTTCGTAAATCTCTGGGCAGCCGCGGTTGTTGACAGCCAGCTCGCCGAGCATTTCAATCTGCCGCTTCATCAGGTTGAAGCCCGTGGCGAAGAGCGTGACGACAGGCTCGCCGTCGATCATTTCAGTTCGTGAGAATTTGTTGGACATGATTCCTCCGTGATTAAGTGGGTTTGTCTTGCAGGCCGTTTGCTCTGAAACGGCTCAAAAGTCACGCCTCGGATTTACTGCATTGCCAGGCGTCTCGCGACTCCCCGACTCGCAGCTAAGCGGTTGACGTTTTCCGCGATGGTTCTTACACTTTCGACAACTCGGGCTTAACCTCCATGGGTGTCTCCATGGCCACCTCGGCGAGCTTCTCAACGTCTCGCACACTCATGTCGAGCAAAAACGCGATGCCCCAAATACTCCAGTTTGTGTTTTCTAGCAGCGAGGCCGCTGCTGTTGTGTTGCTCATACCTCGACCTGCCCTAAACAATTGCCAACAACGCCACGCGGCATGATTCTGCTGCGTATTTCGACCAGAGCCATGCCGATCCGTTTCGCTGCTTGCTTTACGCAAACCCCAACCGGAGCGCTGAACCCACAATGGTGGACTGATTGCGGTTGGCAAAACGCTACCGAGTCGCCTAGTGTGAAACGACCAATCGCATCGAACTCAAAGACGCCGGTCGTCGCAACGCGTATCGGATCATCTTCGCCAAATTTCGATTCTTGCATCGCGACGCCTAAGAACCGCGAGGCAAGGTTTCTTGAGCGAAGTACGCAAATCCTTTCCGACGTCACCAGGCAAACCAAGTCGCCGATTTCAATTGGCTGCTTTTTAACCGGCGTGACAACTACCGGGTTGGTGTCGCCGTATCGCCATCGCATGGTATTTGACATGGTTTTCCTTTCGCTGGGGTTTGCTTGCTGCTTCCTTGCCACGCTTTACGCCGACTCTGCCTCACGCTCTAACAGCTCTCTCCGGTCTTTACACCAACCGCTCACGATATCAATGTCGCTTTGTGACCCAAGCGGGCTGTCGGCCCCAACATAGAAGTTGTAAAGCTCTGTGGTTTTCTTCGCGTCCGCCGATGCGATTTCTTCCTTGATGAATTGCATGGTTTCATCGCCGATATTAGCGGCTGGTGCGGCTGGCTCGGCTGGCTCGGCTGGCTCGACCCGGCATGGTTCCTCTTGCGTTCCAGGCGTGCTCTTGCCTTCAAGTCGCTGAGAAACGCTGTCAAGAGACGTCGCTATAACGCGATCTGTGGAGTGTTGCGGTGCTTCCTTGATTACTTCCAGGTCGTGGTCAGTAAGAATTCCCAAAATCACTTCAGGAAAGTACCGACGGGTCCACTTCGACACGCCCGAGTAGAACAGCTTCTGTTCCGGGTCTTTCTTCCACATACTATTGTCAGTCTTCGCTTGGCCTACGCTAAGACGGACGCACATCACGCCCATTTTCGTAAGTTCGCCTAATGCCTTTTTGTCGTCCGAATTTGCATAGTACTCGATTTGTGCAAAAGCACTTTCTGTAATCTCGGAGCCACTTCCGTAAATCACTACCGCTAACTTGTCGCCCGCCTCCGAGTTGTAAAATGGTTGCGGTCTGCACTTGAGATTCACTCTTGTGTTTACCACAGCCGCAACGAGCTTCCCTTGATAGCCGAGCTTTCCGTGGACTACGTAGGATTCGTCAGCGACGGCATACGGATCAAGACCCCAGCGATAGGCTTGGTTGACTACTCGCAAGCAGTTGCCGACAGTCTCTTGCGCGTTTCTTCCGACAAGATGTTTAGGGACCAAGGAAGAGCCTCCAATCGCCGCGGCCACGCGTTGCATTTGGCTAAACATTTCGGCATCAAACATCGCAACCGAAGCGTCCGCCGGTTGCTTTACTATCATGCTACCACTTTCCCTGGGCGTCTTTACTCCGGGGGCGATTGCAGGTTCACACAGAGTCGGTGCTACGGTTGCTGGTACGCTAGACATGGCTGGGCTCCAAGGGAAGAGTTGCGTTGCTGCCTCGCGCCGAATTGCAACCGACACAGGCGATAGAGATGTTTTTCACTTCGTTCGTGCCGCCTAAGGCGAGCGGCACAAGGTGCTCAAAGGTTGCCGTTTTCATCGTCAATTTCGCATTGCACCAACGGCAGTGCGGGTCTTCTTTTACGAGCCGAATCTTTAGGTTGCGAGGCAATCGCACGCGAGAGGCTACCTTGCAATCCACGTCGCTAGGCAGTTCGACGCTCTTGGGTGTCTTTTCGGCCAGTCGCATGACCCGGCTAGTCGACTCGGCAACTGAAAACGCTTTGCGTGTCTGCGTTTTCCAACAGGCACACCGACCTTGCGGGGTAATCCCATAGGTCGCATCGCCTATCCATACTTTGAGTTGGTTGGCAATCGACACCTTACGCTGCTCTGCGACCTTGGCCAACCGCGTGGCTCGCTGATAGGACTCGATCATCGCATCAGCGTCGATCGGCAAGTAAACCGAAGTGCCGTTATCGTTCGGATGCAAGCGAGCCAAAGCCTTCGCGGTTGCTCGCGATTCGTCGATCGGCGGCTCGATCTTGTCGACGACGTAGGCCCAGAACTCTTCGAGGCAGGTCAGCAGTGCCGTGATAAACCGGTCGTCGCGTTCGACATAGAACCGTTCGAGACGCTGGCTGCCGAACAACACGGCCACGTAGCCCCACTTCCAGCCCAGCACGGCCAACTCTTGTTGTATCTGGATTTGGACCGAGATCGGCGGGGCATCGATCCAGCTCTTCTGGTCGTATTCGCTCCAAGTTTTAATCGACAGCGAGCCAGGCCCTTCGTGCTCGTTATCAAACAGCACAGCGTCGGGAGTCGCGTGGATGTATTCGTGCGCCGGGTGCCGCGCGAGCGTAAAGGCTGGCCATAGTTCGACCTGCCCCCCGTGCTCTTGCTCGTAAAGATTGCAGCAGAACGGTTCGAGACCGAGCCCGATCTTTTGTCGCTGCGTCGATTCGTTAAACAGGGCGGGGCTGGTTTTATCTGCCCAGACCGAAACGATCGAACCGTAGCCGCTCTCGCCAAGAATGGGAGGCGAGTCGCTGCCCCCACACGATTTGACGCGCTCTTCGAGCCAGTGCTGCCGGTCGCGGCACTCGACTAGTTTTGCGTCGGTGAGTCGCCGGATTCGGTCAAGCTGATTTTTCGGTTGTGCAATCACATTAACCTCCAAAGCACGATAATAACTGTGCGAATTGCGAGAGTGACAAGGACAAGGTAGCTAGCCCAGGCCAGCGTCGGTATCCAATGCCGCAGGGGTGTTTTGCTCATGGTTTCCTCGCTTCGTATTCTTCAACCGTTTCTTCGCCAATTAAATCGCGAATGTCTTCCATCAAATGGCAGATGGTGCCATGCTCTTTTGCGTTCGTCGAGACGTAATAGCCCAGGACTTCGTGCAGCGTATCATGCGACCGAAGCAGCAAATCCACAGAATCATCCCAAGCTGCCTTCGCGCAGTTATCACACATCTCAGTATCTTGATTATCGTTGCAGTAGCGGCAGGATTCGCTCATGGCGACAGTTCCTTCCTCGCCCGTGCGATGTACTCTTCGCAAGAACTGAGCAAGTCGAGAATCGCATCCCGTGTGTTTTGCGATTTGCTTTCGACCCGAATCCGCAGGCTCATGTCCAGCAGCGTTTCGCCATCGACGATTGGCTCGGCGAGCAATTCGACATCTTGAACCTTGATCGGCTTGCTCTTGGCTGCTCGCAGTAAGCTATTGTCCGCCTCGATCGCTTCACACAGACTCCAGCCAGTGCCTTTGTCGGGTGTCATCGCGTCGTAGTGGGCTTGGTTCTCGTCGAGCCCTGGAATATGGATGGGAGCGTAGCTCACGCCGCACCTCCAATCGCGAGCGTGACGGCGTACTCTTGGCTCCATTTCCAGGGCCTTTCGTGGTACGATTGCAACTCTTTTCCGTCGAATTGCAGGACATCCACCAGCCATCGGCCGAGTGCGTTTACCTTGAAACGGACCTTGTACCAGTCTCGCTCATGCGATGGTAAGCAGATCTCGACGCGCTGGACCGATCCGCACACAGTCAACTCAACCAGCCCGGCAGCTTTCATTGCTGCGAGCATCGACGTGAGGCCGTGAACCGGGCCGAGTTTAGCGACGATCTCGCAGTGCTCCGGCCAGTCCATGAATTCGGCGTAGTGCTCGCCGATTGCCCGAAGTATGTCGGCGTTGGTGACGGTTTTGGCGTCTGTTTTCGTAGCGGAAGACATATCGATCCCTTAGAAAGTTTGCCTGGTGTGATTTAAGACTTCGACTCTTCGGATTGCACGGACGTCTCTGCCGATCCCATGATTGCTCGGTGGGCCGGGGTGGTTTTCGGCGGTGCGGCATAGCCCTTTTTCTCTAGCTCCATCCAGGAGGTCCTACCTAAAGAGACGAGTCGGGATGTCGCTCGGTAGCATGGTTTGCAAATTCCTCGGTGGAACACTTCGGCGTTGTCGCACTCCGGCATCAAGCACTTCGTTGGCTCTTCCTTGGGTCGTCCTGACATGGCTGTTGTTTCCTTCGATGGGGTCTGGCTAGTAACTGGGCCAGTTGGCTTCCTAGTTCACTTCTTGGTTTGCTGTAGGGTGGTAGCAGCATTCCCGCTTCCACCAATTCACTGTCAGTTACTTTTCCGTGTCTGATGGCATACCTCGCTGCGCTGTAGCAAGTACGACAAACGCCTCGAATCACGCCCGTGCCGTCAGGGCAAACCAGACATGGCTTTTTCTTTTTTCTTCGCATTGAGAAAACCTTCACGTTCTAGGATGCGTTTACATCGGCGGATCCGTCGCGCGTCAGGTTTCGGTCGTAATCCAGGCTGACCAGTGCCTTCGTTCAACTGTCGAAGGAACTCTTGGCAAGCCGATTCGCTGGTGTACCAACGAGCACCTGATCTCCATGCCTGCAAGCGAACTCCTCGAAGACCTTTCGCGTGCCACCTTTTCAGGGTCGCAAGGACAGGCCTTTGTCGACGCGAGCTGGCCGGGAAGAAGTCCCGAGCCTGCTCCAGAGTCACCCATTCGCTGGGTGGGACTGAGGTCGAAAAAGTGTTTGCTGAAGAACTCATCAGGATTTGCTCAGTGTTTGATTCGTGTTTGGCAAACTGCCCTTCACTCAACACTTCAAATCCTACAAGCGACCGCAAACTATGTCAATAACTATTGCAATAGTTGTGTAAATAACTATGTTCGCCACAAGTCTTTGCTATGAAAAGAGTTGCGTAGTATTCGCAACTTGATATGATTCGATAATTATTAGAATAGTTTGGTTCCTCAAGGAATTTTCGCTCTATCATGGCCAGCGTTGGGAAGAAACCGGTAAGCCTGGAGCTGCTTGATGAAGTCGCAGATGAGATACGTCTGCGACTGAAGGCGGTCACGCGCATCAAGAAGGTTATGGAGAAGCGTGATTTAGAGGTAATTCAGGCTATGGGGAGACCAATGGTCACCCGTGGTCTTGCGGATGTTGATCGCTTCATCCGGTCATGCAAAAAAGAGTTAGGCGAGCTTTAGGCCGGGAGTTGTTATGCAGGACAATCACAAGCCACCGCCCTTGGCGCCTGAATCTGCTATCCCGACTCTGCCGCCAGTCGTTCCGCCGATTCCTGAGATTCAAACCACCCCTAGGCGTCTATCTGCGGCAAGAAGCAAGTCGCAGAAGGGCAGGGGGTGGATGCTCGTTTCAGCAGGCATAGCCATAGGCCTTGTTGCGGCGGCCTTTTTTGCTTGGCCCATGATTTCAGACCAGATAGATGGTCAAAAGGGAAGCCAGAGACCAAGCGAAGAATGGTCTTCCGCAAACGCGCAGCAACGAGCTGCCTTAAAGTGGATCCAGGAGAACGAAGGTGATCCCGCATCCGTTGAGATCATTCGTCTTGAAGGTCCAAGGTCGACCACTGACGGAAGTATATTCGTGCGAGCAAAGTACCGAGCGACCAATCGATTTGGAGCTGCTGGAGTTTCAGACAAGGGCTTTCAAATCGTGGGCGACAAAGCGGTCTTTGACCCATTTTTCATTCGGATTTGGGGCAACCTGCTGCCAGTCGAGACCGATCACGGCCGATGAGACAAGCTTGCAGGTTTTTTCAGCCCTTCACCCTCGGTTGGGGGTGAAGGACCATTTTTCTCGCTAAAAACGATCCATTTTTTGTACACCAAAACGCTAGCCACCAGTATTCATAAGTCGTTTCTACGAAATACGTTACGACCGATATAAGTCGCACGATTATCGGTTTTGCAAGCCGGAGGTCGCGGGTTCGAGCCCCGCCGGCTCCACT
>JAJRSE010000081.1 GCA_024278955.1 Planctomycetota bacterium | reverse complement strand
CGAGCTGTCACGCGAGTTGGTCGTGACGGTCTCGGAGTGTAAGCATAGCGTGCCGGCGCTCGGGTTTATCGTCTGGGAACGTCGCCTCAAATTGAAGGAGGAATTCCACGGCTTGCCGGGCGAAAAAATCCGCGACCTACGGCTCGCCGGCACCGAAGTCTCTGCCGAACATCGCACGCCGTTAATCGCCTACGCCGGTGACACGGCCCCGGCGGGCCTCGACAACTGCCCCGAGATGTATCGGGCAAAAGTACTCATCTGCGAAATGACTTTTGTTTCGCCCGACCATCGCAAAGAAAAAATCCACAAGTTCGGCCACATGCACCTCGACGATTTTGTCGACCGCCGCGACAAGTTTCAGAATGAACTCGTGATCGCCTCGCACTTGAGTACTCGCTATCATCCCAACACGGTGAAGCGCATGGTCGCGAAGGCGCTGCCAGGGATGCTCGATGGGCGGTTGGAACTGTGGTTGTAAGTGTCGGAGTCTAGCGCTCTCTACCGCCGCTCTCTACCGTAAAATCCAAGCAGCAATGGTAGTCGCAGCTTGACTCGAATCGCGATCGTCTAGCCACAGGATTTCGTCGCCAACTAAGTCGCCAACTAATTGGACAAGTCGCTCCACATCGCCGTATTTCACGGCTCCAGGCAAAAACATCGGATCGTCGAATTCGGTAACCGAGGCGAAGCGAAAGCCTTCGGTTGCTGCAACCGTCCTGTCGACAGCGTCCCCCGCCTGCAGTCGGGCCGCCAAAGCAATCGCGCCTGATTCACGGCCTTGGCCAACTAGGTGAATCTGGCTCGGATTCTTCTCGGCTTGAAGGGCGTGAATTGCCGTGAGTACATCTTGAACACGCGACGAAAACAGCGGGCGGTTGTAGCCATACGTGTAGCCAGAGAACAACTCCCACGGCGCGCGCGTGTCGTGGCTCTTTTGCGGATAAAGATGGTTCATCGGCTGATGCGCAAGCTTTCCGCCGTCCGCCAAAAACTCGCCTTGATAGAGCAAGTCGACACCCACGACAGTGAACCCTGCATCAAGCAACTTTTTGACGTCGCGGGTTGGTTCGCCCACTTTGTTGATCAAGCCAGCCTTTCCTGTGTCGGTAAGCCAGAGAACCGTTTCCGCTCGATCGTTGGACTGCGGTCGCACGATCATCGCCGGTAGCTGCTGTTTTGCACTCTTGGGATTCAACAGCACGAGTTGCGCTTGGTAGTCGCCCAGCCCAACGTCGCGGACGACTTCGACATCTACCTTTCCGACCTCTTCCAGCTTTTGGCCAATTATCGCGTCCCACGCACTGACGACCGCTTCTTGATTGCCGCCCAGTTGCTTCTGTGAGTCTTCGGTCCACCAACGCAACATCGCCTTTTCGTGAGTTTCGCCCACCTGGTCGCCGGTCGGGGCGGGATGGTCCTCGGTCCAGACGGTCGATTCTTCTTTCGAGAGCGGCACAAAGTCGCGTTCCAAGATCGGCGTTTCAAAGCCTAGACCCAAAAAATCGTTCATGCAGCCGTACATGAACATGCGATTGACCGAGTTGTAGTTATGTTTGAACTCCGTATGAAACACAGCGCGCAGACGGTCCTGCTGGCCATACATCGAATAAATTTTGACGAGATCAGGAT
>JAJRSE010000080.1 GCA_024278955.1 Planctomycetota bacterium | reverse complement strand
TGCATGATGGGCCATTGAACGGTTGTTTCGTCCCAGCGACGCTGGGTCTCTTCTTTCGGAAGGTCAACAACCCCTGCACGCCCTAGGTCCATCTTGAGCTTCCCACCCTCAATGAAAATTCGCGACCAAACGATTTCGCCCGGTTTTGAGATTCCTCGCAGCGTGCTGCCGCCGTTAGGGAAGTACATAGCTGGCTGGCGAAACCCTTCGGCATTTCCCCAACCACCAAAGTGTGCCGGCGGTGCCGAGCCACTAATTAGCAGCACCCAAACATAGTCGTCGACCGTGCCCGATTTATCGACATCTCCCCAACGAATATCATGCAAAGTGTTTTCAACGGGTTGCCCCATCGCTTTGTGTACTCGATAGGTCATAAGAGCGTCGAGTCCGGCACATTCATCAACTTCGTTGAAGTGTGGAATCGCTTCGTTCTTGTAAAGAATTCGCTTGCCGTCGCGGCTTTTGACTGGAGGACGATCTTCGTTATTGAGTGTGCCCTCGACCAAGTCGCTAGCAGGCATCATATCTTTGAGCCCCTGCTGGTACTGAATACCAATACAGTCGCAACGGTAGTCGTCGGCTATCCGCACCGCAGCGATATACATTTTACACTGAACCAGAATCTGTTTATCGGTCAGGTGTTCGCGATGCTTTGAACCGGTATGAAAGGTCATCCCCTTTTTTTCCATCCAGTCACGCACGGCTTGAGCTTCTTTGTCGCTTGTTTGAGTTGATTCGTAGTACAGGGCCGATTGGCTAAGGCGCTCTTTGTAAACGCCAGTTGGGTTGAGCAGGTGATCGGGAATGATTGCATTGAACATGCCCATACAGCCTTCGTCGAAAACGCCCATGATCGCTTTTTCGGTCTTTAGCTGCGTTGCAAGGGCTTGTCCAAGCTTGCGTTCTTTGACGGGTGGCTTTACGTTTTTCCAACGAGTGACATGTCGCGTGGGATGGGTACACTTGCCCGTCTCAAGCCACTTTTTGAGCCCTTTTTTGAATTTAGTTTCGGAAAAGTCCCCGCTCCAGAGCGTCGAATATTTTACGTCGGCTTTGGTCAACGAACCATTGAGATTTAGCATCCCGACCAAACCGGGCCATTGGCCCGACCAGTTTGCAACCGTAAGGATAGGACCACGGTGCGAAACCAATCCGCTCAACACATGATGCGAATACTGCCACACGGCCTCGGCGACAATAATCGGTGTTTCGGGATGAATCTGAGCAAAGACTTCCATGCCTTGCTTCTGCGAGCTGATGAAACCGTGTTTTTCGTTCGCGTCGTACTGATGCCCTCGAACGACCGTGTAGCCTTCCATTTCGATTGCCTTGGCAAGCTCAGCTTCTAAGTCTTTCTGAGCCGGCCAACAGGCTTGGTTGGCCGACAACCGTAGATCGCCACTGGCGACAAGAACAACGGTTTTCTTCTTCGGCTTGGTAAGCTTTTTTTCCTGAGGTATCGCGTAAGCGGTCATGCTTGCTCTTCTGTTAATTCCGGAGAGATTGCTACAAGTAGATAAAATGAACGACACCCTTACGTCGAGGGAAGCAAAAAGCATCTGGGAGATACAAACGCATGGCGCTCGACCCGATTACATTCGCCTGGCTACCGTCAAGAAACTAAAAAATTGCCGAGTTTGCGGTAGTCTGCATAAACTCGGCTGTAGGCATTATGAGCATCTTGGTCGGGTTGCACAACGACTGGCTGACGATCATTTTCGCCGGCAGTGGTGCCAGCCATCGCAACAATCGCTTCGCGGGTCGTGGCGAACGAGCTTGCCTCGGCACCAGCTGCGAGAACGCCTAGAATCGCTGCTCCCAGGGCGGGCCCTTGTTTCGAACGAGGTACCGAAATTGGCTCTCCTAGCACGTCGGCGTAGATCTGAACCAGCAAAGGGTTGTGATGGGGCAGGCCGCCTGTGGCGACAAAATGCTCGACAGGCACCCCGTTTTCTCGCAGCAACTCGACGATCCAGCGAACACCGAATGCCGAGGCCTCCATCAGGGCCCGATACATGTGGTGGGAACCGTGGCCAAGAGTAAGGCCCGTAAAGGCTCCGCACAGCGAGCCATCCATCAGCGGTGTGCGACAACCGTTCAGCCAATCCATGCACCGTACGCCCTCGGCTCCCGGCGGCAAAGTGGCAGCTTGCTCGGTTAGGCGATCGAAGTTGGGCTCGCCAGCCAGCTGGCGTAGCCAATCAAAAGCATCCCCAACAGCAGCCTGCCCTGTCTCATAGCCGAAGAGTCCTGGCAAAATGCCGCCCTCAACCACGCCAGCAACGCCAGGTACCGACTGTTCGTCGCGACCGTTTAGCATGTGACAGCTACTCGTCCCCATCACCATAACCAAAGTCCCCGGATCTGCCGCTCCCGCGCCGGGCACGCCGGCATGAGCGTCGATCGTGGCGGCACTCACAGGCACCGAATTTTTCAAACCAAAACGTTCGACCATTGCCTGGCACAAATTTCCCGCTGATTCGCCTGGAGCTAACATCTGCCCTGGCATTTTATCGGCAACAACATTCTCAAGTTTTGGGTGAAGCTCGGCAAAGAACTCTGGCGAAGGGTAGCCCTCCACACGATGCCACATCGCTTTGTAGCCTGCTTGACATGTCGAGCGAACCAACCCGTCTGCTCCGGCTCCGACAAGTTGCCAAACAAACCAGTCGCCAGCTTCGAGCCAGACTTCCGCGGCATCGTACACTGCCGGAGCTTCTTCAAGCGTTTCAAGCACCTTCGGGAAGAACCATTCTAAGCCGATGATGCCGCCATAACGGTCGAGCCAAGGTTCTTTGCGCTGGCGAGCCAAGCGATTGATACGTTCGGTTTGTTTTTCGGCGCCATGATGCTTCCATAGCTTGGGCCAAGCGAATTTTTCTTCCGCAAACTCCTTGATCAAACAGAGAGGCGTGCCATCGCGCTTGGCAGGCAACATCGTGCAGCTTGTAAAATCAACTCCGATGCCAATGATCTCATCACCCTGAAGGCCCGCCTTTTCGATCGCTTCGCAGGCTGCCGCCGCAGCACTGTTGATCCAGTCCTGCGGATGCTGAAACGCAAAATTTGCAGGGAGTTTTTCGCCTGTACCAGGAAGCGTATCTGTGATTTGCCCATGCTCGTAGGACGATACGGCCGAGGCTTGCTCGCGACCTCGCAGATCGACCAAGAGAGCACGGACCGACTCGGTACCAAAATCGAGACCTAGTGCAACTTTCTTTGAACTCGCCATTTTTCATACCTTCGGGTGGGCGTCTTAAGAGGAATTCTTCTGGAGCGACGGCATGCTCGATCAATCACAACCCTTAGGCGTCCCTGTAGTCGGCCAGTACCGACCGGATGCCGGGAGCTTCTAGCCGAGCAAGCTGACCAAGGCGTTCTTTGATAACCGACCGTTCTTGTTCCCCAAACCGATTCAACGGTAGAGCCATGTGGTCGTTGCAAATCCCCAGGCAGCTCAACACACACTTGATCCCTTTCATGTAGGAAGTGCCATATTGCCCCACACCGTAGAGGGCCTCGCCGAGTTGCAGAACCGTTTGGTGAAGTAGCTGGATTTGGGCCGAGTCGTTTTGAACCGCCGCTTCGTAAAGGTCGACGAACAGGCGGGGAAAAAGATTGGCTCCTCCACAAACGCCCCCCATGACTCCCATCTTGATTGCGTCGACCAACATTCCCTCAGGACCTGTCATTAGCGTCCAGTCGGGACGTTCCGTAATCACCTCTAAGTACTCAGCAGCGACACGCAGATCGCCTGAGCTGTCTTTCATGCCGATCACGTTTTCGTACTCCAGCAATTGCCGAACCGTCTCTTGCTCGAAGCTCACTTTTGTCAGGCCCGGCATGTTGTAGAGCAACAACGGCAGCGGCAACTCGGCAATGAGTTTGCGAAAGTAGTCGAGTAGCTCGGGCTGTCCTATCTGAAAATAGTATGGCGAGCTTGAGACAACCGCATCGGCACCCGAGTCGGCAGCAATTTTTGCTAAGACAAGAGAATCGGCAAGACAAGTCTCCGTAATCCCGACCAACACCGGAACACGCCCACGGACTTGCTGAACAATTGTCTCGATGAGTTGCCGTTGAACTTCAGAAGTGAGACTGGGGCCTTCGCCAGTAGAACCAAGAATAAAGATCCCATGCACTCCGCCCGCGACCAGGTGCTCGGCAAGACGCTCTGCCCCTCCAACGTCTAGGGCCTCGGGACTAGAAAGCGGCGTAATCATCGGCGGTATAATTCCGCGCAAAGGCGATTCAATTTTCGACATTTCAATTTTCGAGAAGGAGTACTCAGGTGAAAAAAAATTACAAAGTGAAGGCGGTCGAATACGGAAGTGCTAGGGGCATGGAAAATCGCAACCGAACAACGTCCAGAAAACCAGTTCAGGACCCATTCTTTCCAAAGACCGTTCCCACGACAATTCCAACCAAAAGAATCGACAAAGCACCGATTACTACGACTAAAAACCGATGGAATGGACTACGAAACTTGCTCCAAGAGCTTACCCGATAGGCCGTGGCTGCGGTAACACTTTCCTGATCAAAAGCAGTCGCCAAGGTAAGGCTCAGCCCATCCGTTGCCACCGATTGCACGGTATAATACTTGCGGTTGATTTCGATTTGGTCGCCGGAGTTCAACTCCTCCGAGAAGTCGACTTCCTTGCCGGTTACTTCAACCGCAGCTTGTGCGACATCAACCGTACCGTCGAGTTCTCCCCAAGCGGGCGAAAAGACGGCCCAGGCAATGACCAACGCACCAATCAGCACCCCCGTTACTGCCGCAGGGCTCTTCACGCGACTAACCATTCCCAACAAAAACAGTCCAAGAATTCCACCACTAAGAATGCTGGAAAGATCCCACCAGATATCAAGCACATTGCCGGGTAAGCCGACCAACGCAAGAGCAACGCATGTCCCCAGTATACCCCAAACCAACGTGCTCGTATAAAGGGCCATCATCAATTGGCGTTCGCTGGCCCCAGGGTTCACAAAACGTTTGTAGTAGTCGTTCATCAGCAAAGTGGCTGAGGAATTCAAACTAGTAGAAATCGAACTCATTGCTGCGGCAAAAATCGCTGCGATCAGCAAGCCCGTCATGCCGGCAGGCAAGTGCTTGCCGATAAAGTGCGGAAAAACCTTGTCGCCAAGTTGCGAGTGAGGGACTTCAGCAGCTGCGGCTGCGAGGCGTTCTTCATAGTCGGCTGCCGTGCGAGAAACGTCCGAATTTCCCAACTGCTGGGCAGCAACAATCCGCTGCACTTCGCTAATATCTTCGGGATGGCTCTGGTAATAAACAAAAAGCAAAGTGCCGATGAAAAAGAAAACTGCGGAAACCGGGACGTAGAGCAACGCACCAAACCAAAGGCTCTTTTTTGCTTCGCGATCAGAACTGGCAGCGATATATCGTTGGACATAGTTCTGATCGATTCCAAAGTTTTGCAGGTTAATGAAAACTCCAAAAATCAAAACGACCCAGAACGTAGAATCCTGAACCGAAAGACTAAAACCGCCTAGCGAAAACTTGTCTTGCTGATTCGCAATCTCAATTATCTGTCTAGGCCCCTCAGGCATGTCGAGCATCATCAGCACAATACAGCCCACCGCACCGACCATCAGGACAATTGCCTGCAACGCATCGGCCCAAATCACAGCCACGAGCCCGCCGAAGAGCGAGTAAATCGTTACCGAAACTCCTGTGATCATAATGATGGTGCTGATATCCCAACCCAGCAGGATATTCATCGGCAGCCCCATCAAAAACATGATAGTGCCCATCCGAGCAATCTGGGTGAGCAAGTAAAACAAGCTCGCGTAGACTCGCGCCCATACACCAAAGCGATTTTCCAAATGGGCATAAGCCGAGATCTCATCACTTTTGCGGTAGTAGGGAATAAACCATTTCACAGCAACCCATGCCGCAATTGGCAACGACAAACTGAAGACAAACGGATTCCAATTCGACGAAAACGCCTTGCCTGGGAGTGCCAGAAAACTGATGCTGCTGAGAAAAGTCGCAAAAATCGAAAGTCCACAAACCCATCCCGGCAACGACCGGCTTGCGACCGTAAAACCCTCCATCGATCGGCTTTTATCTTTGTAAAAAAAGTAAAATCCAATCGACATGGTGCCAAAAAAGTAGGCTACCAGGACCATCCAATCAAGCGGTGCAAAGTGCGATTCCATCGTTTTCCTTTAATGCCTGTCTCGCGGATGCGATCTGAATATCGCATGGACTTGCCGCATCAAGCGTCTGAGTAAGTTTGCTCTAGTGCTTTGTCAAATGCTAGAGATCTTTCTGTTCGGGCAATGTCTTCTCCCACTTCGCAGATTTTTCTTCTGGCGAGGGCTCAACAAGCGGACGGACGATCCGAAATCCTACGCCTTGAGCATCGGTATGATACCAGATACTCTGCGGGATTTGGGGATCTTGTTCTTTCCAATTTTCGCTAGCCCCCTCTCGCGCTGCACTACGCAGCATAGCAGGTTCGTCGTCCCACCCGCCCCCGCGGACAACTCGCGGATACAGCTCCGTAGGAATCGCCAGAGGTGCTCTAAGGGGGCTTGATGTTGAGTTACTGTAGAAGTTTGGGACGTACTGATCGAGTACCCACTCGGCCACGTTGCCGTGCATGTCGTATAGTCCCCATGGGTTGGGCTTCTTGAGGCCCACTTTTTGGTAGGATTCGTCGCTATTGCTTTTGAACCAAGCGTAGGTGTCGAGTTCTTTCGGATCGTCGCCAAAGGAATAGGCGGTCTTGGTGCCGGCGCGGCATGCGTATTCCCATTCCGCCTCGGTTGGTAAGCGATAGTAGCGACCTGTCTTTGCGCTGAGCCAGCGGCAGTAGGTTCGTGCCGCGTGTTGGGTCATGCTGATCGCAGGGTGGCTGCCCTTGCCCATCCCGAAGCTCATGTCGGTGTAAGGTTCGGTCGGCCTGGTGACTGCGTCGGCTTCGGCGTCGTGTTCGGTTGGGCGCTTGCCCATGATCTTGCGGCCTAAAATATCGAGTTCGTCGCCCCAAACTTCGTACGCATTCCAGGTGATTTCATGTTTTCCCATCCAAAAAGGTGCCACGCTAACTTCGTGCTGAGGGCGTTCGTCTTCCTGCCGGTCATGTTCAGATTCGGCGCTACCCATCAGATACGTTCCCCCCGGAATAGCGACCATTTCGATTTTGACTTCCGTCTGGTCGATAACTTCGAGGTACGATTCCATTTCCGACTCACTTGCTCCCGAAACGCCAGCATCTGCCGCAAAATTAGTAGAGCTGGCAGCCGCGAAACCTAGGCACGCGATTAGGCTGCCGAGCAAAGAGAAGCGGGGAGAGAGCTTAGGAAACATTCAATACCTTTCGCACGAGGGTACATCAAAAAGTGATGTCGCTATTATAGCTACTGCAGGCACCTTTGTTGAGTCGACTTACCATTTTACAGAAGAGGCTTTCAGAGCGTGGCGGGGCTTTCTCGATATTCCATCACGATTTTTTTGTAGTGGTCTCAGGCAGAGGGCTCTAAGCCGATTCGCCAGCCAGCCAACCTGTGCTGAATGCGGCTTGAAAATTGTAGCCACCAATCGGTCCGTCAAGGTCGAGAATCTCGCCAGCCAGATACAAGCCTGGTTTGATTTTGCTTTGCATTGTGCTCGAATCGACTTCGCGGAGTTCGACTCCACCAGCAGTAACTTCGGCTTTCTTGAAACCCAACGATCCGCTAATAGGAATCGATTGTCGTTTTAACGCATCGACTAATCGGGCGCGTTCTACTTTAGAAAGTTCCGCAACTCGACGAGTCACGGGAATGCAAGCCTGAGCAAGCAACGCCTCGACAAGACGCCGAGGCAGCCACTTGGCGAGGGCCGAAGCCAAGGGGCTCTTGCCGGAAGTACGCGCAGCGTCGGAAAGCTGTGCGAGGGTTTCTTCTTGATTGAGTGTCGGTAAAAAATCGCAAACAATTTGCCAGTCATCCGCATCGGGACGCGCCGTGATTGCACGACTCACATTCATCACGGCGGGCCCCGACAAACCAAAATGGGTAAAGAGGAACGAACCACGCTGCTCGGCGACCGGTTTTTTCGACGTGCTTGTTATGATTTGCACTTTAACGTCGGGTAGTGTCACACCACTCAACTCGGCCACCCAACGGCATTCGCTTCGTAGCGGGACGAGGGCAGGGCGGGGGGGCACAATTTTGTGTCCAAACTGCTTGGCCCAAACGTACCCGTCGCCGGTGGTGCCGCAGCCAGGGTACGACTTGCCGCCGGTCGTGAGAATAATTTTCTCGGCCACGAAATTTCCGCAGCCGGTTTGAATGTGAAAGCCATTTTCGCAATATGAAATTTCTTGAACCGCCTCGCCCAATCGTAATTCAGCTCCGCTCTGGGCTAACATTTGCTTCAATGCTTCAAGCACATCTACCGCTCGATTGCTGACCGGAAAGACTTTGCCGGTAGGCTCGACCTTCGTGGCAACCCCTGCTGCTGCAAATAGCGAAACGACTTCTTCGGGCCCGAGTGCCGCCAGGGCCGAGTGCAGGAAATTGCCCTGTTTGCCAAACGCACCGACGATACCTTGTCGATCGGTGGCGTGAGTAAGATTACAGCGAGTGCCCCCCGACATAAGGATTTTCACACCCGGTTTGTTGTTCTTTTCTAACAGAAGGACCCTGCGCCCACGCAGCGCAGCACGCGTCGCAGCGAGCAGTCCCGCTGCTCCTGCGCCGATTACCACTACGTCAAAATCGTTTACCATGCCTTCTTTTTACCAGACGGGCTAATGGGTTTGGATGCTCGAAAGCAAACTTTTTGCAAAGAGAAGTCTGGCGTAGTTTTAGCACCAATCGCCCTGGGATGGCATGGCTAGAAAGTTCAGTACTTTTTACTCACTCTTTCTATTTGTCGAAGCGAGTTTCAGACGAGACCGAAAGCTCGGGCTACCGTTCTCAATCGCAGCACTTACGCAATTACGTCGTGGACTACGTTCCCGTAGAGGTCGGTAAGGCGGAAGTCGCGACCGGCATAGCGGTAAGTGAGTTTTTTGTGGTCGAGGCCAAGTAAGTGGAGCATCGTCGCGTGCAAGTCGTACAGGTGGACCTTGTTTTCGACCGCTTCGTAGCCGAGTTCGTCAGTCACGCCGTAGGACAAACCGCCGCGCACGCCGCCCCCTGCTAGCCAAACGGTGTAGCCCTTGGCATTATGGTCGCGACCCAAAGCGACTTTTCCTGAGAGGATTTGCGTCTCGGGTTGGCGACCGAATTCTCCGCCCCAGAAAACCAGGGTATCTTCTAACAGGCCACGGCGTTCAAGATCGATCAGCAGTGCTGCGATAGGTTGGTCAACCGATTTGCAACGCTTAGGAAGACTCACATCAAGCCCCGAATGCTGATCCCAGCCGGTGTTAGCAACTTCGACGAAGCGCACCCCCGACTCGACTAGGCGTCGCGCCATGAGACACTGTCGTCCAAAGTCGTCGGTGTCGTCATTTCCGATGCCGTAGAGATCGAGCGTCGGTTTTGATTCGCGGTTGAGGTCGAGAATACCTGGCAAAGTCTCTTGCATGTTGTTGCTGAGGTCAAGAGAATCCATCACGCCTTGGACTTCAAAATTTTGACGGGAACGGGCGAGGAGTCGCCGGTTCATCGATTGGGCAAAGTCGAGAACTCCGCCCGCAACACCGGGCACGACTTCATGGCTCGTCATGTGCTTGATTGTGGCATCTTTCACGGGTTTACCTTCCCAGCCAATGCGAGTGGCCTGGTAAGCACTCGGCAGGAAGGCGCTGCCATAGTTGGAAGGGCCACCATAGGTGCGCGTTGGCTTGATCGTCACATAGCCGGGCAGATTTTCTGTTGAGTTTCCTAGTCCGTACAGAACCCAGGAGCCCATCGAAGGACGAATCGATTGAAAGCTTCCCGTGTGGAGCAACGGAATAGCGAGAGGATGCGCACGGCTGTCGGTCTGCATGCTTTTGATGACGCAGAGCTGGTCGGCTTGTTTTGAAAGATGGGGAAGCAACTCAGACATCCACTGGCCACTCTCGCCATGTTGCGAGAATTGCCAGAGGGGTGAGAGGAGGGTCTGTTTGTTTTTGCCAGTTTTCCCGCCGTCAGCGTAAAGCCGCGGCTTGTAGTCGAACATGTCGTGTTGCGAAGGTCCGCCCTTCATGAACAAGAAGATCACACGCTTTGCTTTAGGAGCAAAATGTGGCATTCGCGGAGCAAGAGGGCCTGCGATCGACTGCTGTGCCGTCATGCCTGCCATCGCTAAAGAACCAAACCCGCAGGCACCAACTTTGAACCAATCGCGACGCGAAATCATCGGTTGCTGAATATTATCTTGCATAAGGTGTCCTTGCGACCGAGCTAAAATACAACCACGATACTCCTCTCCAGCAGAGAGAGAAAAGCATCAATGCGTATCGATATCGACCAAATAACGGAACTCGGCTGTGGAAAACAGAGCTTGGAACAAGGTTGCCCAAGCGGCAACGTCCCGGTCTTTGATTTCGGCTTGGGATTTTCTAATCGGATCGATCAATTTCAGCGCTTCTTCGTACTCCACCGTCAGGGCCTTGCGACCTGTGACCCAACGCACGGCCAAATCGACTCGACTAACATCGTCGGTCGCACTTTTCTCGGCCAGTAGGCGTCGGGCGGCGTAGCTCGATTGCTCGACGACGAATTCGGAGTTGCGCAGGAAGAGTCCTTGCGACGGGGTATTGGTTACTGCACGGCTCCCGCTTACGAGGGCAGACGACGGAAAATCGAATCGATCGAACATCTCGGGAGCATAATCTCGAACAACGGCCAGATAGACGCTGCGATGATTGCTCGGGGGTTGTAGTTTTTTTGTGTCGATGTTGCGAACCATTTTGTCGCCGAGGCCGGTCACGGTCGAACCTTCAGGCGGAATGATCTGCAACTGACCGCTGACCGCAAGCATCGCGTCGCGAATCACTTCGGCTGGCAGACGTCTGGTCGAAGAGCGCCAGAGCAGTTTATTGTCGGGATCGATTTGCATGTTCTGATCGATCGAATTGCAACTGAGCTGGTACGTATGGCTCGTGGTAATGGCTCGAATCAATCGCTTGACGGACCAGCCTTCTTCCATGAACTTAACAGCGAGGGTGTCGAGCAACTCGGGATGAGTCGGCTTAGAACCCATCAATCCGAAATTGTCGACCGACGAGACAAGCCCTCGGCCAAACAGGTGATGCCATATTCGATTGACAATCACACGGGCCGGCAACGGGTTTTTCTTACTAGTCATCCAATTGGCCAATTCCAAACGGCCACTTTGCTTTGGGTTGATCTCAGGAACGTCGTCGACTTGGAGTGCCGTTAAAAAACCGCGAGGGGCCAGGTCGCCTCGGCTGCCAAGGTTTCCTCGGATCGCGACCTTGACATCGGCAGGCTTCGCACTGTCTCGCACCATCATCGCATAAGCTGGTGCGGGCGGACGTTTCTTCTTAAGCTCGTCTACAGCAGCCTGGAGCGGGAGTATCTCGGCGTTGAGTCGGGTGATGTTGTCGGCTTCGATTTTTGCCGCAGCGACGGCCTCGTCGAGTTTTTTCTTGAGTGCCGAGTCCTCTTCTATGCCGGCCTCTTGGTTTGCCGCAATTTGCTTTTCAGCAGCCCCTTTGTTTTTATCGGCCGTTTTTTTCGCTTCGTTGACCGTGGTTAACTCGGCCTTTTTCGTGGTCAATGGTTTTTCGACAGCCTCCACCATTTTGTTGTATTCTATCAACGCATCGTGTTTTGCTTGGGCGTTGGGCCCAATGGGCAAGAGGTCGGTTGGGTTGTTGCTATACTTCTGCAAGATCGTGCCGTAGAGCGGGTCGGTACTAAGAAAGATTCCTGCTAACGAGTAGTAATCTTTGGTGGGAATCGGATCGAACTTATGGTCGTGGCATTTTGCACAACTGACCGTAATACCCAAAATTGCACGGCAAGTGACGTCGATTTGGTCGTCTACTATTTCCATGCGGAATGCGGTCCCGCCAGAGCTATGTCGTTTGGGGCCAAACGACAAAAAGCTTGTGGCGATTAAACGCGATTCGCGATTCGCGGGCAACTCGTAGGGAGCCTCGGGCATAAGATCGCCAGCAATCTGCTCGCGGACAAATTCGTTGTAAGGTTTGTCGCTATTGAGGGCCTCGATTACGTAATCGCGATACGGCCAGGCATGGGGATAGGTGAAATTAAATTCTTTGCCGCTCGACTCGGCATAGCGAACCACATCGAACCAATGACGGGCCCAGCGCTCGCCGTACCGAGGAGAAGCAAGTAGCCGATCAACCAGTCGGTCAACCGCATCGACCGATTGGTCCTCCACATATTGCCTGACATCCTTTACCGTCGGGGGAAGGCCGATCAGGTCAAAGTAAAGTCGGCGGACCAGCGTTTCGCGACTTGCGTCGGCAGTCGGTTGCAGATTTTTGGCTTCCAGCTGAGCTAAGATAAACGAGTCGATCATTCCTTGCGGCCAATCGGCTTGGGCAACCGTAGGAGGCGTACTCGCTTGGGGTGGCTGGAACGCCCAGTGCTTCAATTGCTCTTCGGCCCGCATTTGCTGACTTGTCGGTAGGCTGCTATCCCGAGGGTCGGGCGCACCGATACTGATCCATTTTTTGAATGCAAGAATCGTTTCATCGTCGAGCTTTTCGTCGGGAGGCATGCTCTCGACGCCCTCTTCGTGGCGTAGCACTTTCAGCAAAAGACTCGATTCCACTTTTTCTTTATCGAGGATCGGCCCAGAAATGCCACCGGCAGCAAGGCCTGCAGAGGTGTCTAGCTCTAAGTCGCCTTCGATCGAGTCGGCCGACTGAGAGTGACACGAATAACACTTTTCGATGAGAACGGGGCGAATGTGTTTTTCAAACAATTCGATCCCCGCCGCATTCTTCTCAGGAGTCGCTACTTCTGGAGATGCTGCTGGCGTATCTTCGGCCCACGCGTGAGAGACCGAAAAGAGAATCAGCCCGGCCCAGCTAACTCTCATCAAACATGCAAACGTGGGGATGGTGTATCGCAAACTACTGCCTTCAAGGAGGGGGGATTCCTGGAAACGAAGGGAGACATTTGAAACGCGGTTTGAACGCGCAAGAAACCGACTGGCATGTAGGGGATACAGGCACGGTTGATTCCAGCTTTGATTATCACCAATAGCGCAAGGAGTTGCAAGGCTTTTTACTTTCATGCAGGCAGTTGCAAAGCCAATAGAGCGAATGCCGTTGGTCACCGAAGGGGATGAGAATCCAGCGCGAAAGAGTACGGGATTTTCCGTAGGTCCGTTCAGCAACTTCCGCACAAAACTTTCGTGACCTGACGCGTGCTTGCCAGGAACGAAAAATTCTTAGGTGAGAATTTTACCAAGCATCGTATCGTTGAGGACGGCCAAACTGTAGAAGGCGCCGGCACAGATCGAAGCAAAAGAAACAGTCGTAATCACGGCTGCAAGCGGTCCTGTTCGCACAGTCAACGCGATCATCGTAGCGGTTGTCAGCAGTGGCGCGACCAAGTGGCTCCACAACCCTGGAGAAGCATGAGTGTAGCGAAGGAAGAAAACCAGCGCAACATTGGCAACGCAAATAAGAAGGACCGTCAGAGTCGATTGAATAAACCCAGGCGGCTTGACCGACGAGAAAGAACACGCCATACGCAGTGCCCAGGCCGCAATTGCAACGAGAAGCGGGAGGAGGAGAAGAGCCAAAACGATAGGATTTACTTCACGCAATAGGTACACCAAAACGATCTCCTCAGCAGAGGTTATGCCCGTTTGTCCTAACTGGTGTCCATCTGAATGATACGTCATAAAATGCCCCGTTGAGGCAACATGCCCAAGGAAATTGATATTTTCTTGAAACTCACCCAGCATGGGCAAACGAGCCCGCTTCCCTAATATTGGTAAAATAGCTAAACTCCGTAAGGTCCACATGTCGAGAGAACCTGACAGGGCTGGCATGTGTCGACCTAAATGAGCTCGTGAGGATTCCCGCGAAAGATATTTCCTACCCTATCGCTTTCTACATGTTCAGTCATGGATATACCGCGATGAGACTTGTTCTTCGAACCTGCTGTCTATGTACGAGCCCGGCCAGGCATTTTGTTGGCATCCGAAATTAGGATGCTGAGAGCCTAGGCCGGACCCCTTCGCCCACGTGCGTCGCTTGCGGCGTATTCTTTCTGTACGAGCCTCCGAGCAAAACGCGATTTGCAATTCTACTTTCGCGTTGGGAATAGTTTCTATGGCCTCCGATTTTCGACTCAAAAACCAACTTCCTGAAATCACCCAGCGCATCGTCCAAACCTACGATGACCTAGGAACGATCAATCATCTCGACCATTGCCCGCTGCCGAATTACGAAGAAGTCGTGGCCTCGGTTCACGACCTTACCGAGATTCTCTACCCAGGCTTTCGGCGTCGTGAAGGGTTGCACCACGGGAACGTCGCCTACTATGTGGGCGACCTGATTGATCGCCTCCACGATCGGCTAACACGCCAACTTGGTCGAGCGCTGCGCCACGAGGCGGGCGCCACGAGCGACTGCGATGATGACCATGATTACGAAGCGCTAGGGCAGGCCAAGACGCTTCAGTTTCTCGACCAGCTTCCCGAACTCCGGAAAATGCTTGCGACCGATGTGCAGGCGGCCTACGATGGCGACCCAGCTTGCACGAACCTCGACGAGGTTATTTTCTGCTATCCGGGGTTAGAGGCAATCACGGTTTATCGCTTGGCGAATTTATTGTTCCAGCTAGAAATCCCCTTCGTGCCACGCATGATGACCGAATGGGCACACAACCGCACCGGCATCGACATCCACCCGGGGGCGACAATCGGTCCCCACTTCTTTATCGACCACGGTACCGGCGTCGTGATTGGCGAGACATGCGAGATTGGCGAGCATGTGAAAATCTACCAAGGCGTAACGCTCGGGGCGCTCAGCTTTCCGACCGATAGCGATGGCCAACTGGTCCGAGGCCAAAAACGGCATCCCACGATCGAAGATCGCGTGGTTGTCTACGCCAATGCGACCGTGCTAGGTGGTCGCACCGTGGTTGGACATGATGCCGTCATCGGCTCGAATGTGTGGCTCACTCGCAGCGTAGACCCGCATGTGACGGTCCTGCTCGAGAAACCCAAGCTCACAATGCACAGTGAAGAGCCCGACGATTTGCGTCCCGAGACGCAATATCAGATTTGAGGCGCTGGGTCGGAATCTACCGTGAACCGGTTCTTCCCTTTTGGCATGTAGCGACACATCGCGATACCGACGAAGTAGAGCAGAACCAGCGGCACGCCCATCAGCAACATGCTGCCGGGATCGGACGGAGTTAAGAACATCGAGATCACCGAGATCACCAGAATCGCGATGCGCCACTTGCTCATGTAAACTTCGACCGTGAAGATGCCGATACGTTCGAGGA
Source organism: Planctomycetota bacterium (assembly GCA_024278955.1). Classification (GTDB taxonomy): domain Bacteria; phylum Planctomycetota; class Planctomycetia; order Pirellulales; family Lacipirellulaceae; genus Bythopirellula. Next base: position 65,417 of record JAJRSE010000080.1, on the reverse strand, counting down.
ACAGCATCACGAGCGGTAGCTGGAAGCTGATACCAAAGCCCAATGGCATCATCAGCACAAAGCTCATCCATTCGCTGATCCGAGGCGTTGGGTTGATGCCCATGACTTCGTTGAACCAAAATAAGAATTCAAGCACGTACTCGAACACCACATAAAACGCGAGCGCTGCCCCCGAGAAGAAAAGCCCTAAGCTGATTGGGAGGAAAACATAAACATACTTTCGCTCGTTGCCATAGAGGCCCGCCGCGACGAAGTCCCAGATGAAAAAGAAAATCAGCGGGCTGGCGAGAATCACGCCTACTACGAGCGACGCTTTGATATACACCATAAACGGCTCGTGGCCAGCAAGGCTGACAAGATTGAGCCGAGGATCGTCTTCGAGCGGTTGGTAGACGCGCAGGCGGACGAGGTTGTCTCGCGACGCACTGGAGGCCGGCTGAACCGTATCTGGCACTTCTTGCCCTAATGCGCGGGCCCACTCTTGCGGGTCCACTAAAAAAACCTTGGGAACCAAGCCTTCGTCGGCCTGGGCCTTGGCCGCCGTTTCGAGGTCCTCAGGAACCGCGAGTCCCTCGCGGTCCATTTCTTCAAGCCGCGCGAGGTTCATCTTCGAGGCTTGCCCACGGTAGAACTTTTCTAACGCCTCGCGTAGCGGAGACTGAATATGGTCGACGACCGAGCCACCGATCACGAGCCCAAAAAGTGCGCCAACCAGCAACGCAGCGATCGATTTGAACAGCGCCCGACGCAGTTCCTCCAGATGCTCAGAAAAAGACATCTTCGTCTTTTCGAGCAATTTTTGATCCTGCTGGGCGTCGGGCATGAAAAGTCTTAGGTGGGCTTCGAGGGCGGGGTTTGCCAATCAGAGACCGAAATCGGCAAAACTCTATACTAACAACGCACCGACGCCTCGACAACGTAGGGTTTTTGTCCGTCAGAAATCCGAGGCACTTGCCCGTTGGGCATGCAATCAGGATGATGGAAAGATTCCGCTGAAACAACCTGAGACATCATTTTTCATTAGCGAGCCTTTCTCGATGCCTGAGATCTGCAATTACCCCCTCAAGCTCCAGCCGCTCTTTCGACGTTACCTATGGGGAGGCCGACGGCTGGAAACGATGCTCGGAAAGCAGCTTGGCGAGGGAGACGACTACGCTGAGAGCTGGGAAGTGGTCGACCACGGCGAAGACCAAAGCGTCGTTCTCGACGGACTCGCGGCAGGGCAGACGCTTCGCTCGCTCGTAACCGATCACAACGCCGAACTGTTTGGGCAACACGCTCCGCAGAAGCAGTTTCCGCTGCTGCTGAAGTTTCTCGATTGCAATCGAACTCTGTCAGTCCAAGTCCATCCCAACGACGAACAAGGGGCACAACTTGACCCGCCCGATTTGGGCAAGACCGAAGCTTGGGTCGTCTTGGCGGCCGACCCAGGCAGCAAGCTTTACGCCGGGCTCAAGCCGGGCGTGACTCGCGACGACTTGCAAGCGGCCCTCGCCGAGGGCAACTGCGAGCAATGTCTTCACGAATTCGAGCCGCAGATTGGCGATTGCGTTTTCATCGAAGCGGGCACGGTCCACGCTCTTGGTGCGGGGCTCGTGATCGCCGAGATCCAGCAAGCCAGCGATACGACCTTCCGGCTTTTTGACTGGAATCGCGTCGACGCCCAAGGCAACCCTCGGCAGTTACACATCGAGCAATCGCTGGCCACGATCAATTTTTCGCGTGGCCCAGTCGCCCCACAGCAACCTACCGATACCGGTGTCGAAGGTCGCCAACGACTTGTCGACTGCAACAAGTTTGTGCTCGATCGCTGTACTTTCAAGAACAAACGAACTCTAGGCGGCGATAATCGGTTTCATCTTTTTGTGCTGCTAGAAGGGTCGGTCGAGATCGCAGGCGTGCTGTTTTCGGCAGGCGAAACCTGTCTACTGCCGGCTGCCGCGGGGGCGGTTAAGTGTCGAGCGGAAGGAATTGTTACGCTGTTGGATGGGTATCTTTCTGAGGTAAATTCAAAGTGAGTTGGCGAACCACGATTGCCGGTAACGGGTGCCACTGCTGGCTTGCCCAGCAGTGCGAATTGCCAGCAAAGTTTGTCACCTGATTCAGCCATTGGTTACAATCCGAGTATGCCACTTCCCAAGCCTCATCGCAAACTTGTCAAACACCTCGACGAACGTGGCGAAATTCACGAGCTTACCTTTTCGTGCTACCATTGCTGGCCGATCCTCGATAACGAGTGGAGACGACAATAACTCAACATCGCCATTGATCGAGCGACAGAGAACCACGGTTGGCGACTCACTGCGTTCGTTTTTATGCCGGAACACGTCCACTTGCTCGTTTATCCTGTCCGTCGTGGATTGGTGGAACGAGCTACCGACTACCAGTGGTCGAGTGTCCGTTGGTACGCTTCGGATGGCCAAAAAGTGGATCCGTTGTTGCCCAAACTCTCTGAGATACCGCCCGAGTGGTTCGCAGGCAATGCCGACGTAACGAGCTACTGATAAGCTGGAAAATGCAATTGGCAATCGGGCCGATATTGCGATAGAAAACCGTTTCAGGGTCGCACTGCTGGACAAGCCAGCAGTGGCACCCGGCGGATAGATAAAACGCTAAACGTTATGCGGCTCATTTAGTTTCCCCAATCCTTTGCGAGTCGAATCAGATGGATGACGAGGTGAAAGTCGAACCCCACTGCAAGAAGACCTTCAGGAATCCGACCCCTGTCGGACCTCCTGGCCTCTATTCCGTATGGACATTGATTTCCAACATATTCAGGAGGATGCCGATCGCAGCGGAGTTTGCGATAGTGATTCTCGTCGCGTTTGGCCTGTTTGCTTATAACGCGGTCATTGGCTGGAGTAGGGGATTGGGCAACGATGTCATCACGAATGCTGATCTATCCTGGTTGGTCACATATGAACTGTTCGCATTTCTGATCATTGCCACATTTCTCAGAGCGCGCCAATGGAGACTGAGTGACTTTCATCCACAGGTCTCCTGGAAACTCACTGGAGCTGGCGTATTGCTGACCCTTGGTATCTTACTTTACTCCACCGTAGTTGGCGCCGGATTGGGAACTTGGATTGAGTTTCCTCCTCTTGACACAAGTCAATTAGACTTTGGGGCCGTGCTGTTGTTTTCGGTGGTCAACGGCATCTATGAGGAGACATTCGTCGTCGGTTATGTGGCTAGATACCTTGTACGGCAAAGCATATGGGTAATGATCATTTCGAGCACCTTGATCAGATTCTCCTATCATATTTATCAAGGGCCGGAGGCAGTTTTGTTCATACTGCCTATCGGGCTAATGTTCGCATACCTATACGTGAAGTACAGGAGGTTATGGCCACTTGTTCTATGTCACATCATCCTAGATGTTGTCGCGTTGACTTTGCGGTGAACGGGAGTGTATTGGCCGCATAACAAAGGCATGCAGCAGAGCGGGTAGCACGGACAGTCGGCCGCGATTAACGTGGCCAGCAGATAAGACTTGTTCGGCCGATTGTCCGTGTGCGTAGCACAGGAGGTTGCGGCGGCCCCATAACCTGACCACAATGACGGCATGCCTCGCCGTCCGTAGTGCCGCTGGAGTGGATATTCTGATGCCCTCCTGTCGCAAGCGACACCGACAATCGGCCGAATTAGGATTACTCGGTGGCGACGCTATTTCCGGCCGACTGTCGGTGGTACCCAAAAATTTCCCGAAACCGTACTGCTGGCAACGGTAGCAGTCGTGGAATCTGGCCTCAGCCTGTCTGTTCGCAACTTAGCAAGCTTTCTACAATCGGTCGGCCTGAAGCGTTGCTTTCTCCACCTCGACACGCTAAAAAATGAGCCGGAAGATGTCTACCCGATCGCTCCTTGCCCTTCTGCTGCTCACCTTGCCGCTGGCCGCATGTTCTTCGGCGGTGCGCAAACCGCGGCTGCTCCACCCAGGGCCGGCCAATTTCCAGCGCAACAACGCGACTCAATTCGACCCCTATCCGCCTAACGACATGGGGCCAGAAATCGTTGGCGGACGGCCGCGTGGCTTTCAAAAGCCGCCTAACGAAATCACTCGATCCCGGCAAAACAGCCCTATCGCCCCCTGGCGAACTCCCGCAGCCCCGGTTTTACCTCCGGTCATCCCAATGCAAACTGCTCCGTTGTACTGATTGCGTAGAGTCGGGCCGCTGCCCCCTGGGTTTTGCCCGAGCGGCAGTCTATGATAGAGAGATTCGGCAGACTTGCCCCGGGCGGGTCTGCATCCTCGCATTCTTGACGGCAGCAATCTCATGCCCAAGCCAGTTCGTAATTCTCGTAGTCAATCTTCCACGTCGCCGAAGACGCCTCGGCGACGCTCGCCGGCACCTGCGCGCCAAGCCCCAGCAAACGCTGGCGAGCGGCTGCAAAAGGTTCTCGCCGCGGCCGGGGTTGCTAGCCGACGTGAGTCGGAGCAGTTGATCCTGGAGGGACGCGTCGAAGTCGATGGCCAAACGGTGCTGGAACTCGGTACGCGGGTCGATCGAGATACGCAGGAAATTCGAGTCGATGGCGAAGCTCTGCTCAACCCGAAACGCATTTACTTTGCCGTTCACAAACCGGCTGGCGTTGTCTGTACCTCCAACGACCCGTCGGGGCGTACGCGAGTGACCGACCTGTTGCCTCCCGAGACGGGGCGCGTGTTTAACGTCGGTCGGCTTGACCTGGAAAGCGAAGGGCTGATTCTCGTTACCAACGATGGCGAGTTGGCCAATGAGCTAACCCATCCCAAACACGGTGTCGAAAAGACTTACGAAGTACAGGTCATGGGATTCCCCGACGCGAGCGTGTTGGCTCAGGTCCGAAAAGGAATGCACTTGGCCGAAGGCTACGCACGAGCGGTCAACGTAAAAATCAAGTCACGCCGTAAGAACGGTACGATCCTTGAAATGGTGCTCGACGAAGGCCGTAACCGCGAAGTCCGCCGTATGTTGGCCAAGGTCGGGCATAAAGTGCAACGGCTCACACGCATTGCCGTCGGCCCGATTCGCCTAGGAGAGATGCCACGTGGGGCGGTCCGGCAGCTTACGCCAGACGAAATCCGCAAGCTTCGTGCCTACATTCAGAGCAATCCCGAACGCCAAAAGGCTCGCAAGGAACGCGCGGCCGAAAAACCAACCTCACGACAAACGGCCCTACAGGGACTCGAACGAAAACGTCGAGCCGCGGGCGGCAAAGCCAGCGCAGGTTCCAAGCAAGGCCGCAGGGCAGGGCAGGGGGGGAAATCAAAATATGGCGGAACAAAAATTGGCACCGCGAAGCGTGGTACCACAAAACAAAAGCATGGAGGAGGGCGACGTTGAACTCTGCAGGATGCGAGACAGGTTCCAAATGCGAGGCGGGGTACAATCCACTGGCAGCCGCTCACTATGCTGAACAGGCCAACCAATATCAGGTCGTCGTCGTCGAGAACGAACGCCTAGCCCAAGATACCTACCGCTTACGCTTTGAATGCCCTGAACTGGCCCGGCAGATTGTTCCTGGCCAGTTCCTCATGATGCGAATCGCAGGCTGCGACGACCCGCTCCTAGGACGCCCTTTTGCTTTGTACGATACGGTGGTCGATGGCTCAGGCTCGCCTGTGGCGATTGACTTCGTCTACTTAGTCGTCGGAAAAATGACCGGTCGGCTACAGCAGAGCAAGCCCGGCGATGCTCTTGAAGTCTGGGGCCCGCTGGGCAATGGCTTTTCAGAAAAACCTGTCCCACATCTGATTATGGTTGCCGGCGGAATCGGACAAACGCCGTTTTTGGCTCTTGGACGCCAGTTTCTTGGCGGTCGTCAATATGGCCAATCAGCCCGCAAAGTCTCTCCTGCCCAGAGTGTCACGCTGTGCTACGGGGTACGATCAAAAGACCTGCTAGCCGGGGCTGAAGACTTTCGCCAGTGTGGCATCGATCTCCGCCTCAGCAGCGATGACGGCAGCGTGGGACATCATGGCCTAGTGACCGATTTGCTCGAAGAAGCTCTCGACCAGCATCCGCCTGCGGAATGCCGGATCGCCTGCTGTGGTCCGGAGCCGATGATGAAAGCAGTCGCCAAGATCGCATCGCGTCGGTCGGTGGCGTGCGAAGTTTCGCTCGAGACGCCGATGGCCTGTGGCATCGGCATTTGCTTCAGCTGCGTCGTGCGGGTCGAACAACCCGGGGGCGAGTGGGACTACAAACGCACCTGCGTTGAAGGCCCCGTTTTCGATGCAAAGAAAATCGTCTGGTAGAGATGCCGTATAATTAAAGGCTCAATTCCGCCTTGAACATAATCCACTGGCTTGTTGAAGAGGTCCAGTTGTGCCTGCCTTTCGCACAGATGGTTGACGCAACTTGAGTCCTCGGAGACAATTGTCTGACGAAGAGATGATCTGACAAGGGGACACTGACAGGGCGGTCGCAGCGGAGACGTCTGCCTGCTACAAATGCTAAGGATTGAATGGAGCTTGCCAGTTGATGAACGGAATCGATTCCCAATCTACCCTGTCGATGGTTCAGAAAGAACCGGCAGCGACAGAATCAACGGCAAATGGCTCCCTACCCAAGGTCGTGTGGAAGACCTCTGGAGGGATTCCCATCACGCTTCGGTCGCCCTCCTCTGGCTTGAGTGGCGTATTGAGTGGCCCCACTACCGACGATGTGGAGTCGCTGCTTTTGCATCTGGAGCATACGCGACTCGGTCTCTTGCGAGGTTTCGATCAACTGCTTTGCTTGGAAGGGCTTACCGGAGTCGAGCAGCTTCCACACCAGATCGAGACCGTTCGCAAGGTGCTGCGGCATTTCCGAGGCCGTGTGCTGCTTGCCGACGAAGTGGGGCTGGGCAAGACGATCGAAGCTTGCTTGCTTCTCCGAGAGTATCTCCTGCGAGGCTTGGTCAAACGAGTGCTCATTCTGGTCCCGACTTCGTTAGTTTCCCAATGGCACGAGGAGTTGCATTCAAAATTTTCGCTGGAGTTCTCCATCCCGCCAAGAACGGCAGCCTCCGATAAATCGGAATATTGGGCCAACACCGACCTCGTACTGACGTCGCTACCTTTCGCCAAGAGCAAGCGGCGTGCCGATGCGGTCACGGCGGCTGACTGGGATTTGGTAATCGTCGATGAGGCACACCATTGCAAGAATCGCAAGACGCTCAACTGGAAGCTGGTCAATCGGTTAAAACGCCGACATCTCTTCTTGCTGTCGGCGACGCCGGTTCAAAACAACTTGATGGAGCTTTACAATCTGCTAACGCTGCTTGAGCCGGGCCACTTAAAGACGGAAACCGACTTCAAGAAAAAATATATCCGTCGCGGCAGTCCACGCGACCCACTGAATCGCGAGCGACTGCGGTCGCTGTTAGGCGAAGTGATGATCCGCAATACGCGGAGTCTTGTCCAAATGGATTTGCCGCCGCGTTACGCGCAAACATTGATGGCCCAGCCGCACGATGACGAGCAAGAGCTCTACCGGCAGTTGAACGAATATCTGCGGAAACGAAAAATTCCGCTGGTCGCCCCTACTGACAGCCTTGGTAATACCGTCGAAGAAGACCCCATCAATGAAAATGGCAAGGGAGATGATGGAAATTTTCCGCCGTTGACGCGAAGACAATTGAGCGCATTGCTCTTGGCCTCGGGAAGTCATCCTCGCTCGCTGGCTCAGTCCCTGGAAAATGTGGCTGGCGAGGACGAGCGCACACGTCCGATCATTGAGCTTGCCCGCCGCATCAAACGGTCGGCAAAAGAAGAAAAGCTGCTGGAGTTGCTTAGCCAAAATGGACATGAAAAAGTGCTAATCTTCGCCTGTTTTCGGCGCACCCTTGAGCAATTGCAACATCTGCTCGACGAAGAAGGCGTCGCCTACACCACTTTTTCTGGCGCACAGTCGCAACAGCAGAAAGGCGCAGCCGTCGAGGCGTTTCGCAACGAGGTGCCTGTGATGCTCTGCAGCGAGTCGGGTGGGGAAGGGCAAAACTTGCAGTTTGCCAATACCTTGGTCAATTTCGATTTACCTTGGAACCCGATGAAGATTGAGCAGCGTATCGGGCGAATCCACCGGATTGGCCAAACCCGAGACGTGTTTATTTTTAATCTCTGCGCCGTCGGCTCCCTGGAAGCGAGGCTCTTGGATTTGCTGACTGAGAAAATTCGCATGTTCGAGTTGGTCGTCGGCGAAGTTGGGTCGATTCTTGGAAACCTGGATGGCGGCGAGGAGTTTGAATCGTTAGTGCTAAACCTCTGGATGCAATCTCACGACGACCAGCAGTTGGAACACTCGTTCGACAAATTCGGACAGACGCTCTTGGAAGCACAAGAAAAGTACGTCCAAACCAAGGAACTCGATGAAGCACTGTTTGGAGATGATTACGAATGACGAACCTCATTGAACAGGGCAGCATTGAACAGGACGTTTGCGATTTCGCCACCAAGCTTTTGGAGCGTCGCGGCGGGCTGGTGGAGTGGACAGATCACAACGATGACGCTGCAAGAGAAGGCACCGCGATTGTGCCTACGGAAATAGCCGACTTGTTCGATGCCGATAGCGAGACCGTCCAGCTCAGTACGCAACCTGGCAGCAAAGGCTGGTGCCTTAGCCTTGCCACCGATTTTCTCGACACCGCTTCCCAACTGCTGGAACTTGAACCGCGGGTAGGAACATTTTGCATCCCGGAGATGTATCTCAAACGTGGCGATTTTGAAGAATTGGTGAGTCGCGAGTTCTCGTGGCTGAATGCCAGAGTGCGGTTGCAGGAAACAAGGCCGGTGCGAGTCGAATACCACACTTGGTGGTTTCATGCGTTGTTCGTCTCGGAGGACCGCTGGGAGACGCGATTCCCAATCACCGTGAACGCATCCTCTGGAACCGAGGTCCAGATGCCAAACCCACTTGACCTTTGGGAGTTAGAGCCGCACCCAACTGCCTGCCGACAGCCACCGACCACTTACAAGCGAGCAGTGCTTCAAGCCCAACGTCAGGTTCAAGAGTTGGCTGGCAAATTCCTTGCTCGTATGGATGGACGACTCGGGCGCGACCGAAGGCGGCTACGAGAATACTACAATGCCCTACTCCGCGAAAACCATCAGAAGAAGTCTCGAAGCCAAACGAAGCCCGACCCCGAGCAACAAGAGGCCAGAGAAAGAGCCGTGAAATTGGAGATGCGGCGCAAGGCAACCGAGCTGGACGAGCGTTACGCAATGGACCTGACATTGGAGCCGGTCGTGCTCACTCGCATGGAAATCCCAGCACTGGCGATCGACTTGTCGGTCGAGCGCAAACGCGCCCGACGAAAACACACGGTCTACTGGAATCCACTCTTGAAGCAGTTGGAGTCGATCTGCTGCACTCGCTGTGGCAGCGGAACGTTTTCCGTGGCTTTCACGAACGAAGAGGTCGACCCGCTCTGCGCCAGGTGTGCGGAATGAGCGTCGCGTAGCCAACACCAATAGTTTGTTCGTTTTGAACTCTCAGGGCGATTGCGCCATGACAGGTACTCTGGAAGCCGAGGAAGCAGCTTCGGCGTGCGTTGAAGGCCCCGTTTTCGATGCAAAGAAAATCGTCTGGTAGAGATGCCGTAGAATTAAAACTAGCCCAGGGATTGTAATCCCTGGGCTTTTAAGAGTAAGCAGCACGCTTAGAGAATGCGTATTGCGTAAAGCATTAGCTCTTGGCGGCTTTGATCGCCTTGACCAAACGAGATTTGGTACGGGCGGCCTTGTTGGCGTGAATCACGCTCTTCGCAGCGGCTTGGTCGAGTTTTTTGACTGCGGATCGAAACTCGGTTTCGGTTGCTTCTGCGTCTCCGGCCTTGGCAGTTTCAAGGACCTTACGAACTTGATTCCGTAGGTTCGACTTGATCGACTTATTTCGGGTCTTACGAGTTACGTTTTGACGGAGTCGCTTTTTGGAACTAGCTGATGTGGGCATGTCTGTTTTGGTCCCAGGGGGCAAATACGGAGGGAAATTTTAATAGGTGATTGGGTGGTCAGCTTGGCGGGTTTTAGAAGGCCGCGCAAACTGGAATCACCCACTATCGCGTAATCGAGCGATTTTGTCCAGGCGTTTAGCCACATCTCGGTAGCTATAGTCGAGGCTTGCCAATTCGCTTAAATGCCGCTCCGCCCGATCAAACTCCTTCAATCCGGTCGCAAGCACCCCGGCTCGGTAAAGGGCCAGTCGGCGGGTGTCCGACTCGGGCTCGGCACAGGCTTCCAGGGTCTGCTCGTAATGCGATAGGGCCAGCTTGTACTGCTCGATTCTCTGAAAACACTCGCCCAATTCTAGCAAAACAAGGCCTTTTCGCTTCGGATCGGACTTTGCCGCCTGAAAAGCGGGGATTGCGTCTTTTGTCTTTCCCGCCCGTTTTAGCCGTAATCCCAGCTCGTACTGTAGCCTCGGATTGCTGGGTTCGCGGCCCGATCGGGCCGAATAGATCTCCAATTCCACCTGATTTGCCTGGTTTCTCAGTTGGACAACCAGATTTTCGGAATCTTCGGTTTGCGTCTGTTCATGACGCTGTTCTGCCACGGCGACCTGATTCAGAGCCCGCCGGAGCTGCACATCTTCGAGTCGTTCGATGAAACGGAAGTCGCCAACTCCCGAGACACTCAACCCACGCCCCAAGACATCTTCCGCGTCGATATAGCGATTCTCGCGAACACAGATGTCAGACAACTGCAAGTAGTTTTCCAAATTTGTCGGGTCGCTGCGAATCGAGGCAATCACGCGCTCTTCTGGCGAAAGGTCCTCGTCGGCTGTCTCAGACGCGGTTTTTTCGTCCGAACCTCTGGAGAGACTCGAAACCGAAGGAATCTCTCCTTTCGATCCCTTGGGATCGTTTGAGAGAAGGGCCGGGTCGTAACCGCCCTCGTGAATCGTTTTTTCGACCGAGAGACGCGAAATGGCTCTTCGAGATTCTTCGTCCTCGGGCCTAGCCTGCTGCACACGCTGCCAGCAAGCGATTGCCTGATCGAACTGGCCCATCTGCTCAAGCGTAAGAGCCGCCTGCCGATTCAATTCGAGATGCTTGGCATCTGCGTCCATGCCCCATCGCAGATAAAACAACCGGCATTCGTGGATCTGTAACTCTTCGCATGCGCTGGCCATTGCGATCAATGTGGGCGGGTCCCAGGGGCTAAGCGCCAAGGCAGTGCAGCCCGATTTGAGAGCCGCTTCCCATTTGCCCTTCTTTGCCGACTTGGCTACCGCCGAACGGTGACTCTTTATCTTTAGGGCGGCAAGCTTCGAGACTTTCTTGCCGTCGCTATGTTTCTTCTGCAAATTGGCGAAAAAATGCTGTAGGTAGATGAGATTGCCCGGATCCTCAGCCACGCATTGCGAAAAGAGCTGATTGGCGTAGTCGTGGTCTTTTTTGTCCGCGCACCGCTGCCCGTGCTCAAAAACCTTTTGCAGACGCTGGCGCGTTGCCGTGGTTAGAGGGGCAAATGCGTGCGTGGGCGAGACTTCGTTGGCTCGTCGACTAAATTCCATTCGACGTAATTCTCTGTTCCAGAAACAATGGGATACCTGAGGTCAGGAGGTCCGCTCGCGATGCCTCCCCACAATTCGACTGCACCATGGCGCTACGCACATCCGCCTCTTCACGCTATTCTAACAGTTCGTGTGTACGCGACAACGAGTAGGCAGTAAATCGGCGATGAGTAGAAAACCACATGACTAGACAGCCTGGCAAGGTGTATTTGGTAGGGGCAGGGCCCGGCGACCCGGGGCTAATTACGCTGCGCGGCTGCGAAGTTCTCGCCTTGGCCGACACGGTATTTTACGACTATTTGGTCAATCCGCTTGTGCTGAGCCACGTCCGCGATCGCGCCGAGCTTATTTGTCTCGGCCGGCATGGCCAGGGACGACTCCTCACGCAAACCGAAATCAACGAGCAAGTCGTAGCCGCTGCGAAATCTGGAAAAAATGTCGTCCGGCTCAAAGGAGGCGATCCTGCCATTTTCGGGCGGACGAGCGAAGAGATCGCCGTCTTAGAGGCGGCCCACCTCAGCTACGAAGTCGTCCCCGGCGTGACTTCGGCACTCGCGGCAAGCAGCTACGCCGGCATCCCGCTTACCCACCGCGCAGCCGCTTCTTGCGTCGCTTTTGTCACGGGGCAAGAGTGCCGCGACAAAGAAGGATCGGCCCTCGATTTAGCCAATCTGGCGAGCTTCCCCGGCACGCTGGTGTTTTACATGGGAGTCACAACCGCACCGCGTTGGTCTGCAGAATTGATTCTTCATGGAAAGCCCGCCGAGACTCAGGTCGCGATTATTCGGCGAGGTACTTTACCCGAACAACAACTTGTAAAAACAACCTTAGAAAAGCTACCCGAAGTTCTTGCCCTTGGAAAAATCCGCCCGCCTGCGATCATTATTGTTGGCGAAGTCGTGGCCGCCGAAACGAAAGCGGCTTGGTTTTCGTCGCGGCCATTATTCGGCCAATCGGTTTTGGTTACCCGACCAGCGCACCAAGCCGCTGCGATGATCAGTCGACTTGCCGCCCTGGGAGCCACGCCCCTCGTCCAGCCTGCGATCGAAATTTCTGCTCCCGCAGATTGGAATCGCGTTGATGCCGCGATCGAGCAGCTAGCGACCTACGACTGGCTTGTTTTTTCGAGCGCCAACGGAGTGCGATTCTTCCTTGATCGCATTTTGGCAACTGGCCACGATTTACGACAACTTGGCAACTGCCAGATCGCGGCAATCGGCCCCGCCACAACCGACGCACTGTGCGACTATCGCCTGCACGCCGACCTACAACCCACGGAATACCGTGCCGAAGCCCTTGCCGAGCAATTGGTTCCCGTGGCAGCCGGCAAGCGTGTTCTGCTGCTTCGGGCCAGCCGTGGTCGCGAAGTGCTCGCAGAAACGCTTCGTGAAGCCCAAGCTGAAGTTAGCCAGCTTGTTGTTTATCAAAGCGAAGACGTGACGAAGCCAGACCCCAAAGTTGCTAAGACGCTTGCCGAAGGGAAGCTCGATTGGATCACGGTCACAAGCTCGGCGATCGCTCGTTCGCTGATCCAGCTCTTTGGCAGCGACCTTCTCAAAACTCGCCTGGCAGCCATTAGCCCGCTTACCGCTGGCGTACTGACCGACGCAGGCTATCCTCCTGACGTAGTGGCTTCGCAGTACACAACCGAAGGCCTCTTGGATGCAATTCTTGAGGCGAAAGAAGAATAGCTAAATTTTGCTCCTCAGTTTCTGTGTCAAGCGTTACTTTCTGTGGCAAACTCTACCACCTCAAACGCTTCTCCTCTCAAGGCCGGTCCTGCCGGCTAGCGAACCTCTGAGGCGAAACGTCATACGTTTGAACTAATGTGTGACAACGTCCGATCAATACTCTTAGAAACGCGCTGCGCTGGATTGCATCGCGTCGATTTCTTCCTCGCATGACCCAAGGAGTTAGGACTATGCAGCAAGAACCTCAAGCAAAAGTTCGTGCCACGATTTACTTGCCAAGCGCCGTATTAGACGAAGCCCGCGATGCTGCGGTCCACTTGGCTGGCTATCCGGCCAGGCTCACGCTAACTCAACTGGCTGAAAACGCATTTCGTGCCGAACTACGACGACTCAAAGCACTTTACAACAACGGACAAGACTTTCCGCATCGCGACGGAGAGCTACGCGGCGGTCGACCTATCGCCGCCTGAGGGAGACCATAGCTTATGAATGCAAGTGTTGGGGACCAGACCAATTTTTTGTCGTCCCGTGCCAAACGTACTAAGATGCCCAATCGAGTTGAGAGTGAATCCAAAAAAGAGAGTGCCAGCGATCTACGCTCGCGATTGCTGGACATGATTCTTGAAAGTGAGCAACTCCGAAAGGCTCGACTTCCTGTCACCCCGTTCCGCCGTTTATAGCCTGATGCTCCCACCATACATTCCAAAAATTCTCAGAAAAACACTGAGCTGCCTACTGGCCGCAATGGCCATCTGCGCTTCCGCGCACAGAGGTGAAGGAGCATCGACCGATTTTTCTCGATCGCAACAACTTTCTCGCATTTGGCAGAATGAGTTTTCGTTGCCGTCGTCCACCCAGCCGCAGGGACCCCTCCAAACCGCTTCCCCGGGGCAACATCTGCGCACCGACCAACCGCACCCGGCTGTTGTGCGTGTGATTGTTCCCGAAGAAGGAGCCACCTCTTACGGCAGCGGCACGTTAATCGACCTCCGCGATCAGTTTGCCCTAGTGATTACCAACTGGCATGTGGTTCGCGATGCCAAGGGAATGGTCGAAGTGGTTTTCCCCGGAGGTTTCACCTCGAAAGCCCGCGCACTAAAAGTCGACCCCGATTGGGATCTCGCAGCGCTCGTGATTTGGCGACCACCTGTCGAGCCCGTAAAAATAGCACCCGTCGCCCCCAAACCTGGCGAACAGCTAACCATCTGCGGCTACGGGCAAGGAATGTACCGCTCGGCAACCGGTCGTTGCACACAGTATTATGCTCCGCGCCAAGATTTCCCTCAGCACATGGTCGAGCTGGATGTCGAAGCTCGGCAAGGCGATTCAGGCGGCCCCATCTTTAACCGCGATGGCGAACTCGCAGGCGTACTTTTCGGGGCAGGGCAGGGGACTACGCTCGGAAGCTTTGGCGGCCGCGTGGATAGTTTTTTGGCAAGCTTGGCGCCCGATATCGGCCAACGTGCAGAAAACTTGCTCGCTGCAAACAGCGATCCGTCGAACAGCTACGAGCAGAAATTTTGCAAAAACGGGATATGCGTTCCCAGTGAAAGCGCGGAGCCACTGGCTCAGAAGCCGCAACCCGCCGACATCGAACCGCCGGCCGCCAGCTCAGACCACGACCTTTGGCAAGCCCCGAAAACTTCGGAAGATTTAGCTGCGATGTGGCCCGAAGAGACTGACGCAAAGTGGCCCGAAGGGACGTCGTCGTCCGAACCTACCCAGGCATCGACCGAAGCGGCCCTCCGGCAACTGGCCTCTCACGATGGTACCTTTGAACAAATAAAAACCGTCCTCGCAGCCATCGGCCTGCTTTCGATCGCAGTGCTCATCCTCCGCGCCGCTCGATAGCGATGTTTCTCTTCAATCGGTTGAAAACAGTTCCGTTTTCCATCCTATCCACTGTTGAGTAGGGCCTTCATTTTCGGTGACTGGTTCGTATCGTTGCCCCAAGCGTGGATGATCACGAAGAAGTTGAATCTTATTGTAGATGCCGGTGACGACCTTGTGTGCAGCGGTTAGATTGTCCAAAGCAATGAAATCGTGGATCTCCTCAAGCCAGCGAACGGCTTCAAGTGTCCAAGTTATTTTTGCCACGAGTCGATCTTTCTTTTCATTTCATCGTCTGATATC
This sequence comes from Planctomycetota bacterium, assembly GCA_024278955.1. Lineage (GTDB taxonomy): Bacteria > Planctomycetota > Planctomycetia > Pirellulales > Lacipirellulaceae > Bythopirellula. The sequence goes on along the minus strand of JAJRSE010000080.1, from coordinate 50,113 downwards.
GTTCGATCAGCATCCGAATCCTGCATTCCACGCTGCACCATGCGGGCAAATGCAAGTTCACGTAGGATTTCGTCGTAGCTGCTGTCATCGGGTTGTCGTCCGATGATGTCGGTCATGGCTGCTTTTGCGGAAGACATGAAATTCTCCAATATAAAGTTTGCCCTACGAGCCGTTCGACTGGCACCGGAAGCGGGATGTTGCCAGCAGTAGGTCGTTCATTCTACTCGAAACGAATGATCCTTGCATTTCCGGTTAAGCCGGTGATTTGAAAGACAATCCACCACCTCTTTCCATGTGTTTGAGTATTTAGCGATTTCTTCTCGAACCTCTACCGGGTAGCAATTTTCTTACGTAGGTCCGGCACGATTTCTTCCGGCACAAAGCGGGCCAGTTCTTCATCCTCGGCTAGCGGGGTGATTTGTTTAATCAACGAACTAGAGACGTGCGAAAACTCATCGTCAGCCATCAGAAAGACCGTCTCGATTCCCGCGTCGAGCTTTCGGTTGGCCAGCGTCATCGTGAATTCCGTTTCCATGTCGGTCAGAGAACGCACGCCGCGGATAATCACGCGGGAGTCACAGTCTCGCACGAATCGCACGGCCAAACCGTTGAAAATCTTCACCTCGACGTTGTCGAGATGCCGAGTGGTGCGCCGGATCAGCTCGGCACGCTCTTTCGCCGTAAACATCGATTGCTTGTCGATGTTCATGCCCACTCCCACAATCAGAGTATCGACCAGCTTGCTACTGCGTTCAATCACGTTGAGATGCCCCAGCGTGATCGGATCGAACGAACCTGTGTATACAGCACGTCGCGACATAGCTCATTCTTTCGTTTAAGACAGATTCGGTAAGGACAGGGCAGGGCGGTTAGCAGCTCGACATCATGCTTTCGTTCCCCGAAAACTCTTCAGCGCTTCTTCAAGTTTCTCTAAGTCTTCTTCGTTATTATAGGCATGCGCACTGATTCGCAGGCGACCTGCACGGCAATTCAGCGCAACCCCCTGCTCAAGGCAGTGCCGGCGGACCTGCGTTGGATCGTGCCCCGGCAATTCAAACGAGACAATGCCCGACCGCTCGGCTCCCAAGCGGGGCGAGCAAATCACTGCGCCCAGCGTCTGGAGACGCTCACATGCCAGGTCGGTAAATTCAAGAATTGCCTCCGCTACGTTTTCGATACCCAGCGAAAGTAACAACCGAAGGCTCGCCCCCAACGCCAAGAAACCGGCCATGTTGTGCGAACCGCCTTCGTAGCGGGCAGCCGTCGGTTTCAAGTCAAGTTCAATGCGGCTGAAGTCCTGAGAATGGACCACGCTTTGCCAGCCGACGCCGATCGGCTTGAGTTTCGATAAACAATCGTGGCTCAGGTAGGCAATGCCTGCTCCTTCGGGACCCAAAAGCCACTTGTGTCCATCGGCCGCCAAGCAATCGATCCCGCTACTTGCCACATCTAGCGGAAACACGCCCAACCCCTGGATCGCATCGACGAGAAATAAGGCGTGATTGCGATGCGCGATCTCGGCAATGGCCGCCAAATCTCGCCGACAACCGGTTCCATAGCCAACCCAGCTAACGCTAACAACTCGGGTACGCTCATCGCAATGCTCAGCCAATTGTGCCAGATCGACGCGCCCCTCGGTCGTCGGCACGCGACGCGTCTCTACGCCCTGGCTTTCGAGATAGAGCCAAGGATACACATTCGCCGGAAATTCATCGTCGAGCGTAACGATATTGTCGCCCGAGCGCCAATCCAGTCCTTCGGCAACCAAATTGATGCCTGCGGTTGTGTTCGGCACGAGAGCAATCTCGTCGACTTCTGCGCCTACGAGTTCAGCCGCAGCGATGCGGGTTTCGCCCAATTGCCGAGCCCAATCCAGCCATCGGGTATCGCCTTGTTCCGAAGCCTCAGCTAGCCAGTCGCTGAGCACGTCTGCCGCTGGCCCAGAAATCGGCGCTACGGCAGCATGGTCGAAGTACGCCCAATTTTTCGCGACCGGCATTGCCTCGCGAAGACGTAAGCGAGTGTTTTCGGTTCGAGCGAGATTGGTAGGCATAGTGCAGGGTATCGGTGCAGAATGTCGGTGAAAATGAGCGGAGTAGTACGCATAGTAGCACTTCTTGGTCGTGGCGTGCCACAATACTCATACGCCAATTTTCCAAGAAAACGAGAGGGAGGGAATCCCGCCTCATTGGGCCGCTGAACCACCCTAATCGCCAAAATGAGTTAATCTTACGTAGATTACTTGAATTACGGCGACATGCTGGTATTCTGGCGGTAGTCGCGGGATACCTTTTCCGTCTGGTTTAGCGGTCAATTTGGGAGACATTTTGATGAGAATTCTTGGCACAAACAGATTTTTTCAGCTCGCACTGGTAGCAGTAGCAGCATCCATGGCTGGTTCCGACGCCATGGCTTGGTCCAACGGCAGTTGGGGCTCTTCAGGCAGCTATGGCGGTTACGCCTCGGCAGGAAGCTATGGTGGCTACGGTGGCAGCTACGGTTCCGCTGGCAGCTACGGTTCTGCTGGCAGCTATGGCGGAGGGCTTTTCTCGCGAATGCGAGCCAATCGGGCCAATCGGGTTGCAAATAGAGCCGCACGTCGCGCCGCACGATCGAGCTACGGCTGCTACGGTTCTTATGGCAGCGCAGGTAGCTACTCTTACGGCAGCGCAGGAAGTTACGGCAGCTATGGCGGCAGCGTAGGAGGAGTCATCTACACGACCCCTGTTGTGGTAAGCGATTGTGTGGATTGCGTTGGCTCGACCGCCACTTCAGGCAGTGCTTCGATTGCAGTTACCCTTCCGGAGGGTGCTAAGGTTTTTGTCAACGACCGAGAAACTAGCAGCACCGGCGGCTTGCGAAACTATGTTTCCAAGGGCCTAGAAGCTGGCAAAACCTACGCCTACAAGCTCCGAGTTGAGTTTGAACAGGATGGCAAGAAAGTGGTCGAACACAAGGTGCTCAAGCTCCACGCCGGCGACAAGCTCGACGTGAACTTCGGCAGCGAGAGCTCGCCTCAGTTGGCGGACGAAGCTCCTGTTAAAACTGAGCTCAAACTCACCGTGCCAGAGAATGCTGTAGTTTTCCTCTCGGGAGCCGAGACCAAGCAAACTGGCACCTCGCGTAGCTACATTACCCAACGCCTTGCCGCTGGCGAGATTTGGACTGGCTACACGGTTCGCGTAGAGTTCGAGCAGGACGGAAAAAAGCTAGTTCAAGAGCGTCAACTTACGATCGCGGGCGGCGAATCGCACGACTTTGCGTTCGATTTTGAAGCCGAGAACAGCATGAAGCTCGCTCAGTTGGCAAGATAGCCATCAAAATCGAGTGGGTGCTGCTAAAATATTTCCCTCGTATCGGTGTTGACCGGTGCGAGGGTTTTTCTTTTCCTGTAGGCTTGAGGCGATTAAGCTATTGGAACAAGTGAACAAGAAAATGCTTTTTACGAATCGCGAGTAGTGTCGATGGCAAAAAAAAGGCCCGAAAACCAGGACCCGGTCGACTCGCCACCCGCCAAGCCCAAAAAGTTGGCTAAGCGGGCGGCTTCCGCTGTGCCTTGGCACCCGGCTTGGCGATGGCTCGTCAGCATCCTGGTGGTCCTGCATCTTACCGCAGTCTTCGTTGCTCCTTGGGATCTCTCGACTGACCCGGCCCTGCCGCCAAGCTATATGGCGCAAAATGATTCCCAAGGAAACCCTCTTCCCGTCCCCCCCAGAGAAAGCAGCGTCTGGCAACAGCCGGTCGTGCCTCGATCGCTGCGAGGCTTCTTTCACCACTACCTCAACCTCGCTTACCTGAACCACGGCTATCAGTTTTTCGCACCCGACCCTGCTGGCAGCAATCTTATTCGCTACCAAGTTTGGGACTCCGGTGGTGCCGAACTTGCTTCGGGCGAATTCCCAAATATCGACCAACAATGGCCCCGCCTGTTTTATCATCGGCATATGATGCTCGCCGCCCAGACGGGCGAAATGGGCGAACAGTCGGGACGCCTTTACGCGAAACACCTGATCCGTCGCCACGAGGGAAAAACAGGGCGTGTCGAATGGATACTCCACAAGCTTCTCTCACCGCAACAAGTACTCGACGAAACCCCTTTCGACGCCCCGTCGACTTATTTGGTACTTGCTGAAATCAACGAAACCTCCGCTGTGGCTTTGAATTCTTCTTCCGAAGAGCTACCGATCGCCATCCCAGGAGGAGGACAATAATGGGAGCTTTTTCCGACACACGCGGCTACGTTGTTGAGCTGGGCCAAGCCTGGAACCGTTTCTGGTTCTCGCCGACCGACCCAGCCACGCTTTGCTTTATTCGTGTGCTGGCTGGCGCGATGCTCTTCTACACTCATCTCGTCTGGTCGCTCGACTTGCAAGCGTTCTTAGGCCAAGAAGGCTGGTTACCCGTTAGTTTCATTCGCGACATTCAGGGCCATCAATGGTCGGTTTGGAGCCTCTTTTTCAAAATCGAACAGCCTTGGATGCTCTGGTCTGTCCACATCTTTGCTCTGCTCGTGTTTTTCTGCTTGATGCTAGGCTTATTTAGCCGTACGACCGCGGTGCTCGCGTTTTTACTCGCAGTTTCTTACGCCCACCGTGTGAGTCCCGGAGCGTTTTTTGGACTCGATAAAATCAATTGCATGTTTGCTCTCTACCTAATGCTCGGCCCATGCGGTGCCTGCTATTCGCTTGACCGCATCCGACGGTTACGACGCGGTGACACGTCGCCCGCTGCGCCCAGCACTTCGGCCAACGTCGCTATTCGGCTGATTCAACTGCATCTCTGCATTATCTACCTGTTCTCAGCGCTTGCTAAAATGCAGGGCGAAAACTGGCAGGCCGGCTCTGCCGTCTGGTGGGCAGTTGCCAACTACGAATATCAATCTCTCGACGCCACTTGGCTCGCTGGATGGCCCGTCCTCGTTGCCTTGGCAACTCATCTGACCATCTTCTGGGAGCTGTTTTACTGCTGCCTCATCTGGAATCGTTTCTTGAGGCCAATTATGCTTTGGATGGCTGTTGCTACTCACGTCGGCATTGCGATGTTTATGGGCATGATTACCTTCGGCCTCGCGATGCTCTTTGCAAATTTTTCGTTCCTCCAGCCAGCCACCGTCCGCCGCTGGGTTGACCCCTTGGCCAGCCGCATCGCGATCAAGCTTACAGGTAGCCCATAGCAACGGCAAAGTCGTGAGTTGGGTTGTAGCCGCAGGCGAAAGCCGCGGTTTTTCGCCCACTTCCACAGCTTTCGCCTGCGGCTAGCACGCTCAATACCGATTTGGCAGTTGTCCTGGAAAGGGCAGGGCGGCGCGTTGTAGACAGCCCCTGAACCATTTAGAATGACCGGTTGTCTGTACGTAGACGATCTCAGCTGAGCCGACGTCTTTCAATCCAGTCCTTTTCCCCGGAGTTTGTTACCGTGTTTAAGTCGTTTGCCATCGTTGGCGCCACTGGTGCTGTAGGTCGTTTAATCCGTCAACTGCTAGAAGAGCGTGATTTCCCCTACGAAAAAATCACGTTCCTGGCCTCCAAACGATCCGCCGGCACGACGCTCTCCTTCAAAGGCGAAGACCACGAAGTCAAACTCCTGTGCCCCGAAGTCTTCGACGACATCGACCTCGCCATTGGAAGCACCCCCGACGACGTTGCTGCTGAGTTCTGCCCCTGGGCAACTGAACGCAACTGCGTCGTGGTTGATGAAAGTGGCTACTGGCGGATGGACCCCAAGGTGCCGCTTGTCGTTCCCGAGATCAATCCCGAAGCGGCTTTGCAACACGAAGGAATCATTTCGAGCCCCAACTGCTCGACCACTCAAATGGTTCTCGCAATGAAGCCGCTGCACGACGCCGGCAAAATTCGCCGTGTGATTGTCAGCACCTATCAAGCAACCAGCGGGGCAGGGGTGCAAGGCCAGGCCGACCTCCTCGACGGTAGCCAAGCTTTTCTCGAAAAGAAAGATTACCAGTACCAAGCCTTCGACCACCGGATCGCTTTCAACCTGATCCCGCAAATCGGTTCCCACAAACAAAACGGCTACACCAGCGAAGAAATGAAGATGGTCTACGAAACTCAAAAAATCTTTGGTGACGACAATATCAAAGTTTGCCCCACCTGTGTTCGGGTGCCCGTCGAAAATTGCCACAGCGAAAGCATCCTGGTCGAAACAGAAAAGAAAATCAGCGTCGAAGAGGCCAAAAAACTCTTTGCCGCCACGCCAGGAATCACCGTCTTCGATGACCTCAACCAGGGCCAATATCCCATGCCTTCGACCTGCACCGACGACGATGGCGTCTTTATCGGTCGAATCCGCGAAGATCTTTCCTGCGAAAACGGCCTCGCGTTCTGGTGTGTCAGCGATAACCTCCGCAAGGGGGCGGCCACCAACGCGGTACAAATCGCCGAACTCCTCATAAAATCCGCCGCAGTCTAAGGAGTTCGGAAGTCGAAATCCGCATTCCAAAATCGCCCTGTGCCTACCTTCAAAATCACGATCGCCTACGACGGCACCGACTTCAGCGGCTGGCAAGCTCAGCCCAACCAGCGGACCGTTCAGGAGGTTTTTGAACATGCTTGGCAAGAAATCACCGGCGAGCAACTGCGTGTCCGAGCCTCCAGTCGCACCGATTCTGGCGTCCATGCGCGAGGGCAAGTGGTTGGTGTCAAATCAGAAACTTCGATACCTGCCGATAAAATTCGGTGCGGCCTCAACGCTAAGTTGCCAGACGACGTCGTCGTCTTGTCGGTCGAACTGGCCAACGACGATTTTCATGCGACTCATCAGGCCACGGGCAAACGCTACCGCTATCGAATCCACAACGACTATCGGCGACCGGTATTCGATCGCCAGTTCGTCTGGCACATGCCGAAACCCTTGGATATCGAAGCAATGCACCGCACTGGCCAAGCTCTGGTCGGAAAACACGACTTCGCAAGCTTCGAGTCCGCAGGCTCCGAGCGAGAGACAAGCGTCCGGACAATCTTCGACCTCGAAGTCTCACGAGGCCCTCAGCAAGACAACCATCTCGATCCGTCTCCTGAAATCTGGATCGAAATCGAGGGCGACGGCTTTCTCTACAATATGGTCCGAGCAATCGCCGGTAGCCTAGTCGCAGTAGGCCTCGGCCGAAAGCCGGAATCCTGGCTGTCAGAAACCCTGATTGCCGCCGATCGCCGCATCGCAGGCCAAACCGCTCCCGCCCAAGGCCTGATCCTCCTCAAGGTCGACTACCCAGTTTCTCATTCCTAGCTCCTCCCACGCCATCTCTCTTTCCCAACAGCAGGCAGGCGACTAAACTTATCCTTACTGTCTCAAACAGGCTTCGGGAAGAATTGGCACAGATATGGCAGCAGTGAAAAAAGAATTTGTCGGACCTTACCGGATGTTTCATCTCATCCGTGCAGGGGCGACCTTTGAAATTTGGGCAGTTCGTCCTCTCGACAAAAACGTCGCCTACGCGATGAAGTGGCTCCCGCCGGGTAAAAAATTTACCAAACAGGCATCCAACGACCTCAAGCACGAGTACACGGTCGGCAAATCGCTAGTCCATCGTTCGATCATCGAAACACTCGACTTTGGCACCAGCAAGGACGGCACCTACCTCACGATGGAGCTTTTCAAAACGCCCAACCTCAAACAGCAAATCAACGAGGGTGCCGAGCGACTCCATTACCGACTCGAAGAAATCCTTTGTGAAGCTGCTTTGTCGATCGAGCACATGCACAAAGAAGGCTGGACTCACCGCGATATCAAGCCCGACAACTTCCTCGTGAGCGAAGAAAACGAAGTACGCCTAATCGACTTCACTATCGCAAGAAAAATCCCCAAAGGCCTCTCGAAAATGTTCGGCGGCAAAGCGCCTGTCCAGGGCACCTATAGCTACATGTCGCCCGAACAAATCCGCGGCAAAGAAGTCGACGCGCGAGCCGATATCTACAGCTTTGGTTGCATGGTCTACGAACTAATGACTGGCAAACTTCCGTTCACCGCGAGTAGCTCTTCCGAACTCTTAAACAAACACCTAAAAGCCCGGCCGCATGACATTAGTGTTTTGCAAAAAAACATCCAACCCGATTTCGCAAAACTAGTCCATCGGATGTTGGCCAAAGACCCCAACGACCGACCCGACTCGCTGATGGAATTTTACCGCGAACTCAAAAGAGGACGCTGCTTCCATATCAGACCCAAACCACCGCTCACTCCAGAGCAAGAAGCCGCAAAAAAGGCGGCCTCCAAAGAAGAAGAGTAACAACACAAATTCGTCATTTCTTAATTCGTCATTCGTCATTTCCCTAATATTCTCATGGCCAGTACCAATTTCCGACTACCTTTCGAGCAGCCCATCTTCGAGATCAGCCAGCAGATCGAAGATCTCGAATCAAACGACCGCAAGACACCCGAACAACGCGATCGTATCCGTGGCCTGCGCCGCCAGCTGACCGAAACAACGAAGTCGATCTACAATAATCTCGACGCTTGGGAAACGGTTCGCGTCGCTCGACATCCCGATCGTCCGATGTTCACCGATTACCTTGATCTCGTGTTCGACGAGTTTGTCGAACTCCACGGAGACCGCTTCTTCGGCGACGACCGCGCGCTTCGCACCGGCTTTGCCAAACTGGGCGAGCATAAAGTCTTGGTCGTAGGACACCAAAAAGGAAAAACGCTCAAAGAACGCAACGAATGTTATTTTGGGTGCGCCCATCCCGAAGGCTATCGTAAATCGCTTCGGAAAATGCAACTAGCGACCAAATATGGGCTGCCGATTATCGCAATGATCGACACCCCAGGCGCCTACCCAGGCATCGGCGCCGAAGAACGCGGCCAAGCCCTGGTAATCGCTGAAAGCATGTTGGCGATGTCGCGTATGGAAACCCCCATTATTTGCGTCGTGATTGGAGAAGGCGGCTCAGGCGGCGCATTGGGCATCGGCCTAGGCGACCGGGTCGCTCTGCTTGAGCACGCCTACTATTCGGTGATCAGCCCCGAAGGCTGTGCCGGCATTTTGTGGAAGAGTCACGATTATGCCGAACAAGCGGCTCGGGCGCTTCAGATCACTTCAAAGGATCTCAAGAGGATGGGAGCCATCGACGATGTCATCGAAGAGCCGCTCGGAGGAGCCCATCGAGACCATCACCAAATGGCCGGCCGCCTCAAAATGTATCTCATCAAAACACTCCGCGAATTGACGAAGCTGCCCGTCGACGATTTGCTATCTCAGCGCTACGAAAAGTTCCGAGCCATCGGCCCATTCCACGAGCCATCCGACCCGCAAACACCTGCCGCAATCTGACGGATCGCAGGAGCCATTTCGGCCAACTACGGGGCCGCAGAGAAGGGGGCCCACAACAACAAACTCTACCCCTGAAGCTCCTACCAGCAACGTCCGATAATCATTGTTATGTTCGTTTTTGCGACCGTTTTACCTGGGAAATAGCGACTTTGATCCAGGAGCCTCGCTTATTTGTAGCCCCCTGGCTGAGCCTGCCCATAGCCGCGATCTGACAGATCGCCAGAGCGAGTCGGCGGCGATGGCACGGGCCAAGGCGCCGGCTGATTCTCGCTCGGTTGTGGCTGTTGCCAATTGTTGGCGTTGGCTGCCTGAGTGGGCGAAGTCTGGGCTGGCCATGACGGTACATTTCCCTGAGGCCACATCGCCTGGAAATCGCTCCCACTTTGGGGTTGGTAATTCGGATCGAGCCGCTCTTCAATTCGCTCGACATAAGGATGAATCACATCATGAATCTCCGGCGGAACCACCGCGTGGGACTTATCTAAGATCTGAACAATGTAATGTCCCGCCTGCGAGGCGATAATCGTATCTTTTTGCGCCTGCGGTAAAATCGTTACCGCGAAGAAGGTAATCGCGATACACAGCAGCACGCCTTTTCCGAGCCCAATCAGCGCGCCCATCTGATGATCAAAGCCGTCAAGCTTTACGCGATCGATCGCACCCGAAACAAGCCGAAAGAGCGTCCAGATGACGAACGAAGTGCCAACATAAATCGCCAGCATCGCAACAAATTTATTAAACGGCGCTTGGTCGCTTATCATCGGCGCCAATTGGTCGGAAAATCGAAAGGCCACAAAATAGCTCACCACCAGCGAGGCGAGCGAAGCAATTTGCCAGGCCATGCCTTTCCAAAAACCAAATAACGTAGCCGCTACAAGAACCAAAGCCATCAACATATCGTAAGTTTGCATAGATCCAGGCTGCTGACAGAGAATTTTGAAATCAAGCACTCGACCGCGATTCAACCGATCACGGGAGCCAAAGTGTATCGGCAAAAGCGGAAAACAGAAAGCGGAAAGCGGCAACTGCAAGCAGTGCTATCGCGGCATCTGGCTAGTCGCATTTTCTCGAATCCCATAGAGTCCGCCCGCTGTACAATTCATTCCGAAATCCGCATTCTGCAATCCGAATTCCCATGGCCGGTTTCAAAACTCATATCACCACCAGCAGCATCTTAGGCGTTGGTTACACGGGCGTCGGGCTTACCCTGGGTATGCCGCTCGATTCGGCACTCATTGCTGGCGGGCTTTGCGGCATCGGCGGTATGTTGCCCGACATCGACAGCGACTCGGGAATCCCTTTTCGCGAATCGACAGGCTTCGCCGCAGCCATTGTGCCGATGCTGTTGCTCGATCGATTTGAACAACTGGGGCTAAACCACGAACAGCTTGTGCTCGCCACCGGCGGGTTATATCTCTTCGTGCGATTTGGCGTTGCGCGATTGCTGGCCAAATATACCGTGCATCGTGGCATGTTTCATAGCTTGCCAGCGGTTGCGATTTTCACGGGCGTGTCGTTTCTTTTGTGCGGGTCGAGCGATTTGCAACTGCGTTACTTCAAGGCGGGTGGCGTGCTGCTCGGCGTGATGTCGCATTTGACACTCGACGAAATCTATGCCGTGGATTGGAAACGGGGCCGGCTGAAAAGATCGTTCGGTACGGCGTTAAAGCTTTGGGGATCGAACTGGTGGAGCAACATCTCGACCTACGGAAAACTGGTTATCGTCGTGCTGATGATTCTCAGCGAACCAATGGTGATGGAACGCTACGGCCAGTTGTCGCCAGTGGTTTTACAACGCGAGAATTGGGCTGGGCAGATTGCCCAGGAAGACCATCCCGAGATGGCTCGGCAGTCCCCTGCGAACGGCCCGAACGAACCGATCTTCTCGGGAAAAGACTCTACGATCTACGATACGGCAAGACGCATTTGGAACGACCTGCGCGAGTAGCTCGCGGGACGAATCCCTTCCACACACCTCATCATGGGGCTTAACTCTTTGCGCTAGGCGTTTCCCTTGGTCACCGCTCCGCCGAATCAATCCAAATCGTCACGGGCCCATCATTCGTCAGCGTGACCTGCATATCGGCGCGAAAGCGGCCCGTTTCGACCTCGACGCCCTGCCCTCTTGCCAGTTCGACGAATCGTTCGATCATCGGCTCGGCCATTTCCGGAGGGGCTGCCGAAACAAAGCTCGGGCGGCGTCCCTTCCGGCAATTGCCGTACAGCGTGAATTGGCTTACCACCAGCATGGCACCGCCGGTGTCGATCAGCGAGCGATTCATCTTACCGTCATCGTCTTCAAAGATCCGAAGATTCGTGACCTTGCCGACCATCCAGGCCAGATTGTCCTCGTCGTCATCGGCACTCACGCCTAGCAATACCAACAGACCGGCACCGATCTGACCGATCGTTTCCTCTGCCACAACAACTTTCGCTTGGCTCACTCGCTGAAGACATACTCGCATGTCGACCAGCATATCCAAGCCAGCCAGTAGAGGCCAGAGCCCAAAGCAGGTACCCTATAAGGCCCCGCAAGTTCGTCATTCCACATTCCGCATTCGTCATTCCGCACTCCAATGCCTTCCCTCGTACTCCTCACCTACTATTGCCTCCTGATTCTCGGCGCATCGATCGCCGGCGGAATGATTCCTCGATGGTTCCGGCTAACTCACCGAGGAATGGAGTTGGCCGTCAGCTTTGTCGCTGGCGTCATGCTCGGCATTGGTCTGCTGCACATGTTACCCCACGCGCTGGAACAAGCACGCCTCAGCAACCCCGACCAAGTAGGGCTCGAACTCAACCTCATGCTTTGGGTTCTCGCGGGCCTGCTGACGATGTTTTTCATCGAGCGATACTTCTGCTTCCACCATCATGACGTTGAAGACGGCGAAGTCACCTGCAATCACGATCATGACGACGCCCACGAGCATCGCCATGGTCACGATCTTACTTGGAGCGGTGCCGCACTGGGGCTCACCTTGCACAGCATCATCGCTGGGGTTGCGCTCGCAGCGAGCGTTGAACACGGCCACGGCAACTTGCCCCTGGCAGGTCTTGGCCCGTTTCTCGTGATTTTGCTCCACAAGCCATTTGATTCGATGACAATCGCGACGCTGATGGCCCGCGGAGGCTGGTCGCAGCCGTGGCAGCATTTAGTCAACGTGCTTTTTTCGTTGGCCATTCCGCTGGGAGCGTTTATCTTTTACGGGGGCATTATGAATCAACCAGGCGAGTCGACGCTCGCCTACGCCTTGGCTTTTGCCGCAGGAACTTTTTTGTGCATCGCCCTGAGCGATTTACTCCCCGAGCTACAGTTTCACGATCATGACCGCGGAAAACTCTCGTTCGCACTCCTGTGTGGCCTAGCAATCGCTTACGGCGTTTGCCGACTGGAAGCGATTTCTCACAGTCACCCGGTCGTCGACGAACCGGCAGTCGAAGAAGTCGTCTCGCCTTGACGGACTCGCGAAAACATCGGAGCAGGTCGCTCGACCGCGTGTATCGTAGCGTCTTGCGGTTTGCGGTACTCGGCCTGTTTCCCCTCTTCCAGCCACTCAACAATCCGCCAGTCGAGCCAACGCCGGTCGGGATCGCCATTTTGTCGCGATAAAAAGCCTAAGTGGCCACCTCGGGCAGTTGTGATCACTTCGACTGACGAGCTAATCGGGAGTTCGAGAAGCGGACCGGCGGGAACCACGGGGTCGTCTTCGCTAGAAAGAATCGTGACCGGCTGACGGATGGCAGCCAGCTTGGGCCCAGGCGAAGCTTTGGCGTAGTAGTCTGACGCCGACGCATAGCCGCCGGTGGGGGCAATCACCATCTCATCGATCTCGCGCAAACATCGCGGCTTGCGCGGGATTTCTTTAGGAGCAATTTCAGGAAACATTTTCCATCGGTTCACGATTTGTTTCCACAATAACCCCACAAAAAATTTATCGTAGAGTCGCCCCGAAAGCGTGTGGAAATGGAGTTCCACCGCGGCTAAGTCCAGCGGGGGGCAAACGACGAACGAACGCTTGAGGTTGCCAATTCGCATCTCCCCTGCTTCGCCAAGCATGTTAAGTGCAACCGCTCCCCCTAGGGAGAAACCTAAAAGGTGAGTGGAAGCCTCAGGATAAAGCTCTGCGATGTAGTGCAAAGCCGCAACCATATCGGTCGAGCGGCCCGTATGGGTCGGCAGCTTTGCCAAGCCCTCCCCTGCCCCGCATCCACGCATGTCCATGCGAAAGACACGGTATCCCTCGGTTACAAGCCGTTCAGCAATCCGGATCATGTAGCTGCTCAGGCGGCAACCGCCCAACCCATGGGCCATCAGCACACAGTCCTGAGCGTCTTCTGTTTTTTCCGGTCGGTCCTCATGCAGCACCAGTTGATCGCCATCGTCTAGCAGAACCCGATGTTGGGTAGCTCGGTACGGCACAACCGGCTGGCGCCATTTGATTCCAATGACCGTTTGCGCGTGGCCACTGGCCAAAAAAGGGTGGGGATGGAAGTCCCATCGTTCGCTAGAATATGTCATGGCAAGTTGGGGTGGCGGACTCTGCTCGGCAGTTACAAGACCTACTCTAGCGCAAGTCCCAGACGGGGGGCACGGTTTGACGCTGAAATGCCCGTGCGGTGACCAGAACATATCCGTGCGATACGCACTAATTTAACAGAAAATTGAGTACGGGGTTAGCGTGATATTGCCATACAACAGCCGACTTCGGCAATCTTCGCTTTTTCGGCATATTTTACGGAGTTTCGCTAATTGCTGCTCCCGTCGCTTTCGTCGAGTTTTGCCATGCTAAGACCCGAAGTAAACAATAGCTGGGAACCGTGTACCAGCAGGACGGGATTGCTCGAACGACGGGGTATTGTGCTATGAAACCAGCCGCAGGAGTGCCAAAGATAGCCTTTGTGGTCGACCTAGCCGACACCAATCCAGACGAGGCCGACAAGGCCCGCCTGCTTCACCTGGTTCATCTTTTCTCGGGGCACCGACTGCCAGCCACTTGGATTGTCGGCACTGCCGAGCGAGCCCGGCTGTTGAGGAAGCAACATTCTGCTTCAGCTAGCAACGAAGTGGCACTACGGATCGACATGCAGCGGCTCTCTCCGTTGTCTTCCCATTCTCAATTCCGCACCGAGCTGGGCTCCCAAATTGCTGCCCTGTCTGCCGCGGCCGAGACAAGGGCACAGCTCGTGGTCGGCGATCCCCAGTTGCTTCGCTCGCGAGCGGCAATTCTTGCTGAGCAAGGAATCGAAGGAGTGTTCTTCGACCAACAAGATCGCTCCTCACCAGCCAAGCCGCGTCCCCTGCCCTGCGGCCTTTGGCAGTTTCGACCTAGTGTCAGCCTTACTCAAAAGCGGCGTCTAGTAAGCCTGCTACTGGGAAGGCACCCCACGGTGAAACGGCTGGTGGCTATCGAAAGTGCTGAGACCCAATTGCTGATGGTGCGTTCTGCTGAACTGGGGCGTACCGGGGCAGGCGGTTTGCAAAGGCTTGAGAAGCTCCTGAGAGAGATCTCTTGGGCTGCAAGCCGCGACCAGCTGCTTGTCTCGACGGTGAGAAACACACTCGCCGAGCTCTCAAACCAACGGGCCGTGAAACCGCAACGCTCGATTCTTCGAGTCGCTGCGTAAGCAGGCGGGCTACTTCTGCTCTCGGAAAGTCGTAAAACTCAAGTAGCCGAGGATGGCTGAGCCGAATATCACGCCAAGGTTCATCATCATTTGGGCCCCGCCAAACGGGATCCCCAGGGCGAGGTCTGCGCCGAAAAGCAGTAGTAGCAAGGCCGCGACGACCATTCCAGCGATCGTCATAGCTTTGGGCATATTCGTAGAACCTCTTCAACTGCAATGGAAGGATGAAAATCTAGAGCAAGCGGTGTCGGGTCTGTTCCGCCCCTTGGCCGCTTTTCTACTAGTATAGTTGCCGAATTTAGTCTGTCAGGATGTTACCCGGGCGAAGCAGGAAAAAAGGCTTACTGCTTCGTTAATTCGGGGGTTTCTTCGAGGTTTGGCTCTTCGTCCAAACCTCGCTCGCGGCGGATCGCCTGGACCATCTCGATGATTTGCTCGATGACGACCTGGTTCTGCCCGATATTTAGCCACACACGAAAGTACGTCCAGCAAACCACGGCCAGCCCGGCGTAGACGCCCATAAAATGGACGCTTGCCATCGAGGCCGTATCGGGCCGCCCGGTGCCTGGGTCGGAAGCGGCCCCAAGGGCCCCGACCACGACCACGGTCAACATGCCAACGACACACCAGGGAAAGGTCTTTCGTTTGATGAGCGTACAACGCACCAAAGGTGTCGGGTCGAGTCGATAGGTCTCGCTAACTTCCTTGATCCAGCGGCTCGTGCCCACAAAATAGGTAATTGCGATGCTGTGGACAAAAACCACGGCAATCGCGGCTGAGGCGCCAGTCAGCATATGGACGCCCCTTAGATTCAAGGTGGCTTTGTCGGGATGGTCGTACAGGTCGCCGATCATGAGCCCCATGACCATCGCGGTGACAAACACGGCGAGGGAAAAGAATGCCAGGCTTGGGAAAATTCGTGTCACGGGTATCTACGTTTCTGATTTAAGGATTACGTTAAGAATTACGGGATTTTTTCGGCTTTCGATTCTACTACTTCGCCTCCGACCGCGTTAGGGGGCGTTGTCATGCAAACCCTAGTCTCTAAACTGGGGGGGCGAGACGGGCTTCGTTTCTCTCGCTGAGGAAGTGTAAATTCAATATCGGGCCGTAGCCGCGTTGGAAACTGGCGGCTAGCGGCTTTTTTAACTTTTCCCCCCTGCCCTGCTATGGCCTCTCAAAAACCGCTGTTGGCTGTGACCATGGGCGATGCTGCTGGTATTGGCCCCGAAGTTATTGTGAGAGCCTGCGCCGAACCGCAAGTTCATCAGTGCTGCCGTCCGATTGTCGTTGGGCATCCGGAAGTGCTTCGCGAGGCGATCAAGCTCCTTGGTTTCGACTCTCGTGTGATAGAAGTGAAGGAGCTGTCGGAACTGAACGGCCTCGAAACCTCGCCTGATTCGTTGATGGTTGTTCCCATAGGCAGCGACGAAGTTCTTGCCGTGCCTCACGGCAAAGTCGATGCCCGTACGGGACATGCTGCGTTTGAAGCAGTTGATTGGGCGATCGAGCAGACTCTTTCTGGTCCGTTCGACGGTATTGTGACGGCCCCGCTCAGCAAGGCGGCTCTGCACGCGGCAGGGCATATTTATCCTGGGCATACCGAGTTGCTTGCCGAGCGTTGCGGAGTCGACGACTTTGCGATGATGCTCTACTTGCCTCCTGAAGAGGTCCCCCCCTGCCCTGCCGGCTTGGGGGTTGTCCATGTGACGCTGCACATGGCGATGCGTGAGGTATTCGAGCATCTTTCGATCGAGGCGGTGCTGGCCAAATGCCATTTGGCCGATCGAGTCATGCGCGATGGCATGGGCCTTTCGGCGCCTCGCCTTGGCGTCTGCGCGTTGAATCCTCACGCTGGTGAGGACGGGCTTTTTGGTGACGAGGAATCGCGTCTCATCGCCCCGGCGGTCGAGCAGGCTCGGCAACAAGGGCTCGACGTCGCGGGACCGTTTCCGACCGATACGCTCATGGGTCGCGCTCGCGATGGCGAGTTTGACGCCCTGGTCGCGATGTATCACGACCAGGGGCATATTGCCCTCAAGCTGCTCGGCATGCATCGGGCGGTGAACATCACACTCGGTCTGCCGATAACTCGTACGAGCGTCGCCCATGGAACGGCTTTCGACCGAGCTTGGCAAGGCACGGCTGAAGCGACCGGCATGGTGGCGGCGTTGCGAGCTGCGGCTCGGTTGAGTTTGAAATAGTTGCGAGTTGCGGGTCGTGAGTTGCGAGATACTTGACGCCGGCGTTGGCTTCCTGGGCTCTCCCCCCTCTCTTGGGGTTTTGTCCCATCGATAGGGGTCCCATGTTTTGGGACAAAATTCGGTGGTTTTGTCCCTTGGGGTTTTCGATTGGTTCGAGATTTGTAGGGTTTGCTGCATGGGCGAGGGGACAAAATGGGGTGAATTTAGGATTTCTAGGGTTCCTTATTGGGACAATATTATTGGCGATGGTTCAAGGAAATTTTCAACGCAGAGTTCGGAGAGGACCGCAGAGGTGGTGTTGGAAAGTTTTTTCTGCGTTGAAGATTATCGCCTATTCGGGGTGGCGATGCGAAGGTTGTTTTTGGCCGGGTCCGGATGAGTGAAGAGGGAACCACGACGGCACGGCGGGCACGACGAGTTTTTTTGAGCTGCGACGATGCTCCGGAAAGGTGGCTCTCGCAGAGACGTAGGGCCGGATGCGTGCTGGTTATTTAATCTGAACGTAGGATGGTGTGCTTGCACCCATCTTTACGTGCTAACCAGGACGATTGCAAAGTCGTGTAATTGAAGAAAATTTAGCCACAGAGATCACAGAGGACTCAGAGAAACCTTGGTTTCTAGTACTCGGTGTTCTCTGTGATCTCTGTGATCTCTGTGGCTAATCTTCATTTGTTTGGTTTTTTGACTTTGCAGTTCGCCTGACGTGCTAACTGCTCGGTTTTTCAAAGTTGTCTCTTTCGGTTACAATACTCGTCCTGTCAACGGTCACTCGTATTGGTCCGCAAAACCGGTGACTTCAGTCGTTCCTTGCCACTTCCACTTGGACCTCGGCCTCTTGCAAGGCACGAAGTACATCGGGCTCGGTTGTTTCGTCTGCAATCACGACGTCGATTGCCTGGAGGGAAGCAAAATAGGCGACCGAACGTACGCCAAACTTGCTGGGGTCGACGAGTAGAAACGACCGCTCGGCCAGTCCAAGCATCGTTTTTTTGATCGATGCGTGAGCGATCGTAGCTTCGCTGAGACCCCGTTTGAAGTCGACGGCCTTTGAGGAGAGAAATACCTTGTTTATGGCAAAAGTGGCCAAGGCTTGTTCGGCAAGCGGGCCGATTAGGCTGGCAGACGCCGCATCGACTTGCCCACCCGTGAGAATGACTTCGATTTGAGGCTTATCCATCAGCAAACGCGCTACGTCTAAGCCATGAGTCACGACCGTCAGTGGCATGTCGGGAAGCTGGTAGGCAAGTTCAAGCACTGTGCTTGAGGCATCAAGGAGAATGACCTCGCCGGCTTTAATTTGCGAGACCGCATTTTGCGCTATCCGACGTTTTTCTTCCGGGAATGTTGTTTTGCGTACTGCGATCGGTAAATCTCGTCGGTCGCTACGAATGCTGATCGCACCGCCATGGGTTCGTACAAGGCGTTCGCTTGCGCCAAGCTTATCCAAATCGCGGCGGATGGTTTCCTCGGCAACGCAAAAACGCTTGGCCAGAGAGGTAACTCGCACCGAACCCTGCGACTCCAGTTCATCGAGAATTTGGTGATGCCGATCGTGTGCCAACGGAGGCGGAGCCGGATTTTCTTGGAAGGGCATGGGCAGCTTGCTTTTTAGTTTGGCGTATGGAGCGGCCAGTAGATTTTATGAAGTTCATCTGACGTGTTAAAGATTCGGTCGGTTGACACTTCCGATTGTATGTGGGATATTGTTGGATTGCAATGAAAAAGCAACATAACCCAACAGGCCGAGCCATGTCCGCTTCAAGTAACAACAATTACCGCCATGTTACCGATTACTGGGATGCTTCTGTTGCAGACACTCTCAGCCCTGCCGAGCGGCTCGTTTATCGCTCGAATTGCCTGGGGAATGACCTGCGTATTACCAACACGGGGGGTGGCAATACCTCGTCTAAGCTAATGGAGACCGACCCTCTGACGGGCGAGCAAATCGAGGTGCTTTGGGTTAAGGGTTCGGGCGGCGACTTGCGTACGAGTAAGCTCGAAAACTTTGCCTCGCTGTACCAGCAAAAGCTGATGGCGCTTCAGCCGGTCTATAAGAATACGCCTGACAATGGACCAAAGACCCCTGCCGAAGATTCCATGGTCGGCCTGTTTCCTCATTGCACGTACAATTTGAATCCGCGAGCGAGTTCGATCGACACGCCCCTCCATGGTTTTTTGCCAGCGAAGCAGATCGATCACATGCACCCGAATTCGGTGATTTCGATTGCCGCTAGCAAGCGCAGTAAGGAGTTGACTTCCGAAATATTTGGCGAGTCGGTGGGATGGGTTCCTTGGCTTCGCCCGGGTTTCGAGCTTGGGCTGATGATGCAGGAAGAAGTCGAAAAAAATCCGGCGCTCGTCGGCTTGGTCATGGGCCAACATGGGCTGATCAACTGGGATGATGACGACAAGGCTTGTTACGATTTAACACTTGCGCTGATTGAGAAGGCTTCGGACTTTATCGAATCGCGAGACAAGGGCGAGGCCACTTTTGGTGGGCAGAAATATGCTTCGCTCGACGCCGAGCCTCGAGATGAGTTGTTGGTTTCGCTACTGCCATGGCTGCGAGGACAGATTTCACAGCAGAAGCAATTTGTTGGCACAGTTCAGTGCGATGAAAAAATGTTGCGGTTCATCAATTCTCACGATGCCGGACGTCTTGCAGAGCTTGGTACGAGTTGTCCCGACCATTTTTTGCGTACAAAGATCAAACCGCTTTATGTCGACTGGAATCCTCAGCAGGAAGATCTTGCCGCTTTGAAACAGAAGATTTCAGCGGGGCTTGAGAAGTATCGCGAAGACTACACTGCGTATTACGAACGCTGCTGCCGCGATAGTTCTCCTGCGATGCGAGATCCGAATCCGACCGTGATTCTTATTCCCGGCATTGGCATGGTTGCCTGGGGGAAGAATAAGAGCGAGTCTCGTGTCACGGCCGAGTTTTACAATTGTGCGGTTGAGGTCATGCGTGGAGCCGAAGCGATGGACGAGTACATCGCTTTGCCACAGCAAGAGGCTTTCGATATTGAATACTGGCTCTTGGAAGAAGCCAAGTTAAAGCGAATGCCCCCAGAAAAAGAGTTTGCTCGTCGCGTTGTTTTGGTTGTTGGTGCTGGCTCAGGGATTGGCAAAACGATCGCACATCGGATGGCTCGCGAAGGCGCACATCTCATTTGTGCCGATCTCAATGCCGAAGCAGCTGAGGCTACGGCTGCCGAGTTGGCCGAAATTTATGGCCAGGGGATCGGCGTTGCTGGTTCTGGTATTTCGGGGTGCGGTCCGGCTATCGGACTGAGTGTCGACATCACCGATCGAGATTCGATTCGCAATTTGCTCCATCAAACGATTCTCGCCTATGGCGGGCTGGACCATGTTGTGGTTACGGCAGGAGTTTTCTTGCCGCCCGATAAGCAGGGGAAGCTGAGCGACGATGCTTGGCGGCTGACTTTCGAAGTCAATGTCCATGGTAGTTACAATGTGGTTGAAGAATCGCGTAGGATTTTCGAGGAACAAGCGTTGCCTGGTTCAATCGTGCTTACCACGAGCGTCAATGCGGTGGTTGCCAAGCGAGGTTCGCTAGCGTACGACACCTCGAAGGCGGCAGCGAACCACTTGGTTCGTGAGCTGGCGATTGAAATGGCTCCGCTGGTTCGAGTCAATGCGATCGCTCCGGCAACGGTGGTAGCGGGTTCGACGATGTTCCCCCGAGATCGTGTGATTGCCTCGCTTAGCAAATATGAAATTGCGTTCGACGAAAGCGAAACCGAAGATCAGCTTCGCGACAAGCTAGCCAGCTTTTATGCCCAGCGGACGCTCACCAAAAAGCCGATCACGCCAGAAGATCAAGCCGAGTCGGCTTACTTCCTGCTTTCAAAGCAATCGAGCAAGACCACCGGGCAAGTGATCAGCGTCGATGGCGGATTGCATGAAGCATTCTTGCGGTAAGCGAGAACGCAAGAAAAACGACCACCTTTTGAAAGCCCTGGGATCGTATCCCAGGGCTTTTCTTCTGATTTCATTCACGACGCTTGCAGAGGAAGCAGGGTTACTCTTCTGCGTACTTTGCATAGGCTTCAGGAATGTTCGCCTGTTGCTGATCGCCCCGATGGAATAGCGTGCGAAAGCGAAACGTGAGGGTGTCGCCTTGTTTGATGGTTACGGGGCCTTGCTTCCGGTCGGACTTGGGGAAACCTTTTTCTGCCAATGGGTTGGCAGCGAAGAGGCCATAATTGCGTACGTGCCAGCGGATGGGGTGGCGGAAATTGCTGGGGTGCCACAAGATGGCGACGCCGACGGTTTCGCCAGCTACCGGGCCATGGCAATCAACCCATTTGGCGTATTGGCCCCATGCCTCTTTGTCAATTTGGCCTTCGCTATTGACGATTTGTCCGCCCTGCTTGGCATCGACTTTCATGGTGCTAGCCAAACGGATGCCGAACATACCATCCTTACGGTCTTCGAGTACGACGTCGCCGCTCAGAGCTTTGAGATTTACGGTCATATCGACGGTTCGGCAGTCGTTGTTCGCAGAGAAATGGAAAACGGTGTGTTGTTCGAGCAAAGGCTCGTACTCATGGTCGAGCCAATCGCAGATCGTGACGAGCGTTGCCCCCTCGTCATCGCTTTTCATCTCGGCAAAGACGCGATGATCGATGAATCCCATTTTGTGTTTAGAGCGATCTTTTGCCCGATAGCTTTTGGGCTCTGCCCAGTAGTTCACTCCATTTACTCCCTCGTGGGTAAACCAGAACGATCGTTGGTGGACATGGTCGGTACGTTCCCCTTCCTTTTCAGGGCCAAGGGGCCAAGATCGAGTCATCGGTTGGCCGGTAGGGCCATTGATTGGCCAGAGTACAGGTTTGGCGCCTGAGCGAACTAGGTATTGTGTAAACAATTGGCCGTCGACCATGACAGCAACGCCTTGGTCGTTTTCTTCGAGAGTTACTTTGGCCGATTTGCCCTCGGCAGCTGCTGTGGTATTTGGAATGAGCAAGCAAGCAAGTGCGAGCGATGTGGCGAGGGAGACAAAAAGAGAGGCCTGGGAACGAGACATGCTTATTCCTTCACATGGTGAAAAACGGAAAGGTGGGAATACTTGAGGCAAAGCTTAAAGCCTTCCTGCGGGAAGAGTTTTGCCGGGAAAGTGCTGGCCCATTGTAAAGTATCCTCTCTTGATGAGCTAGTTGCCGGCTTTGTTCAAGAAACCAGCCTTCGCGACTTGACCAAGCGTCTGTCTTAGATGATTTTGTAGTTTTGATAGATGCGTGCGATAGACGATGGGGCACTGTCAGGTTAGAACGACCAACGGCATGACTCCTTCTCATCTCCTTGTTTCAAAGCATTGACGGAACAGTTCACGATTCCCTAAGGCAAAACCCACCATGTCTACGGCCTATTTAGCAATCGATCTAGGCGCCAGTTCAGGCCGAGCGATTGTCGGTATTCTTGAAGGCGATCCGCAGCGGTTACGGTTGGAAGAAGTTCATCGCTTTGAGCACCTCGCATGTCCGACCCCAACGGGTCCTGTATGGGATCTTACTGGGATATGGCAATCGGTGCTGACGGGCCTTCGAGCAGGTGCCGCTTGGTGCCGCAAAAACGAAATTGAACTGCAAACCATCGGAGTCGATACTTGGGGTGTCGACTGGGCACTGCTCGGTAAAAGCGGAGAGCTGCTCTCGTTGCCTCATTGTTATCGCGACCCGAAAAATGAAGTGGCCTCGAAAAAAGTTTTGGAGCGGCTTGGCGGCTTCGAGCAGCTTTACGAGCGGACGGGAATTCAATTGTTGCCGTTCAATACTCTTTTCCAGGTAGCTGCTCGGTATGAGCAGGAGCCGAAGTTGTTCGACGTGGCAGATCGTTTAGTTTTTTTGCCCGATCTCTTAAACTATTGGCTCTCTGGCGAAGTCTCTACGGAACGCACAATTGCTTCGACGAGTAGTATGATTTCGGTTGAGACCGGCGACTGGGACTACTCGTTACTTAAAGAGCTTGGCCTACCGACGCATATGCTTGGACCGATTGTCGAGCCCGGAACGAAGCTCGGCATGTTGCGTAGCGAAGTGGCCGAAGCGACGGGAGCATCCTCTAAAATTCAGATCGTAACGACTGCTTCGCATGATACGGCAGCAGCTATTGCAGCAGTTCCGGGAGCCGAAGACCCAAGCTGGGCGTATGTTTCGAGCGGAACTTGGTCGTTGCTTGGCGTTGAACTCGACTCTCCGCTTGTGTCGGAAGCGGCTCGTGCTGTCCCCTTTACGAACGAGCAAGGGATCGGCAAGACGGTTCGATTTTTGAAGAACATTGCCGGTATGTGGTTTGTCCAGCAGTATCGGCAAGACCTCGAAAAAGAGGGCAAACAATTGACCTTTGCCCAAATGACTCGCGAAGCTGAAGCAGCCGAGCCTTACCGAACACTAGTCGACCCCAACGCGTCCGACTTTGCCACGCCTGGAAACCTCGTTGAGAAAATGCGTGACTTTGCGCGTCGGACCGAGCAGCCGGTACCCGAAACGGTTGGGCAAGCGGTCCGTTGCTGGCTCGAAAGCTTGGCGTTTTCTTATCGTCGTACCTTGGAGCAGCTCGAAGCCGTGGTTGGCCAGACGTTTGACGTACTGCACATTGTTGGCGGCGGGATTCAGAACAAGTTGCTAAATCAAATGGCGGCCCAAATCTTAGATCGCCCGGTCATTTGCGGTCCTGTTGAAGCAACGGCTATTGGCAATGTCCTGGTTCAAGCGATGGGTAGCGGCGAAGTGGCCGATATTGTTGAGCTGCGGCAAATTGTCGCTCGGTCTTCAGAACTCGAACATTACGAGCCGGGTGAGGTGCCAACTAGCGATGAGGTGGTGGAGCGATTCCTAAAAGTCTGTGCAGCCGGCTGAAAATTTCGCCTGATCACTAAACCAAGCCTGTGAGAGGGCCGTCTGTGCAGAACTCTGGGTTTCCAAAGGTCTTTTCTGGAAACCCCATTGCCTGGGTAATGCTAAGGAGCAGGCGGTTGTGGGGAACTTTGCCGAAGTCTAAGGACTGGCCCATCTTGAAACCGAGCCCGCCGCCGACCAGGACGAATGGGATATTATTTCGCGTGTGACTGTTTCCTTTCCCCAACTCGTTGGTCCAAACGATGGTCGTATGGTCGAGCATCGAGCCCTCGCCACCCGGTTCGGGTGTCTCATCAAGGCGTTTGGCTAAATAGGCAACTTGTTCGCAATACCAGGTGTTGATTTTGATTAACTTTTCGTAGGCCTCTTCATTGGTATCTGGTTCATGGGAGAGGCCATGGTGTCCTTCCTCGATTTCTAGCCATCGCATACGCGGTTGCCCAACGCTATTGGTAATTTGGAATGTGGCAATTCGTGTGAAGTCTGCGGCAAAGCTGTTGACCAACAAGTCCATTTGCATTCGTGTGATCTGGGGGATGTTATCGTTTTCTTTCAGGATGTTGGCTGGTAGCTTAGGAATTGCATGTCCAAGTTCCGAACTGGTTTTTTCTTCGGCGAGTAAATCGGCTTGCAGGTCTCGCTCGACTTCGCGAATCATCTGCAAATGCTTGGACAGTAAATGGCGATCTTCGGCGCTTACTACGGCTTCGACTTTGCGAAAGTCTTCGGCCAAGCCATCAAGGACGCTGACAAGGAGTCGACGGTTCTTCGACTTGCCGTAGAGTTTTTCAAACATTTTGTAAGGGTTGTCGATCGGAGCAATGGGCTGGTTGGGGCCGGCATAGGACCAACGCGTCCAGGTATCTGCTCGCTCGGGCACCATGACCCCAAACTCAAGCGATCCGAAGCGAGTTTGTGTTGCCGGGTCGGCTTGCAAATGGTTTTTGAGGTGCTGGTCGATTGAAATGCCGGTCGACCACCCGGCCGGTGTATCCGAGCCGCCTTGAATGTCGCCGGGAAAGAGTTCGATGCCGGTGAGCAGACAACCAATGCCGCGCATGTGTCCGTCGCCATCGCCTTGGAGTTGATTGCAGACGCCATGGAGCGTCATCATCTGGCTCTTGAATTTTTCGAGTGGCTGGAGAATCCGTTTCAATTCAAATTCTTCGCCGAGTGTCTCAGGCCAAAACTGCTTGGGGACGATGCCATTGGGGCTAAACACAAAAACAAGACGCTGTTTTGTTGCTCTCGAAGTCGCTGCTGCCGACGTAAGACTTGGAAGATTCCAAACAAGCTGGGCAGCGGCGGTGCTAATGCCTGCTTTCGCTAGAAAATCGCGTCGGGTCGTCCTATTTCTCATCTGAATCTCCCTGCTCGTTGGAAACTCTTTTTTGGGAATCACTTGCCGCAATGACCGCGATTTCAACGAATAGCTCTCGAAGGTTGTAATTACTTTGCTCGAACGAAGCGAGCAGATACGTCATCGTATCAGGGCCGTATGCCGCGACAGGTTGCTTGACCAAGTGGTGAAAAGCTCGTTGTATAAAAGTGCGATGGGCATCTTCGCCGTAGGCCAAAAGCTCGGCTAGGTCTTCGGGGCCAGCGAAGTCGATCTGCTTTCTGTCTCGTGTTGTGTACGAACCGCTCGCGTCGACGGGATGCTCTCGTTCTACGATTCGATATCGTCCTACCGCATCGAAATTCTCTAGCGTTAATCCTAAACCATTGATTCTTTTGTGGCAAACTTGGCAATTGCGACCGCCTGTCTGAAGTACGACTCGCTGGCGGGTTGTTAGGTCGGGATGTAACTCTGCTGCGATCGGCGCAAAAGCTTCCTGCGGCGGTCGCAGCATACGCCCTAGAAGGTAGCGAGTCAGAAATACACCTCGATGGATAGGAGAGGTATTCGTGTGATATGCCATTCTGCTCATTAAGTAGGGGTGGGTAAGCACCCCAAAACGCTTGCCTGGGTCTCCGGCGCTAGGTTGCAGCCCACGGGTGTTTGCAGCCTTGGGGAGCCAGGTGTCGCCATAAAAGTTAGCCAACCGATCGGTTGTCAATGTCCAGTCGGCCAAAAAAAGTTGCCGATAATCACTTGATTTCGACCAGACAATTTCTTCAATGAATGTCTCGAGTGAGAAGCGTAGATCTGCAAGCAGCTCGGCATTGAAGTCTTTGAAGTGCTCTTCGTTCTTCGTAATTTCAATTTGATTTTCTATATTGAGCCAGCCATGAAATAATTCGCGAACTTTGTTGCGAGCGCGATGATCGTCAAGCATTCGCTCGGCTGCGGCACGGATCTGGGTTTCCTCGGCCAGCTCGCCGCCGCGGGCTTGAAGAAACAGCCAGGTGTCGGTCGGCAGAGAGTCGAACAAAGTCAACGCGAGGCGACTTGCCGCACGCTGCGATGACGATCGATCGGTGTCGAGCCCCGGATAGAGGAACCGCGGCGACTTGAGGGTTAGCAAGAGCGAGCGCAGAATCGCTTCGAGGTCGTCTTCGGTCGCGTCGACCGGATCGTCTACATATGTTTTTTGATCGTGCTCGTCCAGCGGTCCTCGGAAAGCGGTCGCAATGATCTCACTTAAAAAAAGGCGAAGCTGAGCTCGGTCTCGATCGGCCTTATTCCGGTTCTTCTGTTGGTGGAGAGGCCAAAGTTCGTCGGCTGCCACTTGTGCAAATTCGAGGGCTGCCTCGGTGGTCGACTCGTCCCACTGACGGTCAACCGAAATGCCTCGTTCGTAGCCATAAGACCGATCGTCCGGTGGTAGATGAGTTTGCAAAGAGAAAGCTGCTGGGGCCTCTACCTTGAGCAAGTTTCGCGACGGAATAATCTGCTCGACTCCGCGTGGAGGCTTCCAAGAGAGCGAGATTTTTGCCGGCGGTTGTTCCGTTTTTCGCTTGCGCTGAAAAAAGTCAATCCGCAACGGATAAATTCGCCCAGCAGTCAGGACGAGGCTGCGGCGAAATTCGGTCCTTGCGCCCGACTGTACGTGGTTGTCGATAAACTGTCGCTGGTAGGAACCGAAATAACAAACGAAAGCGCAGCTACTTCGGATCACAATTTCGTGAGGCCCAGTGGAGTCGGCTTGGATTGCACCTTGCCACTGGATAAAGAAGTCTTGCGGATCGATTTTTTTCCCTGGACCCTTGTGACCAAAATCAAAATCTAAGACCGCATCGACACGTTCGATTCGTAGGTTCCCATCTTTATGTTTTGAACCGTCGAAGTACATTGCTTTAAGGCCTTGGGCATGTGCCAAAGGAATCGTGTTGCCTTGGTAAGCATACAAATCGGCCAAGCTCTGGCGGAGCTGCGTCTTGGTGAGTCGAGCGAGAGAAACTCGTTGAGGACGCAAGCTTTTGGGTAATGGCTTGCGGTAAAATGTCTCATGGAGGTAGGTTGCCACGGCAAGGGAATCTTTCCCAAGGCATGCTTCCGGATCGTCCTCGGGCATGGTGTCGGCGATCATCTCTGCGAGGTTGGAGATCGAGAGGTCGCCCCTCAGCGGGTCGGGGAAATAATCTTCAACCCCAACGCCGTTTTCGCCGTGGCACATCGCACACTGCTTTTCATAAATCGCTTTTCCATGCAAAGACAATTCTGCTCCCCGAGCGGTGCCCATGCTAAGACCGAAGCACGCTACGATTGCAGCGAAGATTGTCAAACGGCGAGCTGTTGGGAGAGCTTCAGGCATGGCGGGAATATGAGGCCGCTGAGCGATAGGCGGGGGGCAACGGTCTCCGCTTGGCGAAGCCGGCTTCGCTTGCTATTTTAGCACGTTGCCGATTCTTTCGCACACGATTTTTCTTCGGCACGGCAAGAACAAAAAGATATTGGGCGCAACTCCCGAAAAACACGGAGTTTTTTATGGACCTTTTCTCACGTTTTCGATCGATTCAACCGTGGTTTTGGCGTTTTTCGCAATGAGAGAGAGTATCACATGTCCGAGAAGATTCAGAATTACATCGCCGATCTCAATCAGTCGGATCCGGCACGTCAATTAGCTGCCGCCGAGTCGCTTGCTAGCTTAGCAGAAGAAGCCAAGCCGGCGATGGTCGCATTGATCGGAGCTTGCAGCAGCCAGGACGAAGACGTGAGGAACTGGTGTACGGCTGCCTTGGAAAGTGTCGGGCCGCCTGAGTTGCATCAAATCGAAGATCTTACATTGCTCGCAAATTCGGCGAACGCCGACGTGGCTTATTGGGCCGTGACGATGCTAGGGAGGGCTCACGACCAAGCGGCACCGGCTGTGTCTGTGCTTATCGAGCGATTGACCGACAGCTCTGCCCCCCAAGTCCAACGCCGAGCTGCTTGGGCCTTGGGGAAACTGGGGCGGAGTGCGAATGCTGCGATTTTGGCACTGCGAACTCTCGCCGAAAGTTCTGATAGTGCGTTGGCTCATCAAGCTCAAGAATCACTCGACCAAGTTCAGGCGAGCTAGCAAAAATCGTTGGCAAACTATTCGGCATTCGTTTCTGGGTTTTCTTCGCCAGCTCGAATGGCAAACAGCGACGAAAAAGTTCGTAGGTAAATTGTCTCACCGGCGATCGCGGGCGACGACGAGATCTCTTCGCCTATTTTGTTTTGTGCCAGAATCTCGAACTGCTTGCCGGAGCGAACAACGGTAATTGTGCCGCTTCGGCTCGTCAGGTAGATTTTTCCGTCGGCGAGTACCGGCGAAGCCCGATGGCGGTCGCGAACGGTTTTTTTGTGGTAATATTCTTCGCCCGTTTCGGCGTCAAGGCACATCAGATTTCCGTTTTCGCGGCAAAGGTAAACCAAACCGTCGTGGATCAATGGCGAAGGCACGTCGGGAGTTTTGTCGGGATATCGCCAAGCGACAAACTCAGGGGACTCAGAGATTTCTCCGCTGCCTCCGGGCCGAAGCCCGTAGGTTGGTCCTCCTTTGGCAGATGGGACTACGATCAGATTGTCGCTGAATCCAGGCGAAGATACGAGCCGCAGAGTTTCGTTGTAATTGCCGGGCGGGTTGAGTCCTCCGCACCGCCAAAGTTCGTGTCCATCGTCGAGAGAGTGGGCAACAAGATAGTCGGCACCGTGGGTGAGAAGGAAGGCTTGCTTGTCGTCGCGATAGATGGTGGGCGAAGCGTACGATTGTTCGCTTTCTCCCCGCGCATCGCTCGTCCGTACTCGCTTCCAGATTTCTTTGCCACTTTCTGCGTCAAGACAGACAACACGTGCTTCTTGAGTTGCCTGGTCGTGATCGCCGTGAATCAATTGCAGATAGAGCCGCCCTTGATCGAGTGCGGGAGTCGAGGAGAAGCCAAAGGCGATTACGATTTTCCCGTAGCGGTCTCCGACATTGAAGTTCCAGACTTTATTTCCTTCGAGATCGAAGCAAGCAAGATGGCCCGTGCCAATCATCGCCCAGACGTGTTTGCCATCGGTACAAGGCGAAGGCGAGGCCATGTTGCCTTCGTCGTTGCGAACCGCGACGTCGCCGCTGCCCAGGGTTTGCTGCCAGAGCTTCTTTCCGGTCGTCGAAATGCACCAAAGCTCAAGATCCTTGCCGCTGGCGGTTGTCAGAAAAATGCGATCGTCCCAAACGACGGGAGTTGCTCCAGCTTGGCCAGGCAAATCAATCCGCCAAGCAACATTCTCGGTTGCCGACCATTCCGTGGCGAGATTGGTCTCGGTGCTGATCCCCGTCGAAAAAGGGCCTCGCCACTGAGGCCAATTTTCGGCCTGTAGTTCATGGATAAGACAATAAGGTCCTAGCAGGCAAGCAAAGGCAGACCATACTACGAGAGGCTTTCGACAGATCAATGTTGACTCGCTTTCCGGAACAGCAGGCTCTTTTTGAAGAGCGGCATCAAACCATGAACGCTTCGTCCATTATTTGAATTAGAATACAGAGGTAGCACCAAACAAAATTTTTCACGACCTTGCAGTTCGCGTCAAGTCGTCGCGTCGGTGCTCGTTGCCAGCGGAACAGGTCTGCCGCTACAATGGCCGGTCGGTCCTTTTGTTTCCATGCCCCCCCACTCGTAAGTGAATCGACGGCTACTCTTACTATGCGAATCGGCGCCATTCCGCAAATCTACCGCAATGCCAATCGCTGGGGCGAGATACTCTCGATTTTGAGTAAGTATGGCCTCGCAGGCTGGCTAAGTCGCTTTGACTTCGCGTTCGGTAAATCTTGGCTCAAGAATCGCGATGGCCAAATTATTGCTAACGAGACGAGCGAGACTCGTATTCGCCTTGCCCTGGAAGAGCTTGGCCCCACTTTTATTAAGTTGGGACAAATCATGAGCACCCGACCCGACGTGGTGGGGGGCGAGCTGGCCGACGAACTTGAAAAACTGCAAACCCGAGTCGCTGCCGATTCATCGGAACTTGTCTCAGAACTGATTGAAAGCGAATTGGGCAAATCGGTCGAGCAACTCTTTCTTGAATTCTCCTCAGAGCCGGTTGCCTCGGCATCGATCGGACAAGTTCACCGAGCCCGCTTGCATTCGGGAGAAGAAGTTGCGGTTAAAGTCCAACATCATGGCATCGATAAACAGGTGCCCGTCGATCTTGATATCCTCACAGGCTTGGCCCAACTTGCCGAGGGCTTGCCCGAGTTGGCCCCGTATCGACCTCGAGCCACGGTCGCTGAGTTTCAAAGAGCTTTGCGCCGGGAACTCGACTTCAAACGCGAGGCTCGCCATATCGAACAATTCAGGAAGGCTTTTGCCGAGAATTCCCAGATCAAAATCCCGAAGGCCTATCCCGAGTGCTCTTCCGAGCGAGTTTTGGTCATGGAGTGGATGGATGGTATCCCGCTTTCGGAACCGGAGAAGATTCGTGCCACGGGGGTCGATCTTAGTGCGCTGACTCGCAACGGCGCCGAAATGTATCTTGAGATGATTTTCCATCACGGCTTGTACCACGCAGATCCCCATCCTGGGAATCTCTTGGTGATGGGCGATGGAGCGATCGGTTTGCTCGATTTCGGGATGGTCGTGCGAATCGAAGAAGCCCTTCGCGAAGACATCGAGGACATGTTGATGGCGATCGTCGAGCAAGACGCCCATCACCTTGTTGCAGTCGTAATGCGGATAGGGGCTGTGCCAGCCGGCCTCGACGAAACGAGCCTCAGTCTAGATATCTCTGACTTCTTGGCTCACTACGCCTACCAGTCGGTCGATCAGTTTCAGCTTGGCCCGGCTCTCAACGAGCTATTCGATCTGATGCGTCGGTACGAAATTTTCCTGCCCTCGCCACTGGCCCTGCTGTTAAAAGTTTTGGTGATGCTCGAAGGCACGTCGCAAAAGTTGCAGCCCGACTTTAGCCTGATGGAGGTTTTACAGCCCTATCAACGCAAAATTATCGCTCGACGAATGTCGCCCACTCGCCAGCTACGCAAAGCCAGGCGGATGGTCTACGAAGTCCAGCAACTTGCCGAAGTCGTCCCCCGACGATTAAGAGATATCTTGCAGCAAGTTCAAAGCGGACGATTTGATGTTCATCTCGACCACCGTGGCCTGGAGCCCTCGGTCAACCGGCTCGTTCTCGGCATGTTGACCAGTGCGCTTTTCCTCGGCTCGGTGCTCTTGGTCACCAATGTGGTATGGCCTTTCCGCGGAGTCTCGGTACCTGGAGCCTTGGGAATCGCGTTGAGTGCCGCGATGGGTTTGCGGCTGCTAAGGGCGATCGGCAAATCGGGCCACCTTGATCGCCGTCGATAGATATGCGGACGAGACGCTTCTATTGGGCCGAAGCCGCTTCTATTTGGAGCGTAGGCTCCAATGCTGCGGGATGAGACGCCAAGACCTGGTTCGGCTTGCTGGCCAGGTTTTGTTTCTCTTTCCCGTCTCCTGAGGGCCGAGCAAAGCTGTTGAGGGCTTGCTCCAGGCGGTCGTTCAGCTCGTCCAGTTCCTCGATAAGCCTCTCGTGACGCTGTTCGAGCTTTTCAATGATTTCGCTAGGGACGAGGTCGCTCATAGAAGATAGGCGTTCAAAATGCAGGGGAGTGGTGGCAATCGACTGCCACGGGAGACGAGCACCCGGGGCCACAACTCCCATCGGTCGGTACTCCCTAGCATATCGAGTCGACCACGGTCTTCTGTCCCAGGATGCGCCTCGCAGGGGACAGGTTGTAGCGAATGTGCCGGTGGCAACTGCAAGCGAGGCTTTCTTACAGGCGATTGAGCGGCATTCTTAGGCAGCGCGGCCCTATCTGGGTGTCCCGGATCGGTGTTCTCAGGGGAAACCCTGCTCGGGCTAGACTGCTTTGTGGGCCGATGTTATGTTAGACCTTTGCAGACAACGGCTTACGCCTTATCATAGGTCCCGACAAAGGGCCTCTAGAAACACAATTTTGGGAGTTTGAATTGGTTAAGTTAACCTTACGGGACAGAGAGACGGCTCAGGAAGCGGTACGCCGTTTTCGCAAGCTGGTCGAGCGTAGCGGTATCAAGAAGGAAATCCGAGTCCGCGAGTTCTACGAGAAACCAAGCGAAACGAAGCGTCGCGCTCGTCTTCGAGCCGCCCGTCGTGCCAAACGTGAGCGCCTTCTGGGCCGCTAATTGGCCGCGTTTCCGTTTAGCAATTTAGATTTTGCTTTACTAGCTGGCCTAGCTTTAGCGGCTGACAAGTCTGATTCATGTATAAACGAGCAAAGCCCGTGGGTTGCAACCCACGGGCTTTTTTTGCTCTTATGCTGTTGCACATTAAAAACGCTTTAGAAGCTAATCTGAGCTCGGACGAAGAACCCGTCGAAACCGAGGATGTTCGCATCGTCGTAGCTAGAGAGTTCGGAAATACCACCGTAGGTATAGGTATCTCGCATTCCCAAGTCCTGCCAAGCCGAGATGAAGTAGCCAGAGCTAATTTGGATATTATCTCGGACTTGCAGTGTACCACCCGCTTCGATTTCGGTAACCGGGATGACCCGACGACCGCTCGAACGAATATAGGCCGATGGCAAAGTGCCCTGCTGAAGTGTTGTGTCAATGTTCATGTCGCCGACCAAAAGAGACCAGTCTCCTCGGGCGAACAAGCTGAACCTACCGCTACGACCGAAGTAGCGTCTTCCAGCCAAGCCGACGCGGGCACCGATGCCATCGAAAGTCAATCGAGTATTCGAGGAGTCAAGAAAAACCTGGGCATTGTCTGTTGCCGTGGATCCACGGGACCAATTGACATCGGCATAGCGAAGACCGGCGGACCAAGTGATATCCCAGGCAGGACACCAGTTACCGCAACCGGAATCACAGCAGGTGTCGCAGCTCGTATCGCAGCAGGTGTCGCAGCCACTATCGCAACAGCCAAGTGGACTCCCCAATGGAATGGTTTTCTGAAAACTAATGTCATAGGATTTGAGATCAACATCAGCAGAACCCTGGAGGCGACCACCGGCTGTCAAATCGACTTCATAAGGGCTTCGGACATTAGTACCCGCTGGAAAGTCACTATCTTGCAGGTCAAAAGAAGAATCGCTGCGAAGACGCTGGAAATTGAAAACAATGGCACTGCCGCAGTCAGGGAATTGAACGCCGCCATAAAATCCATAAGAAGACTGGTAGTTGAAATCGTGCTCAACAAACTCTTCCCCACCAGGAACGGTCTGGACCATATAGGCAGGGGCTTCGCTAAAGCTAGCGCGAGCATAGATATATTGGGCTCCAGCAAAAAATTGCATCGAGCGATTTCCCAAACCCTCTCCGAGTCCAAGTCCGAGTCCGCCCCCTCGACCGCCACCGTAGCCTCCCCCAATCGCAGAGCCCCCGACCGCAGAGCCATTGTAGCCCACGGGTTCAAGGTTGTTGTAGTCGTAGCCATCATCGTTGTAGGAGACAAACGAGTCTCCGGCACGGTCGGCTGCGTCAGAGGCAGTTCGATAGGGATTCTGCCTTTGAGCTTGTGCAGCTTCTGAGTAGACAAAGCAACAGCATGCCGCGAGCGCAAGCGCCCCCCTGATTTCTAGTTTCATCTTTCTTCCCCCTCGTTTAAGAATACAGATGACAGCAGCTCGGTAGGCGACACACCTACGCCAACTTTACGGGCTAAGGACGCTGGCAATATCCAACGTCAGCTACTGCTCTGAATTTTCTCATACTGGAAGAGATCGGAAAACCTACGACCGTTACTTTCCCTTTTTCCAGAAAAATGGGAAGAACCGGCACGGCAGGAAGGGGGGCTTTAGTCCTTAAACTCAGCGCAGCTTGCCAAGGTTGAAAAATCCCGGGTTCCCGCGCCTGTTTTAAGCGGGAAGGCGCGCTGCGGAGGAGGGATGCGGTTAAAAGCAACTTCGGAATCCAGAGACGCAGAAAGCCCGGGGATTGTAATCCCCGGGCTTTGGAATGAGTTCAATACGATGTGTACTTTCGCAATTTCCTGTGGCAAACCGCTGTTTCTCAAGCCGATTGCTGGCAGGACTCAGAGGCTGCGCCTTTGCCGCAACAAACTTAGAGCTCCGATTGCAAGCAGTACGAGTCCTGAGGGTTCAGGGATCGTAGAATCGCCCGTGGAAGCAGGGATAATGAGGTCCTCACCCGCAGCGCTATAGGGCCGAATATTCCCGTTGATGAATGTGGTAGCTGCTGCGGCTGGCAACGACATTGGGTTCGTCGTGGTTGACATATCTCCCATGCTGAATGTCACAGCGGCTTGGCCTGTGCTTCCACCCCCAGGCTGGCCGTTTCCGTCAAGCCCTTGTAGGACTTGCCGGAAGTCGGGGAACTGGAATGCATTCGGATCAATTGCATCTAAATCAACGCGAAAGAGAGCAGTGCTTCCTGGCGCCAATCCCGTGAAATTCACGGTGAGCAGCCTGCCGTTATCAGTAAGTGTGCTTCCCGTAAGGTTGACCCCCGCGCCGTTGTAGGGGCTCATTTGGATGAAATCATCGAAAGGGCTTGAGATAAAGTCGCCAACACCAAAGTTAAAGTCTGAATTGGTAATCCTTAGCGTGAACGAGGTAATGTCCCCATCCGAGCCTGCGTCGTTCTTTAGCTGGATTGCCGGCGTGTTTCGTGCGTAGATGCGAATATGTGGGTTGTCGCAATGCTCTTCCATAACGACCGTGTTGTATTCTGGAGTTCCCATGGCATTGAGAACACGATCGTTTTCAGCAATGTCAAGAGTATATGAACCGGTGACTACGGCAGCGTGGACTTCGGACCCCACGTAGACGGAGCCGACGACGCAAAACATGAGTGC
The DNA here is from genome assembly GCA_024278955.1 of Planctomycetota bacterium. Lineage (GTDB taxonomy): Bacteria > Planctomycetota > Planctomycetia > Pirellulales > Lacipirellulaceae > Bythopirellula. Next base: position 14,941 of record JAJRSE010000080.1, on the reverse strand, counting down.
GTATGCCAGCAGCGGCTTTGTAGGACGATGTCGAGATAATAGTAAATTTGCCATGATTTTTTTCCTAGGTTTAGCACTAACCGTCGAAAATCCTTTTCCTTGCTGCTTTGTCATGTCCAGCGAAATTACGCCAAGGTGTGACGCGGCAACTTAACGACGAATGGTTGGTGGTAAGCCAGATTTCCCCTTGGGTTGCATCGAGTACGAATCTTCATGAGATGAAACCGACGCAATGTCGTGCGCGGCTTCTTTCGACTAGCGAAACCAAAAAAGGGTTTCCAGATGGGCGCAATTACTCCACAGAGCTTTTGCTAAAATTTGCGCATCTGGGGCGCGTCGCGTTGATTGCGTGACCAGAAGATGAAGACAGCACTCTGCTGTTTTCTTGAACTACGCAGGATGCGTAACAGAAAACGACGTGCGAATTCAAAGCAGGAAAAGAAAGGTCTGCGTCGCCCGGTGGGGCGCAGCAATGTGAGAGTTCAGACGACCACTGAAAAGAGCCACGAAATCTCTGGTTGCTACAAATGGGAGCAAGCCAGCTAGCTCAGAAGATGGTATTTGGAACCCAGGCGACCAATGCCACCTGCCTGGACAACGAGCAAGTCAAAACGACTCGTCGCTAATCGAAGGTTCATGAGGTCCAAACCCAATCGTTTAAAGAATGAAAAATAGATACAAACGCTACAGACTATTGCCTGCACCCTCGATTCTAATAGCGACTTTTCATGCTGTCAAAGACTTTCTGCTAAAAAGGCCAAGTTTTCGGATTGCCGCAAGTCTTACCTTTACTATTGCAGCTTCTCTTGCCTTAGAAACATCTGAGCGGCCGCTTGAGAGAACCACGTAATTGGCCAGCGAAAAGCAAAAGAACTTCGCAAGAGAAAAAAATGACGCGGCGGGGTCCCCTCTCGCTCCCGCGTGACCCGCCGCGTCCTGACTCGACGCCCCTCCCCAAAGGCGTCAAGTTACGCAACCCTAGGTCTGCCACTAGCGATGTCAATTCGTGGCCGTCTTTTCCCAATAATTGCTCGGAGAAAGGTTCCCGTTCGGGCTGCTGCTGAACCCTCATGTTGTCGAATGGTAACAGCCCTTAGGCTAAGAACGATTCTCAAGAACCACGCGCAAGCCGGTTTTAACCCAAGTAGGTTGAAAAATCGCCTCAGATTATTGGATGTGCCAATCCAACCCGAGGTCGAGTGAACGGGCTGAATGGGTTAGGGCGCCAACACTGATTCGTTCTACCCCAGTCTCTGCAATTTCCCGCAAAATTTCGAGCCGAACCCCGCCTGAGGCTTCCAGTTGGACCTTAGGGGCTATCTCCCCACGGATTTTGACGGCCTCGCATAGCGTTGAGGGAGCCATATTGTCGAGCAGGACAATATCAGGTTGTGTCGGTAATACTGCTGCAAGCTGTTCTAGTGTATCGACCTCGATCTCCAGCAAAAGATTTTTTAGGTTGTTTTCTCTCGTAGAATCTTGCAGAAATTTGCGAGCCCGAGTTACGGCTTCGGCAGCTGTCGCGGCAGAGGCTACAGCCTGTTCATCTCCTTGGGCCAGATGATTGTCTTTAATAAGGATCGCATCGAAGAGCCCCAGTCGATGGTTACATGCACCTCCACAGCGGGCAGCGAATTTTTCTAGACGGCGCCATCCGAGGGTCGTCTTCCGAGTATCATAGATCTGGGCCCCTGTCCCTTCGACTTTTTTCACATAGCGACTGGTCAAGGTAGCAACGCCCATCAGCCGTGCAAGCAAATTCAGCATAATCCGTTCGCAGGTCAACAACTCGCGGACACGGCCTGTCAGGGTCGCCAAAAGCGTTCCCGCAGGGACTGCCTCGCCATCGCGGACCTTGGTTTCAACCTCCACCTGGGCATGCATTTCGTCAACCACGGTCGCCAGCGAAAAAATCCCTGCGACTACGCCTGGCTCTCGGGACACAATATCCGCTGATCCCCGCCGGTCGGATGGAACCAGGGCCACGGTTGTCCAGTCTTGCTGAAGCCCTAGGTCCTCGGCCACAGCCAGCTTGATTAAGGCTCGGCAATCTTGTTCGACCTGTTGGTCCCATTGAATCTGCTGAAAATCACGCACGGCGGATATTCTCTCGATGTTTGCTATACTGGTAGTTCTCGTTAAGCACGATTGTCTCTGGTTACGAATATCGCCTCTCCTATGCGCAAGACGCAACCCATTGCTGAAAAAACTGTGGTGGGTAAGAAACGAGCCACTTTGTGGATCAATCGCCGCGATCAGGGAACCCTCCTGGTAGTTTTGACTTGCTGCCTGGCTGCGATATCTGCCAGCTGGTGGTACCACGGGGGGCACCGTGACGATTTGATCGAAATCGACCGTGCCTTGCCACTACAGGCAAACTACGTGGTCGATATCAATAAAGCCCATTGGCCCGAGGTTATCCAACTACCGGGGCTTGGCAAGATCCTTGCCCAACGCATCCTCGCCGATCGACAGGAAAACGGTCCATTTCTCGATCTCGAAGATTTGCAGCGTGTGAGCGGTATCGGACCTCGTACCCTTGAACGCATCCGGCCCTACCTTCTTCCGATTCCCAAAGACACCGACTGGGCAGCCCTGGACGACCCCTCTAGTAATTCGGTCCAATAAGAGATGCCTGGCCTCAGGTCGTATTTCACACTGTCAACAAACAGGAATGAACCTTGCAGTTTCAACTTAAGAGCCCTTTCGAGCCCGCTGGCGATCAGCCCGCTGCCATCAAGTCGTTGGTCAAGGGGCTGCGCGATAAGAAAAAAGAACAGATCTTGATGGGGGTCACAGGCAGCGGCAAGACCTTCACGATGGCCAACATCATCCAGCAGGTTCAGCGTCCGACGCTCGTCCTCTCGCACAACAAAACTTTGGCCGCTCAGCTTTACTCAGAATTCAAAGAGTTTTTCCCGCACAACGCCGTCAGCTATTTTGTCAGCTACTACGACTATTACCAACCGGAGGCTTATATCCCTCAGCGGGATATCTACATCGAGAAAGATGCCTCGATCAACGAAGAGATCGACCGTATGCGTCTTGCAACCACCAGCTCGCTTGTCAGCCGGCGCGATGTCATCGTCGTGGCAAGCGTTTCGTGTATTTATGGGTTAGGCTCGCCCGAGGACTACAAGGAGATGATGGTCGGCCTACGAGTCGGACAAAACCTCGATCGCGACGACCTGCTCAGCCGGATGGTCGATATCCAGTACGACCGCAACGATACCGACCCATCCCGAGGCAAGTTTCGAGTTCGAGGCGACTGCGTCGAAATTTGGCCTTCGTACGAAGAGTTCTCCTATCGCGTCGAGTTTTGGGGAGACGAGATCGAAAAACTTTGCATTATCGATCCGACGACAGGCGAGGTGATCGATTCGCTTGAAGAAATCTTTATCTACCCGGCCAAGCATTTTGTGTTGCCCGAAGAACGCATCGAACGAGCCGTCGACGAAATTCGCAAGGAACTCTCCGGACGATTAGAGCAATATCGGAGCGATGGCCGGATGCTGGAAGCTCAACGAATTAACGCTCGTACCCGATTCGACATCGAAATGATGATGGAAGTCGGTTATTGCCCTGGCGTTGAAAACTATAGTCGCATTTTGGCAGGCCGTGCAGCCGGAGACCCTCCAAGCACCCTGCTTGACTTCTTCCCCAAAGATTTTTTGTTGTTCGTCGACGAGTCGCATGCCACGGTTTCGCAAATCGGCGCGATGTATGCTGGCGATCGTAGCCGAAAGACGACGCTCGTCGAGCATGGTTTCTGCCTGCCCAGCGCGATGGACAATCGCCCGCTTAAGTTTGAAGAATTTCAAGAACGTACAAACCAAACCATCTACGTCTCGGCCACTCCGGCGAAGTTTGAGCTCCAGCAAACCGGAGGCGAGGTTGTTGAGCAAGTTATTCGACCTACCGGCCTACTGGATCCTGTGATCAAGGTCATTCCAGCACGTGGGCAAGTTCCTCATTTGCTTGAAGAGATTCGCGAACGTGCGGCCGATAACGAGCGAGTCCTGGTCACGACCCTGACGAAACGCATGGCCGAAGACCTTGCCAACTATTTTTGCGAGCAAGGCGTACTCTGCCGATGGCTCCATAGCGAACTGAATGCTTTCGAGCGAGTTGACTTGCTTCGCGATCTTCGCGAGGGGAAATTTGAAGCCTTAGTCGGCATCAATCTGCTTCGCGAAGGCCTCGACCTTCCCGAGGTCTCGTTGGTGGCCATTCTTGATGCGGACAAAGAAGGTTTCTTGCGCAGCGAAACTTCGCTTATGCAAACCATCGGTCGTGCTGCGCGTAACGTCAATTCCAAAGTCATTCTTTACGGAGACAAAGTCACTCGCTCGATGCAGGCTGCGATCGACGAAACCAATCGCCGGCGCATAGTCCAACAGGCCTACAACGAAAAACACGGCATCAAACCAGAAACCATCCGCAAGGCCATCCATCGTGGAATCGAATCCGAAGCCGCTGCCCACGTTCGGGCGAATGCGGCGGTCGGTCGTACGGAAGAAATTCAATACATTACCGACGAGTACATTGCCGAGCTAGAAACCGAAATGCATGTCGCGGCAGAGGACCTGGAGTTCGAGCGAGCAGGAGCTATCCGCGATCGGATCGAACAAATGCGAGAGGCCGTCGGGCAGCCTGTCGACTCGATCAAGGAACGGAAATCCAAGAACGGGAAAAGAAATCGAAAGCCTTCAGGAAGCCGCGTTCCTCACCCTAAGCGAAGCACGTAAAAATTGCATTCCGATCGCACTTCAAATGAAAAAGCCCGGGGATAGCAATCCCCGGGCTTGTCTCAGATTTCAGAAGGAAGAGGTTTTCTAGTTCTCTTCAGCAGGAGCATCGGCGACGCCGGCAGCTGCTTCTTTGGTTGCCGAAGCGGCGTCTTCAACAACTCCAGCAGCCCCCTCAGCGCCTGGTACGGTTTCGCCAACTTTGGCGGCACCTTCTTCGACAGTCCCGGCAGTGTCTTTAACCGTCTCGGCTGCGTCTTTCACAGAGGTTTCGCCACAGCCAATTAACGCAGCACAAATGCAAGCCGACCAGAACATGGAATTAAGTTTCTTCATTTCGATATCTCCATTTAGTGTTTGTGATTCCGGATGATCTAAGGGCGACCAGCTTTGGTCGCAACTGACCCCAAGTCGTTAAATCTAGTCCTGCGGGTGAAGACTTGCAATGACCTTTAACCGCATATATCTGGGATAGATCGAGAGGCGAAGCCCCGAAAAGTCTGCCTATTTTGACTTACCCCTACGCCAGGCTGAGATTACCGCTTCTCCTGCCCGATCTGCCTCAATGGCTGGCCATGAGATTGCCGAGTCTTAAGTATAGAAGAGCGGCCAAAAAACCTGCTTTTGGCTTGATCAATTCACGAATTTCTATTGTCGAGAAGCCCGCCATGAACCGCCCTGCCCTTTCGCCTGCCTTCCTGATCTGCTCGATTGCGCTCACTCTCGCTGCAAGTTGGAACTCCCCTCTTGGGGCCCAAGAAGCTACCAATTCGGCCAAAAAGAACGCTGCCGAAAAACCGCAGGAGTGGTACTACGGAGACGAAGTCAAGAGTGCCGAACCAAGATCGATAGGACAGCAGAAGTCGATCAAGCGAGGCGAGCAACGCATGGCGCGTCTCGAAGCGATGCGCTGGTACGGTTTCTCTGCCAGTCGACCTACCGCTAGCGGTATGCCGTTCACTTCTTCGTACAGCCCTTCTTGGACTCGTCCCGGTGGTCGCCCCTTCGCCTGGTACACAGGCTCAGGCCCCAGCGTTGTTATCAACCGGCCTTATCGCGCTTATCGCTATTAAAAAATGAAAGCTGCGTATATTAATCCGTTCATTTTGTCGACTCTAACCGTATTTGACACGATGCTCGATTGCCCGTTGACTCGCGGGGAACCCTACATGAAGAAGGGGGTCCAGCCAGAAGAAGAGATCACGGGCATCATTGGCTATAGCGGGCATGCCGAAGGCTGTGTTGTGATTAGTCTCAGTCTCCAGTTGGCCCTCCGAGCTACCTCGGTGTTGCTAGAGAAGCAATTTACGGCGGTAGAGCAAGATGTTGTCGACACTGTTGGCGAGTTAGCGAACATGATTGCCGGCCAGGCGAAAAAACATTTTGAAGCCTTTGAATTACGCGTCACGCTACCAACAGTAATGACAGGCAAGTCCCACAGCATTGGCTACCCTAAGGGTGTAGTCGCAATGTGCATCCCCTTCGACAGTGCCTGGGGTACCATCGTGGTTGACTTTGCGCTCAAGGAAGTCTGATTCTGAGCACGGGCAAAGCAATCGAGAGACTACTTTTTCTTCCTCACTGCGTGGCACGCTTCTAGGAGCGTTGAGAGATGCTTTGGTCGCTTCATCTTCTTTTCCCCCCGACCGATCTCTTCGCACAGTTGTTGAGCCGTACGCAGGACATTGGCATCGATTTCGGCAGGGTCTAGACTCGCCAGAAATTTTGTTGCCTTAGCAACAGCTTCCCAGTCTTCGGAAGTCGTCGCAGAAAAAAGCCGTTCGATTCCGTCGAGTCGTGCGTCAACAACCGCCTCGACTCGGCGGCTGTTGACCGCCAACTGAGCGTGCATTTTGGCAAGATTTGGCAACGAGGGAAGCTCGTCGGTATCCATGGCAATCGCTCCTTTGAGTTTTGAAGACGGAAAGTTGAGAGTCAGGCCGCCATCCGCAATTTTTCTGGGCGAGGCAGACCGACTCCCGTCTGACGAATCACAAGCGGCACCAACCGCTCGGTCGCCGAGGGAATAATCAAGCTGGCCCAATCTTCGCTAGCTTCGACATGTTGTGAGAGGGCACGACGGGTTTGGATTTGCACCACATGGGCAGCTCGAGCACGCACGTACCCTCGCGCCTCTGAGAGTGTCATGCTGTCGATCTGAGCAGAAACTCGTTCGATCACGTCTTCTAAGCTCAGCTCCGTGACTTGGCGAGCGAGAGCTTCGATAGCTCCCGATGGTGCGGTAGATCGAAAAAGCTTTGCGATGGTCGTCAACATGAATAATCCCTCCTAGATGTGCTTAGACGGCACCTCAAGTGCCCGGTTGCCTTCCTAGCAACCTCTCTACTTGCATCGAACCCTACCGGCTGGGCCTTCAGTAGATCGGTCATGGCAAGAGCTACCGTTTCAGGCATCACATTTTTGTTAAACTGCCTATCGCAGCTAACCGATAAACAAGCTGTACTTGACCAATATCCTCTGATTGCTTAGCTTTTCCATATATCCAAGGCGCCGTGGCCAAGTGGCTAAGGCATCGGATTGCAAATCCGACATCGGCGGTTCGAATCCGCCCGGCGCCTCTTATATTGCCGAGTCATTCTCAATAGGCCGTTTGGACTACGATAGGCGTAGACCTGACGGCCTTTTAAGTGATTCGACGCCTTGAGCAGCAGTCTTGACGTCAAGTGAGCCAGGCAAGGTGACCGCAAAATGACATTCATTCACGAAAATTTCCTGCTACAAACGGCAACTGCTCGCAGGCTCTACCACGATTTTGCTGCTGGCGAGCCGATTTTCGACTACCACACGCACCTCATTCCCGAAGAAATTGCGTCTAATCGAAGCTTCGAGAACCTTACTGAAATCTGGCTCGCAGGCGATCACTACAAGTGGCGGGCCATGCGGGCCAACGGCGTTGAGGAGTCGCTTTGCACAGGCGATGCCCAGCCCTACGACAAATTCCTCGCCTGGGCTCGAACCGTTCCTCACACGCTGCGGAATCCGCTCTACCACTGGACTCACATGGAGCTGAAGCGGTACTTCGGCATCGACGAGCTGCTGGACGAGCAGTCGGCCCCTCGGATTTGGGAGCAGGCGAACGAAATGCTTCAAGGCGGCGAGCTGACTCCTCGGGGCATCTTCAAAAAATTCGACGTCCGCTGCGTCTGCACGACCGACGACCCGACCGACGATCTGGCCCATCACCAGACGATTGCCGCAAGCGACCTGTCTACAAAAGTTTATCCCACATTCCGCCCTGATGTTGCCTTGAGGATTGACGAGCCGGCACAGTTCAACCCTTGGCTCAAGAAGTTAGCCGCCGTCAGTGGGGTGGAGATCACCACGCTCGACGATCTTGTTACTGCTCTGAAGAAGCGGCACGACTATTTCCATGAGCACGGCTGCCGTCTTTCGGATCATGGGTTAGAACGCTGTTACGCTTCTTTCATCGACGATCAGCAGGCAGCTCTTATTTTCAGTCGCGCTCGCGAGGGAAACGAGATAACTCGTACCGAGCAACATCTTTTCGCTTCGCATATGATGCTTCACTTCGGTCGTTGGGACGCCGAGCGAGGGTGGACCAAACAGCTGCACATCGGCCCGCTGCGCAACAACAACAGTCGACTTTTCAACCAACTTGGCCGCGACGTTGGTTGCGATTCGATAGGCGATCTTCCGCAGGCCAATCTGCTTTCGGCCTATCTTGGCCGCCTGGACCAAGAAAACGCCTTGCCGAAGACAATCCTCTACAACATCAATCCGGCCGACAACGCCGTGTTCGCCACGATGATCGGCAACTTCCAGGGCGATGGCATCCCTGGGAAAATTCAATGGGGTAGCGGTTGGTGGTTCCTCGATCAATGGGACGGTATGCAGAGCCAGCTCAACATGCTTTCTACGCAAGGCCTGTTGTCGAGGTTTATTGGAATGCTAACCGACTCTCGTTCCATGCTTTCCTATCCGCGCCACGAATACTTTCGCCGCTGCTTATGCGATCTCCTAGGGTCCGATGTCGAACGGGGGGCAATCCCCAACGACGACGGACTACTTGGGCCGATGATTCGTAATATTTGTTATGGCAATGCTCGCGATTACTTGGGGCTGGAGTTGCCTTGCGAGTGATTACTTCCGCTTGATGGAAAAAGCCATACTCCCTTACGACTGAGGCATATACGGAGCGGTGGAGCATGAGTGCAAACCATCTTTTTTTGCAAACCATGTACGCTTCAGTCGGATGAACCAAAAAGATTGGCCCCGCACAGCGTAAAAAAAGCCCGGTAAACACTGCAATAGCAGCGTTTCCGGGCTCCCCAAGTGGGCGATGAGGGACTCGAACTGGTATGCCAAACCCCGAGGAAAATGGCAATCCTCTCCGAAGGCGGCGCAGAATCCGGCGCACTCGGCGCAGAATCGGCTTTGAGCGACCCTGAGCTGCTGGCCATCGTCAACGCTTGGAGTGGGTTGCCCAAGGCGGTGCGAGCGGGCATCTTGGCCATGGTTCGGGCGGCACGGGGTGAGTGAGGGGGGGCGGGTCAAATCTCTGGAAGGCGTGATCCTGTAGACCGTCACTAAGTCGCGCACATTTTTTCGCTAGTTTCGAGGGGGTTTAGGTAAACATGGGTGGGTCCTTCCTGGGGGGATACCCGGGGGCTCCGCCAGGAGTGATCGAAGGACTTTTTCTCACACGGTGTTTTCCTAGGGTCCTACTAAGGGGGCCAGGAGCGGCCATTTTGACCAGCGAAGGCGGGGGTTTGAAGCAATCGGGCAACCTTGACACCCGTGGGCCCGTTGGGCCAGGAAGGCGTTTAGCTATGCACAAAAGCTTTTGACTATTGCCAAGTAACCCACTCGCCGACCGCTCCACTTCAGAGCGGTCGGCATTACTCACCATCCCGCAACGCGCAGTAGCCGCTGCGAAGGCAGACAACTTTCGTGAGGCGGCGAAGGAACGGCAGAAACTCAGTAAGGGTCAAGGCGTTAAAGGTCCGGCCAATTGGCCGGACCTTAAATCAGACTCCCGCGACGAAGCCGGCAAGGCATTTGGCGTCAGCGGCAAGTCGGTCGACAGTGCCGCGAACGAAGCCACCAGACGGAGGTGGGTGTAATCACTAGCAAGCAGGAACACGTAGACCGTCGCCTAACCGCACTCATTTTCTTACCCTGTTCGACACAAGGGCAAGGCGGGGGGGCTTTGGGTCCTTCGCACTTCGGCAATGCCGCGGTAGAATTTAACTGACGGGGATAGGGTAGCTCCCGAACCGTGGTTTCCTGACCACCTTCCCCCTTTTTTGTTTTCAGGATTCGAGCGACTGCAACAGGAGGCGGTATCTGTGGATGGCGTAGACACACGGAAGAAGATTCCAACCAATGAACTTCTCAGCGTGTTTTCTCACGCTATTGGGATTTGTCGGATACTTGCGAAGGTAGCAGAAGAAAGTGGGCGGTTTGGCATCGAAAGTTTTGATGAGATTCGCCAAGAACTCGACCGGTTAAATCGGTCCTTAGAGAAAATTGCCCCGGGTGCTTCCGTACTACCGCCGACGATTCATAGATCGGCTGAGGCCATCGCTAGCATTATTAACGATGCTCTTTGTAATAAATCCTATTTCGATGTTTGCATGGGGTTGTATCAATCAAAACTTGCTGAGCATGGCCATGTTGGCTGGAGAGAAGTCTTGCGATTGACCCAAGAGCCTACAATCAGCTGGGGGGAACCGCCGCAACCTACGCAAGGTGTGGAAATCGAATCGCATGAGCAAGCGGCTAAAGCCAAAGAACCTGCGAACGTCAAAAATCCACCAGGACCGAAAATTTCGGAAGATGAACAAAAACCTCCTAAGCGGTCTACTGTTAAAGGCGAAGCTCGGGACAAAATTATCGCGGGGCTGACCAAGCACCACGAATACAGCGACGGCAGTTGCCTGAATACTGACCCGATTCAGGTTGGCGGTTTTGCTAATTCGATTGGTGTTAGCAAAGCGAGTGTGTCGGATTTTCTAAAAAAGGAGTTTGGCAAACCGGGCTATCAAACTTACAGGATCGCCTGCAATGATGCCTCCAAGCTGGGCCATGCTCTAAAGATTATCAACGGCGAACTAACGCCAAGAATTCTCTTCAATCCGCTGGGTGCCAGCGACGGTAATCTGGCCGACGAATAGACAGTGTCGCGTTCGATCGTTCGGTACGAAATGCCGAACACCGGAACAAAATTCTTTTCCCTGCGGCGGCCTGCGATTCAGGGCGTTTTCTTGCGAACTAACTGCCGTTCGGCGTGTTCGTGGGTTGTAATGACGAACGCAGGGGTATGGGTATGCGGGCCGCACTTCGCGGCTAGCCACCCCCCCGAAATCCGGAGCCCCGATTATGCACGTCACCACTACTCACTTGTTATCCCGGCGCGAAGCCGCCACCTATCTGGCAGTCAGCCAACGAAAGTTGGACCAGCTAGTTGCCGAGGGCAGCCTGCCCCGTGTCAAAATCGGCTCTTGCGTTCGCTTTGAGCAGGCCGACCTCGATGCCTTTATTGCCGCGCAAAAGGTGGCCTAACAAAAAAATAGCCCCGCGCTGGCAGGCGATCGGGGCAGAAAGGAATGGTTAAAATGATTGTATACCCACTACCGCTGCGGCCAAGTGGTCGCGAAATAGAAATCGTAATCCGGCTTGAACGTGCCATCGCTCGCTTGGGCACGCCCTTGGGCTACGACGGCGACCCGCTGGCCGAGCGGTTTCCCGCCGGTCGGACGCTTCGCGATTTGAGCGATGCCCATCGTTTGATGCGGTCGCTTCCTGTTGAGCTGCGGAATTGGGATCGCCGCGTTGCCTTAAAGATGTGCCAGGCCGCGGTGTTCGGTCGCACTCGCCTGAACGCTCGCAACTTGCCGCCTCAGCCAACATCAAAAGCAAGTGCCGACGCCAAACTTGCGCGCGAACGCAATCGCAAGCCATCGCGGAGGGCGTCCGCATGAATGAGCATCTACTTATCCGGTGCGGTCCCGCCGACCGCGCCGGCAAGCGACTGGTGATTGCCGTCTTGGGAAGCGGTGAATATCGGGACCGGCTTGATACCGATGATGCCTATCGTCGGTCGAAGTTTCGGGAACGTGTGATTGAACGATTTACCCTAGGTGACGACGCTCACGATTGGCTTGAGCAACGCATCATCGGGGCTGCTGATGCCGAGGATGAACGTGATGAGGGCGAGTTGCTAGCTACCAGCAAGCCCGTACTGGTGACGATGGCCGACGTCGAAGCTCGTTCGATCGATTGGCTATGGCCTCAGCGTATCGCGTCTGGGCGACTGAGTTTGCTGGTCGGTCGGCCCGGCTGTGGCAAGAGTTTTTTGACTTGCGATATGGCTAGCCGTGTTTCGACCGGCACGCCTTGGCCCGATGGTACGGCTTGCCCCCGTGGCTCAGTGATTCTGATTTGTGCCGAGGATGACCCGGCGGATACCGTGAGGCCTCGACTCGACGCCCACCGGGCCGACGTGAATCGCGTTCACATGTTGCGAGCTGTGAAGCGTACCGACGACGATGGTCGCGAAACCGAGGTTATGTTTTCGCTGGCCGATATCGAGGCGCTCGAGTCGGCATTAAAGCAATGCAAGGATTGCCGTTTGATCGTGGTCGACCCGATTGGCAGTTTTCTTGGTGGTAAGACCGATGCTCACCGAGATAACGAAGTGCGTAGCGTGTTGGCCCCGGTAGCCGCCCTGGCCGAGAAGTACGGCGCGGCGGTGCTGGTGGTTTGCCATACCCGGAAGGGGGCCAGCTCGAGCGCTGACGATATGACGATGGGTAGCCGAGCGTTTACCGGCATTGCCCGTAGCGTGTGGCACCTGAGCCGTGATAGCGACGACCAGGGCCGACGGCTACTTTTACCTGGCAAGAGCAACATCGCACCAGAGCAAGGCGGCATGGCATTCTCGATTGCTGGTAAACCGCCTGCGGTGTTTTGGGAGAAAGATGTTGTATCTATGACGGCTGACGATGCGATGGCCCGAGAAAACGGTACAGGCGGCGAAACGTCGTCGCTCGATGAAGCAACCCGTTGGCTCAGCGAAACGCTGGACTCTGGCCCGATGCCGGCGAAGGAACTGAAAGAGCTAGCCAAGGGTGACGGCCTTTCGCTTCGCACGTTGGAACGAGCCAAGGCGAAGTTGGGCGTGGTGGCGTGTCCCGAGTATTTTGGCGGGCCATGGGTTTGGAAGCTGCCCGAGGGAGTCGCCCACAACGATCGGTTTTTGCAAGACGGCGCCAGAGTCCGCCAACCTCCTACAGAGTCCGCCAACGCTGGATTTTAGAGAGCCCCTTGGCGAGACTGCTGGGTGCAAGGCAGTGCAACCGCTAGCAATTGCTGTCGTGTAATTTTCGCTAGAATTCGACGTTGTCCCTCCAGAGTCCGCCAAACTCTCACCTTGGCGGACTCTGGCAAGACTGTGGCAAACACTGGATTAGAGAACGGCCTGTTTGGAATGGCCAAGCAACCGCATAGCACCGTAGAACACGGCTTGCGCCCTGTTGCAACTCGCTGCTAGAATGAACAACACAAAAGTACCAACCAATTGGAAGGATAGAATCAACATGGCATCCCTAGCAAACGACCCCGCTGGTCGACGTCGTATTTTGTTTGTCGACGCCGATGGCAACCGCAAGACGATTCGACTTGGCAAGATGAGCAAGCGACAAGCCGAGGGCGTGAAGCTTCGCATCGAGGACTTGGCTGCGTCGAAGCTGTCCGGGAGTAGCCCAAGCGACGAAACGGCGCGATGGGTTGCAAGGCTCTCCACGGACTTGGCAGAAAAGCTGGCCCGTGTTGAGCTGATTAAATCCCGTGAATCGACGGCATCGTTGACGCTGGGGCAGCACTTGGCTAACTACGTCGCTTCCAGAATAGACGTGAAACGCGGTACGCAACTAAATTGGGGGCATTCCAAGCGGTGCCTGATTGAATTCTTCGGAGCCAATCGGGCGATTGATTCTATCACGGTCGGTGATGCAAAAGATTTTGAGCGCTGGCTAGGTACGCCTGCGGCTCGCAACCATCGGCACGGCGAAAATGACGCGGATTCTGGACTAGCCCCCAACACGGTGCGCAAACGAATCAGTAACGCCAAACAGTTCTTCGAGGATGCGGTGCAACGCGACTTGTTGAAACGAAACCCGTTCGCAGGGCTTAAAAGTGCCGTCGGCAGCAACCGAGAGCGTGATTTCTTCGTGACCCGTGATATGGCAACCAAGGTGCTAGAGGCTTGCCCCGATTCGCAATGGCGGCTGTTGTTCGCACTGAGTCGCTACGCAGGGCTACGATGCCCCTCAGAAACGCTGGCACTTCAATGGGCTGACGTACGATGGGCTGAAAACAGAATGCTTGTGCGTAGCTCCAAGACCGAACACCACGACGGCAAGGGGGTGCGAATCATGCCGATCTTCCCTGAACTACGCTCTTATTTGGAACAGGCGTGGGATGAAGCCGAGCCGGGTACGCAATTCGTTATCACTCGCTATCGAGGATGCAACCAAAACCTGCGAACACAGCTACAGCGCATCATCGCCAAGGCGGGGCTTGAGGCGTGGCCGAAGCTGTTTGCGAATCTTCGAGCTAGTCGTGCCACAGAGTTGGCTGCTGAGCATCCTGGCCACGTTGCTGCTGCATGGCTCGGGCATAGCACTACGATTGCGAACAAGCACTATTGGCAAGTGACCGAATCGGACTTCGACCAAGCTACCGGCAGAGGAACGACCACCGACGAAGCAGGGAGCGAAACCACCAAAGCCGAAGCGGCGCAAAATGCGGCGCAGTCTGTGCTCGCAGGGGGTAGTTTGACGTTGCAGGGGAAAAACCACCAAGTGAAGAAAACGCTAGAATTGCAGGGGTCAGCGACGTTACGCGACCCCCTGCAACTCCAACTAGTGGGCGATGAGGGACTCGAACCCCCGACGTCCACGGTGTAAACGTGGCGCTCTAGCCAACTGAGCTAATCGCCCTGGATTCTCCACACTCAATTTTCTCGTGTCTTTTGAGGATTATAGCAGATTGTTTTTTCGGTTCTAGTGGAGTGCCCCCATTTTTAGTACCAGGGGTTATGAGAGTGCGGGTTGGGTAAGGGATTCCGCAGTGTGCTGCTGGAGTGAGGGCGTAGCCCGAACGGAAGCAGCACACTGCGACGCGAATTCCGACGGGGTCTGGTAACC
>JAJRSE010000006.1 GCA_024278955.1 Planctomycetota bacterium | reverse complement strand
TTGGATTCTTGCGGCAGGCAACGCCTCGGGAAGTTTTCGCAACCAGTTTCCCTTCGATTTCTACACACAACCATGATTCACACAAAACTTGACTTGACTCCACTCGCCCTGCCCCGTTGGCCTGAGCGTGTACTCGTATTTATTTTCGTAACCCTTGCCGCGACAGCAACTGCTCAGCAGGCACTGAAGCCGTGGGGGGCAAATAACATGTATTGGGGTTACCGCGGAGATCCCGTAGTCCTTTTGGGCGGCAGCGATGATGACAACCTGTTCCAATGGCCCGCTAAGGAACTCCTCGAACAGCTCGATCGACTTGCTTCCGTCGGAGGTAACGTCATTCGAAATACCATGAGTGACCGGAAGGATAAAGGATTTGAGGTGTATCCTTTCAAACGACTCCATAATGGCAAGTATGATCTGAATTCATGGAACGAAGAATATTGGTCGCGATTCGATCGCTTGTTGAGTGAAACAGCCAAACGTCAAATTTTCGTCCAGATTGAAATCTGGGACCGGTTTGATATCACCGACTTCAAGGGTAGAGACCACTGGCAAATCCATCCCTGGAATCCTGGGAATAATACAAACTCAGTAGTTCCCAAAACGTAATGTGTCAAACATTTTCCGTAACCCGTTGGTAGGTCTCACGATCGATACCTTGGATTTGATCGGCTCCGAGCATTCGCCCAACGACCTGGCCGATCCAGAGCAGCATTTCTCGGAAGCGCAGTAGCTTGAGAAACAGCTTTGGCTCGTCGGTCGATTTGTCTTTGGCCAGTTGGAAGTGAAGCCAAACCCAAACGTTCCGGAGCACCAGTGCGATGCCGACGAACAACAACCGTAGAGCGGGATCGCGAGTGCAGGTTTTGATGCGTGCCTCGTGCATTTGGCGATAGCTGGTCTCGATGCCAAAGCGTGTGCGGTAGATCTCGCGAATTTCTTTGGGTGTTTGACGGACCTTGGAAATCACGTACATCAACTTCTTCGTCTTTCGCTGACCGGTTTTCTTGTGCTTGTACTGCTTGCTGGCCACGCAAATCGTCACTTTGGCACTGCGGTCTTTGCCCTCGATCTTGCCACGCAGCGTATGCCGATAGTAACCGTTCTTTTTCTTTTGGATCGATCTCAATCCAGTGGCTTTCTTGCGGCCCTTCGGTTTGCGACCGCGCACCATCGCCGGAATGATAAAACCGTGTCCAGCACACTTCAGGTACGAAATTACCTCGACGCTGAAAAAACCCTTGTCTAGCAGTAGGAAACGGATTTTCACGCTGCGGCTGCGGATAATCTTGAGTAACTTCTGCACCACGGCTTTCATCTTTTCGCCATGCTCGACATGCACCAAAGCCAGCGTATAACGATGGCCTTTGTGGACCACCGCTGCGGTCGCGTAGGCGTGAAAGTGCGTAGTTCCCGATTTGGGCGCACTGCGATAGATTTCTTTCTTGTCGCTCTGGGGCTGACCATGGTAAGGAATCAATGTCAAATCGATGGCGATTCGACGTGACCTGCGTAACAAGGCTTTGGGAAGCTTGGTCACCAAGCAAAGATTCAATCGCCGCTGGAGTTCGGAAATCTCTGGCAAGCTCTCGTCCAGCGCGTTGCGAATCGTCTGATCGCACGGCCCGTCGGCCAGATCGCGGCAGGCTGCAAAAATGCTGGCCATCCGCGAAGCGGCGATCAATAGAACTTGGAGCAATGTGCTGGCAGTGCATTTGGTCCCTTCGTATTCCAGCTTCAGCGAGGAACTCAGCCAGTGATTGGCATAGCCGTGTACTTCTTCTTTGGTCAAGATATAATCAGTCCGTGAACGCATGGCTCCCTCCTTGGAAAATGAATTGCTTTGACACAAACCATTGTCCAGAGGGGACTTGCGTTCACCTAGACGAATTACGCGTTTTGGGAACTACTGATTTTGCCCCTTCAGAGGAGATACTCATGGCCACTTCTAGTCTTGAAGCCCTGACGTTGAATGACGCCGAACAGCTTGTTTATGAGCGACTTTCAGGCTGTTTTGACGAGGAGCGGAAGCGAATCGCGAAGCTTCTTGCGGACAAGGATGACTCGAACCTTTTAGGGCAGACGGAGTACGATCTGCGCGACAGGGTCCACGCCCTGGGAGCGAAGGCCCTGGAAGTCGCCGCCGACGAGCGGCAAAAAAAGGGGTGGTTATGAGCAAGCTAGCACTGTCTGCAGGACGTGTGATGGCGATGCCCGCTGTGTCGGTATTCGCCAGCGCTGGGTCGATAGCCTGCTCGGACAATTTCGAGTCAACCGTCACTACTACCATTGCCGCGTGTGTTGCCACGGCTTCTTCCCCCGCGATGGTCAGCTGCGTTTAGACAAACGAACGCTCAGTCCCGCAGCGCGCGAAGTCGTAAGCATCACCGGCCTCCCAACCAGTTTTGCGCAGTCGAGCGAAGTGACCCTCAAAAAGCTGTGCGGCCTGAATGTTAGCGAATCGACCGTCGAGCGTGTGACCGAAGACGCTGGAGAACGCCTGAAGGAATTGCTCGAAGCAGGAGAAACATTTGGCGAAAAAGAGTCGTGGGAATGGCAACGCGATGCACGAGGCAAAACGTGTGCGTACGTGAGTCTTGATGCCACGGGTGTGCGTCAACAAGGGCCAAACGGGGCTCGGACTGAGGGCCGCATGACGCAGGTTGGCATGATCTATAACGCTGCGAGTGCGCATGACGGGCGCAAGCTCCAACCACATTCGGTACGGTATTTATCGGGGTTTTACGACCTTCCCGAACTGGGAAAGCAACTGCGCCGGCAAGCGGGGCAAGTCGGCTGGGACGAAGCAGAGCAGCAGATTGCCCTTTGCGATGGGGGCAGCGGCTTGGAAAATTTCTTGCGAATTCACTTTCCTCTTGCCGAACGGATTCTTGATTTCTGGCATGCGTCGGAGTACCTTGTGGAATTGGGGCAATCACTCTTTGCCGGTAACAGTAAGGAGGACGAAAAGTTGCGCACCCAACGCGTCAGCGCGTGGTGTCATCAACTGAAACAGGAAGGCGGACTTCGCATCGTGCAGTTGCTGCAAGAACTTGACACAAGTCATTTTTCTTCAGCGCAACGAACCGATCACGCCACCTGCTTGCGCTACTTTCAAAATCATCAACACAAAATGGATTACCCACGGTACGTAAAAAACGGCTGGCAGATTGGAAGCGGTCCGGTCGAGAGCGCGTGCAAGACGGTGGTAGGCGGGCGACTAAAACAGGCCGGCATGCGCTGGGGCGAAGCCGGCTCCGACGCCGTCTGCCACCTCCGCGCCCTCTACCTCAGTCAGCCCGGACAATGGGAAGGATTCTGGAAAAATCACCCCAACTAGCCCGCCTACTTTCGTGACGCTCACACAACAGAGGCCGGCGGGGATTTTGTTGGCTCGTAACAATGCGCATAACAGGTGGCTTTTGGCGTAGCAGTAACCTGTGCCATGCGCGAGAACTGCCGATGCGGAGTAGGTCACCGGGTTCAACTTGAAGTCGCAGCTGTGCTTGATTTCGTCGCGAACAAACTCGAAGCAACGCTTAGCGGTCGCGACCGTGTCGTCCGCCGAAAGCTGGTGAGCGAGTGTAGCCACCTCGGGCATCTGGAAGTCGATCGCGTCGCTTGGTGCGAGAAACTGCGCTGGGTCGGGAGTCGTTTGTTTGGTCATTTCCGTACCCGTATTTAATTGGCCGCAG
>JAJRSE010000079.1 GCA_024278955.1 Planctomycetota bacterium | reverse complement strand
CTTCGCAATCGCCACGAAATCATCGGCGCCCGCAATCACGGCACAGACCGCCATGAACAAAATGTTCGTCAAAGGATAAACCGGTTCGCCCCGTCGAGGATCGGTAACGGTTTCAAAATGCTGGATGAGATTGGCAGAGGAAGGCATGGCAAGTTCCGAGCAAGAGGACGCCTCGAAACATGCGGTGAAATAGACACCAACGAAATGCCGAGGCTGTTGCCTGGGTTTACCAGATTACCCATCATGGCGCAATCGCCCTGCCTGTTTACCCCCCCCGCATTTTAATTACCTGGACTCGTTCCGTCCCCCATTCCCCCTCCTTCTCTACTGTTCACGCCTCGGATGGATTATTCGAGAAGGAGATCTCCGAATGGTAACCCGCCGGGGGCTCTGTTGAAAAAATCGCATGCGTCACACTATTTCGAGAAGACGTCAAGAAATTTATAACGCCACAACCGGGCATAGAGGAGAAGCCAGTCCCACCACTTTGTGTCGTCGTCGATTTCGAGCGATTTTCCAAACCACTTTTTGGCGGACTCGAAATCACGTGGTTGCCCGGGGGTTTTTGCTAAGCAAAGATTGCCTAGGCTAGTGCAGCACTTCGCCGCACGATCAATGTCACCACGCTTCTCATGTGTCTCTAGCGATTTTTCATACCACTTCTTTGAGGCCTCGTAATCGCCCTGCTGACAGGCAAGGGATCCCAAGTACAGATAGCAGCGCGCCTCGTGCTCGTCGCTCTCATTATTCTTTGCGATTTCGAGCGACTTTCGATACAGCTTCTCAGCGTCCCCAAAGTCACCTCGCTGCGCGGCATTGCTACCTAGATGGAGGACAGCATTCGCATCGCCTTTTTCCTCAAAGATTTGTAGTCCTTTTCGTAGCCACTCCTTAGCATCCTCGTTGCTATTTTGATCTCTGGCGACATCACTTAGGTTACAGTAGGTCTTCGCCATACCGATCTCGTCATTTAGCTTCTCTTCAATTTCTAGAGATTTGAAATACCACTGCTTTGCGGCGTCGAAGTCCTGGCGAGTCCGGGCGACAACGCCCAATTGGTGATAGCTGCGAGCTGTACCGGCTTCGTCGCCCAGCTTTTCCTTGATGTGAATCGATTTCCACAACCACTCCTCAGCCGCCTCGAAGTCCCCACGAGCATTGGAGACAGCGCTCATATTGTTATAGGTAAGCGCCGCGCCGTGTTCATTATCATTTCTCTCTTCGATTTCCAGTGATTTTCGATACCACTCATCGGCAGCGTCGAGGTCTCCTCGCCCGTACGCGACCAGCCCCAACTGGTGATAGTTCTCTGCAGCACCGATCTCATCGCCCTGCTTCTCATTGATACGAAGCGATTTCCGCAACCACTTCTCTGCAGACTCGAAGTCCTGACGGCCATTGGCGGCAGCGCTCAAATAGTGATAGGTTTTCGCCGCGCCATGTTTATCACCATTTCTCTCTTCGATTTCAAGTGCTTTCTGATACCACTGTTCGGCACCGTCGAAGTCTCCTTGCCAGTACGCGATCAACCCCAACTGGTCGTATACCACTGATACTTCATCTTCACCTGCCTGTTCATAAAGCTTGGCCGCTTTCAGGCAAAGCTCCTCAGCTTCCTCAAGGTCTCCCCGGTCAAATGCTTCCTTTGCCTGTTTGCAATAAGCCAAAGCGGGAGTATCGTCATTGCTCGATTCGGTAAAATCGCTCATGGCTCTCCCCTGAAGGCAAGGCCGTAGCGTGTATGCAGCGGCATAGGAATGCACGTTTCGTATCTTGGGTGCCACTGCTGGCTCGCCCAGCAGTGGACGCCGGGTACTCGCTTCGCACTGCTGGACGAGCCAGCAGTGGCACCCGAAAACCAAGCTGCGACGCAGTACTACGGCATGTTCATTTTTGCACTGACGCCGCCGGCGGCGATTAGGTAGGAGTGCTGGACGTAGTCCATGACCATGCGATGGGCGCTAAAGCGGGCGGCTAGGGTTGCGATCGAGTTGGTCATCCGGTCGATCCACTCGATCGGTAAGCCGTCGGCGTCGCGGTCGTAGAAAAGTGGGATCACTTCCTCGCCTAACACGCGGAGCAGCTCTTCGCCGTCGCGTTGGTCGCCGATTTCGGTATCGACATGTTGGGTGCCATGGCCAATCGCAAAACCGTTTTTGCCATTAAAGGCCTCGGCCCACCAACCGTCGAGAACCGAGCAGTTGAGGCCGCCGTTGAGGACGACTTTTTGGCCACTGGTGCCCGAGGCTTCTAAGGGACGCCGAGGATTGTTGAGCCAAACGTCGACTCCTTGAATGAGATTTCGGCCGACGTTGATGTCGTAGTCTTCGATAAAGACGATCCGCCCGGCGAAGGTCGGGTCGTGACGCAAGTTGGCGACGGTTTGAATAAGTTTCTTGCCGGGTTCGTCTGCCGGATGGGCTTTGCCTGCGAAGATGAACTGAACCGGGTGGTTCGAGTCGTTGACCAATTCGGCAAATCGATCGATGTTCCTCAGGAACAAATCGGCCCGTTTGTAAGTGGCGAACCGGCGGGCGAAGCCGATGGTTAGCGCCGAGGGGTCGAGTACGTTTCGCGCCGCTTCGATCGAGCTTTCGTCTTCGTTGCGGAATCGGCATTGGCGGCTCATGCGGCGGCGGACAAACTCGAGCAGCCGGCTTTTGAGTGCATTGTGGGTTTCCCAAAGCTCGCCCGGGTCGACGTCATAAATTTTCTGCCAAACGGCGGCGTCGCCCATGGTTTGTTGCCAGCCGGCGCCGAGGTATTTGTCGTACAGCGACTGCATGGGGTAAGCGAGCCAGGTGGGAACATGAACACCGTTGGTGATATGGCCAATGGGGATCTCTTCTTCGACACGCCAGGGCCAGAGATGGGCCCACATGCGGCGTGATACATGGCCGTGGAGCGAGCTGACGGCATTGGCACGTCGCGAAAGCTTGAGACCCATGACGGTCATGCAGAAAGTTTCGCTTTCGTTTTGTGGTTCGACACGCCCGAGGCCCATGAGTTGTTCGCTTGAGATTCCGAGCTGCTCGCGTAGTGGCCCGAGATGTTCTTCGACAAGTGCCGCTTCAAATCGATCGTGGCCGGCAGGGACGGGGGTATGGGTGGTAAAGACAGTGCTTTGGGCAACTTCGCGGATGGCATCGTCGAAGGAGAGGCCATCGTCGAACATGCGTTCGCGCATAACTTCCAGAGGAGCAAAGGCGCTGTGCCCTTCGTTGAGATGGTAGACGCCTGGGTAGATGCCAAGTTCTCTAAGAGCTTTGACGCCTCCGACGCCGAGGACCAGCTCTTGACGAATGCGTGTACGAACGTCCCCACCGTAGAGCCGCGAGGTGAGTTCGCGATCTTCGGGTCGATTTCCTTCGACATCGCAGTCGAGTAGGTATAAAGGTACGCGACCGACTCGCATGAGCCATAGGTTGGCCAGGAGTTTTCCTTCTCGGGTGTCGATTTCGATGGTGATGGGCTCGCCTTTTGGATTGCGGGCCGGCTCCATCGGCAGGTTTTCGACTTTGGTGTCGAGGTATTCTTCCTGCTGAAATCCGTTGATGTCTAGGTGTTGTTTGAAGTATCCCTGGTCGTAAAATAGCCCGATCGCAACCAGAGGAACTCCTAGGCCACTGACGCTTTTGATATGGTCGCCAGAGAGAACGCCGAGTCCGCCTGAGTAAATTGGCACCGACTCGTGGATGCCAAACTCGGCTGAAAAATAGGCCACTGGTTTTGAGCCTAAGACTCCTGCCTCGCGGGCGCCCCAGGTATCATGGGTGTTGGCGAGATAGTCTTTGAGCCGACGGTGGGCTTGATTGATGCGAGTGTAGAGGACCATTTCAGAGGCCCGTTGAGCCAACTGGTCGGGCGTCATTTCAGAGAGCAGCGCGATTGGGTTGTGGTCGAGTTGTCGCCAGCGGACCGGATCGAGGTCGCGGAACAAGTTGACAACTTCTGGATGCCAGCTCCACCAAAGATTGCGAGCGACCGTCATACATTTGTCGTAGAGAGCTTGCGGAGTGATTTCCGTCCAATTTTCGCGAGAAGATTTCTTGATCGCCGGGGGAATTTCGGTTTGGCTCATGTCGATAGATTTCCTATTAAGCACGCTTGGCCGCGGGGAGAAGAAGCTGGGAGAGTTTTCTCGGAGCGTTTTTCTCGGTCGGCGAGCGGCATGAAGTGTTTGATATTTTGACTAGCTGGCTGGTGCCTAAATCTGGTGCTTGAAATCAGCAGGCCAGACGCTGGCACAGGGTAAGTACCGAATTATAAGGGTAATGACAAGAATAGGCGATGCGAATATCCTGGCCAGTAGTGCCCCCCCGAAAGCGAGGGGTGGTGCTCGCTAGGAGACTGGAAGTCTGCGCTGTCGCCTCATCCCCCCCAGCTCAACATTCAAGTTGGGTGCCACTGCTGGCTTGCCCAGCAGTGGCACCCGAAAACCAGCACCCCAATTTTCAGTAGAGCCAAAGCACTAGCTTTCATTGCGAAACTGTGAGCTAGCATTTAGAGTAGGGGTTACTCAGGCCGTAAAATGGTACGGCGAAAACGCTTCTTGGAGATCACTACCTCAGATGACGCTTGCTCAGGCATATGGACCCGGTAAATTCGGGCTTTCTTTTGAACTTTTTCCGCCCAAGACTCCCGCCGGCGTGACGAGTCTCTCCACCCATGTGGATCGATTGGTTGCGTTTGAGCCGAGCTACATCACCTGTACCTACGGAGCGGGCGGGAGCACTCAGGATAGCACGTTGGACGTTGTGGCCGAAGTTCATGAAAAACATGGCCTGAGTGTCGCGACCCATCTTACTTGTGTTGGTCGAACGCCTGAGGAGTTGCATGCTTATCTTGAGCAGGCTCAGCAGCGGGGGGTGCAGAATGTGGTTGCGCTGCGTGGCGATCCGCCTCAAGGCGAAACCGAATTTCGTCCCGTGGAAGGCGGTTTCTCTTACGCCAACGAATTGGTGGAGTTCGTCCGTAGCGAGTTTCGCGAGATGGGCATCGCGGTGGCCGGTTATCCTGAGAAGCATCAAGAAGCGCCGAGTCTTGAGATCGATTTAGAGAATTTGAAGCGTAAGGTCGAAGCGGGCGCGGATGTTGTTATCACTCAGCTGTTTTATGACAATCGCGATTTTTTCGAGTTCCGCGAGCGGTGCGACAAAATAGGTATTCGTGTGCCGATTATCCCGGGTTTGTTGCCCGTAACCAACGGGCGGCAGGTTCAGCGGATTGCGTCGTTGTGTGGCGCGAAGTTGCCGCCGCAGTTTGTGTCGGACTTAGAGAAACACACCAACGACGCCAAGGGGCAATTTGAGGTGGGCGTTGAGCAAGCGACTCAGCAAACCGCTGAACTGATTGCCGAAGGGGTGCCGGGGATTCACTTTTACGTGCTGAACAAATCGGCTGCTGCCGAGCGCGTGCTCCGTGCTGTTCCGTTGCCGGCGAGATGAGCCACATGAGCGAGCCCAACGCTGCGGATTCAAGCCAAGACTTATCCGGGCTCGAGATTGGCGACTACCGCGTGCTTCGGCGTATTGGGTCGGGCGGGATGGCGGAGGTTTATTTGGCCGAGCAGCGATCGCTTGGTCGTCAGGTCGCGCTCAAAGTGCTTCGCACCCACCTGGCAGACGATGCGAGTTATGTGCAGCGATTTCTGAACGAAGCTCGGGCGGCCGCTTCGCTCGTGCATCCGAACATTGTGCAAATTTACGAAGTCGGACAGTCGGAGGGCGTGCATTTTATTGCCCAGGAATACGTGCAGGGAGAGAACCTTGCGCAGGTAATGCAACGCGAAGGCCCATTGCCGCCCGGGTTGGTGCTCGACGTGTTGCGCCAGGTGGTTTCGGCCCTTTGCAAGGCTCAGGAATTGGCGATTGTTCATCGCGATTTGAAGCCGGAGAACCTGCTGCTTAGCCGCTCGGGCGAGGTCAAGGTTGCCGACTTCGGCCTGGCACGGGTGCTCAACACCGATACCAAGACGCTTACCCAGGTAGGCGTGACAATGGGGACGCCGCTCTACATGAGCCCCGAGCAAATTGAGGGCAAAGCGGTCGATGGCCGCAGCGATATCTACTCGCTGGGGGTTACCTGTTATCACTTGCTGACAGGAGAGCCGCCCCATAATGGCGATACGGCATTGGCAATCGCTGTAAAACATTTGAACAGCACGCCACAGCCTTTGGAAGAAATACGACAGGGTCTTTCTGGTGAGTTGACGCGAATTGTGCAACAAATGATGGCGAAGCAGCCATTAGAACGACCCAATAGCCCGAGCGAATTGTTGGCCGAGCTTCGCAGTCTTTGTAGCGAAGCTGTCGAGGAAGGTTGGGCGGAAGGGTCGGGAAGCTGGTCGTTGGCCGATAAGATCGCTGCGGGCGGGGGACCGATGGAAGCGACCGTGGCGCTTGGCGAGCTGATGAAGGCAGAATCTCGATTGGGGTTGATGCGTTGGAGCTGGCGACGGGGTGCAGCTCTGCTGCTCGTCGGGGCACTTATTGGCGTTGCGATGGGGGCAATAACGCGTCCGCGATTTTACTTAGCAGGTTCTCAAGCCTCGTCGGTGCCGATTCGATCTTCGGCCGCTGCCCAGCTTTATCATGCGAAAATGAATGCCAGCGAAGCGGCATGGCGTGCTGTTTGGGATGAGTTTCCCGAGGCGGACACGTTTTTGCACCAATTAGCCGGGCAAGGCTTGGTTCGACATTTTTTATTCGTGACAGAAGAATACGACAAGGCCGGTCGCGTGTTGCGACAGATTGAACGGCGAAGCGCATCTGAAAATGCGGGAGAGTCTCTCCGAGCATTTACCTACGCAGGCTTCTGTATCGTTTTCGAGAAAACGGGCAAGGCTCGCGAAGCCCGTGAGGCCTATGCCCAGCTTACTCCGAGCATGAAAGACAATCTGAGACGTGCCGAGGGGCAGCTTTACGAGATGTTGCGATCGTCGCTTGGGCGGTTGGGAGAGTAGTCTTAGGCTTTCGGTCACGGGAGCGGCTTTTTTTCGATAGCCGACATCGCAGCCCCCTCTTTTCTTTGTTCGCCATTCTGGAGCCTCGGCCAGCATTCTGCTTGAGCCTGCGCCAGCGATTACCTGGTGCTTTGTCAGCTTCCAAGAGTTCGAGTGCGAGACACTCGAATGCCTAATGATAGCGAAGAACTAGGCAGCATAAAGGGTTACGGCGACCGGCGATCTTTTGTCCTGCCTCAGGTGTACCCACGGTAAACCCCCCAATTTGGTTAGGTTGAAAGGAGATTGCATAAATAGTGTACATATGTATATTTTTTGGCCGCCCTTTGTGATAGGTTTCTGTTGAGTCAAAGACATCTACTAATTCCTTTGATTGACCTCCGGAGGGCGAAAAAAATGATTCCTAAGCCACAACCAAATTTTGATATCCCCAGCGAAACTCCCCCCGAGTGGGACGACCAGACTCCGCTAGAGGTCGAGGACGATCGCTGGGATGCCTTTCTTCCCGATGGCGGGCAGGAAGACCTATTGCCCGAGCCGGGCGACTTTTGGATTGAGTTTGATGGGGTTCCCGACTCACTTGCGAGTTCCCTATTTTCGCCTTGCCTGAGTTGAGCGTGAAAGCAGTTTGCCGGAAAAGCCCACTGGAATAATTCACCTGGAGAAGTCCCTCATGTTGTCCCTTGCATTGGTCGAAGAGATACGTCGATTGCTGGTAGAAGGCCAGCTATCGCATCGCAAAATTGCTGCCAAGTTGAGTGTCAGTCGAGGTACGGTTGGGGCGATCGCCAGCGGTCGCCGCGGAATGTTTGGCCATGAACCCGACGCGGATGGTTTGAGCCTGAATAGCCAAAGCGCCTTAGCCGAGCGCTGCCCTACTTGTGGAGCGAGAGTCTACAAACCTTGTTTACTA
This sequence comes from Planctomycetota bacterium, assembly GCA_024278955.1. Classification (GTDB taxonomy): domain Bacteria; phylum Planctomycetota; class Planctomycetia; order Pirellulales; family Lacipirellulaceae; genus Bythopirellula. The sequence goes on along the minus strand of JAJRSE010000079.1, from coordinate 5,947 downwards.
TGTCGATCGCGAGAGTACAAACGGCGGCAAGAACGCCTGGCAGAATTGATTTCTTCGGAAGATGGCAATCGCCTAAAGGTTGCTTAGAAAACGTGGCACCTCAGATTGCAATCGTTAAATTTTCCATATCGATTGCCGAACGACCGAGCTCACATGCCGCGCAAGAAGCTTTGATAAAACGAAGGAGGTCGTTCGCGGTCAGGTTCAGCGTCTTGTTAGGCAACTCCCAGCATCTTGTTCGCGATGTCGCGTCCCGACGTAGGCGGCGGCAGCGGCTTGCCATCCTGGTGATAAAGTTCAATCGTCTCATCAACGATTTGACAGAGCTGTTCAAAAACCTGCCGCTCATCATCCCCATGACAGCCTCCATAAAGTAAGCCGGGGGAACTGCCTACGTAACAGTTGTCTTTATCAGACCACTCAACAATCTTCACGTAACGAGTGCTTTCTTTCATGACTTGGATTCCTCAATTGCGCGTTCCACAGACTTTTCTTGGTAATGTTTGGCATCGCTTCCAGTTTTGCCAGACACGGTCAACGGCTTTGCCACATGAGGATGCACAAAATTCCGATGGCTTCCTTTGCCACCACGGTTGGTAAACCCTGCCTGCATTATAGGCAACCTCGAAAGAGAAACCAAGTCAAACATGGCCTAGTGAGCCACCGCGTATTAGAAGCCATCACCATCGATAGACTCCGCATTCTGTGGTTGGAATAAGGAGATGAATCCCCACCCGGTCAGCACAAAAAGAAGCGGTACGACCAGCATGAGATCGACTCGGATGTTGTAACCTTGATTTTTGCAAAACAACTCCCATATCGCGCACATGGCCCATCCGACACTAGCGATCGCAGTTGGCGCTGCACGCCTTCCCGCCACAAAAGAGCCAAGAGAAGCGACGAAAAAGAGGGCGGCCAGCACAGCAATCCGCTCAGGGTGCATGAGGAAGAATTGGACTGGTGCAAAGAATATTTCCATTGCTCTTGTTGCCTAACGAATCCAAAATGCCACGCGACCCGCGGCTCCGTATGCACCGGTTTGTTCTGTGGCTATTTTGGATCTGGAATACTCAAACCGCGACAAATCTTTCGAGCCAAATTATCCTGAATCTCGGTGTGTCGCGGTACCGCTTCGACTTCGCCGGTGGAAGGGTCATCCATAAGGAGTGCGAGCGACCTTCGCGTTTGAGATAGCAGCCATGCTTACGGAGATGGCGCAGGAGTGCCGAGCGTTTCATTCGAGGGTGACCACAGTCTGATCTGCGTCGTCAGGTACCCCGCGAAGACCGTCTTCACGGCGGTCTTCAAGAATTAGTGCCACCGCATCACGAAGACTTGCCAAGGCCTCATCTCGCGTACTACCTTGCCCATTCGCCCCATGAATCTCGGGGCAATATGCGACATGCCACTTGCCATCGAACTCAACGATTGCCGTAAACTCGTTGTGCATTGAAATCGTCCTCCAACCGCCTAACTTGAAATCTTCCGCCGCAGCGGACCTGCGACACGCCGTAGCAGGGTATAAGTCTGAGTATACATCGCCCGAACTGAAAACGCCAAACCCATTGACGGCGGGCAGGCCAAATGCTCCTTTTGGTTAGTCAGAAGGTGCTGTCGTCGCCCGTTGGCCATCATGACGAATTTGCCGAGTATCAACGTCAATACTGGGAATGCCAACCCGGCGCCCCACCATGGAACGCCGACCGGTGCAGCCACAAGGGCTACGGAGAGAAATAGTGCTGCGACCATGGCAAAGGGAAGCGTCGCCACAATTGCGACCGGCCCACCAGCTCCTGATTGCGTCCACTCGGTGTAGAAGCCCTATCCAAACGCGGCCGCAGCAAACGCTAAACAGTATATTACGATTCCAGTCCGCATAGCCACAGAACGACCAAACATCAGCTGGCGGGGAGAAAACATTGATGAGCGCAGCGAACGCGCGGCGTTGTTATCGCTCCGGTTCATCGTTTTTTTCGTCGCTGTATTGCCAAGTTAATCGAACGCAAGTTCTTTCTGTACGTCACCGAACGCTCGAGACCAGTCAAGATTTCTTCCAATGAGCAATTCAGTCATCTTTGCATGATGCGTATTTTTCATTGCAACCAACTCTACATCGAACCCGCGCTCTCGCGCCATGTCGCGTGTCCCATCGGCGTTATCGTAGGTCATTAGGAAATCTCCCGTAGTGCTGTGTACCGCGTCAAAGAGGTCAGCATGGTCCAATTCATTGTGGAGGTACAATCGTTTGCCAGCCTTTTTTCCGTCTGCCGTGTAGGGCGGATCGATGAAGAAGGCAGTATCAGCATTTCCTTGGTGATTTCGGATTTCCGTAATTCCATCGCCCTCGATAACGGTAAACCGTTCTCGAATGCCTCCAATTGCATTGATGCGTTTTGCAAGAGTTGAGGGATACCAACGAGAAAGTAGCCCCTTGCCATTTTCTCCGTTTTTCATCAGGCTCGCGCCTGGCGCAAGTATTCCGCCATGATGCATCCTGTTCTTTAGTATGGTACGGAACGCAACATTATCAACATCGGAAGACGTTTGAGAAAGTTCGTGCAATACGTTTTCTTTTGTCACATTGAATCGCAAGATTCGTTCACTCAGTTGTTCAAAGTTTGGCCCAGTGATTGCTTTCCAAACAGCAGCAACATCTGGATCGAGTTCCACAAAAATGACATGGTCTGCGAAACCCTCAAACGCAACGGTCAGCGACACTATTCCGCCACCCGCAAAAGGTTCTACAAACAAATCTGGCCTAAACGAAAGGCTACGCATCCACCTTCGTATCTGAGGGACGAGCCACGTTTTTCCGCCCGGATATCGAAACGGACTACGCTGTGGAATAGATGCAACATTGACTATATGTTTGTTGGTCATTCAGGATATCCTCCAACAATCTGATCCAGCGTCGGGGCATCCGGTGGGTTGTTTTCTTCCAGTTGTTTGTCAAGTTTATCCTGAAGGATTGAAACGAAATCATTTACGTCGCCCGGTTCTGACTTAGTAATTATTGACAGCGCTGCGTCGAATCCGGTGTAGACTGTTTCTAAATGTGTAAGCTGATACGTCGATGAAGACGGATCGTAAATCAGGTCATATACGAGCCAAGCAATCTCAGCCTTGGTTTTTGCCACACGCTTGAGTTTTGGCAGCGTGCGGAAGAATCCTGCGTGGATCGCCACCGCAGATTTCTTCTGCCAAGAACTAATGATTCCTCCCTTGTATAGGAGTTGAGGCGCAAGTCTTTTTCGGGAAGAAGAAAGGTAGTCCGGGTGAGGATAGTTTATTTCCGCCCGCCAATCCATTCGAGCGTTGGATTTCGGGGATTCCATATAATACTGGAATGGACGTCGAACGTTTCCTGAAATATAGACAGCTTGAATTTCAAGTGCACCGAAGTCAATGACGCGTCCACGATCATCATACGACACAAGTGCCATGTCGATATTGCCAGCTGAGCCTCCGTGTTTGTCCTTCAAGCGGACTTCCGCCAGCGATGTCCATTGCGATTTCTTGGGAAAGAAGAATTCTGCCGCATCGTCAGCGATGATCCAATTTTGACGAAAGCGGACTGGACAGGTAATGACTAAGTCGCTGCCGTCGAAGATCGTACAAGTACCGAGGGGATCGTTTGCTTTGTCCTTGGTGCAGTTCGGCACTTTGTTATTAAAGGGGCAAAGTCGTTTGTTCCGGTATCGCGTCGCAAGGTCTGATTGGTTGTCGTACGGGAAACCGAATATCTCCGCCAACGGGTGGTGGGGAGTCCGTTTCTTCGGATCAGAACTTGGTTTTTTAGATTTCTTTGCCATTCAACGATTCTAGCAGATTAAGCGATAAACCGCATGACGGGGAAAGCACGTCAGTTTGGGCTAACTGAGGTGAGAATTGCGAGAGCGTGTTGCCGAGGCGACAGAACAAAACATGGGTGGGTTCTACCTTAATCCAATAGCAATAATAGCAACTCTCGCTCTTCGGCACAAAGCCTTAACAGACTACAAGCTTATGGCAACTGAGGTTACACCGTGCGTGCCATCTTATTGCCAGAATTAGTCCGTAACTCACGACTTTCCTTTTCAACGGGCTGTTAGAGGAGCTGTGTTTTGCTGGGCGATGCTGTGCGTGGGACCGAGGCTTGGTCGCCAAAGGCGGCCCAAACGCTTATGAAAAGGTAGAGCACTAGCATCAGCCACCAGCTGAGGATGACCACTCGCGGTGGGTCGAAACCTACGGCATGAAGCACGAGACCCGAGAGGGCGATCATTCCAAGCAGCATGGCTGCGTTGGAGGGGCCACCCATCACTCGCGATAAGCTGAGCACCACGGCGGCTACGGTGAAGGCCCCGAACATTTCTTTGAGCGAGAACGAAAAATCGATCTTCGGCTCTTGGTATGGCTCGTCGATCGCGATTCGCATTGAGGCGGGCATCGGTATCGGCACCACCTCTTCCACTTCTCCGTCGTCTCCGCCATCTTCGGCGGCACGTTGGGCGGCGATTTTTGCCTTGAAGGTTGCGAGCTGTTTTTCTTTTTCTGCGCGTTGGCGTCGCTCGCTGCGGATGACAAACCACCAGCCGGTTGCGACTGCGGCGGCGATCGTGGCAAAAATGGCAGTAAAACCGCCGGCCAATTGTGCGACAGTCATGATGACTGAAAGCAGAGCCGTCGCGATGAGTAGATGCCGTATGCTGAACTGAAATCTTTTGAAATCACTCAGATCAATCGGATCGGCCGGCTCGTCGGAGTTCGATTCTTCGAAGAGGGTTTTTAGGTCGACCGCATCTTCGGCAGCACGAGTTTTTTGAATCGTCCGGCGGCGATGGTGTTCTTCGATCGACGGATCGATCGGCTCAAGTTCAAGCTCGAGCTCTGAGTCATCGAAGTGGTCGTCGAATTCATTCGACTCTTCAGGTGGATTTTTATCGGTCATGGCAAGACGAGAGGGGAGGTTCTGGTAGAGAAATAGGCCTGCTTCTATTCTCGCTGGCTGAGGCGATTTCTGCAACATTGGTGCCTTGCTGCGAAGGCACCCAACTCCCATGCAAGCAACACACTCATCTGCACGAATGGCCGACTCCTACTGAAAAAACAAGACCAACCACGAATGTTACGAATCCCAGGGAATGCAAATAGTCTTCCACAAGAATTTTTCCTCCAGGGAGAGCATCTCCAACAGGTCGATTTCCAGCTCATTTATTCGTATTAATTCGTCGAATTCGTGCTCGAAAATCCCCGTCCGTGAACGGCTACAACTCTTCAGCACACGTCTCTCTCGAACCGGCCAAAAATAACCTTCGCATTCCCACCCAGAAAATGCGATAATCTCCGTTGCAACAATTCCTGAAAAGACCAACGACAAAAAATTTCAACGCAGAGCCCGCAGAGAAAATCCCCAACACCACCTCTGCGGTCCTCTCCGAACTCTGCGTTAAAATTCCCTTGACTCATCGCCAATAATATTGTCCCAATAAGGAACCTCAAAAGTCCTAAATTCAGGCTATTTTGTCCCCGTCGCCACGCAACAAACCCTACGATTCTTGACCCAAACGAAAACCGCAAGGGACAAAACCACCGAATTTTGTCCCAAAACATGGGACCCCTACCTAGGGGACAAAACCCCGATCGAGGGGGTCGAAGTCCCTCGTCGGGAAGTGAAAAATCTAAAACCAACTCGTGCTTTGACAACTCCAAGAATTGGGGTGCTGGCAAAGCACTAGGCACCTGCGATCCAAAACATTGATTACTCCTGAACAACCTGCGACAATCTGCTCAACTCGACCGATGCGAGACCCTCGGTCGGCAAACCTTTTTAGGTTCATCCGACTAAAGCGTACATGGCTTACAAAAAGGTGGACATGCTGTTCCAGTAAGAAGTGATTGAACGACTTCTTCCAGGAAGGTATCAGCATGTCCACACGTTTGTTGTACCACGCATTCGGCTTGCGTG
>JAJRSE010000078.1 GCA_024278955.1 Planctomycetota bacterium | reverse complement strand
CGAATGCGTGGTACAACAAACGTGTGGACATGCTGATACCTTCCTGGAAGAAGTCGTTCAATCACTTCTTACTGGAACAGCATGTCCACCTTTTTGTAAGCCATGTACGCTTTAGTCGGATGAACCCAAAAAAAGGATCCTCTCGAGACAGTGTCCCGAGAGGATCCCAGTTGCGTCTATCTTTCCTTAAGGAAGAGCCAACCTGTAGCTGGTAAAATCTTCCTAGAACCAAATAGGGTGTCCATTCGCACGGTCGCGGTTTAGGTTAAAGCGTTCGCCGCTTCTTGGAACTTGGCACTTGCGTTGGTACCGATGGCACGAACTGCCGTCAGACAAACGATGACGATGAGTGCCAGCATAACGGCATACTCAACCGCTGTGGGACCATCTTCTGAAACGAGGAAACGTTGTACTTTCTTAGCAAGACCCTTCATGATGCATCCTCCGAATGTTGAGGTCGCCCTGGTGGACGACACCCTACAAGGTTGTCAGGAGTGTTAATACTCCCGTTTTTTGATCCAGCATCGCGATCCAAACAGCCATGTCCAGAAGAACCTGCAAAGTTTGCGATGTCAAAATCTGTTGAAAAAAACGATAAGTTGCGTATCACCTCGCTTGGCGTCGTTTCTCATTGTTTCACAACAGCGAGAAACGTTGTCTCCCTACGGCAGCCGAGCAAACATCAACCAGTTGTCGTTGTCCCTCAGCTTTGCGTCCTGATCTCCGATCGGGCCACCCTCCTGATTCTTCGAGAATGATAACGCGGCAGGCTCTACTTTGCTGAGCACCTCTCACCTAAGACGTCCGTGAGAACCAGAAACTGGTCAAGGAAAAGAGAAGCTTAGCCGGCGACCGCCCGCAGCGTTCACCTTGAAGCCGTCAGACAACCTGTCGTCCGACTCCACTTGAAACCTATGTCAGTTCTGACTGATGTCAAACCAATGAGGGAGTGTGGGCCAAAGTTTTTTCTTGATGCTAAACAACCGGGTTCAAACGCCCTTAAATCGTTGACGACTTGCACCAAATCGCATACCGAGGGTGAGGAAATGCAACACGGTGTCGAAGAATTGTGGCACTCGTTTTAGAAAGGCCTCACGAGTCGGGTAGTGCAATTTTGAACTCAGGCAAAACGACGGAGAGCCGAGAGCCGGTTTCAAAACGCGTTTGTAGAAAGCGGAAGGAACGCAAGGCAATTGTCACTGCCGAATTTTCTAGGTTGTGTGTTCTGAAAGCTAGACAGTCAGGAGAAAGCCTGGATGTCGAAAAATCTTAGCTGTCAACAAAAGACTGCGGCCGAGAAAGAGGTGCTTGCTACCTCTCCCAAAACAGTCTCGAAAGAAAGGCAGGCCCAAAACAAGGCGAGGCCTCAAAAGAGGCCCGGCAAGCAAAATTAGAGGGAATGAAATTAGAGCGAAAAAAGTGGAGGATACAGGGTTCGAACCTGCGACCTTTTGGCTGCCAGCCAAATGCTCTCCCAACTGAGCTAATCCCCCGTGTTTTCAGCTTCGGTCACACACATGCCCTTTCCCTAGGCCAGGGTGGCCAACCGAACGACAAGCTGACAAACTATCAGCCTCGACACGATTTGTCAACGCGACCCCCCCCTCTAGGTTTTTTCCTGGCCCTATGTCCCACAGCTCCAAAACTCCTAGTCCGAAGCCCCCTCGCTCGAAAAGAGCCAAGCTGCTGCTCACTTCGCTCAAGGTGCTACTAGCAGTCGCGATTCTCGGATTTTTGATGGCTCGTATCCAGTCTCAATCGGGCTTCGAGCGGCTTTGGAACGGCCCGAAAAATTGGCCCTTGCTGCTACTGGCCCAAGCTTTGATCATCGTGGCCTTCTCGCTCAGCTTCGTACGCTGGTACCTGTTAGCCCGAGGGCTAGGGCTCCAGTTTCACTTACGCGACGCTTTTCGCCTTGGCTCGTTGGGCTACATGCTCAATCAGGTCTCGCCTGGCAGCGTCGGTGGCGACTTGCTGAAAGCCGTGTTCATTGCCAAAGAACAACCGGGACGCAAAACCGAAGCCGTGGCAACGGTTTTTATCGACCGAGTGGTCGGACTCTACGCCATTCTGCTGGTTGCGAGCGTAGGACTAGCACTGCTTGGCCAATCGGCTGAGACGACTACGGCGATCCTCTCGATGCAAAAAATTGTGTGGACCACTGCTGCCGTGGGGACGGTTGGACTTCTACTGGCAATGAGCCCCTTGGCAAGTTTTAGCAAAGTTCACGAGCTCGCCGAGCGTGTGCCCGTCGTCAGCCATACGTTGGTCCGCCTGTTGGATGCAGTCGCGGTGTACCGTAGCCGCCGCCGATATTTGGTCGGAGCGTTAGGCCTTGCTTTGGTCACTCACAATCTGGTGCTCCTCGCTTTTTGGATTATCTGCCGCAGCCTGCCGGTCTACGCCCCGACGCTTTACGAAAATGCGTCAATCGTCCCATTAGGCTTAGTCATAAGCACAATTCCCTTAACCCCTGGCGGGCTAGGGACGCTTGAGGCTGGCTTCGAGTTTCTCTACACCACGATCGGAGCCGCCGAAGGCGATGGCACGATCGTCGCGCTTACTTACCGAGCCATGACCTATGGACTCGCCGCAATTGGTGCCTGTTACTACTTCACAGCAAAGAAGAATGTGAACCGCCTTTTGCACGAAGCAGAAGCTCTTGCCGAAGAAATCGGCTAGGCGTGATCCGCTAGATGCTCAACTTTGGGGTCCTCTACGGTAGACTCGCAAGACGTTTCATTGGGCTTGCGAGTCGTGGCTGTGCTAATGCGCGCAAAATCCTGTTCTCGGGCGATGAAAGCCTCGACAACGCTTGGATCAAACTGCTCAGCATAGCGGCTGGCAATCCACTGCTGCACTTCTCCGTGAGAGGCTGCCTCTTTATAGGGACGATCGGTCGTCATAGCATCGTACACGTCGGCAAGGGCGACAATGCGAGCCGCTAGCGGAATTTCTTTTCCCTGCGTGCCGTTTGGGTAACCGCCGCCGTCCCAGTGTTCGTGATGAGCAATCGCAATTTCCTGAGCAAGCTCCAGGAAAGGATCTCTTTCGAGTTGCCGACGGATTGCAGCCAGACTTTCGCTGCCTAGCAGGGTATGTAGCTCCATCGCCCGGCGCTCGGTGGGAGTCAGCTCGCCTCGTTTGAGTAAGACAGCATCGGGAATCCCTGCTTTACCAATGTCGTGCAATGAGGAAGCAATCGCCAAATTGGCAACAAAATGATGGTCAATTTCTTGATGCGTCTTCGCAAGCTCTGTGGCGAGAATTATTACGTAGGAACGGATGCGATCTAAATGTTCTCCTGTATCACAATCGCGTGACTCGGCCAGTTTAGCCAAAGCAACAACCACTGCGTTTCGGGAATGCAAAAGCGATCGAGTTCGCTCCTGGACTCCCTCCTCCAGTCGAGCATTTGCTTTCGCTATTCCTGCCTCGTATCGATCGGACAGAAAAATAGTGATCAATGCCGTTGCGCCGACAATGAACGCGGTGAGAGCGTAACCCATCTGCATGACGGGACGAACGATCGACGCAACGAATAATTCGATGGACCTATCTCGCTGGTAAACCGCCATAATGGCGTTAAGTTTAGGCAGACCGTATGCCGTCACGAGGTGAAGATCGCCATCCAGCTCGACTTTCCCCTGGACAACGTGACCGTTGGCGGCCTCGACCTCACGCATCGCAGTAATAATCGAAACAGAAGATTCGCCACGCAAAAGCAAGCAACTACCGGGAAAAAGCCGTAATAAACCCGGGTCTTCTGGCAAGTCGGGATGACAGATCATAGCGCCATTGTCGTATCGCATCAAACAGGCGAAGCCTTCGTGCGGAATTTGTGTCTGCTCACATAAGCTCTGAACTTGAAGCCAACCCGAGGTTCCCGGCTCGACATTCTTCAACGCCAAGCCCGAGGTTTTTGCCGCTAGTTCCTGGGAAATTGCTTTCCCCTGAGAAACCACATTGTGATGAACCACCATCTCAAATTCTTGCCAGAGCCAACCGGTTGTCCAAACGACCCCGAAGCCTAGGCATGCCGCTTGGCTAGTAACAAGCATCGCCACCAAGAAAAAACGGCTCTTTATTCGCATCGATATCTGCCCCACAGACGAAATGACTCTCGAAAAGCCACGCCATCCAATCCTTCTTTTTCGGTTGCCCCACTGCCTGCCCATACTCCTTGCAAGAGTAGCTTGCCGTTTCACCAACGTAATTCAGCCTAAAGGCAAGAAAGCTCTCGTAGCCAGTTCCTACCTCTCATAAAGTGTATTATCGATACCAACGGCTTGACCCGACTCCAGCAAGCAGGACAATCAGCAAGCAGAGTCCGAGGCAAGTCAAAATCGCTTCGACCGATACAAACGATTCCAACCCCCACCTCCTCCCATGTCTTTGCTGATCCAAAATGGCCGCATCATTAGCGAGCACAACGATTTCGTAGGGGATATCCTCTGCGAGGGCGAAATTATTACTCAAATTGCTCCGCACCTCGAGACGCCCCCCGACGCTGAAGTGATCGATGCTACGGGGAAGTACGTGTTTCCTGGTTTCATCGATCCTCATGTCCACATTCATTTGCCCTTCATGGGAACCCATGCCAAAGACACCTACGAAACGGCCAGCCAGGCGGCGTTGGTGGGCGGGACGACAACGCTTATCGAAATGTGTTGCCCCAACCGAGAGGACGAACCCTTAGAAGCCTTTGAGCTTTGGCATTCCAAGGCAGCCCAATCGGCCTGCGACTATTCATTCCACATGGGCGTCTCTCGTTTCGACAACCTCGCAGAATCGCAACTGCGCGAGATTGTTAAACGAGGCATCGCTTCGTTCAAAGTTTTTTTAGCCTACAAGGGCGCATTCGGCCTAGCCGACGAAGAGCTATTTGCCACGCTCTCGCTTGCCAAAGAGCTAGGCGTAATCGTCACCGCGCATTGCGAGAACGAAACACTTATCACCGCTCTACAGCAACGACTCCTTGCCGAGGGGAAAACAGGCCCCGAGTGGCATGAACCCTCGCGTCCTCCCAGCGTTGAGGCAGAAGGGGTTCATCACTTGATGACTTTTGCCGAGCTTACCGGCTGCCATGTTTACTGTGTCCACACGTCCTGCCGGGCAGCTTTAGAAGTGGCCCAAGCGGCCCGACTGCGAGGTGTTCGGGCGTGGATTGAAACGGTTATTCCCTATCTTACGCTTGATAAATCTTACGCTGAACAACCCAATTTTGAAGGAGCCAAGTATGTGATGTCGCCACCGCTGCGTGACCCTTCTGAGCAGGCTTTCCTCTGGTCTGCGATTCGCTCGCGGCTCATTAGCACAGTCGCAACCGACCATGCACCTTTCGATTTCGCCGGTCAAAAAGAGATGGGGCTCCACGATTTCACGAAAATACCCAACGGCATCCCCTCGATTGAAAATCGCATCAACTTGCTTTACACCCATGGGGTTTGCCGAGGCCAAATCGACCTCAACACCTTCGTCGACGCGGCAAGCACCCAGGCGGCAAAGCTCTTTGGGCTTTATCCTCGCAAGGGCACAATCCAAGTCGGAAGCGACGCCGACTTAGTCCTCTACGACCCCGACTACCGCGGCAAACTCTCGGCTTCGACTCAGCTAATGGACGTCGACTACAACGCGTACGAAGGTTGGGAAATCGAAGGACGGCCAAGCACTGTCGTTCTGCGTGGACAGATCCAATCTCGCGACGGAAAATTCGTCGGAGAGTTGGGAAGCGGGCAATTCCTCGCCCGAGAGCCCACCCATTTTTAGTGTGCTAGACGCCGGTTATTCGGGGAATGGCAAGCCTATAGAGTAGCAGTCCAAAACTTCTACCCCCGAGCCAAGTCGTTGCTCTGCCGCACAAAATCGTCTCCACTCCATTGGTCGTCTGCCTCAACTACCTTTTTTTTGCCTTGATCCTCTGTTCGAGCTGCTGCTTGCTGTTCGACGAGATTGGAATGGGTCGAAAAATACTCGAGGCTCTTGCCTTTGAAATCTTCTAGCGTGTTAAAACCATGCTTATCCATGAAAGCCAACAGGTCCTCCTTCATGGAGCGAACGATCCCATAACCGTGCTTCATCACGCCCGTGCAAACTTGGACCGTGTCGGCGCCGAGCAAAAGAAACTGGGCTGCATCGTCGCCTGTTTCGATGCCACCAATGCCGCTTAAACTGCGACCGGGGAATTCGTCGCGAATTACGTTTGCAATTTCCATGACCATACGGAGCGCAATCGGCATGATAGCGCGAGACGAGTAGCCCCCGACAGTCGTGTATCCGGCAACCGTTGGTTCAGGACGCAGCGTTTCGAGATCGACCCCAAGTACGCAGCGAATCGTATTGATCGCACTCACGCCTTCGCAGCCGGCAAGAAATGAGGCTCGCGTCGGATCTTCGATGTGCGTGACATTCGGGGTCATTTTGGCCCAAACAGGAATCGTTGCCACCGCGTTGACCCAACCGGCGACTTCTTCGAGCAACTCAGGATCTTCTCCCATCGCCGAGCCCATCTTTCGTTCGGGCAACCCGTGGGGGCAAGAAAAGTTCAACTCAAACGCGTCGACTCCCAGCTCTTGGCACCGCTCGACAATCTCGACCCACGCATCGCGGCGATATTCTTCCATGATCGAAGCGATAAGGATACGATCGGGATACTTATCTTTCACGGCTTTGAGTTCTTCAACCCAGACATCGAAACTCCGATCGCTGATCAGTTCGATATTCTCCCAGCCAATGATCTCGGAAGAATCGCGTGCCCGTAATCGGGCGTAGCGAGGCTGAACATTCACGACTTTCGTAGCATCGAGGCTAATCGTTTTACAAACAACGGCTCCCCACCCCTCGTCGAACGCCTTGCCAATGATGTTGCCGTTGGTGCCGGGGGGGCCTGAGGCAATGATAAAAGGGTTAGGCAGTTTGAGGCCGTTTACGGTTGTTTCTAGAGTTGCCATTGCCTATCACCTCGTCCCCATGCTCCGCCTGTGTGTAAACTACACTACTTCAATTGTCGCTCTGTGACCGGTAGACTTCGCAAGCTTTTTATCGCACGTAATGAGCGGAGCATTGAGTGCTTCAGCCAAGGCCACGTATGTGGCGTCATAAGCGGTTAGATTGTTACGTAGCTGCCAGATTCGTGGCAGCAGGACAGTATGAGGGAAACGCTCGATCGGGAAATCTTCTAGATCGGCAATCGCGTCGCGGCCTCGTTTCGCTGGCAACTCTTTAGTCAACCAATAGCGACGCAATACATGACTTACCTCGATATCAATCAGCTGGGGAGCACATAGTGGCTGACCTTCTGAGAATAGTCGCCGGCAGAGAGAATCACTGTTTGTAAACTTTAGCAAGATTTCTAGCATACAAGACGCGTCAACAACAATCATCACCGATCTCGCTCAGCACGAACCGCTTCAGCAGGTGAAACTCTTGTCCTCACCGGCTGCCGATGCTCTAGCCGATGCACCATTTCTTGCAGCGTAGGCCGTTCTGCAAGATGTCGCAACTCGTTCAGCAGATACTCGGAAAGCGATGTATTTGCTAGCGCAGCCCGAGCTTTGAGCCGGCTGTGGATCTGGTTGGGGACATGTCGAATTTGTATCATTTTGGTCATGTGGAAAGTATACTTGCATGTGAAGGACATGTCAATTCGGCTACAACTCCACAATTCCATCGTAGGTCTCGGGGCGACGATCTCTGAAAAACTGCCAGGTGTTCCGTACTTCACGAATCTGATCTAAATCCATGTCGGCAATGACGATTTCATCCTGATCGCGAGATCCTTCAGCAAGAATCTGTCCCCGAGGGTCGCAAAAATAGCTTTGGCCATAGAACTCGCCGATGCGCCAAGGCTCTTCAAAACCGACTCGATTCACCGCTCCAATAAAGTACTGATTGGCAACGGCATGGGCGGGCTGCTCAAGCTTCCAAAGATACTCGCTCAATCCGGCGACGGTGGCAGAAGGGTTGAAAACAATTTCTGCCCCATTGAGCCCAAGGCAACGTGCTCCCTCAGGAAAGTGGCGATCGTAACAAAGGTAGACGCCCACTTTGCCAACCTGAGTATCGAATACGGGATAGCCAAGGTTGCCGGGTCGAAAGTAAAATTTCTCCCAAAAGCCCGGCTCGCAATGCGGGAGATGCATCTTGCGAAATTTCCCGAGGTAGCTGCCGTCGGCGTCGATCACTGCCGCGGTGTTGTAATACACGCCAGGCAACTCTTCTTCAAAAACCGGCACGACCATTACGATGCCATACTTCTTGGCGAGCCCTTGCATCAACTTAACCGTCGGGCCGTCAGGCACTGGCTCGGTTAGGTCATACCACTTGGCGTCTTGTTCGGCACAAAAGTAAGGGCCGTAGAACAACTCTTGTAGACAAACTACCTGAGCGCCTTGCTCGGCAGCCTGGGCTATCAGGTCGACATGCTTGTCGATCATCGCCTGCTTTATCTTCGGAAGGGGCGATGTGGCCGGCTCGCATAATGTTGCTTGAATCAGCGCGCCACGAACGATTCGGGACATATCTCGGCTTTGCCTTGCTAGGTAGGAATTTCGGTGGGGTCGGCTCGGGAATCCAAGATGATCGACGCAACCTAAAGATAGCGACTTTTGCCCCACATCAGAGGAAGCATTGCTGAAAAAAGCAGCTTTTCATAGCAAAAAACAACCACAGGCCACTTTTTTCAACTCCGCTATTGACACCTGCCCCAGAAGCGAGATAATCCTGAGGTCTACTAATGATACTGAGTCTCGTTAGCATTTGCAAAGTCTCATGGGAAAACACGCTGAAAAGCGTGTGTCAGAGCAATGAAACACACGAAAAAAGAGCACCTTGTTGAATCCGCTGCTTTTACGCTCGTTGAGCTTTTGGTTGTTATCGCCATTATTGGTGTTCTGGTGGCCCTCTTATTGCCAGCCATCCAAGCTGCCCGCGAAGCAGCTCGGCGGATGAGCTGCTCGAACAACATGCGCCAAATTACCTTGGCTATGCACAACTACGAATCAGCAAATAAAAAATTTCCTCCGCAAATTATGATCGGCACTGACCAAAAGCTGTGGTCCGCCCAGGCCCGTGTTCTGCCTTACATTGAGCAAGGAAACATGTTTGCTGCCATTGATTTCAATGAAAATTACGACGACATTCTTCTCAATGGACAATCGATCGCTTCGCTGCGAGTTCCTGCGTTGCTCTGCCCATCAGAGATGCGTGACGAAATACGCCTCAAAAATGGCAATCCTTACCATTACCCACTGAATTACGGTATCAATTGCGGCATCTGGAAGGTTTTTGACCCCAACGATCAAAGCGGCGGTTCCGGCGCATTTTTTCCTAACAGCGGACTTGGAACACGCAATTTTGGTGATGGACTCAGTAACACGCTCATGTTGGCCGAGGTCAAAGGTTGGCAACCTTACTATCGCGATGGAGGATCGCCTTCAGCAAATGTTGAGGACATTACCCTAGCGGATGCTTGCACGACAGGAGCTAGCTTTAAGGCCGAAAGTGGGCACACCGAATGGGTAGACGGGCGAACTCACCAGAGTGGTTTCACCACCACTTTCACCCCCAACGCAAAAGTGCTTTGTGAAAACGAAGGCGAAACCTACGACGTAGACGCCAATAGCAATCGAGTAGGAATTGACAACTCTCAGCCCACCTACGCCGCCATCACTTCGCGAAGCTACCACGGTGGCGGCACGGTCAACGTCTCGATGATGGACGGCTCGGTGCAGACAATGACAAGCGACATCGATTTGACCATCTGGCGCGCCATGGCCACTCGCGATGGCGAAGAAGTATTGTCGATTGCCCCCTAAACAAACCGCAGCAACGCGTACTTTTTCTTCCCGCTACGCAGCACCATCACGGTCTCGCTTGCAAGATTCTCAGTCGTGAGACAATCGCCGATACCCTCAACCCGGCGATTGTTGACATACGCCCCGCCCTGCCCTATCGTCCGCCGGGCCTCTCCTTTGCTCTTCGCTAGCCCCGCTTCGACCAACGCATCGATTATCGTTAAATCCCCTTCGGTCAGTCGCGAGCTGGGAAATACCTTGTTCGGAACATCGGCGAAAATTTGAGTCAGCTGGGCATCGTCGAGATCGCAAATCTCCGCGCCGAAGAAAATCTCGGTCGCCTTTTGCGCAACCGCCAAGCCGCTCTCTTGGTGAACCAATCGCGTTAGCTCTTCGGCCAGGCGCCGTTGACTCTCGCGTTGGCCCGCGTTGGCCTCGCGAGCTGCGTCCAGCGTTTCGATCTCTTCGCGGCTTAGCTCCGTAAGCATTCGCAAACAGCCTGTCACGTCGGCGTCGTCGACGTTGATCCAGTATTGATAGAACTCGTAGGGACTGGTGCGCTCGGCCGAAAGCCATACGGCACCGCCCTCGGTCTTTCCCATCTTTGTGCCGTCGGATTTGGTAAGCAGGGGCCAAGTAAGCCCGCGAAGTTGGACGCCACGCATCCGCCGACCCAAATCGATGCCCGCAGTGATATTCCCCCATTGGTCGCTACCGCCTGCTTGCAACTCGCAGCCATGCTTCTCGTGGAGATGCACAAAATCGTACGCCTGAAGTAGCATGTAACTAAACTCGGTGTAGCTCATGCCCTCGCCTTCGCCACCCTCGTTGCGGCCCAATCGACTTTTGACCGAATCTTTGGCGAGCATCACATTCACAGGAAAATTTTTGCCCACATCTCGCAAAAATTCGAGATAGCTCCACGGGCCGACCCAGTCGAAATTATTGACCAGCTCGGCTGAGCAACTCCCGGCGTCGAAATCAAGAAAGTGGCTCATCTGCTCGCCCAAGCCAGCCACATTCCGCTGGAGATCTTCCTTGGAAAGCAGATTCCGTTCGGCACTCTTACCGCTCGGATCGCCGATCATCCCCGTCGCACCGCCCACCACGGCAATCGGCTTGTGCCCTGCTTGTTGAAAACGGCGTAAAACAATCAGCCCCAACAGGCTGCCTACGTGCAAGCTATCGGCTGTCGGATCGAAACCGGCATACACGGTACGCGGGCGTTCTTCGAGCCAAGCTTCGATGCCAGCGTCATCGGTCGTTTGATGGATCAACCCGCGCCAGCGGAGATCGGATAGTAAACTCATTGGATGTTTGATGTGAGATGTTTGATTTTTGATCGGGAAAAACAGGAGAACCGGAATATACCTTGAATACCCTTGCAGCGAAGCCCCAACCACATCAACAATCAAACATCCAACATCTCACATCATCGCCACATATCATCATCGGCAAACGGATTCACGCCGCTTCCCTTTGGCTTCGGCAGCACTTTCAGCACCTGTTCGGCTAGGCGAAGGTCGTCGCGGGTGGTGAGCTTGAGGTTGAGCGGCGAGCCTTCAACCACTTTCACCTTCTCGCCTAGTTGCTCGACTAAAGTCGCATCGTCGGTCGCGGTCTGCTCGCCCCTCGCGGCATAGGCTTTCACCAACAGTTCGCGGCGAAAGACCTGCGGGGTCTGGGCTTGCCACAGCCCCTTGCGATCGACCGTTTCGACAATTGCCTTATCGGTTCCGACACGCTTTAGAGTCGCAGGTTCGGGAACGGCTAAAATGGCAGCTCCGTGCTTTACCGCGGCTTCAAAAACCCAGTCAATCCATTTGTCTGCCAAGCAGGGCCGAGCCGCATCGTGAACGGCAACCATGTCGATGCCGTCCTGGAGAAGCTCGATTGCGTTCTGAATTGAATCGGCCCGCTCGGCCCCTCCCCGGCAAACGTCGACGCCAAGAATGGCAATGTTCGCACCAAACTTACGATCAAATTCTTCGCGATCGTCATCTGCGACAACAATAATCAGCTGCTTCACATCCGGCCGCGCAAGAAACCGCTCGGCCGAGTGGAGCCAAACGGCACGGCCGGCCAAGGGGGCAAACGGCTTCTTGTAGTTTTTATCGCTAAATCGCTGGCTCGCACCAGCCGCAGGCAAAATCACCGCAAAATTCGACATCTTAGTTTACGCAAACGAGGAAAGGCGGCATCAATAGCTGCGAGGCAACGCGTCGACCTGAGAAAACTAAAGGATATCATATACTCTCGCCGTGCCGTACCCTCTCAGCCAAGCCTCAGGACGATTGCCAAGTCGTCTCATAGGAATCCAATTGCCTGGTGGGTTCGTGTGAGTTTCCAGCGGAAAAGATCGGCTTTTCGATGGTGGCTGGGAAGTTTTGAGGGGATTTTCCTCAGCACATTGAGAGCAGCTAAGTTGAAAGCTGCCAAACACCAGGCAAGTCCAGGGCGACGAGTTTCGACGCAGCCTCTTTTTTTCGATTGTCTCAACATCAGGCGGAACTTCTTCGGCAAAGCAGCTTTTCAAGGCGTCACAAAGATCTCCCTGATTCTTCTTTGCCTGGAGTAGATAGTCGATGTTGCTATCAACCAACAGTTCGGCCAACGCCCAGGAATACCACGAGAAAGCCTGTGGGGCCCGCCTCATAACAAAACTAGGATGTGCCGCTAAGACGAAATTGGAGCCTACAAAAGCGATTTCTGGATTGTGGGTCCTGACAATTCTAGCGAAACTAGGGGAAGAAGTGGCGTAAGTAGGCTTGTAACAGATGAAGGCGGTGTGTGTATTGTGGATTTTCTTGCAGATGCGAAGTCCGGGAAGCAACGAAGTGCTCCGCGGCTCGCTTGGCAGTTTCTTTCGGGAGGATTTTTAGCAATGTTCATTGGTAAAGTGAAAAACGGATCGGCTTCATCTCGAAGCGGTCCGTTTCATAAGAGCCCGTTTCGACAAGCTTTTACACTTGTTGAGTTGCTTGTGGTAATCGCAATCATCGGCGTATTGGTAGCTCTTCTGCTGCCGGCTGTGCAAGCGGCACGCGAGGCGGCACGACGCATGCAATGTGGAAACAACTTGAAGCAGATGGGCCTAGCCATACAAAACTATGCGTCGGCTCAGAACGGAAAATTTCCCAAAGGGTCCCCTGGGCCTGAGATGCATGGATTGTTTTCGCTAATGCTCCCTCACCTAGAGCAACAAGCGGTGTTTGACAACTTGACCATCGAGTACGATCCAAATACTCCTGAGGGAAACGTAAGGCTGGAGGTCCAGCGAAACGCGGTAATCTCCGCCTACGCCTGCCCCAGCTATACAGACCCAATCCTTATCGAATCGCAGTTCGCAGCGCCATCAGTTTTTGATTTCCAAAGCGGCGCGTTGACGACTTACCAGGGAGTCTCGGGAGCACTGCGACCAGAGTTGAACCAAGAATTCCTTACGGCATCATGGGGCAATTTACCCTACAACGGGACATTCGGCTGGGAATATCAGCGAGAAATCAGGCAGATTACGGATGGATTAAGCAACACACTTGCGATTGGTGAGTTCGTCCATCGAGACTTAGCGGTCGGCGGGCTCTATGCGGATTCGCCTGGCAACGTAAGGCCTTGGATACTCGGCGGGACTGGGGGGTTCGGGCTCTATGCGGCCAAAGTACTCCAACATCCCCCCAATGCTAAGCTTGATCGCATCCTGGATGCTGTGCAATTTAATCATTTACCTATGAGTAGCTTTCATCCGGGAGGCGTCCATTTTGTCATGGGTGACGGAAGCGTGCATTTGATCTCTGATTCGATCGACTTTGAAGTTTACAAATCTTTGGGAACTTGTGATGGAGGAGAAACCGTTGGACTCCCCTAATCAAGTATGTCATGGCGGTCGATTGCCAGTTTCTTCCTGCGATACAAAGTTCAGAATGCAAGGTTTACCGATCAGAATGTTCTCAGCCGTCGGGATGTTGTTCTTTGTGCTTGTGTCTTTGGTCGGGTGCGGTGACAGCGGCCCTCAGATGGCGCCGGTCACTGGCCAAGTGTTGTTTAAGGGCAAGCCGTTGTCGTTTGGCGGGGTCATGTTTCAAAGCAGTTCAGGCCAGCCCTCGCGAGGCGTGATTGATTCCGAAGGCAAGTTTTACTTAACGACCGTGTCTGACGGCGACGGTGCTGTCGTTGGAGCCAACAAAGTTCGGATCACCTGCTACGAAGGGCAAAATCCTGAGTCACAGAAGGATACGTCTGCCGAGGTGTCGTTGGGTAAGCTGCTCATTCCACGTCGGTACACACAGTTCTCCACCAGCAACCTGACGGTCGAAGTAAAACCAGATCAGAACGAGCCGTTGGTGTTTGAATTAGAATAAATAGAGTTTAGTTGTTCGCTATCCGGTCAGTTTGTCTTATCCAAATTAGTTCGCCCAAGGAGATACCCCATGAATGTTCGAGCGTCCCTATACCTAGCAGCTCTTGCTGTTGGAACGATCACCAGTTCGACGACTGCCATCGCCCAGGACACGATCCTGATTACCTTAGGCAATCTCTTTCGCTCTGAGGTAATAAATGTCGGTGACTCTCCGACCTTTGTACTGGATGGAGGCGGCGCCCAGATCCCAGCCTACCAGGGAGACCGAACCAACTCGCCCGGGCAGGTCGTTGGTGGTTTCGCAGGCTCAGTTTGGAATGAAATTAGTAATGAGAACGATCTGTGGGACGAAGCGACTGCTACGGGAACGACGTATGTCGCAACGGCTGCAACAACTCCGCCTTCCCCCATCACTCTTCAATACTCCGACGGTTCTGCAGTACCAGGCGGGAAGCTCTGGACTGGTCGAGGCGGCGATGGCCCAATTGAGGCAAACCGAGGAAGTCTGTTGTGGGGGTACAACACGTTCTTCGCTGGCGATATCGGCCTGAATTTGCCTGCCACGGGCGGTTATGGCATTTTTGATTCGTTGGGGACTCCCGATCCTTCGGATGATGTGGAGTCGACGATCATTCCGGAGGTAACAATGACGGATCCAAACTTTGCGATTCTTGATGGCCCAGGAGGTACCGCAGGCTTTTCTTTCAGGAACACCACCGGGCTTCGTATCGCACTTCCACCGGGCGAGTATGAAGTCTACGCCTCGGGCTCGCCTCACTCAACCAGATTTGGCATTAGTCCTGATATTATCCAGACCGGCGGCGACCAGAAACTCTACATCGGTACCGTCAGCGAAACTCCCACTTTCGTCCCGGGAACTGCCAACCGATATGGCGAAGACCTTGATGATCCCGGAGGAGATCTTCTCGAAATTCCTTTGACTCAAGACAACTACCTCACCTGGCAAGAAGGTGACAATTTCGGCAAGACAACCGTCACCATTGTGGCGGGAGTTGATTTGTTCATCGGCATGGATGTTGGGGATATGGGCCAAACCGTCAACCCATTCCAGGGGTATGCCTCATTGGCTACGGTAGAAATTCGTGCGGTCACAGCAGGTCTTGCTGGCGATTTTGATACGGATGG
>JAJRSE010000077.1 GCA_024278955.1 Planctomycetota bacterium | reverse complement strand
TCCGTTGTCTGCAGAATGTCAATTCCATCGACAACTTCGAGACGTTCGCGAGCAGCGTCGACATTGCCGTCACCACATTCAACGAGAACAAGGTCCGAAACGAACAATCGGTAACGAGCGTCCGCAGAATCCCACCATTCGCGTGTCGATTGCTGGCGCGCAAGAATGGTAGCGGCAGGGTGTAAACGACCGGCGATATGCCCGACTACGGTAGTTTCAAGGTAGACACTTTGCATCTGTGTATCCTACCGCAGATAACAAGATATGGGTGGGGTTTACCTTCGTATAACACCCTGTTTAGCAACTTCTCAAAATACCACAAATCCCTTGCAAGAAAGGGTTTACAGCCGATCTGGCAGAGCCGCATCTGGTTTTATACCGGAAAGTGGCTGCATTCCTGGCAGGTGGGCATATGCCATGTTTATGAAATTGCTCGATCAAGTTCGACACACTTTTGGGTGATGCCGATAGTCGTTGGCGATATTCAACAAGGCCCTTCAGCCGTTACAGCGAATAAGACACTCCAAAGAACGCTCCATGCAATACCAGGCTGCCGTCGGTATTGATGTCTGCAATCTCGGGAATGTCGACAAGGTATTGCGGGATCTGGTTGTCTGCTAAGCCGACTCCCGTAATGGCAACCACACGGTAACCTCCCAAGAGGGTCCACCGGTTCGAGAGCTGATACTGCAGGCCAATATTGGCTTCCGAAAGGAAGGAGACCACATTGGTGCTCGCCTCCACGGGATAACTACCGTTTACACCACTGAAGGACGAGGGCATGGCAGCGGTGCCATCACCACGACGCAGATCAAACCGATTTTGGATATGGTTGTTATAAATTCCAAATTTTGGGGTGATGAAGAAACTGGCACGACTTCCTATTTGTCGCTGGAACAAGCACCCCACTTGAGCTCCGAGTAGATCGTTACTGATCGAATCGCTCAGACGAACTTCATCGAGCCCCCCATTGCCACCCCAGGTGCCTCCCTGGTCAAGCGTCGCGAAGACAAGGTCTTCGTCGAATTTGAAATACCGTATTCCGAACAACATTTGACGCGACCATGGGCTGCATCCACGGGAAGACCGATTCCCTTCAATGACATTCAGTTCGAGGTTGTGCAATTCATTGGTACGACGAAGTCGGTGCTCCATCGCGTTATTGAAGTAGCCCTCAACCGGATCGCCAACCGCGAATTCAAGATCGTTGAACAGTAATGGTGAACTGACACCGTTCGCATGAGTTTGGCTCGCAGAACCATCGAAATTTTTCACTGACCAGTAGCCCAGTTCCAACGCCCAACGGTTGCAGGCAAAATATCGGCCTAGCCGTAGATCAACTCCACCTGCCCCGCCTGTTTCGATATTTTGAGTATTCATCAACTGATTAGGATTATTGTTATTTTCGTAGCTCGTCCAAATACGTCGAGGTTCACTACGTTGCAAGTAAAGCCCCGCAGCCGAGGCATACCACAAGCCTCTGGGATTGTTGCGGGGGAACAAGCCCGGATAGCCTGTCCCATAGCCATTCCCGCAAGACGATCCGCCATCGCTGTAATTTGCGCCACCATAGGGTGTCGTGCATTCGTTGGATGCTCCGTAGCCATTTCCTGCTCCGTACGGTGCAAATGTTTGCATCGCCGAGGCGTCTGCCCCTCCCGGGAAGCCCGAAGTCTCTGCGCCATAGGCGTTGGGTAGACCCACATTGGGCGCTAGGGCAGACGAAGCATGAGGCAGACTTCCCGAGGACGCCGCTGGTGCGGGATACGTTCCTGCTGCCTGCCCGTTACAGCCACAAGCGGCTGCTAGCGAGTAGTTCGCTTGGGGGGGCGTTTGCCTCACTTGGGCAACTGGTAGGGGAGCAAAGTACTGGGCAAAAGCAGCGACTGGTGTCATAACCGCAGCCAAAGCAACGAACGATTGTAAGCAGAGGGGTAGCATTCTCATCCTTGTTTCCTTTTTGAACGAATGACTATATGTTTATTCTCTTGGAAGGAAGGGGGGGGAACCCGCTGGGATTCAAAACCCTCCTCTAACCCCTCCCTAAAAGAGGGAGGGGGATAATTTGTTTGCGGATTCAGCCTGTGTTGTGTTTTTTGTGGCTAGGGAAAGCTCCAGATTTTTCGTGAACGGTTACGGCATTAGTTCCGCCTCTGTTGTCTCGAACATTTGACCCAAAGGCCCGCCGAAGAAGAAGCAATCACTTTTTCGGCGGACCTCGTAGCACCACGCAGGAGATTAGCATGGAAGGGTCTGGCATTTACCTTGCACACGATCAATACCATGGTGCAACCGTTCACGAATCAAAGAATAAAAACAACCACTGAAAAACCCTGGGGCTTCTGTGCCTCAATTCCTTTTTTGCGAATGGTTCCACCATTATCACCCTCGACCTGCCACTCGATGTACCTATGGGATAAAGCAGAATGGAAGAAGACTCTTCACGATCGAAATATCTTCACACCTTTGCCTCGCCTACTTCGATAGATTGGAATCGACGAATGCCGCTGCTAGCTTGCCTGATGAGACAAGGAAGAGACTCTGAAACTCCTTCAAAACAAGCCAGGAATAGCATTCGTAGCGTTCGCAAACCTTCGACGAAAAACCGCACTTTGCCACAACTACGCGGCAGCCTGGCCCAAAAAAATCTTCGCTTTCGATCCCCATTAATGCGATATTCTTCGCTAGGTGCGCTCGATATGAAAAATTTTCTAGTAAAAACATTAAACTCCAAGGCAGTGGAGCAGCGCAGAGGTACCCCCAATCGCGATTTCCGAACGCCTCCCACCCGTTCTCCTGCGTTCTCCGGACTACGGCGTCGGGTGCATTGACGTCCACTGGCAGCCAGGGTATAAGTAGTCGTTTAATTAGGGCCCTATTAAGCTAAATCAGACGATCGATCTGGCAAGCGGGGTTGTTCAAAGGAGATTCCCTGTGGGGTGTAGCGAACGTCAAAAAGAGATCCGCCGTCGACGAAAACGTCGTCTCCAGTTGGCTCATTTGAAGAAGCGATTGGAAAAGGCCACCGCTTCTGAAAAACTGGAGATTATTCGTAAACTACGTGCGATAACTCCAGGCTCAGAAACGCTGATTGAAAACTGGAAGCTGGCTGAGGTCGATCGCTAGTCGAAAGACCGTACGGCAGCTATCGCGTTTGGCCTACCGCGTCTGTGTGGCCTGTGGTTGCTCTTGCTTGGACTTCTCGAAGGTGTATTCATTTTCGTCGTAGCCGATTTCGATCGTTGCTCCTTCGGGGAACTCGCCTTGGAGCAGTATGGTCGCCAAGGGATTCTGTATCGATTGTTTGAGCACCCGTTGTACTGGCCGTGCCCCGTAGATTGGGTCGTAGCCTTCGGCAGCAATCTGGTTTCGCGCTGCCTCGGTCACGACCAGCCCCAGCCCGCGTTGGCTCAGCATCTGCGAAAGTTTTTCCAACTGGATATCTACGATTTTGGCAACTTGGGATCGATCGAGCGGGTGGAAGACAATTTTTTCGTCGATGCGGTTGAGAAATTCAGGTAAGAATCGATCCCGCAAAGTTTCTTCAAGGCTTGCTTGGAGATCCTCTTCCGTGCCGCCTTCGGACATGATTTTCTGAATCATTTGACTGCCGACGTTCGACGTCATCACGATAATAGTGTTCGAGAAATTGACGGTGTGGCCGTGGTTATCGGTTAGGCGGCCATCGTCAAGAACTTGTAGCAAGATGTTGAAAACATCGGGATGGGCTTTCTCGATTTCGTCTAGTAGTACGACGGCATAAGGACGCCGACGAATTGCTTCGGTAAGCTTTCCGCCTTCTTCGTAACCGACATAGCCGGGGGGCGCTCCGATCAATCGGCTCACGGTATGTTTCTCCATGAACTCGCTCATGTCGATTCGGACCATGGCATTTTCGTCGTCGAACAACACTTCGGCGAGCGCCTTGCAAAGCTCGGTTTTGCCTACTCCTGTTGGCCCGCAGAAGAGGAAGGACCCAATGGGTTGCTGAGGATCTTGCAGGCCGCTACGGCTACGCCGAACCGCATTGGCGACAGCCTCTACGGCTTCGTCTTGGCCTACGACTCGCCGGTGGAGGCGTTCTTCGAGAACGAGCAATTTTGCGCGTTCGGTTTCCATCATTCGAGTGATTGGAATGCCGGTCCACGCGCTGACAACTTCCGCAATTTCATCTGGGCCCACTTCTTGACGAAGAAGTTGACGCCGTACTGCCGAGTCTTTTCCATTCTCTGAGGTTGCATCTTTGGAAAGGCGCTGCTCGGAGTCTTCGAGCTGCTTGGCCAGTTGGTTTCGCTCGACATCTGCTTCGTAAAGCGATTGATAGAGTTCCTCACCCACGACTTCGCCTGCCGCTTGGCGTTCTTTGATTGAAGCGGCCAGTTGATCGTAACTATGCTCGGCTTGCTGGAGTCGTTCGCGCACTTGGTGTACATCGCCGACGCCAAGTTTTTCGCTTTCCCACTGCTCACGTAGATTGGCCAGCTCGCGTTTCAGCTGCTGCATCTCGTCATTGACTTCGGCAAGCCGTTGTTGGGCATGTTCTTCGGTTTCCTCGGCAAGTTGTCGGGCAGCCAGTTCGAGCTGCATGAGTTTGCGCTGCACCTCGTCGATTTCGGTGGGCACGCTTTCCAGTTCCATCGCCAAGCGGCTAGTTGCTTCGTCCATCAAGTCGATGGCCTTGTCAGGAAGAAATCGGTCGGCAATGTACCGGTTCGATAATTCTGCCGCAGCGACCAGGGCCGAGTCTTTGATTTTGACGCCTTTGTGGTGCGCTTCGTAACGCGACTTGAGGCCTCGTAAGATGGCAATGGTGTCTTCGACGCTTGGCTCGCCCACAAGGACGGGTTGGAATCGTCGTTCGAGGGCCGCGTCTTTCTCGATATATTTTCGGTATTCGTCGAGCGTCGTTGCACCGATGCAGCGGAGTTCTCCTCGGGCTAGAGCCGGTTTGAGTAGGTTCGCGGCATCGTTGCCCCCTTCGGCGGCGCCTGCGCCGACCATGGTATGCAATTCGTCGATGAACAGAATGACGTTGCCGGCTGCATCTTCGACTTCACGAAGCACTGCCTTGAGGCGTTCTTCAAACTCGCCTCGGAATTTTGCACCGGCGATCAAAGCTCCCAAGTCGAGCGCCACAACACGTTTGTTCTTTAGGCTCTGCGGCACATCGTTGTGAACGATGCGCAAGGCGAGTCCTTCGGCAATTGCCGTTTTGCCAACGCCGGGCTCACCGATTAGCACGGGGTTGTTTTTCTTGCGGCGAGAAAGCACTTGAATCACACGGCGGATTTCTTGATCGCGACCGATTACGGGATCGAGTTTGCCTTGCTTGGCCCGTTCGACGAGGTCGATGCCATATTTTTCGAGAGCTTGAAATTTATCTTCGGGCGTTTGGTCGGTAACGCGTGTGCTGCCACGTACTTCTTGCAAAGCATCGAGAATCTGTTGCTCGCCAAGTGCGTTGAGTTTAAGCACCTCCTGAGCTTTGGTTTTTGTCTTGGCGAGAGCCAACAGCAGATGTTCGGTCGAGACAAAGTCGTCCTGCATCGCACCGGATTGGCTTTGCGCTGCTTCTAAAACTTTCCCTAGCTCGGTGCCCGCTTGAGGAGGGGCCCCGCCACTTGCTTTGGGAAGATGCTCAAGTTCGGCACCGACAATCTTCTGTAACTGCGACTGGTTGATGCCAATGCGCTCAAACAAGGGACGCATCACACCCTCCTGCTCTGCAACCAACGCAGCAAGCAAGTGCATGGGCTCGATCTGCGGATTCCCCGCATCGGCAGCCAACTCTTGCGCCCGCTGGACCGCTTCTTGAGCTTTGATCGTCAGTTTGTCAAATCGGAAAGCCATAATGTACCTCTGCTCTCAAATTGCAGCGGACTGCACAACAGATGCAGCGTCTAGCTTAGCTTTTCACCTCAAACTCCGCATCGATCGCGTCGTCATCTGCTTCCGAAGCAGCGGCTTCGGCGGCGGGAGCACCGTCTGCTGCGGGAGCAGCATCGCCTGCGGCCGATTTGTATAGCGATTCGCTCATCGCATGAGAAGCAGTTTCGAGTTCGCCGATTGCGGTTTTGATCGCCTCGGTATCTTCACCTTCGGCAGCGGTGCGTACTTTCGCGATCGCTGCTTCGAGGGCCTCTTTATCTGAGTCGGCGAGGTCGTCGCCTTGTTCTTTGATCAATTTTTCTAGCTGATAGCAGCGAGAATCGGCCTCGTTGCGGGCTTCGACTAAGGCTCGCTTCTTCTTATCCTCGTCGGCATGAGCAGCCCCGTCTTTTTGCATATTCTCGATTTCTTCTTCGCTTAGTCCGCTTGATTGCTCAATCTGAACCGTTTGCTCTTTACCCGAGCCAAGGTCTTTCGCCGAAACGTTGAGTATGCCGTTTGCATCCAGGTCGAACTTCACTTCGACTTGGGGCACACCACGTGGGGCTGGTGGAATGCCATCGAGGTTAAACTGGCCTAGCAAGCGGTTGTCGGCACACATTTCTCGTTCGCCTTGGAAGACTCGGACCGTGACCGCCGACTGGTTGTCGTCGGCGGTGCTAAAAACCTGCTTGCGCTCGGTTGGGATGGTGGTGTTTCGTTCGACAAGCTTAGTCATCACTCCGCCCAGCGTTTCGATGCCAAGCGAAAGAGGTGTCACGTCAAGCAACAAAATATCCTGGACATCGCCCGAGAGGACGCCACCCTGGATCGCGGCACCAATGGCTACCACTTCGTCGGGGTTCACCCCTTTGTGAGGCTCTTTGCCGAAGATCTCGGTGACCAGCTCTTGCACCTTAGGAATACGTGTCGAGCCGCCAACCAAGACGACCTCGTCGATCTCACCCGACTTGAGCTTGGCGTCTTCCATGGCCTGCACCACGGGGCCGCGGACTCGCTCGATCAGGCTGTCGACCAGCTTCTCGAATTGTGCTCGTGTGATGTTGATCTGTAGATGCTTCGGCCCGCTTGCGTCGGCGGTAATGAAAGGCAGGTTGATGTCGGTTGACTGGGCCGAACTAAGCTCTTTTTTTGCCTTTTCGCAAGCTTCTTGCAGACGCTGGAGGGCCATCTGATCGGTGCGTAAATCGATCCCCTGCTCTTTCTTGAATTCGTCAGCGACATAGTTGATCAAGGCTTGATCGAAGTCGTCGCCACCGAGGTGGGTATCGCCATTGGTCGAGATCACTCGAAAGACGCCGTCGGCAACTTCAAGGATCGAGACGTCGAAAGTTCCGCCGCCAAGGTCGAAGACACAAATTTTTTCTTGCGTTTGCTTATCGAGCCCGTAGGCCAATGAGGCGGCAGTTGGCTCGTTGATAATTCGAGCCACTTCGAGTCCGGCAATCTGTCCCGCGTCTTTGGTTGCTTGACGCTGAGCATCGTTAAAGTAGGCAGGGACCGTGATAACGGCTTTGTTAACGGTATGACCCAAATAGGCCTCGGCCGATTCTTTGAGCTTTCGCAGCGTTTTGGCCGAAATTTCAGAGGGGGTAAACTCTTTATCTCCCGCTTTGATCTTCACGTAGTCTTCTTCGCCACCCACGATCTCGTAGGGCACAATTTTTTCTTCGGAGGCAACTTCGTTGTGTCGACGTCCCATGAAACGTTTGACCGAAGAGACGGTTCGCGCTGGGTTCGTAACCGCTTGGCGTCGAGCCGGCTCGCCAACGAGGACTTCTCCCTTGTCGGTAAAGGCGACCACACTTGGCGTCAGGCGATTGCCCTCGGGATTGGGAATCACCTTCGCTTCTTTACCTTCCATGACCGCGACCACCGAGTTGGTTGTGCCTAAGTCGATGCCGATGATTTTTTCGCCTTCAGCCATTGTGCTGTCTCCTGTTTTTGCTTTTTACACTTGTGGTGAATTGGATATTCCGCCGAAAGGACGGCCTGAAGGCCTTGAGAGCAGTTTGCTTCTTGCCGACAGTAATAGGTATTGAACTCTGTTGTGCGACTAAAAAGCAAAGATCGTGCCACGATTCGCCGAAACGAAATTTTCGACGTAAGTCCTTGTATAGAAACATGTTGCGATCGAAGTCGTTCGGCGTGTAGAAGCCTGCCAAAATCAGGGGACTGCCATTGTGGCAGCGTCCGGGTCCATTGGTATCAAGCCACTCGTCGCTTGTTGCCACAATGGCAGTATTAGAAGGGCTGCCGCACCCCGTGGGCTTGCCTTGGCTGATTTTCAATCGATAGCCATACTATTGCCTTGATAGCACCTAATATCTCGTGAGACAAAACAAAGCACAGCTCTATGGCTAAGAAAAAATCCTCGAAAAAGACCCCTGCTGCTTCCGCTGATCGGAAGAAACCCTCGCTTCGTCAGGTCGAGAAGCTAGACCGCGAGATTCTTGCGCTCGTGAACCGACGGGCAGAGCTGACCTTACAACGTGCAAGTTTAGACGCTTCGACTCGCGCCCAGACTTTCGAGGCGGACTCCCAGGTTTTGCAGGAAGCTGTAGAAAAAAACAAAGGGCCTCTGCAAGACGACTCGGTAAGAGCAATCTTTCGCGAGCTACTTAGCGGAAGCCACGAGGTTGCTCGGCGGATTTGTGTCTCGTATTTGGGGCCTGAGTACACCTACAGCCACCTGGCGGTAATCGCGAAGTTTGGCCAGTCAGTTGAGTTGGCGCCTGTGGGGACAATTGCAGCAGTGTTTGAAGAAGTCGAGCGAGGCCATGCCGATTACGGCCTGGTGCCGATCGAGAACTCAACCGATGGCCGCGTTACCGACTCGCTAGATTGCTTGGCTCGATCAAACGTAAAAATCTGCGGCGAAGTTCCGCTTCGTATTCGGCACTGTTTACTGGGGATAGGCGCTCGTAGCGAGATTCGACAAGTTTTCAGCAAGCCGCAGGCCTTGTCGCAGTGTCGCCAATGGGTGGCAAAACACTTGCCCGGGGCAGAACTTCTAGAAGTAGCGAGCACCGCCGAGGCTGCCCAAAAAGCTACCCGGGACCCCAAGGTTGCGGCCCTCGCCAGCCAACAAGCCGGGGCAAACTACTCGCTAGCGGTCTTGGCAAAGAATATTGAAGACAACCCTGACAATGTCACTCGCTTCGCGGTCATTGGCTCCGAAAGCGGCAAGCGGACCGAGAACGACAAAACGGCCCTAGTATACGAGCTTGATCACCACCCCGGAGCATTGGCCGATTCGATGGGGATTTTCAAGCGTCATAAGCTGAATTTGACCTGGATCGAGTCGTTTCCACTTCCTGGGCAGCGGGGCCGATATCTGTTTTTTGTTGAGTTCCAGGGCCATGCCGACGATCTGCGTGCTCGCCGGGCCCTCGCTTCGCTTGAGAAGAAAGCAACGCGGTTAACCGTGCTGGGCTCCTATGCACATGCCGAGGCTATCGGCTAGAATGCTGGGCTACTTGCAGCCGGCCTTGGCAGTATGAGAAGCGTAGCTGTCGGAAGCTTGGGGCTGTGCACGATTCAATTCAATCACCGATTTCTAGAGAAAGATGACGATGCGAACGCCTTTGATCGCCGGTAACTGGAAGATGAACACCGACAGCAGCAGCGCGGTTGCTTTGGCCAGCGAGATTGCTCAGCGTGCCGGCGAAGCAACAGACGCCGAGCTGCTGGTATGCCCGCCAAGTGTCTATCTGGCGTTGGTGAAAGACGCCCTCGGCGAGGCGGCGGTCGGCTTGGGTGCCCAGAACATGAGCTGCCAGCCTCAAGGTGCCTACACGGGGGAAATCAGTGCGGGAATGGTAACCGACCTCGGGGCCAAGTATGTCATTCTAGGGCATAGCGAACGGCGACACATTTTTGGTGAGTCGGACGAAAACGTCAACAAAAAGACCCTCGCAGCTCTGGCAGCCGGTTTGACGCCGATTGTCTGCGTTGGTGAGCTGCTTGAAGAGCGCGAAGCCGGCAAGACGGCAGAGGTCATTCGCGGCCAATTTGATGGTTCTCTGGCAGGAGTCACGGCCGAGCAGATGAAATCGGTCGTCCTTGCCTACGAGCCCGTTTGGGCGATTGGCACGGGCAAAGTGGCCTCTCCCGAGCAGGCGGAAGAAGTTCATGCCGACCTTCGCAAGCAACTGGCCGAACGCTACAATGGCGAGGTTGCCGAGAGTGTACGAATCCTCTACGGCGGCAGCGTGAAGCCCGACAATGCGTCTGAGCTACTCGGGCAGACCAATGTCGACGGAGCGTTGATAGGTGGCGCCAGTCTGAAGGCCGACGATTTTCTGGCCATTGCAGTGGCTGGGGCTGCCGTAGCTCAGGCTTAGTGTTAGCCTCTCGGTTAGATAAAAGAATCCATACGCATGGTTTTCCCAACAGGGCGAATCGGCAGTAGTACTTGTAATCAGGTGACGGAGTTTTCGCTGTGACAATTTTTCTGTTTGCTGCCTTTGGACAAACGATCATCAAGATGTTGCTAGGCGGGGTCGCGATCTTTTTGATCCTTCTCGTCTTGGTACAACGTGGGCGTGGCGGCGGCCTTGCTGGCGCCCTTGGTGGAATGGGTGGGTCGAGCGCTTTTGGTGCAAAGGCGGGAGACGTCTTCACCAAAATCACGATCGGTGCTGCTGCTGTTTGGATTATCCTTTGTATCGTTGCAGCTAAATTGGGGCCTAGTGAAGCGAGCCTTATTACCTCAAATGCCACGGCAACCTCGGCCTCGAGTTCTACCGACACGCCTAGCATGACTAGCGCAGGCGGAGAGGATTCCCCGGAAGCTGGGGCCTCGGAAGAGGGCTCGGCAGCAGACCAGGCACCAGCCGAAGACACGGCTACCGCCGATGCTCCGGCAGATGACGAGTCTGCATCCGAAGATGCTGCCACAGACGAAGATGCTGCTGCAGGCAGTGAAGCCCCGCAGGAATAGTGTTTCGCTGTATTTCAAAACCTTGTGTTTCAGAACCTGTGTTTCAGAAATAGACTCTTTCCCTTGAGCGAGTCTCGCTTCAAACGGTAAATGGCCGGCGAGACTGACTTTAGGGTATCAATTCCATGAGGTAGTAGCGTGGCTCTTTTGAGCATGACTGGGTTTGGCGAGGTTCGCGACGATCGCGATGGCTATGCGATTGGTGTTGAAGTGCGCACCGTCAACAGCCGCTACTTGAAGCTCCATCTTCGTACGACCGAGGGCTACGGCACACTCGAATCGCGGGTCGAAACGGCGATTCGCGAACACGTCAAGCGTGGCACAATCCATTGCAACGTGCGGATTCGCCATCTTGGAGCTGCCGGCGACTTTCGACTGAACGCCGAAGTACTCAATCAGTATGTCGATCAATTGCAGGCGGTTGCTGCCGAACGCCACTTGAGCGAAGACATTCACCTGGAATCCTTGGCCGGTCTACCGGGAGTGATCGAAGAGCTTTCAACAGCCGCCCACGACGCCGCGCATGTTTGGCCGCTACTAGAGCCGACGCTACGATCTTCATTAGAGCAACTCAGCAAAATGCGAGCGGTCGAAGGAGAGGCTCTTGCCGCCGACCTGGAGGATCAGTGCTCGATGGTCGCTAGTGCCCTTGATCTTATCGAGAAGCGGACCCCTGCGGTTGTCGAACACTATCGAAAGCGGATTCAGGATCGTGTCAACGAAGCCTTGTCCTCGCTGAAGGTCACGGTTGAGCCGGCCGACTTGGTTCGCGAGGTGAGCATGTTTGCCGACCGGGCCGACATTTCGGAAGAAATCGTCCGTCTTCGTAGCCATCTCCAGCAGTTTGGCAAAGCCATGGGGCTGGCCGAAAGCGCAGGCCGAAAGCTGGAATTCATTTGCCAGGAAATGGGACGCGAAACCAACACGATCGGCTCGAAGGCCAACGATGCCGAAATCTCGGAGCAAGTGGTGAACATTAAAACGGCCTTGGAACGTATTCGCGAGCAGATTCAGAACGTGCAGTAGGAATGATGCAAGCAGCTGAACCTGGTAAACTGGTGGTTATCTCGGGTCCTTCGGGCGTGGGTAAGTCGACGCTTGTCGCCCAGGTTCTGGAACGATTTAATAGCCAGCTGAAGCCCAGCATTTCGGCCACGACCCGAGAGCCCCGCCCGGGCGAACGAGATGGCGTCGATTACCATTTCCTGGGAGATGCCGAATTCGAGCGCCGACGTGCTAAGGGCGATTTTCTCGAATGTATCGAGGTTTTCAGCCGGGGGCACTGGTACGGGACCCTGTGGAGCGAAGTCGGGCCTAGCCTTGAAGCAGGAAAGTGGGTACTCTTAGAGATTGACGTGGACGGTGCCCAGACCGTACTCGACAAGGTTGATGAGGTTATAATGATCTTTATCCGGCCCAACTCGCTTGAAGAACTGGAACGCCGACTGCGGTCGCGTGGAACCGAAAACGAAGAAGCGATCAGGCGCAGGCTAAGTGTTGCCCAACGCGAACTAGAGTTGGGTAGCCAATACGAATATCAAGTTGTCAACGAGACCGCGGAAGTCGCGGTCGACGAAATTTGCCAGATTCTGCAAGACCGAGGTCTTTTCAATGATTGATGCTTTGAAAGAAGAAGAAATTGTCAACAAGGTGGGCGGTCGTTTTAAGCTCTCGACCCTCATTCAAAAACGCCTTGTCGCCATCAATGGGGGTGCCCGAGCACTCGTTACGTTCGAGTCGGACAACATGATGGAAATAGTCGTGCAAGAAATCTTGCAGGACAAAATCTACCTCGACAGCTCGAGTCGAGTAAGGACGGTTGCCGAACCAGAAAATTCCGGCGGGCCTCCCGAATTGGATCTCTCCAGCCTGTAGACCTCCTTTTTTTCTCCTTGCCCATGACTCACGAAATAATCGTTGGCGTGTCGGGAGGAATCGCTGCCTACAAGTCGGCTGCGCTGGTAAGCGGCCTCGTGCAAGAAGGCCTAGGCGTCACGGTCGTGATGACCCGAGCTGCCTGCAAGTTTGTTGGGCCTGCGACTTTTCGCGCACTCACCGGTCGCCGTGTACTTACGCGATCTTTCGACGCACACGATTATCCGCTTGGGCCACACATTGAGCTGGCTCGTCAAGCCAAGCTGCTGTGTATCGCTCCTGCTACGGCCAATGTCATGGCCCAGGCAGCCCACGGCATCGCCGACGATCTGCTCAGCACGCTCTTACTTTCGTTCACCGGGCCGGTCGTGATGGCGCCGGCAATGAATAGCGAAATGTGGGATAAGCCTGCCGTACAGCGAAACCTCAGGCAATTGAAAGAAGACGGTTTACATATGGTCGGGCCGCAGGAAGGATGGCTCAGCTGCCGACAGAAGGGCGTCGGGCGGATGGCTGAACCGGACGAAATCAAGAGCGTTATCGAAGAACTACTGTCCTTGGACACTCCCTGATTTTTTTCTCATGGCTCGAATTCTCATCACCTCGGGTCCCACCCGACAGTACCTCGACCCGGTGCGTTATTTGACCAACGCTTCGAGCGGTCTGATGGGGGCTTCACTTGCCCAGTCGGCGCTCGACTTAGGGCATGAAGTGATTGTCATTACCGGCCCGGTGGAGGTAGAGTATCCTGCTCAAGCCACCGTGCTACCGGTCGTATCTACCGAAGAAATGCTTGAACTTGCACGTGAGCAGTTTGAAGAATGCGATGGAATGATCGGCGCTGCCGCTCCCTGCGACTACCGGCCGCTTCGAGTCGAGGAGAGCAAAATTGCAAAGACGGGCGACCCGTTGATGCTACGCCTGATTGAAACCGACGACGTCGTTGCAACATTGGGTGCCAGAAAGGGCGGCAGATGGGTCGTCGGTTTTGCGCTCGAAACCGACGATCATCGACTCCGAGCGTTGGCAAAACTAGAACGCAAGTGCTGCGACCTAATGATCTCGAATGGAGTCGAGGCGATGAACTCGCTCGACAATCAAGTCGAAATTCTTAATCCTGCTGGCACGATTCTCCAACAGATTGCCGGCCCCAAAGCGGTGGTCGCCGAGAAAATCCTAGCGGTCATCCAGCGAGTTCTGATTGATCGGCACAAGTACGAATAGCAAAAGGCTGGGGACCTGATCAAGCGAGTTACGAGAGCAGCATACAAAATCGACGTTAGCAGATGAGTGAGACCACGTTTAAGAATGGATGGGACATCCCCTGGGTTGCTTGGGTGCAAACATGCGAAACGTAACCTCCCCCAAAACGGACATGTATCTCGCGCTGTTCGGGGGTTTCTTCAGTCTATACCTTGGTTCCGATATGCTTCTTAACGGTTACGGACGTGTGGGGGGAGCCATTCTGTTCATTGGTCTGGTAAACCTGTTCAACGCATGGCGAATTTATCGTAGAGAAGCAAGCGTCTCCGACTAGCAACGCAAGCTAGGACACTACCAGGATTTAGGAAATGGCCGGTCACATCGACCGCTATCTCCAAGCGGGTAGCACGGACAGTCGGCCGCGATTAACGTGGCCAGCAAATAAGACTCGTTCGGCCGATTGTCCGTGTGCGTAGCACAGGAGGTTGCGACGGCCCGACAACCTGACCACAATGGCAGCATGCCCCGCCGCCGTATCTACGACAATGAGAAACACGCTCAATTCGTTACTTTCTCGTGCTACCAACGACGACGGATGCTCGATTGCGAGCCGTTGCGGGAAACACTTCTTGAACTGCTGGCTGAAAAGCTTAAAGATTATTGTGGCATCTGTTCAGGCTATGTCATCATGCCCGATCACGTCCACACGATCGTCTGGTTTGAGAATCCGGGTGAATTGGGCCGGTTCATGAAAAGCTGGAAGCAAACCTCCAGCATGCAACTGAAAAAGATGTTGCGTGGAGTTGCTCCGCAGTATGCCAGCAAGATTCCACTGGCTGACCCATTCTGGCAGCCGAAGTATTACCCTTTCAACTTGTACTCAAAGAAGAAAGCGGAAGAGAAGTTAGACTACATGCACATGAACCCGGTGACGGCTGGTCTTGTGCAACGGGCCATCGACTGGAGGAGCAGCTCGGCACGTCATTACCAGCTTAATGAGCCGTCCGTAGTGCCGCTGGAGTGGATCTTCTAATGACCTCTTGTCGCAAGCGACACCGACAATCGGCCGAATTTGGATTACTCAGTGGGAACGCTATTTCCGGCCGACTGTCGGTGCTACCCAAAAATCTTCTGAGTCCGTACAGTCGCATCCAACCCTACCGGCGAACCACCCACAGCCAGGCATTGTCTAGAGAGGCTGACATCCCATGGCGGGGCTAGCGGCACGGCAGTATACTGAGGATTCTCAGCCCGGCGGCTTCCTTCGATTTCTTCACCACCCCTGTTTCCCACCCCTCGAACTCGTATGATTCGCGTAGCTATTCTTGGCGCTTCTGGTTACACCGCTCGGGAGCTACTCAATCTCCTGACGAGGCACCCTGAGGTAGAAATTACCACCCTGACCACCCGGCAGGATTCGCGGCTCCATGTGGCAGACGTACACCCTGCGCTGCGCGGGCGGCTCGATTTGGTGCTGGAAAACCTTCCCTTGGAAGAAGTTGCCAAGCGGGCCGACTGCGTGTTTGGCTGCCTGCCCCACGGGGCAAGTGCCGCAGCGGTCAGCGAGTTGCTCGCAGCCGGATGTCGAGTTGTCGATTTTAGTGCCGACTATCGGCTCAACGATCCCAAGGTCTACACCCAATGGTATGGCGTCGAGCACCCCGACCCGGCGCGTATGCCCGAAACCGTCTACGGGCTGCCTGAACTCTATCGCGACTCGATTCGAGGGGCCGACTTGGTCGCCAACCCTGGTTGCTATCCCACGGCAACGGTTCTGGCTCTCGCTCCGCTTCTGAAGCAGGGCGTCATCTCGCCGCAAGGGCTTGTGATTGATGCCAAAAGTGGGGTGAGCGGGGCAGGGCGATCTCCTAAACCAAGTTTGCACTTTCCTGAGGCAAACGAAAACTTTTCAGCTTACAATATCGGAGGGCACCGCCATACACCCGAGATCGACCAAGTGCTAAGCAGCTGGGCCGAGGTCGAAACCCAAGTTGTGTTCTCGCCTCACTTGGTACCCATGGACCGGGGCATGTTGATCACCGCCTATGGCGAGACCACCAAAGAGATTACCACCGAAGGGCTGATCGAAGTATTGAAACAATTCTATGCTGACGAACCGTTCGTCCGAGTTGTCGATCATCTTCCCGGGACTAAGGACGTGGTGCAGACAAACTTTTGTGACATCACGGCGCGTCGCGTAGGCAGCAAAGCGGTTGTGGTCAGTACGATCGACAATTTGCTTAAAGGTGCCTCGGGCGCTGCCGTTCAGAATTTTAATTTGATGTATGATCTCCCAGAGTCTTTGGCATTGCTGTAGGCGTGAGATTTTTTTGAGTGCGCTTTTTTAAGAGCTTATTTCGAGAGAGAAGCAGGGCGAAGGAATTATGGCCAATCATCTTCCCAAAGGTTTTCACGCAGCGGGCGTTTACTCGGGCGTCAAGACGATGCCTAACACGCTTGATCTCTCGCTGTTGCTCTCTGACCGCCCTGCCGTCGCGGCAGGCGTCTACACGCAGAATATTGTCTGCGGCGCTCCCGTAAAGTTTAGTCGCGACCTCACGCCCGCCGACTCGATCCGAGCCGTGGTCATCAATTCAGGCGTAGCGAACGCTTGTACCGGCGACCAGGGCTATCGCGATACCGAGAGCATGGCGGCTAAGGTGACCGAAGTTTGTAAGCTTGATGAGAAACAAGTGCTGGTAATGTCGACCGGAATCATTGGCGAAATGTTGCCAATGGAAAAAATCAACGCCGGCATCGAGGCTGCTGCCTCGCAACTGGGCGATAGCGAAGAATCGTTAATCGCTGCTGCCCGAGGTATGATGACTACCGACACACGCCATAAGATCTGTTACCGAGAGATTGACTTGAACGGGCCCGTGCGGCTTTGTGGCATGGCCAAAGGCGCAGCCATGATCGGTCCCAACATGGCAACCATGCTTGCATTGGTCATGACCGATGCGAAGCTCAAACCAAGCGATGCCCAAGCGGGGCTTGCCGACGCAGCCGACGAATCGTTTAACTGTATCAGCGTCGACGGGCATACGAGTACGAGTGACACGGTGCTGCTTCTGGCCAATGGCGCGGCGGGCGGTCCTGTGCTCGAAGGGAGAGACCTTGCCAAGTTTCAAGCCACGCTTGTCGAGGTTTGCGAGGACTTGGCTCAGTCGATTCCAGCCGATGGCGAAGGCGCTTCGCACCTCATCACGGTTGAAGTTCACGGCTGCAAAACCCGCAAGGGTGCCGTCAAAATCGCTAAAACCATTGCCGACAGCCCCCTCGTCAAGACTGCTGTTGCAGGAAATGATCCGAATTGGGGACGCATCGTCTCAGCAGCGGGCTACGCTGGTATATCGTTTGACCCCACCAAGGTGAGCCTGCTCGTAAACGGCCTCTTGCTATACGAACACGGCGCTCCTGTGGAGTTTGATGCGGAAATGGTGTCTTGCTCGATGCGAGAGAACCGCGATACCAACCTTGTTTTGCTACTGGATGAAGGGACAGCGTCGGCTCGTTTTTGGACTACGGATCTTACGACTGAGTATGTAAGACTCAACGCCGACTACCACACCTAATGGACGAAGCACTGGGAAGAGCGAGACGTGGAGCACTTATTCTTGGCTCGGTCGTTGTTTTTTCGATTCTCTCTTACCACCTTTTGTTCAAAAAGCCCCTTCTCGAATCCATGTATTGGACGGTGATTACCATCACCGGGGTTGGTTACTCTCAGACTCTCGGACAAGAAGTGAGCGACGATCGGCAGTTTCTCACCATCGTCGTCATCATTTTTGGCATGATGGCAATGGCCTATACGGTGGGTATGTTGATTCAAGCGATCGTCGAAGGACAACTTGATAAAGTGATGGGAGGAAAGCGGATGAAAAAAGAAATTGATAAGCTCCGAGGCCACACAGTCATTTGCGGATTTGGTCGAATCGGTCAAAACCTAGGGCACCGGCTTGCACGCCATGATATGCCTTTTGTCGTGATCGACCCAAGTGCCGAGGCGCTCGCCGAGGCAAAATCGCTCAAATATCTCCACCTCGAAGGGGATGCCACTGACGAAGACATGCTGAAAGCTGCTGGGATCGAGTATGCCGAAACGCTCGTCGTCTCGCCGCAAAACGACTCCGACAACGTCTTCCTCACGCTTACGGCTCGGAACATGAGCCCAAACATCCGTATTATCGCCCGAGGTGAACACCCGCGTACCGAGAAAAAACTCTTGCAGGCGGGAGCAACCGAAGTGGTAATGCCTGCCGTGATCGGCGCCGAACGGATGGCCGACATGATTCTCCGCCCTGAGGCCTCCGACTTGCTTCGCTGTGTGGGCCACGAGTCGGGGCTCAACG
Organism: Planctomycetota bacterium; assembly: GCA_024278955.1. Taxonomy (GTDB): domain Bacteria; phylum Planctomycetota; class Planctomycetia; order Pirellulales; family Lacipirellulaceae; genus Bythopirellula. The sequence continues at coordinate 9,904 of JAJRSE010000077.1, read as the reverse complement.
CGGAACTCGAAGAATTCGAGTTCACCTCAGAAAGCGCCTACCTGGGCCGCACCATTCGGGAAGCCGAAGAAGGGCTCCAGGTCATGGTAATCGCGGTGCGCCGCCCCAACGTAGAAACGATTTTCAATCCAAGAGACGACGAAGTTCTCTTGAAGGGCGATATTCTGATCTTGATGGGACCCGAGGCCGATATCCAAGATTTTTACACGAAGTGTGTTGCCCCTGGCGCGAAAGCAGTGCTGGTTTAAGAAAACTGGTTACGGGTGGACAGGGGAAAAATTATTTCCCGGCAGCAATTAAGAAAGTGGGATTCAAGGCGTCGAACCGTAGCCGCTCCAACTGATCGGTCCCACGGGCCACGTTGATCATCCATACCTGCACTTGCGATGTTTTTTTCGACAGGGCCTCGCGGACTTCACTGAGCGCTTGGATGCTTACCACGTTAGCAACCAATCGTCCGTTCGCATTTAAGCGGCTGAATGCAAGTTCGGCAATTCTCGCCACTTCGCGACCGCTTCCTTCGAGAAAAACCGCATCGGGAGAAGGCAACTCGGCCCACGCTTCGGGAGCTTTTCCAAGCACAGGCGTGACGTTCGCAACTCCAAAGCGTTTCGCATTTTCCTCGATCAGCGAGATGTCTTCCGCATCTTGTTCGATGGCAAAAACCGTTCCGCCCGGTGCCAGTTGGGCTGCCTCGACGCTTACCGACCCGCTGCCGGCACCGATATCCCATACGATACTTTGTGAGCCCAACGCCATTTGTGCTAACGCGATTGAACGCACTTCGGCCGGGGTAAGCAAACCATGCTTGGGCGAGGACTGAACAAAGACTTCATCGGGATTGCCAAACAGGCTGCGTACGAGCGGATCACGCGGTCGGTCAGGAGTCTCGCTATCTCGCACCAAGACCATCACGTTGAGCGTCTCGAACGATTGCTTGGCTATCTCTGCCACGCTTCCGCGGGTGACACGTTCGTTGCGGGCGCCGAGGTTCTCGCAGACATAGATTTCAAAGTAATCGATCCGGCGATCCAGCATCGCTTGCGCAACCTTGCTTGGCCCGCACTCTTCGGTCGTGAAGAGCCCGACCTTGGCCGCAGTACGAATTCGGTCGACCACGTTCTCCAGCGAGTGTTGGGCAAGGTTGGTCAGATAGGCTTCGTCCCAGCTTTCCTTCACCCTTGCAAACGCAAGTTGCATACTGCTCACGTGTGGCACAATTTCGCAACGTTCGTGCCCGAGGCGATCGCAAAGAAAACGGGCCAAGCCGTAAAACAGCGGATCGCCGGAAACAAGCACGGCGGTCTTGACGTTACCCGCTGCCTCGATTTGTTCGACGACCTGATCGAGATCGGCCCCCACAAACAATCGTTTGCCGGGAGCTTCTGGAGCCAGCGCAAGCGTCCGCTCTTTGCCGACCAGGAGATCGGCAGCAAGAATAATCTGACGCGCCGATTCGGAAACCGCATCGAGCCCATCGTCGCCAATGCCAATAATCGAAACTGATACTCGTGAGGCAGCCATCGTCTTCCCCGAAATCTGAAGATCTGTGTCAAGCAAGAAGGAGGCGAAACTTAACTCTCAGCCACGCCAGCCCTCCGGCTACTTCTTACAGCCTACCGCCAAAGGTCGCTGCTCTCCAGCCCTACGCGACATAGCACATCATCGTATGGTGCTTCAAATGCAGGATTCCATCTTCCGGCAACTCGGGGCCATCGATATTGGGGTGGATGTCTTCAGGCGTTTCAGCGGAAGTATCGAAAAACTGCTTCCACGAATGCGAGCGGAGTTCTTCAGGAATCAAAAATTCCTGCGTGTCGGTGCCGGGGTGCATCAGCAGCATGATCGGACGGGCGGCGGGGTCGTCGATCCCCGTGGTACCGTAGATACAGACGATGCTTTGCGTCGGATTGTCCCAATCCATCGGCGTGCCCTCGGGATTGTACCAACTCACATCAGGCAGTCTTCCGTTTTCGCTAGGCTGCCCGGTCAAGAAGGTCGCCCGCCGTACATTCGGGTGATTCTTGCGAAATGCGATTACTGATTTGCAGAATCTTAGGTTCTCCGCGTTTTTCTTGACCAATTTCCAATCGAACCAGCTTATTTCATTATCCTGGCAGTAGGCATTGTTGTTACCTCGCTGAGTACGCAAGACTTCATCGCCAGCGACCATCATCGGTGTGCCTTGGCTCAGCAACAGCGAAGCCATCATGTTCTTCACCTGGCGTTGACGCAATTCAAGAATCGGCTTGCTGCGAGTCGGACCTTCGACCCCGTTGTTAGCACTGTAGTTGTTATTGTCGCCGTCACGGTTGTCTTCGCCATTGGCTTGGTTATGTTTTTGCTCATAGCTAACCAAGTCGTAGAGCGAGTAGCCGTCGTGGGAAGTGATAAAGTTGATGCTGTGATACGGGCGTCGTCCGCTATTCTGGTAGAGGTCGCTTGAACCCGACAAACGAGTTGCTTGGCTCCCGGTCATCCCAGACTCGCCTCTCCAGTATCTGCGAATGTCGTCGCGGTAGTGTCCGTTCCACTCTGCCCAGCGAGTGTCGGCAAAGGAGCCTACTTGAAACGCTCCTGCCGCGTCCCAAGCTTCGGCAATGATCTTGGTGTCGGCCAGCATCGGGTCTTCGGCGATTACTTCTACGAGCGGAGGATTCGGCATCAGCTCGCCGTTTCGGTCGCGGCTTAAAATGGACGCCAAGTCGAATCGGAAGCCATCGATGTGATAGTTGTAGACCCAGTGACGAAGGCAATGGAAAATCATTTCACGGCAAATCGGATGGTTCCCGTTAACCGTGTTGCCGCAGCCAGAGTAGTTTTTGTAAGTCCCGTCATCGTTAAGCATGTAGTAGACGTCGTTTTCTAGGCCCTTGAAGCTTAGCGTGGGGCCCTCGTGATTTCCTTCGGCCGTATGGTTGAAAACCACGTCGAGGATGACTTCGATGCCCGCCGCGTGCAAGGCTCGCACCATTTCCTTGAACTGCCGAACTTGGGCGCCCGCCTTGCTGCCTTGCATATAGCCCCGGTGAGGAGCAAAAAAGGCTAAGGAGTCGTAGCCCCAGTAGTTCGGGCGTTTTAACTTGTTGCCTAGCGGATCGTTGATCGGGAATTCATGAATCGGCATCAGCTCGACTGCTGTGACGCCAAGCGATTTGAGGTACGGAATTTTTTCGATCACCCCAAGATAGGTGCCCGGGTTTTTTGCCTCGCTCGAAGGGCTGCGTGTGAAGCCGCGGACATGCATCTCGTAGATCACCGTTTCCGATAGCGGTCGACGCAGATGTCGGTCGCCTTGCCAGTCGAAGTCGTCTTGCACGACCACACACTTGGGCGGACGAGTGATACCGTCCTCAGACGATTGAAATCGACCCGCCAGCGCTCGGGCATAAGGGTCGATCAAACGAGCCTGCGAATTGAATCGTTTTCCTTGCTCGGGTTTGAATGGGCCTTCGGCTTGGAAATGATAGAGCTGCCCAGCTTTAAGTCCCGGGACGGTGACATTCCAGATATCGCCCCAACGGTCGGTTGAAGGATCGAATTCAACGATACCGTAGGGTTCGCGATCGCTAACGCGATGATAAAGCAAGACTCGCATGGCCGTTGCCGTCCGGCTGTAGACCGAAAAACGCACTCCGGCATCTTGCAATATCGCCCCATAGGGAAGCGGATAATTGAACTGCATTAAGCGTTGCGGTTTTGGCATGACGACTTGGGTTTGGCCTGGAAAAGTAAGGGAGGGAGTCCACTGAGTAAGCATTGAGGTCGGCTCTTGGGATGAAGGACTAAGCGGTCTAATCGAATCGACTAGGACGCAGTGTGTAACCCGAACTTAAAACCGGATCGCAACTACGACGACGCTTATGACCTTCGGCAATTGCCGACCAAGGTCTTGATAAGTCATTCTACCACGCGGCAGAGATTCGTTGTGCGCTATGTTTTGTCTCATCCCTGCTGCCCCTGCGACATGGCCTGGACCGATCAGCCCCGCCGTTCGTTCCATGGCCACAATCTTCGCCAGCTGCTGCAAGTGGGCCTCGCCAGTCGGATTAAACGAGACGACTACGACCCTTCCCTCGCTACAATCGTTCTGGCCTGCACGATCAGAAGCTGGGCCTCCGTTCGGGTCGTTGACACTACCAGGCAAACCGCCGTAAAATTGGTTTCTTGACAATCCGTAGAGCCCGTCAATACCAATGCACCAATGCAAAAACTAACTTACCGAGATTCTGGCGTCGACCTCGACACCTACCAAGAGTCGATGGCTCGGCTGCCAAGCCTGTTGAAACGCACCCATTGCCCTCGGGTATTGCCATGGAACAATGGCTTTGCGGGGCTGTTTCAGCTCGACTTTCCCAACGGGCTATTTTCTCGGAAATATCAAGAACCGGTGCTCGTCTCGGGCACCGATGGCGTTGGCACCAAGCTCAAGGTCGCCCAAATGCTAGGCCGCCACGATTCGATTGGCATCGATTTGGTCGCCATGTGCGTCAACGATGTGATCTGCTGTGGGGCCGAACCGCTTTTCTTTCTCGACTACGTTGCGATGGCTGAGGACGATTCCGACCTTCTTGAACAAGTCGTCACCGGTATCAGCGCCGGATGCATGGAAAGCGCTGCCGCACTTATCGGTGGCGAGACCGCCATCATGCCCGACCTTTACCAAAAGGGCGACTACGACCTGGCCGGGTTCTGTGTTGGCATTGTCGAACGTTCTCGCTTGTTAGACGGTAGCCATGTCGTGCCCGGCGATGTCGTGCTTGGCCTTGCTGCCAGCGGACTGCATTCCAACGGCTACAGTTTGGCTCGTAAGATTGTTTTCGATCATGCAGGCCTCACGATCGACGATCGAGTCGAAACTTGTGAAGCAACCGTGGGCGAACTACTTATCGAGCCAACACGGCTCTACGCTCAGCCCGTACGTGCGGTGCTAAATCACTACAAAGTCAAATCCGTGGTCCATGGCATCGCCCACATCACCGGCGGAGGACTGCATGAGAACCTTGCCCGAGTTTTGCCTGCGACTGTCGATGCAGAGATCAAACGCGATAGTTGGCAAGTCCCTCCGGTCTTTTCGTGGCTCCAAGGCCTGGGCAATGTCGACGACGCTGAAATGGCCCGGGTCTTTAACATGGGCATCGGTCTGACGATGATCGTCTCGGACTACTTCGCCGAGAGCGTACAGCAACAGTTGGCAAGCCTCGGAATCGAAAACTGGCAAATTGGCCACATCGTCGAAGGCTGCGGCGAAAGCCGTTGGGTTTAAGCAGCAGTTCGCTCAAGTTCCTAATGAGCAACGCTCCCGTCGGCATTCGCTGCCGTCTCTAACACTTCCTCCTGCCCCGTGGCCTTGGCGATGGCATGTAGCAGATCAGCCTTGGTGTATTTCCCTTCGGAGAACACGATCGGATGGTAGGGATCGGAGCCGGGGAAAACGGCAACCAACGGGACCCCAATGCCACCTAGGGCTTTGATTGTTTGGTACAGTACTTCTGGTCTCTTCGTGTAATCGGCTTCCATCGTGATGATGTCCGCTTTGGTAATGGCTTCTTCGATAGTCTGTGTTTTGAGAACCACTTTTTCGAGCACATGGCAGGTTGGGCACCAGTCGGCAGTGAAATCAACCATCACCGTCCGACCTTCCCCAACGGCAAGATGCCCAAGCTTTTCTAACGTAAATCGCTGCCAAGACTGATCGTCGGAAGACTGGACCGCGAGGTCGGCGATTATTTGGCGGAGCATATCATTGTCTTGAATGCCGCCTAAATTGCGAGCGATTCGTACCCGCTGTTCACCAACCTTTTGTTCAGCATGGACTGCCAGTCGCTTCTCGTATCGTTTAAGCAAGACTTGCTTGTAGAGCCAACCATAAGAGCCCATTGCGCCGATCACAACCACCAGTCCAGCGATAACCCAGGATTGCAGCTTCTCAGAAAACACGGCCGTGATCGGGGTCTGAGTAATCCACCAGCAAGCGCCAACGATGACCACCAGTAGAGCAACCGTAGGAACCACCAGCGGCGGCTCGATAAACGTAAGCAGCCAGACGACCGTACCCAGCATGATAAGGCCCATGATTTTCTTGAAAGTTTCCATCCAAGCACCAGGCTTTGGAAGGAAGCTAATAAGCTGGGGAAAGGCGCCAATCAGTAAGTACGGACTCGCCATGCCAATGCCAAGGACGGTGAACACCGAGTAGGTCATCCACATCGGCTGTTTCATTGCCCAAGCCAGGGCAGGAACCATAAACGGTCCGATGCAGGGAGTGGCGAGCAAAGTCGTAAGCACGCCTTTCAGAAAAGCTGCCGTCGGTCCTTCTCGTTCGGTGATCTCAACGCTCGTGCTAGAGCCAACAAACCCCGGAATCGGGATGTCCCACAAGCCTAGTAGGCTAAGCGCCATTGCAAACACGATCGCGATCAACGAGATACTGAACCCTGCACTACCGAATTGTCCGCCCCAACCCAATTGCAACGAAACGGCCAGCGTGGCCAAGACAAGAAACACCGCCACAATGCCTGCCGAGTACCAGCAGTTCAGAGCCCAAGCATGAGCCCTGCTTTGGCCTGCTTGTTGAACAAAACTCATCACTTTGAGTCCAATCACAGGCAACACACACGGCATGACGTTGAGAATTATGCCGCCAAGAAAGGCCAAAAGCAAAAAATAGGCCAGCGATTTTTCTTCGGGCTCTTTGAGAGATACCTGCGAGAGATCGTAAGGCTCTCCCGCAACGGGGGGCCTGGCTGTCCCGCCAGCAGATAAACCAATGCGAGGCGAAGCGACCGCAGGGCTGCTAATCGTGGTATCGACGTTAGGGTTTTCACTTGTGGTTGGTGTGGAAGGGGTCGGTTCGGGTACGGCTTGCGACTGGAAACTAAATCCGGCTGGCAGCGGGACCCCGACTCCTTGCCTGGCCGTAAACTTCACTTCAAACGGAATGCACACCTGAGCACATGCTTGCCCCTCGACTTGTCCTTCGAGTACAAGGCGGGAAGGCACAGCGCCGTCAAGCAATTCGAGGGGAGCAACCCAGGTGACTTGATCGTAATGCTCGCGAAGCTCTAAGCCGACCCATATTTCTTGATCGACATGAGTTTTTGGTGGCTCAAGCGATTGCCAATCTCCGGCAACGAGAGCTTGAGAGTTCGGCGAGAGAGTAATCGTCGTTGGCAGCGGGCCACCTTCGGCTTGGTCTATGGCAGAGATATGAAACTTGCTCGCGATTTTTGCCGTGACAAACAACAACGCAGGCTGGCCGCCTTCGGCTGGCTTGATTTCTGCTTCGACAGTCACCTCCGCCTTCGAGTTCCTACTACTAAAGCTCTCCAAGCCCTTGGGGAATTCAAACTGAGCTAGGGCCGCTGAGCTTGCGCTACCCAAAAGCAAGCAAAGTGCAATCACCATTCGATGGCGTGACGAGAACCTAGCAAATACCATTCGTCTTCCTCTTTCCTCGACTAAAAAACCGACCTCGCACACATCCTGCGGCGAGCGACGAGCCTGTCTATCTTATCAATTTGCGAAAACCTGGGTCAACGCCGACATCACGGTCAAAACGCTTCTTCGGCAGGAGAAGAAAGCACTTCTAGAGAATAGCAGGAAGCTCGCAGCCGGTCTGTGTAGCAGCATACGCCCAGAAACAAGGGGCAATCTGCTGAGGTCAACACTTAATGGTGCTAGCACCCGAACGCCGGTTGAGTGCTAGCAGCCGGCTTCGTAGCCAAATTAGTTGAGCCTTCAAAGCATGGATTTGCGGGAATGAGCGTCCCTCGACAAATAGCCAGCGGACCCAATTCGCTGCCGAGCAGATCGTGCCGCCCGTGTCGAAGGCCGAAACGGCCCGGCGCTCGTCGATTGAAATTGCCCTATGTAGGTCGTACTGTCGAAGCAACTTAGCCCATGCCTTGGCGTCGTCGTTGACCATGCTTCCCAGCATACGTGCTAAATCACAAGCGACCGAGTCGATTGCGACTGCGCCAAAGTCGATCAAGCCCGTGACTTGTTCGCCAGTAAACAAAAGATGATCGTGCCGCACATCGCGAAGGCACCATTGGAGCGGCAGCGGCACCGACGCAATCGACTCTAGCTGCTTCACAACTTGAGCAAGTGGTCGATTCATCTCTTCGATCAATTCAAATGCGAGATCTCGCAGCTCACTCGTTTCGGCGGCTCGCGTGGCTTTCCACAAGGGTTCGAGCTCGCCTTCTTGCAGGTTCCGCAGGATATCTAACCGTTCTAAAAGACCGGGCGAAGGAGCCACGCGGGCACCGCTTCCGGCAAAGCAATAAGAGGCTGCAGCCTGATGGAAACTGGCAAGAGCTGCCATTGCCGAAGCACTTTTTTCTTGGCTTGGCTTCTGTCGAAAGCTTGCTTCGCCCGGCATCCAGCGAGTAAGTTCCCAAAGATGATCTTCGTTGACAAAACAGGTGCCGCCCGACAGAGTTGCCAAGGGCAACGGCGACAACCGAAAACCCGCATTATCAATATGCTGCTGCAGCCCATGGATCGAAGACAAACCATCCATCGTTGGATGGGCCTGCGGCCAGCGTCGGAGGCACAGGTCTTCGTCTGGCATTGAAACATGCCAAATGGTTGCCCCGCTAAACCCACCCTGTAGACCGAGCGACTGGATCTTGCCCCGGGTAACGTCTTTGAACCAGGGGCTCAGAAAAGTCCGTTGTTTCGAGGCGTTGAGAGTGCTTTGCACGATGATATTTTAGATTGGGTGGGGGAGACGCAGTGCTAGTGCTTTGCCAGGGACTACTTGTTGCTATCAGCGGCGATGTTATGCTGGAACCTCAGAACAGACAGCCATTGTATCGCTTGGTTTCCAACTCATGAAGCTCATTCTCGCAGTTATCCAGCCCACCAAACTCGATGCGGTGAAGCAAGCACTTGCCCGCATAGGAGTGACCCGGTTGACGGTCACCGATGCCATGGGGTTCGCTCGCCAGCGAGGTCAGACCGAGAGCTTTCGCGGCGCCGAATATCAAACGAATTTGTTACGCAAAGTAGAGCTTGAAATCGCCGTCAACGACGATTTTGTGGAGCGTACGCTCCAATGCCTTCAAGAAACCGCTCGCACAGGCACTGAGGGCAACATCGGCGATGGTAAAGTCATGGTTCTGCCACTCGACGACGCAATCCAAATTAGCGACGAGCAACAAGGCCCTGGCGCGATTTGAACGCGACTTCTACAATGAAACTTGTCCTCTTAAGCCGCGATCTGATGCTCACTTCGCAAGTCGACGGCGCTGCCCGGCACAAAGGATACCAAGCGATCCACACGGCCGACTTAGCCAGCGCAGTCGCTGCCGCGGAAGATCCCCAGTGTCATTTGCTCTTGGTCGATCTCCAGTTACCCGGCTTAGACATAAGCTCGCTTGTTACTCAAGTGCGTGAAGGGAGTCCAGGCAAGATTCGCATTGTTGCTTGTGGTCCTCATGTCCACGAAAACCGATTGGCCGCAGCAAGCGAGGCGGGATGCGATCAAGTGCTCACTCGCGGGCAGTTCCATCGAGAAGTCGATGCGAGTTTGGAAATGTCGAAACCCGAATAGTCGCTGAAACGGAATCGTCCATTGGCCTTGTTGACTAATCCATTTGAAAAAGAATTTTTGACAGGATGGACAGGATTTCCAGGATAAGGGTTTAGAAAGCAAAGCCCCTCAAACGGTTGATAGCAAAACATGTTGAATTTCCGTTTATTTCGAGTCGTAAATAGCCAAACGACGAAGAGAAAAACGAAAAAAACAAGGAGCAGAAACAGCGGTGCAAGTATTATGGTTCATCCGACTAAAGCGTACTTAGTTTGATGGAGGGCGAGGATTTTGAGTTTGAAGAATTCATGATCGCGAAATCCGTAGGCTTGTCGTTTCATGGTTTTTATTTTGTTGTTGGTC
>JAJRSE010000076.1 GCA_024278955.1 Planctomycetota bacterium | reverse complement strand
GTCAAAACGGCGGGTGCCATCGTGACAGACGTCCACATCAAAACGCCGACACTTCAAGACGTCTTTCTTCATCTGACGGGACGGGAGCTGCGAGAATGATCGCCACACTCTTGAGGATTAACTGGCTCAATCTTCGTCGCGATCATGTTGCGCTGGGTCTGACGTTTGCACTGCCGATCGTCTTCTTTTCCATCTTCGCTTTCATCTTTGGCGGCATGGGCGGGGGGGGCAACGGATCAGGTGGCGCGAAGGCGACGAAGGTGATCGTCGTTGATCTCGATCAGACCGATATTAGTGGCCGGCTTATCAAAGCGCTGGGTGATCAGGCGGCGCTCGATGTGTCAACGCACCCGAAGGCGACCAAGGACGAGCCAACACCAGCCCCCTATACGCGGGAGCAGGCGAGATCGCTGGTACGACTTGGACGGGTTCCTGCAGCCGTCATTTTCCCCGCGGGATTTGCAGACAAGTTTGGCAGCCTCACCGGCGGCGGTCAGCCCGTTGAAGTGATCCATGACCCATCCAATCCGATCGTTGTTCCGACCATCAGCGGTCTTTTGCAAGCGGCAGCCATGACCGCCGCGCCGGATGTCCTCATGGAAAAAGGCCTGGAGCAGTTCGACGCCGCTGGCGGTTTGTTGACGCCGACGCAGCGCCAGTTGATCCAGGTTTTTAAGCCCTTGCTTCGCGGGGATGCTACCGCTGGAACAACCAAGTCCGCCGATGAGGGCACCTCAGGGACGCCGTCATCGCCAGCTTTTTCTGGATTGGTGACGGTGCTCGCCATCGACGCCGGGAAGAGAGAGGACGATCCGGAGGCGAAACCGCGATCGATCGTCGCCTACTACGCAGCCGGGATCGGGGTGATGTTCCTTCTGTTTTCGATGGCCAACGGCGCGGGAGGCACGCTACTGGAAGACCAGGAACGCGGGACGCTTGAGCGGGTATTGGCGACCAACATCAATATGACAACACTCCTGTTGGGGCATTGGTTGTTCTTTGCGCTGACGGGTATTGCGCAGGTGACGCTCATGTTCGTCTGGGCTGCCGTCGTATTCGGTGTGGATTTGTGGACGCCTCGTCATCTGTTGGGTTTTACAGTGATGACACTTGCGACGGCTGGGGCGGCATCCGCCTTCGGTATCGTGTTGGCTTCGTTATGTAAGAGTCGGGCGCAACTCGGCGGGATTTCCACAATTGTCATTCTCATCATGTCCGCCCTTGGCGGAAGTATGATCCCGCGTTTTATCATGCCGGCATTCATGAACACAACCGCTCTATTCACGTTCAACGGTTGGGCTTTGGACGGTTACCTCAAGGTTTTTTGGTACGACGACCCGGACGCGTCGTTGGTGCAATCGATGATCCATATCTTGCCGCAGGTGGGGACGCTTGTCGCGATGGTGATAGCATTCTTGGGAGTTGCGCGGTTGCTGGCGAAGCGTTGGGAGCAGTCGTAAGCAGGTTTGTCAGTGGGGCGGGGTCAGTTCAGTATGGGGTTCAACGTTCTGACTCGGCCTTAAAGCCACATCCCGGTCGATCGCAGCCCAGAGATAAAGCAAAACTTTTTTCTCGCATGTCCGAATTCGTAAGATTTTGCTTGTAATCGTAGTTGCGATTCAGTTACAATCGGACGTGAGTTGCGGAGTTGTTCTGGCTGGACCTCTTTTCCCCATCGACTCGCACAGGGTTGCGGGTCGCTTATAAGGGTTCCTCTCGCGTCGTATGTGAATAGTCACAGAACTCCTTCGCAGTTCGTTTGGCAATTTCTTGTCTCGGAAGTACGTGTTCCCGCTCGGAAACACTTTTCGGTTCGTAATGG
>JAJRSE010000075.1 GCA_024278955.1 Planctomycetota bacterium | reverse complement strand
GACCATTGGGCAAAAACGCACCCCGAGTCGATAAGAACCTACCGAAAAGACGAGCAAGAAGCACGACGAGCCAAGAAAAGAGACCGACGGGCCCAGCGACGAAATCGTGCCGGGCGACGCTAGTTGTACCGGACGCTTACGTCTTTGCGACAGTATCCGTTCTGGCGAAAGGAATCATCATTCAACCACAATCGCCTCCGTTTCGTCTGTTTTTGAGGCACTTCTAATCCTTCCTGACGCCAAAGTCGCTCAATACGTTTGTGATTTACCTGCCATTTTTCGGCGTGTAGTAAGGCGGCCACACGGCGATAGCCGTAACGCCCATAGTCGCTGACCAGTTGTGTCATGCGCCTCACCAAACGTGACTCATCGCTCGGCACATGCTTCTTCCGGCGTTGGGTGCTACGAGGTTGATCGAGTACCTGGCAAGCCCGCGTTCCGACACACGGTCGCGTCCGAGAGCATCTCGGACGTGGGCGACCGCTGCGCGTCGTTTCGCCGGGCTTAGAAGTTTCCCGACGCGGCTTCTTTCAAGATCGACTTGTCCAGCTCCGCATCAGCAAGCAGGCGTTTCAAACGGGGTTCTGCTTCTCCAATTCTTTCAGACGCTTCGCGGAGCTTGCTAATTATCTGCTCCGCTGTGTGCTTCTTGCCTCGTGACATCAAATATCCTCCTTCAGGTTCTGAGCCAAAATCTGAGCTAATTATCGCTCAGAAAGTGGGCTAGGTTGAAGGGGGCAGGTCACTTGTCGGTGAATGGAGGGGGCACCCAACCGAAGGAAATGCGAAAGCGCTATCGGCATTTGTTCCCGGACTAACCTCGGGGAACTTTGGGGTTGAAAATTTCCGGCCTTTTCTTGAACGGCTACCCGGAAAGTTCTACTACCGAACCTGAGTGGGCTGCAATTTTATCGACGGCGCGCCGGCCTTGGCTTCTGCTAATTTGCGCTGCCGTGTAGTGAGCCAAGAAATTGGCGGGCGTTGTGTGTCCCGTCTTCACGAGTTCACTTAACAGATGTTCCGCCGACTCAAGCTCGCCGGTTTCAAATAAATCTAGCGCATGAGAATACTGATCGAGCTTCGACTTCACGGTCGTTGCTTCCGATGCAGGGTAAGCGGTGTATAGTTCGATCGGATTTTCGAGCCCGGGTAGCTTGGCGGTGCATGCCCGCAGAGTAAAGAACTTGCTCGTCAGTTTTTTCTGAGTTGAGGCCGTCATGACGAGCGGCAGTTGGAGCTGTTTTGACGCGGCTTGGACGCGGCTGGCTAGGTTCACCGTGTTACCGCGGGGCCCGTACTTGAGCCGGCTACGTGTTCCGGCGTTCCCGACATGGGCCGGTCCGGTGTGGATGCCGATGCCTAATTCTAACGGGCCATTGAGGCGAGTGTGCCATTTTTCAGAAATGTCAGGCATTGCCCCAAGCAATTCAATCGCAGCTGAGCAGGCCAAGTCGGGATGGTTTGGTTGTTCGAGAGGCGCATTCCAAAGTGCGAGTAAGCCATCGCCGTAGTAGTCGACAACCACGCCTCCGTGTTGCATCACGATTTGAGTGAGCGACTCCATGACGTCGCCTAGCAAGGCGTAGCAATCGGCCGGCGGTAACGACTCGGCAAGGGGCGTGTAACCGCGAAGATCGGCGAACAGCACGGTCACGTCTTTCAACTGCCCCGCTAGGCTTTCGGGGTGTTGCTGAATGTACTTAGCCACGGTCGGAGAAAACGCTTGTTCGAGCAAGACGCGAGTCCTCGCGGCTTCGGTTTCTTGGTCGATGCGAGCGATTCCAGCAGCGACCGACTCGGCGAGCAGCTGCACCAACCTTGCTTCGAGCGGTCGGACACCTGCGCGTCGATTATTGCCCTGGGTGTTGCGAACTCCGTAAACTGCGGCCGTTAGGTTTCCATGAAGGTCGAACACCGGAGCCACCACCAGAGCCTGGGCACGGGCTGGCTGGGTTGCTGCAGGTATCGGTTGATACCAGGCTACTGGTTTCTGTTCGAGCACTTCCAAAGCAGCGCTGTTGAAAGCAACGCCGTTTTGAGGCGAGGGAAGACAACTGCCGGCGATCTGCCATTGCTGGTTATCGTAGGAGACGATCCAAGCCGCATCGAGGCCCACCGTGTCGACCGCAAAGCGTGCTGCCTCGGCGTAGAAATCCTTCGAGCCGGCTACCGCTCGATGAAGTTGTCCTGCATCGCTCAGCCATTTGGCAACCGTTGCGGCAGAGGGCCTCAAGCAATTGCTGTCGTCAGAGCCGGCGGAACTTAGAAGCTCGGCGAGGTCGCCGCCTAGTAGCGGGGCCATCGAACGAGGCGCTTCGCATACGAGGACTTCTAGCCAAGTTGCTCCCAGTTGCAAGATGCACGGCAAGGCGATCGGTTCGCCACACACGAGTGGGCGTCCATCGGCCAAGTGGATTGGTGTTTCAGGTGGCAGGGCGATGGCTTCGAGGCCCGTGTTGCTGATTCTAAATTGTATCGAACCTTGCGGGTTTTCGGCTTCGTCAACGACCTCCCAAGTTTGCTGCTCCGACGTTTTTTTTTGGAGCGCAAATCGGTTGCCAGCGAGACAAAACTGCTTGTGAAGCAGGTCGTGATAAACTGCGACCTCGAACATTGGGTGCCATGCCTGGACGTAGAATTTTGCGAAAGATGGAACTGAGGAAGATCCCTACCAGAGGGTAGCTTACCGCCAGCCGATCATGACCCCGCAGCTTCCGTAGAATCGCTATATTCGGATGCTAGCTTGCTATCTGTTCTCGACACATTCCGGGGCATTCGAAATAATGCTGGTTTCTGTATTGTCGTATTTTCTAACCGCAGATTTGATCGAGCAAGGATGCATCGTGGACTGGCAATCGGTGGGGATGACCTCGGGCACAATTTTGCTTGGGATCTCCGCCTTACAAACCCTGGGGGCCGTGGTTGCGAGAGGATTTCGCGGGAGAGCTGCGCGTCGACGCTACCTTGCACGTCGGTCTGATTTTAACCAGCGGCTTCAAGCCGGTTTGCAGTGGGCCCGTGCGGCGAAACCGACCTTCAAGGCATGGTCGGGTACGAGGCCGTTTCGAGTTTCGGCAGTCGTCGACGAAGCGACCGATTGTAAATCGTTTTATTTGACGCCAGCCGATGGGCGTCCCTTGCCGCGTTTCGAGCCAGGGCAATATCTAACCTTCGACCTACAGACCGATCCCAGACGCCGGCCTTTGGTCCGGTGTTACTCGCTTTCTGAACGGCCACGCGAAGATTTTTACCGGATAACGATCAAGCGTACCGGGGCACCGCTTGGGAAAAGCGATTTACCTCCGGGCCAGGGCAGCAGTTTTTTTCACGATCAAATTCATGTCGGCTCTACGCTGGAAGTCCAATCGCCTCAGGGGATTTTTTTTCTAGACCCCACCGACGACGGGCCCGTGGTGCTCATTGGTGCAGGAATTGGCATTACGCCGCTTCTTAGCATGGCCAATTCGATTGTCCACCAGCAGAGTCGGCGTAAGGTTTTTTTGTTGGCCGGTTTCGGCAATAGTCGAGAGCATCCGTTTCGATCGCGGTTCCTAGAGCTGGCAAGCTGCGATAATTTGCATCTCGATCTGAGCTATTCGCGGCCGACTCCCGCCGACACGCTGGGCCGCGATTTTGACCATCGCGGCCGAATCGACATTGCTCGGTTGCGGCAAGTCTTGCCTTCAAGTAACTTTCGATTTTATGTTTGTGGGCCGGCCCCGATGATGGAAAGTTTAGTGCCTGCGCTGCTGGAATGGGGGGTGCCCGAGTCGCACCTCCACTACGAGGCGTTTGGGCCAGCGAGCGTGAAAGTGGGGCGATCGGCAAACTTAGATGCGGGGCCTTGTCATGTGAAGTTTACTCAAGAAGGCGAATCCTATACTTGGACTGGCGAGCATCCTTCGCTGCTCGACTTTGCCGAAAGCCAAGGCGTGGCGCTCGATTGCGGCTGCCGAGCGGGGAACTGCGGGCAATGTTTGGTTACGGTTCGCGAAGGAAAAATCGCCCATGCCAAAGAGCCCGGCTCGCCGGTCGGCGACCACGAATGTTTGACCTGCATTGCGGTTCCTCAAGGAGACGTGGTGCTTGATTCCTAGTTTAAGAATGTCAGTAAAGGAAATGTTTTGAAGACGAAATGTTGTTTCCGCGTCGGTTTCCACGAGGGCTCGCCAGCTACTTTGCTTGGCAGGCAGGTAGGGGCTGCGCTATTGTTTTCCTTGCTTACTGCTTCGTGCTATGCCGAAGATGTGACCAAGCTGCCCGAGATCCGCTGCAATCCGGCCAATGTGTTGGGCTCGGAATCTTGCGCAAAGTGCCACGAAAAAGAGCTCAGCCAATGGAAGCTCACGCCCCATCACGGCACGTTTGAATTGCTTCATCGCAAACCCGAGGCAAAAGCGATTGCCAAAAAGTTGGGACTCAAAAGCGTGAAACGCAACGACCTTTGTGTCAGCTGCCACTACACACGGCAGCTGGTGGACGAGCGAGTGCGGATTGTGTCTGGGATTTCTTGCGAATCGTGTCACGGGGCGGCAAAAAACTGGCTGGCTTCGCATAACGACTACGGAGGACCTGCCGCCACGAAAGAAGACGAATCGGCGGAGCACCGTCAGCAGCGAATCGAGGCGAGCGTTGCGGCGGGGATGAACAATCCGTCGAATCTTTATCTTGTTGCGCGGCAGTGTTTGGCATGTCACACCACGCCAGAGGAACAACTGGTAAACGTCGGAGGTCATCCCGCAGGCAGCAGCGAGTTTGAATTGGTGAGCTGGTCGCAAGGCATCGTTCGGCACAACTTTTTACGGACCAATGGCACCAGCAACGGGACCTTGAGCCTGGAACAATTGCGAGTGATGTATGCTGTCGGGGTCATGGCCGACCTCGAAGCAAGTTTTCGGGCCCTGGCAAAGGCGACCACCCGAGCGACTTTTGGGATTGCTTCTGCGCAGCGTGCAGCACGCATGAAACACAAACTGTACGCAATCGATCAGCTTGTCGACGATCCGAACATCAAACGGGCTCTCGCAGTCGCACTCGCCGAGCCGCTGAAACTTAATCGGGGCGAAGCCTTGTCGGCAGCAGCAGACCGTATCGGCCAGGCAGCGTACCGCTTTGCGGCAGAAGCCGACGGCGAAAGCCTCGTACCACTCGACCCGCTATTGCCTAGCCCGGAGAAGTACCGGATGGGCAATGAAACCTCTAAGCAGTAGGGAGATATTTTTGAACTGCCAAGCAAAGGAAGACTCAACTACCACCCGCTGAAGCAGGTGGATGGTGATTTAGATAACTCGCAGCTACACGTAGGAACTTGGATGCCGCAAATTGAAGTAACCGCGAAACGACCCCAGCGTTGGGATGTTCCTTTCGGCGATGCGATGCGCGAGCAAGATGTCGATCAGCTCCTGCAGATTGAACCTTTCTGCAGCATCGATCCCGAGCGTTTTCCCTCGACGCTTCCTCTACGTAGCATTCTAAAGAATGATACGCGTGTGAATCGGTATTCGCCTGGTGCGATCGTGGTTCGCGAGGGCGACTACGGCAGCAGCGCGTTTCTTGTGTTGCGGGGAAAAGTGCGGGTGGTTCTCTCAGGTCTCGACGAAGAAGTACTTGGTCGAGTCCCAGAAAACAAGCCGGGATTTTTTAAGTCGATGCTTCGGCAGCTTCGCAACCCAAAGCTTCCCGAGGTTCGCAGGCATGTGTCGTTCGAGAGCGAGCTGGTTGCCAACGATAGCCACGAGGTCGACAATCTGGCTCAAACTCGCGTCTTTCTACAAGATGTCCCACGTATTCTAGAAAACACTCGTAGCCTTGTGCTTTCGGAGGGCGAAATATTTGGCGAGCTTGCAGCGTTAACACGCTCCCCCCGTTCGGCGACGATTCTTGCCGATGGCGAAGCGGTACTTCTGGAAATCCGTTGGCAAGGCTTGCGAGATTTGATGCAACGTACCGAGGCACTGCGTCAGCACATCGAGCAGCTTTATCGCGAAAATAGCTTGCGTGTTCATCTGCGAGAAACTCCGCTACTTTCTCATTTGTCAGCCGAGCATCTGGAAGCAGTCGCCGAGGCGACTCAATTTGAAACTCACGGCGACTTTCAATGGAATGAAACTTTCGATACCGATTCTCGCGGCACCGAGGCCGAAGCGATCGTTGGCGAACCGCTGATTGTCGAAGAAGGGGCTGCCTGCGAAGGCCTTGTGTTGGTCCGCTCGGGGTTTGCTCGTTTGAGCTACCGTTTCGGTCATGGCCATCGCACGTTGGCCTACCTGGGCAAAGGGCAAGTCTTCGGTTTGGCCGAATCGATCAAGAAGGCCTCGGTGGAAGAGCCGGTGCTGATGAAGACTTCCTTACGAGCCCTTGGTTACGTGGACGTCTTGCGGATTCCGCAAGCGGTTTTAGAAAAACACGTTTTCCCCAACGTCCCGAAGGACTTGATCAGCCAGGCTGCTGAAAAACATGCTCTCCACTGCACCGAGCATCACTGCGACCTTCACGCCGAAACTCTTGGGGGCGAGCAAGAGCAGGTTGATACTGGGCTACTCGAGTTCCTCGTCGAGCGGCGTTTTATCAATGGCGAGAGAGCAATGCTCGTCGATCTCGATCGTTGCACTCGTTGTGATGACTGTATCCGTGCCTGTGCGGCTACGCACGACAACAACCCGCGTTTTATCCGTCATGGACATCAGCATGACTCGACGATGATTGCTCACGCTTGCATGCACTGCGTCGACCCCGTCTGTATGATTGGCTGCCCTACCGGGGCGATTGGTCGCGACATGACGACCGGGATTGTGCAGATCAACGATTTGACATGCATCGGCTGTAGCATTTGCTCTGAGAGTTGTCCTTACGGGAACATTCGCATGGTCGAAGCGCGTGATTCGAGCGGAGCCATTGTGATTGACGATTCGACCCAGCAGCCGATTCACAAGGCAACGAAGTGTGACCTCTGTGCAGACCAGCCCATGGGACCCGCTTGCCAACATGCTTGCCCTCACGATGCCTTGGTGCGCTTGGACTTGGGCAATTTAGGGGAACTTTCCGAGTGGCTTAGCCGCTAGAAGGCGAAGTTGCGGCAGGCACTCTTCGCAGTGGCCGCCGCAGACGCTAATTTAGTCTGAGTCCTTCAGCTCCCAACTCCCCAACCCTCGCCCCTTTTATGAAGTCGTTTGCCAGTCGTAGACTCTCCAGTGCCGCGTTGATGTTCGTGGTTCTGGCGGCGCTCGCCTTTTGGACGTGGCAACAGAAGTCGACGCTTGGCCACACTTCTTTCGGAACGGGGTATGTTCTGCTTCTTGCGATCGTTTTTCTTGCTGTTTACAACATTCGCAAGAAGCTGCCGATGTTGCCTTGGGGCAGTTCCTCCGATTGGTTGCAGGCACATATTTACGTAGCCCTTGGGTCGGCTTTTTTGTTTGCGCTTCATATTGATTGGCGGCTTCCGAACGGTATTCTCGATACGACTTTGGCGACCTTGTACTTGGCTACGTTTGTTAGCGGCCTCGTCGGCTTGGTTTGGACACGCACGATTCCCGCAAGGCTTGCTCGCGTATCCGAGGAAGTGATTTACGAGCGCATTCCGATGTTACGGAGCCAGCTTTGCGAGCGGGCAGAAGCGGCTGTGCTTGAGACGGTTCGCTCTTCGGGAGCCACCACGCTTGGCGAGTTTTATTCGAGGCAGCTCCATAGTTTCTTCGAGAAGTCGCGTAGCTTGGGCTACTTTTTTCGTCCGAACAATCGCCTTCGACGACGTATGCTTGCCGAGTTGACCGAAATTCGGCGATACCTGTCGGAACCCGAACAGGCGACCTGCGAGCAACTCTTCGCGCTGATCCGCCGGCGCGACGATCTTGACTTTCATGCGGCGATGCAGTGGCGACTCAAGATGTGGCTTTTCTTGCATATTGGGCTAACCTACCCCTTATTGGCCGTGGCAAGTTTACATGGTTTGTTGGCACACCTTTTCGACGGAGGTGCGCTGTGAGAGAACCGTTGCAGCAATCGCGGGGCGATTCTTATGAGCGGCCCAACCAACCATGGGTTTGCGGCTTAGCGGGCGAGGGCGCCTCGTGTCCGATGGGCCCTGGCCGAAGAGGACGCTGCCCGGCGGCTGCCGCGTGCCATCCGGTTCGCGAGGGCGACCGATGGCGCTGCAATCGTACGAATCATCGAGGGGGAACTTGCGACGAAGGCCCAACGCCTGAGGGCGTGTGTTGCCATGTTTATCGGTGTGCTCCGCTCCGTTCGCTTCGCTCGCGTCGAGGACGTTTTGTCGTGGGCTGTCTGCTTGCGACTTTGGGCGCGATTTTCACTCTACTCAGCTCCGATTGGCGAAATGAGGTGTTAGCCCCAGGTCCTCTTAGCGTTCATCATGCGCAACTACTTCAGCGAGGCGACCAGACCGATCGGTGCGCGAGTTGCCACGCGGCCGGAACACAATCGTTTATTCAGTGGGCCAAGCACCTTGTCGACCCCCAGTTGGCCGAGCCTAACCAGACGCAACTCTGCTTGGAATGTCATGCCAAGGAGATCCCTCGCCAATGGGCGACTGCTGCCCATAGTGTTGACTTCGCCACCTTGCAGGCGATCGACGATGGCCCTATTTCAGACACGCAAGTGCAAAAGATTTCGTTTGACCGTCGAAAGGTCGATCCTAGCGAGCCGCTGGCCTGTTCGGCATGTCACCGAGAGCATCATGGCGCGATGCACGATCTCAAGTGGATGAGCGACCATGCGTGCCAAGCCTGTCACGAACAACAGTTCGACAGTTTTGCTACCGACCACCCCGAGTTTTCGCAGTGGCCCGAAAATCGCCGCACTCGCATCGCCTTCGACCATGCGGCACACGAGGCGAAACATTTTCCGAAAGAAAAAAAGACGTTCGAGTGTGCGGTTTGCCATGAGCAAGATTCTCAGGGCGATTTCCAGAAGACTTTGAGCTACGAAGCTGCGTGTGCTAACTGCCATGACCGCGAAGTCGCCGCAAGTTGGCAAGCAGGGGTCGCGATGTTTGCGCTGCCGATGCTTGAGGTCGAAGCCTTCCGCGACGAGGGGCTCGATATTGGCCAATGGCCCGAGGAAGCAGCCGACGAATTTGATGGAGCGCTGCCGCCGATTACTAAATTATTGTTGATCGCCGACCCGGCAGCTGCGGAAGCGCTCGAGTTGCTTGGCATCGGTTTCGATTTTTTCGATATCGACTCAGCAGATTCCGAACAAATGCAGGCGGCTTCGGTTGTGGTTTGGGCTACCAAGGAGTTGCTTTTCGACCTAACTCAAGAAGGGCATGCCGCGGTAAGGCGTCGGGTCGAAGGCCTGCTTGGCCGAACCGTTTCTCTCGAAGAACTTACCGAGTTGGTGGCTCATCTTTCGCCCGAAAGTTTGGCGGTGATTATCGAACACTGGCTCGCAAAGCTACCCGCCGAAATTGCGGCGAGGCGTCAGGATGCGAGCGACCAACAGCCCTCGACCACCGCCCACCCTCTTGCCCCGCAAGACCGGGCTGCGTCTCAGCAGCGATTGGAAGCGGGCGGCTGGTTTCGCGACAATCTGACACTCTCGATTCGCTATCGGGCCACAGGCCACGCCGATCGATTGGTAACCGCTTGGATTGACGTGCTTGCCGAGGCAACCCGGGGGCCGCAGTCGGAGCTTGCCGAGCCGCTGCTGAAACAAATGATGAAACCGACTGCCCCGGGGCTCTGTGGCCAGTGTCATAGCGTCGACCGCCGAGCAGGCGGGGGTTTCGACATCCATTGGCTCTCGAAACGGGCCGGCGAAATTCGTTCGGAGTTCACGCAGTTTTCTCATCAGCCCCATCTCTTGCAATCGCAGTTGTCCGATTGCCGACATTGCCATCGTATCGCAACCGACGCCCCAGTGATGGCCAGTTATGTAGGGCAATCACCGGTCGAGTACGAACGCGGTTTTCAGCCGATCGTTAAACAAGACTGCACCGAGTGCCACAGCCCAAGAGCTGCAGGCGACCGTTGTTTGCAGTGTCATCAATACCACGTAGGCCATCACACGCAAGAGTGAAAACCAAGGGTTGTAATTCTTGGGCTTTGAATCGCTCTGTGTATGCTCGTAACGTGAGCTAGAATTTTTTCCGCAACTCGATCCGGCCGCCGGAGATATTGTTGCTATTCTCTAGCCAGCCGTGCATGACGTCGGCTCGAAAGAGGATCGAATTGTTAAGTGGCTTTTGATAGCGAGCGCCGACCGCATACTGATCGCCTGCCGCGACACGGCTGGCAGGATCGTCGAAAACCTGGAGAGCGGCAAACTCAAGAATCAATTGCTGCTCGAACGAACTGCCCAGCAAGTCGACTCCGAAGGCTGCCCCGTAAGTGTTGTTGCCGGTGTCGTCGAGTAGCGGGAAACCGGTTAGCAGGTCCGACTCGAAGTTGATTCCGGTGTTTTTCAGCGGTCCTTGCAGTCGGGCAGCCGGGCGAGGTGTTCCGTAGCCGGCAAAGAAGTTGGCATAGGGAATGACGTTGTAGGGATTTTTCGTAAGAAAGCTATTCTCCATCAGCAGCAGCACGCCGTCGGCCGATCGTTGATCTCGCGGACCACTTTGTCCCGTGTTGGCCAATACCCGCATGGAGTTTGAGAGCAAGTTCAGGTAACGGCGTGTGTAAGAGAGACCTAGGCTATGAAAGCTACGGCCCTGGTTTTCGCCATCGTCGACAAACGCATAGCCGGCTTCGATATAACCGCCACGCCGTTCGATAAAAGTCGTGAAGCCGACAAGGTTCGCTGCTTGGTTGTCTCCGTTAAAAACCGGGTTGTTGGTGATTTCGTCAACTCCGATAAAGAGCGTGGTGTCGAAGTTCGACCAGTCCCAGCGTGGGCTGTTACGGGCAGGGATCGTTACGGCGGCACCGACAAACGCATCTTCGATCCAGATTCCGTTCTGAAACAGAAGCGGGATAAGCCCTACAGCAAACGGCATATCGAACTTCGCGTAGTCGCCGCGAAAGCCCCCGATCAGATATCCCAGATCGCCTTCGAAATACATCGTGTCGGTTCGTTCATCCCAGCCATCGAAGAAGTTGTTGAAGTTGGCGTCGCCCCCATCGACCGTGACGTTGGTAAACTGGTTGCGTTGGTCGAGCGGCCCCCAGAACATGTGAAATCGTTCGGTGCTCGTTAACCAGAAGTCAAATTCTAAATTGAGGCGACTCGCCCAGATGGTTTCCTCGTTCCCGACATTTTTATTCTGAGCCATGGCGGTACGGAAGTCGCCATAGACCAAAAATTTTGGCTGGATCAAGTTGGTGTCACCAAGTGCCGTGCCAGAACGAGGAATGAGGCCGTTGAGATAGAAAGGCAGCCCCCATTCCAACGCAGGGCGTTGAATTTTGTTGAGCTTTTTCCCTCCATAAACATCCAACTCGCCGTGGGAATCCCAAGCGTCGTAGCCGTAGAAGGGGTCTGGGGTGAAATCGCCTGACGAAAATTGCGAATTATGGCTACGACCGTCATGCTGAGAAGGGTTGACGACCATGACTCCGCCACGAAGCTCCGCCGCGGTAGGCATTTGATCCCAAGGAGGGGGAGCGTGAGAAGAAGCCACCGAGGGCGACACGGGCGAAGCGACGCCATGGCGCCCGAGGCTGCGCATAAAACCGGGCGAGCTAGGCGGGGGCATCAGCGGAGGCAAGTTTTGGCAACTCGCCGCTGGGCCTAAGATCCGAGGACCCACCAATTGGGCTGTTATTTCGGGACCCCCAAACAGGGGAGTTTCGTTGGGCGAACGTAGTGAAGAAGAGAAGAACGAATTTCGACGGCAATCGGCCTCGATAGCTACGAGTGGCAATCGGCGCAGCGAGGCTACCTGCGGCACGCTAGTCGCCCCCACTGCCGGCAAATCCCTTAGGCCTTCCGCGGGCTCCTCTCCGCCTGCTTGCGCAATGTTTACGCATAGCGATACCAACATAACCAACCAAATGTTGGCATGAGAGAAGCTAGCAGATTGCAAAATTCTAAGCGGCATCGTCTTAGCGGGTGACAAGGTTTTAGCGAACGAAAAACTCAACAGACGACTGATGGAAATCAAGAATCCCTTCATTCATCGCACGCTGCATTTCACGGGTAGCACCTACGAATCGCATGAAGTAAATCGGCTCAAGGCGACTCCGCAGCCTGAACGACAACCGATAGTTTCCCGGCTCCTGTAACAAGTTGGCGGGGATTTTGTACGGAATTTTTCGAGAGCCCAGCGGAGGGAGCGATCGACCTTCCATGCGGATAAACGGCGGATGGTTGATTACCGAAATGGGCTGTGCCCCTGGTCTTAGGAAAGGCAATTGATCGAAGTCAACATTGACGGGCAAGAAAAACTCGCGATCGGTGCCCTTGGCTCCGGTAATCAAAAACATCGTCTGTAGATTGAACAACTGGGTGTCGAAGGGAATACGTTTGTTTCGCACATCCTCCGAGTGAATGTCGGCCACATCGCCCCAACGGTCCGTGTAGCCCGACTCCCAAAGCCGTTGCCCTCGCGGACCGATCAAAACCACATTCGCCCACAATTGTGGCTGTGCGCCCAACGACCCGGTGGGCAGATTGTGACCTTCGTTTGTGTTGGTCATCACGTAGTGAAAACGCAGGTTGCTTCCTCGTACTAGCGGCGAGTCGAAATAGGGGCCATCAACGTGCGAGCCATTTTCCATCAATTGGTGTCGTATTTGATCTTTCACGGCGAGCTTTTTGAGATTCTCACTCACGATCTCGCGGGCATCGTACCGATCGTCAACCTCCGCCCAGGCGGGAGGGAAGACCGCATGAGTCTGGCCCCTTTCTAGCGATTCCTCAAACTCGTCGGTTCCCCAGCCTGCGCGGTGGTCGAACATTAACCAGTCGGAGATCGACCAGCGGCGAGATTTCGGATTGTGGGGAAATATCCCTGGGTGGGCAATCGAGTAGCCTGGGCCAAAGAAAGAGTGGTTGGCGTGCTTGCGGTTTGGATTGACAATCTTGTCGTTGACCTTTGCCGCGGGAGCAATTTCGTAGCCGCTGGCAACTCCAGGAATACGCCCCATGTGGCAGTCTTGGCAAGAGATGCCTTTCTTGCAAGCTGGCGAAGCCCGGTATTGCTCCCAAACAACTTCCAGCTTGATGCCCGGGTGGACGGACACTTGATGGCACGAGACACAAAATTCGGATTTGCTCAGTTGGTCGAAACAAAACCCGGCGGCATGGATGTCTTGCCCGGGCCCTTGGTCAAGCGGCGAATTTTTTACTTTGTATTGGTTCGACTTGGCGATCACCTCGGCCACGCCGTTGCCGTCGAACGGCCCATAGATCGGTGCATGAATGCCGCCCGGCTCGATTCGTCGTTCGCCATTCACCTTGCCATACCGCTCGTTCACTCGGTGGCAGGCGACACAAGTCACGCCCTCGCGGGCAACCAGGGGTAAATCCCAGAGTGGTGCCGCTCGGGAAATTCCCAGCGAGACCCCGACCGGAGAATGACAGCGATAACAAAAGTATCCGATCGTACCCAACGAAAGATCGTTGATTTTTTGTTCAAACTTATGAAACATCGGAGAGACCATTGCGTACGCATGGCCCGAGATGCTCCATTCGTCGTAGTTTCGTTGATGACATTTTGAACATGCCTCGGCCGAAGGGAACTGGCTGTCGGCAATAAATTCGCAGACGCTTTGCGAGTCGCTTTTTTGCTTACTTCCTCCCGCCGGCAAGGCCGTAGTCGTTAGGGCAGAGGGAGCAGGTGGCGGAGCAAAGGGACTCGTCTTAGGGCTCGCCGCTGGAATTTTCTCAGTAACCGGCACCGGCAAGGTGAGCTGAGGCTGCTTGGGAGCAGGAAGTTCGCCTGGGGTTATTGCAGGGAGAGTGCGAACAGGAGGTGCTGACGCCGGAAACGTAGGCTCGACCATGGGGTGCGGCGCGGCTTCTTCCGAAGGTGATTTTTCTGCCGGCGGTAGGTCGAGCAAGTCGAGCTCGCCATCGAGCAAGTCGTCTTTCGCAGGCGTTGCATGGACCTTCGGGGCGGTTGGCTCCGGTTTCGGTTGCTTCACGCTCGGGGCAGGTAGCGGCACGGGAGTCGTCTTGGGCGTTGAAACAGAGGGCAGAGCCTCGGGCACCGCCTTAGGATCATTGGGTTTGAAAAGCAGGTCGGGCATTCCGTCGAGTAAGTCGTCGGGGTCGTCCGACGATCCGACGGTAACAAAACTTGAGTTCCCGCTGCCGGGGGTCGCTGGCCGGCTGGCAACGCGTACCGGCACCGGATACCGAACGCTTGGTACTTGCTGCGAAATTCGGTTTGATGTGGGAAGGATATGCTCCGGAACGATTTTCGCTGGAGGCCCTTGGAGGGCATTTTCTCCTTCGCTTGCTAGCACCATCCAGCCGGGACAACCTGCCATGGCCAGTTCGGCTTCGATCTGCGCGGACAAACTTAGGTCTGGCCTTGGATCCGATTCAGACAACGGCTGAACAATGGGTTCCTGCGATTTCCAGACGCCCACGAGGGTGCTTGCTACGACAATCGTAGCACACCAAATCCCAATCGTATTAATCGGTTTCCGCATCATGCGGCCAAACACCTTGCATAAGTAGCCACGAGAATCAAATTCTTAGACGAGTCTTCCTTGCCAGCCAAAGAGGAGGCCCCCCCGCCTGGCGCAGCCTCTCCGTGAAGGTCTGATCGAACCGTTAGTACCGCAATAATGAGAGTTTTACTTACAACCGTTACAGCTTGCCATCGAAGTGCTAGCACTTGGGGGGGGGGGGGATACCCGCGAGCAGGCGAACTGCAAAGTCAAAAAACCAAACAAATAAAGATTAGCCACAAAGATCGTAGAGAATACCGAGTACTAGAAACCAAGGTTTCTCGGAGTCCTCTGTGATCTCTGTGGCTAAATTTTCTTCAATTACGCGGCTTGGCAATCGCCCTGCACCCGCGAGCTTTCTAAGCGATCGTAAGCTATATTTTTAATAGCCGATGTTTCGCGGTTTTCAAACGAAGGAAGATCAGAGGAGCTTGCTCGTGGACCGAGTGCTTTGACACAGCTTGGTTTTCGGGTGCCACTGCTGGCTCGTCCAGCAGTGCGAAGCGGGTACCCGGCGGCCACTGCTGGGCAAGCCAGCAGTGGCACCCAACTCGAATGTTGAGCTGCGGTAGACACTACTAGGGCGTTGTCAAATCATGATTCTAGGATCGTCATTTCGATTCGACCTTTGAAATATGAGTGTAATCGAAATGACGACCCTAATATTTAATACTGACAAAGTACTCGTTCAAGAGGTGATGACGCGCAATCCGATTTCCGTTTCGCAGGAGGTCTCGATCGAGGTTGCGATCGATCTCATGGTCGAGAAGAACATCAGCGGAGTGCCAATCGTTGACGAGGGCGGCTCGCTCGTTGGCTTGATCACCGAGTACGACGTGCTGAAGTTTTACGGCAAAAGCCAAGATCAGGCGTTGGTCTACCGTACTTGCCGCGAGGTGATGATCACCGAAATTCGCACGATTTCGCAAGACGCCTCGCTCGACGTAGCTGCACGTATATTTCAAGCCGCCTCGCTACGCCGGTTACTTGTACTCGACGGCAATCGCTTTGTCGGAATCCTTTCGCGCCGCGACGTTGTGCGAAGTATCCGAGACAGCCATCTTAGCGCCTCAAGCGGACCTGCCTCTAAGTAATTATACGGGCAATTTCGCAGCCATTGCACTATCAAGCCCGCGAGAGTGGGCATTCTGCTGCTTACGCCGAATCGGCGACTTTGCAATTTCATTGGCCAGCTCTTACAATCAGGCAAAACCGAAGACACTTCGATTGAGAGCAACGAAGTTTGCGATACTCGGCTTAGCACCTAGGCATTAACGTCTAGTGCTTTGTCATTATCAAAAATTCGGGTGTGAGATGTCAGAAGTCGTTACTGAACAAGTCGTTCTGACATCCCACACCCGAAAATTAGCATTTGACAAAGCACTAGGTGTTGAAACAAAGAATATCGCTCTCTGCAATAGTCCGGTCGTTGGTTTTGCGGTCGTGAGTCTGATTCGACAAAACACTAGAGACAACAAGGCTATGCAAGCAACCCCCATATCACTACAAGGGACATCAAAGATGAAAAGAATGAAACAAACGAGTGTCGTATTTTTGCTGAGCTTGGCCATTGGGCTAAGCGGTTCTTGCTTCGCCAAAGAGTCGCCCCCTGCCCGAACTGCGCTCGACGATTATGTGCAAAAAAAGGACGATACTTTTTCCTGGGAAGTCGTTAGTTCCGAGACCAAAGAGGACGGCACAAAGACCGTTGTCCTGACGATGGACTCTCAGACTTGGCGAACTAAAAAAGAAGTCGATCGCACGGTCTGGCAGCACTGGATTTCCCTGACTATTCCTAAGAACGTGAAGTCCAGCACCGGATTCATGTTCATCGGTGGAGGTGCCAATGGGAGGCAACCCCCGAAAGGGCCCGACGAGAGAACTCAAAAGATCGCCAAGGCGACTCAAACCGTCGTCGCTCAGATTCACATGACACCCAACCAGCCGCTTGTCTTTTTCGGCGACGGTCAGCGCCGAACTGAGGACGATTTGGTGGCTTACACTTGGGTTAAATTCCTCGAAACGGGCGACGCAACCTGGCCTGCTCGAAACCCAATGGTCAAGGGCGTTGTCCGAGCCATGGACGCGGTTACCGAGTACATGGCCTCAGCTGAAGGCGGGAAACAAACGGTCGACAAGTACGTCGTGGCAGGTGGCTCAAAGCGTGGTTGGACAACTTGGCTCGTCGGCGCCGTCGACGACCGAGTTGTCGGTATCGCACCGATTGTGATCGACATTTTGAATCTTGAAAAATCGATGGGCCATCACTTTGCCGCCTATGGATTTTTTGCTCCCTCGATTGTCGACTACGTCGAACACAAGTTGGTGAAGATGCCTACCCATCCACGCATGAGAGAGCTATTTGGCCTGGTCGATCCCTACCTCTATCGACATCGTCTGAAAATGCCAAAGTTTATTATCAATGCGGCTGGCGACCAGTTTTTTCCTCCCGATCACTCACGTTACTATTTCGACGGTCTTCAGGGTGAGAAATACTTGCGCTATGTCCCTAACACCGACCACGGGCTGGGCAACAGCGATGCGATCGAAAGTTTGGTCGCCTTCTACGCGATGATACTCGCCGACAAAAAGGGCCCCGAGTTCTCGTGGGACCAACCTGAGGACAATATCTTCCGTGTCAAAACGGTCGACAAGCCAGAAAAAGTTGTCCTGTGGCAGGCCGAGAATCCCAACGCCCGAGACTTCCGCCTCGAAAGCCTTGGCCCAGAATATAAAAGCTCGGAACTTAAAGTTCAGGGCGATGGCACCTACCTTGCGGCAGTCACGGTTCCTGAAAAGGGCTTTAAGGCATTTTTTGTTGAACTGACTTACGATGTCGGCGCACCCACACCACTCAAGGTGACCACCGACGTTGCCATTGTGCCCAACGTGCTCCCCTTTGCCGATAAAGATCCGACGCTCCCAACCTCCCTGACGCTACGTTTCAAAGCGCCCAACGAAGGAGTCGTGCAAGTAATCCGAGGAGCCCTCGCCTCGCCTCAGATGGCAGCTGTTGGCGACGACCCGCAGTTAACCACCGAAGGCGAAGCGACCGACGAGGGGATCTCGCTTGTGCTAAACTGGATTCCCAAAGGGCCTTTCGAGAAAGGTGCCGCTGGTATCGCAGGAGTTCTCAAGAACTTGGGTTGTACCGATTTTGCCTTCCAAATTGAGTCGGGAAGACTCACTCCTTCTACAAAAGAGTAGATAACGATGATTCGCAAATGTTTTTTTTCGGTTTTAGTTGTGTTCGCATGTGCTGTCGCAGCGAGTGGCAAGGAAGCTCCGCTCCGCGTCGGGACTTTCGTCGTCGATGCTTCGCCGCCGATTGGTAGCCCATTGGCGTACGATCGTTGCGACTCGGTCGGAATGCCTCTCACGGCGCGCGGCATCGTCCTGCTCGGCGAAGGCGAGCCTATGGTACTCTGCGCCGTCGACTGGATTGGCCTTAGCAACGATGGCTACGAGCATTGGCGTGACGCTATCGCCAAGGCCGTTAAGACTTCGCCCGAGCGTGTTTCGGTTAACGTGTTGCACCAACACGATGCACCACGTTGCGACTTTAGTGCAGAAAGACTGCTCGCCGAGCAAGGTCTGGGCGGCGTGATGTTCGATCCCGTCTTCGCAAGGCAAGTTATCAAAAACGTCGCCTCAGCAGCCAAGCAAGCCGCCGATTCGGCCAGCGTTGCGACGCATCTCGGTTTGAGCCAGGCGAAAGTCGAGAAAGTTGCCTCGAACCGCCGGATCCTTGGACCCGACGGCAAAGTAAAGTTCGTTCGCTATACGGCTTGTGGCAACCCTGAAATGCGAGCCGAACCCGAAGGCACGATCGATCCTTTTGTGAAATCGATCAGCTTTTGGAACGAAAAAAAACCGCTCGTTGTTATCACTTACTACGCGACCCATCCGCAAAGCTATTACAGGACGGGTGTAGCCAATCCAGACTTTCCTGGTATCGCACGCTTTATACGTCAAACCACTCTCAACGGCCTTACGCATATCCACTTTAACGGGGCAGGCGGCAACATTGGTGCCGGGAAGTACAATAACGGAGCGCGTAAAAACCGCCAAACTTTAGCTATCCGACTTGCCGAAGGAATGTCAAAGGCTTATCAGGCCACAGAAAAACACCCGATCACAGCGGCGGATGTCAGCTGGAAAACAGTGCCTGTTGTTCTGCCAGCCTCGCCTCATATGAACGAAGAAAGCCTGTTCGCGGAACTCAACGACAGCAAGGCCGACCCTCGACGACGTACCTATGCCGCGAAAGAACTGTCTTGGCTATTGCGATGCAAGGCCCGCGATACGATTGACCTGACGTGCTTAACCCTCGGCCCGGCGCGTATTCTCAACATGCCAGGCGAGTTGGCTGTCGAGTACCAGTTGGCTGCTCAGGAAATGCGCCCCGATCTTTTTGTCGCTATGGCGGCCTATGGCGAGTATGCCCCCGGCTACATCTGCATGAAAGAGCATTATCAACAGGGAGGCTACGAAGACAGCCCTCGTGCTTCGCGTGTTGCTCCCGAAGTCGAAGACGTACTAATGCCTGCCATAAAAGAACTTTTGAAGTAAACACAACCAATTTGTCATGGCTCGAAGCACTTCACACGAGAGATGCGAGCACCATCCAGGAATACACATGGGGGCTTTATCCGTGCGGTAGATTACTTTGAAATATCGACCACCCTCGTGTGGCAGTCGTTGCCATCATTTCGGCACAAAACCGGCCTGTTCGACAAGCTCGCGTACGCGGGCTTCGCTCACCGCGCCATAGACTTGCAGCTGTTCGTCGCTTAGCGAGACATGCGCTGAGCCGACGTTGGCATCGCTCCTCAAGGTCGTTTCAAGTTTCGCAACACAGTTTTTGCACCTCATGCCCTCAACTCCAATCTCGATTGCTTTGGAGCCATCTTTGGCATGTTGCGGCGTTTGCCTAGCGAAAAACGCCGCCAAATCATTCCAGGCAAACTTCCCAAAAAGAGCGAGCAAAACCACCGCACTCCCGATATTCCACCAACCGCTTGAGTCGTGAACATGCGAGCCGCCAGCCAGGCGAGGGTCGATTACCGATTCAAATATCAATCCACAAGCGATACTGCCTAGCACAACGGTGGCAAGATAAATCGTGAGCGACCGCTTCCCCAGCGAACGGTAGACAGCCCCCAGAGTCGCAACATTGGTCGCCGGCCCCGCCATCAGAAACACGAGCGCCGCCCCCGCAGGCAAACCGCTCGACACAAGCGCTGCCGCAATTGGCACCGAAGCGGTTGCGCAGACATAAAGTGGCAACGAAATCAGCAGCGTCACGATCATCGCAGCCAGGCCGCCATAACTTTCTAAAGAAGTAAAAGCACTGTCGGGCACGAAAACTTCAATCGCTGCCGATATCACAACCCCCGCTACAAGCCATCGCCAAATCGACTGCAGCATCTCCAGGCCGTGATCGTAAACCGCACGGAAACGATTTTCCTGGGCAACCGGGTCTTGCTGCGGCACCACGGCCAGGAGAACCATCTCGTCTTGCCCGCGATCGG
Source organism: Planctomycetota bacterium (assembly GCA_024278955.1). Lineage (GTDB taxonomy): Bacteria > Planctomycetota > Planctomycetia > Pirellulales > Lacipirellulaceae > Bythopirellula. The sequence continues at coordinate 16,448 of JAJRSE010000075.1, read as the reverse complement.
CCAACAAGCCGCCAAGGATGCCAGTCGCTGCTGCACTCAGCACTTTGAACAAAGCAAAGGGCCAGCCCAACATCGAAGCACTCACAAAAATCGAGTCCACGCCCGTCTGCGGTGTGCTGATCAAAAACGCAACCGTCGCCCCATCGCTGCCGCCCCCTTTCTTCAAACTCAGACCGACCGGAATCACGCCGCACGAGCACAGTGGCAACGGCACTCCCAAGGCAACGGCCTTGAGAACTCCCCACCGTCCAGAAAACTGCCGTTGCATAAAATCTTTCGGCAGCAACACATGCAGAATGCCAGCAACACCAGCCCCGACAAACAGCCAGGGGGCCAAATCGAGGAGCACTTTCCATGTCGACGCAAAAAAATCAAGCATGCCCCATCATAGACGTTCATCCGCATGCTTTGGAACGCCACATCCGGGGCTCCAGACCTTGCCTGGGAGTTTTTGCTTAGAACGGTAGCCTTCGACACCGAGCAAAGCCCGAGGATTGCAATCCTCCTGAGGAAGAATCGCAACCGCTTGCGCCTGCCGGGCATTGCTGCTACCATAGGGGATAGTTCAGGCACACTCTATCGATCGACCATGAATACACCGCTACGACGAATTCGCCGAGGCGCCATCGTGCTGGTGTCTATTTTCGTCTTTGCGGTGCTAGGATACCGTTTTTTTGGAGATTACGACTGGATCCACGCGGTCTGGATGGTGGTGGTCACCATCTCGAGCGTTGGTTACGGCGAGCATAGCGAGCTGCCGAGCCACCTCCAAATGCTTTCGGTGGTTGTGATTCTCCTTGGGATGTCCGCTTCGTTGTACACAGTGGGAGGTTTTATCCAGCTCATGCTTGAAGGCGAAATACAGGCGGCTTTGGGACAAAGTCGAACGACACGAGAAATCCAGCGGCTCTCGGGCCATGTAATCGTTTGCGGGTTCGGCCGGATCGGAGAGATGCTTGCCGAAGATTTACGTCGCAAAGGTCGTTCGTTGGTGGTCATCGACACCGACCCGGCCCGCGTTAGCGAGGCCGACCAGCGTCAGTTCCTAGCCATCAATGGCGATGCCATGGAGGAAGACGCTCTTGTAGGAGCGGGCTTGAAACGAGCCGGTACCGTTGTGACGGTGCTTCCGAATGATGCGGCCAATGTTTTTATCACGCTCACCGCACGCGATTTCAATTCAGAGATCCAAATCATCGCCCGGGCAGAACACCCCTCGACCGAGAAAAAGCTCCGTCAAGCCGGCGCTAACCGGGTGGTCATGCCGGCAGTAACTGGGGCGACGCAAATGTCTCGCATCATCACCCGCCCTTCAACAGCCCACCTTCTTGAATTGCTCGCCGAGTCCGGGTTTAACGATGTCGAAATGGACGAAATTACCATCAACAGCTCAAGTCGGCTCGTCGGCTCGAACGTGACCGAGAACGCAACGCGCCAGAAACACGGCGTGCTAGTTCTGGCTGTCAAACCACAGGACGGTAGTATGGTGTTTAATCCTGGAGCACGCTATACCTTTCGCGACCAAGACACCGTAATCGTTATGGGAGACGTAGACGATATCGAAAGCTTTCGCCAGCAGTGCGGCACAACGCCTAAAGCGAGCGGCAGTTGAAAACGTATCGTTAGAGAACCGTGGACTATTGCCGATCGGCTAATTTCATCCGCCGATCGCCTAAGCTTCTGAAGAACGGTGGGAACGATGAAAATACTTTTTCTCATGGCTACTTTTGCAGCCAGCATGCTGCTTTCACCTGCGACTGCTGCCGAAGGCGTGCTCTATGTCGGCGCCGCGATGCGCATCCTCACGCCCGACCCGCTGCTACCTATCTCAGGAGGCGTTGGTACTCCTGCCCCGGCGAAAGGAAAACGAGGGGAGCTTACTGCTCGAGCCTTGGTTCTTCAGCACGGCGAAACGCGAGTTGCAATCGTCGGCCTCGATTTTTTGGGCTTCCCGAGAGTTCTCGGCGACCGGGTAAGAAAAAAAATCCCCCAGATTCCCGCTCGAAATATTCTCATTGGCGCTACCCATACCCATAGCGCACCTGACTGCTATGCTTTTCCCGACGGCAAGGGCGGGCATTCTGGCGATCTCAAATACCTCGATTTCGTTTGCCAACAAGCCGCCGAGGCAATCAAAGAAGCAATCGACCATCTCCAGCCAGCCGTGATAAAAATTGCCACCGATGAAGCCAATGGGAAAATCGCCTACAACTACTATGCTCCCGAACTATACGACCGACGCATGAGCGTTATTCAAGCACTCGATCGCGGTGGAAAGACCATCGTCACCTTGGTCAATTACGCAACCCATCCCGAAGTGCTAGGCACCGACGCTGGTTTGGTGAGTCCCGATGCGATCGGACCGATGTACGATCGAATCGAATCGAAAACCGGCGGCCTGGCCCTTTTTATGAACAGCGCTCAAGGCGGAATGGTCACTGCCGACAATCGCAACCTGGACCAGCCCAAAGGCGACGGCAGCGCCCGCTGGAGCGACTCCTGCACTTGGGAAGAGTGCTTACGGATTGGCGGCACCATGGCCGACGAAGCCCTACGGATTGTTGCCCAAGCCCCAGTGCAGAAAACCCCCACGCTGTTTTGCGATGCAATCGACGTTCGCATTCCGGTCGAATCGGAACTTATGCGACAGATCATCCAAGGGTCTCCGCTAGGGTACCCAATCAATGATGACCAAAGCATTACCGCAAAAATCAATCTCGTCAATTTAGGCAATGCCCAAATCTTAACCATCCCTGGCGAAGCGATGCCTAATATCGGTTTTTACCTCAAAAGAAAAATGCGAGGCGAACACAACCTGCTTTTCGGCCTCACGAACGATGCCTTCGGCTACATTCTTACTAAAGTCGACTTCAACAGCTTTCCTCGGTACGACTATGTATCGAGGACCTCGTTAGGCGAAATGACTGGCGAGATCCTCATCGAGAAGTCTCTCAAGTTTGTCGAGAAATCGCCCGCTCCCCAGAAGCTTCAATGAGCCTTGCAGGGCTCTCGCCTCAACGTGTTCCAACAGACCCTGCCATAGCCGGAAACCATTCGAGTTTGGCTTCTACGGCATTGTGATCGGAGAGAGCGAATACCTTGGGGTCTCGAAATAGTCGCACCCCGACAGAAATCGGTTTCAACTGAGCATGAGGCTTGGGCGGATTCAAAATAAATAGGTAGTCGATTCGCTTCCCAATCTTGTACGACTCTTGCTCGTTGGTCCCACCCAATGCATCGCCTTTCAAATAAGGCCAAACGTCGATCAGCTCGCCTTCTGGTCGAGCGATTTTCAGCTGCTTGACGAGCTGCACATACTGCGACTCAGGGTCGCTGCGAAACGTTTTCGCCCCTCGGGTATTCATGTCGCCCATCACAATCGCAGGCCGAGTCGGGTTGCCGTTTGCTTGGATGAAGTCGGCCATCTCGACATACTGCAACGGTCGCAAATGATCGGCCCGAGCTTCTAAATGCGTGACAAACACGTCGATAAAATCCTCTGGCAACTGTTTCGTTCGTGCAATACGAGCATGAACCACCCCTTTGGCTGCAAAGCCGTCGGCTCGCAGCCCGTAGTCTTTCGGCTGACTGAAATTCTTATAAACCATCGAACTTTGAGCAACAACCGGCAATCGCGTAGCGATCAGGCAGCCGCCGCTCGTGTAAAAACTTTTCGGCGTCGGACTAACGACCGTCTGAAGTCTCCCGTCCCAAAGCTTTTGAAGTTTTTCAACAATTAGGCCGCGGTGCACTTCATGGAAAGTTTCCTGCAAACCCACAATGTCGTATCGCCCCGCCTCTTCGGCGATTTGGATGGCCCGATACTCGGGATCAGCCCGCTCGTTCTTAACGCTGGCCGGAGCCGGCAAAAATTGAACGTTGTAAGTGAGCACGCGAATCGTTGTCGATTCTGTTTCGGCTGCACCGACACACAAAGGCGTTGCCGCAAACAGCGCCAAGAGTAACAGCATTCGAGAAACTGGACCGCAAATCATATCGATTTCCTAGCTCCTTCCGTTGTGCCGTAGCGGTTTTGAGACAAAGCCTAATTCCAGCCATCGTTTTTTCTTCCGCTTCGACGTTTCTCTCGGGCTGTCAGCTTATCTTTACTAGAGGTAAAGCGATACTTCAGGGCCAGACGCGTAACCAACACCGATTTGTCGGTCCCTAAGGTTTCCATCAGGCGAGCTTTGTGGTTGTCGACCGTAGCGGTTGATAGATCAAGAATCGCAGCAATTTCGCTGTTTGAACAACCCAGGCTAATGAGACGAATGATTTCTTTTTGGCGAGGAGGCAGGTGCGGCTTCATAGCGTTTGCTCTGTTCCGTTGAGAAGGTAAAGCTTCGCATCGTACACGCTCTGGGGTGGTATATCTAGTCCATTGCACCGTGCCTGCAAGCGATTTTGAAAGGCACGTTTCTTTAATACCATGCTCACTCTTCGAGCAGAGAAGCCACAAGAATCCGTAGCAAAATATCGACTTGGCAATCGTCCTGCACCAAAACTAAGGGCTCGGGCTCTCTTCGACCTCATAGCTTTTCAGCGATCGGTACTGAAGCCTAAGTGTGACAAGCTCTGCAACGCTATTGGCATTGAGCTTTCTCATCAAATTTCGGCGGTGTGTTTCAACCGTACGGTCGCCGATCGTAAGCTCCACGGCAACCTGCTTTGTCATCAAGCCAGCGACTACCATGTCGGCTATTTCCTCTTCGCGCGGGGTAAGGCGTCCAAAAAGTTCTTTCAGCTCTTCCCATCGCGTTTGTTCGCTGCGGTTCTTTTGATCTTGAGCGATTGCTTGATCGATGCGTTCAATCAAATCGGCACGGAGGAAAGGCTTTTCGATAAACGCCGAGGCACCAGCAGACAAGGCTTCTACCGCCATCGGCACATCCGCGTGGCCTGTCATGATGATCACGGGAAGTTTCCAATTGCGCTTCCTCATTACGCCCTGCAATTCCAAGCCATCCATCCCCGGCATACGTACATCAAGCAGTAAGCATCCCGCGGTGTTGGGATTGTAGGAGTTCAGGAAATCTTCAGCCGATTCATAAGAGCAGGTCGCATATTGCTGTCCTGTCAGTAGAACTTCTAAAGATTGTCGAACATCGTGATCGTCGTCGACGATCGATACCACCGTGTTAGCCAACATGGTTTATCTCGGTTGTGCTTAAAGGAAATGAAAGACGGAAAATGGCTCCGCCACGAGGGTTGTTCTGGGCAACGACAGAGCCTTTGTGCGATTCCATGATCGTACGGCATACCTGAAGGCCTACGCCCAAACCTCCGGGAGTCGTCGTAAAAAAGTAATCAAAGAGCTGTTCAACATTCTTGGTAGGCAAGCCTTGTCCCGAATCGGTTACGCTAAGTTCGACATGATTCTCGGTTTGCTGAGTACAGATAACGAGTTCACGCCGATCTTTCGTCGTGCTTTCCATCGCTGCTTGAGCATTTTTTATGAGATTAAGAAGCACTTGTTCAATTTGGATTGGATCGAGGTGTAACTGAGGGAGGTCTTGAGCCAATTCAAGGCGCACCTGAATGTGCGACTCCTCTAGCTGAGGCAAATAAAAGGTGAGTAGCTCCTCGGTCAGATCGTTGATATCCATGTTCGATCGATGGGGCGCCGCTTTCTGTATCAATCCTCTTAAGCGGCTGATAATCGCGCTCGTGCGAAAAGTAGTTTTCCCCAGGCTCGAAAGAATTTTGTGCAGGTCATTGTTCTCCGAGTCTTCTGCCGGGACAAGGTCTTTCAGTGCTTCTACGTAGTTGGCAATCGCGGTAAGCGGCTGGTTTAATTCATGGGCAAGGCCGCCGGTTAGTTCGCCGAGTGTGCTCAGTCGCGACACTTTTGCAATTTCGGCTTCCTTCTGCTGCAACGCTTTCTCAATCTTGCGGCGTTCGGTCAAGTTGCGATAGATTCCTTGAATGATTCGATCGTCTTCCATCTCAATCATCGAGGCGCTAATCTCGACCGGGATCAGCAAACCCTCGCGATCGACGACCGACGACTCCCCGAGCACGCCGCCTCCGTCTTCGAGTCTTGAAAGAAATAGGTCCTTGTAGTTTGTATGCTCATTCGGAGGATGAACATCGTTGAAGTGCAGCAGCAGAATCTCTTTATGTGTTCGGCCAAGCATCTCTTGAGCTTCTTGGTTCGCATCGACCAGCATACCGGTCTCGGCGTTGATTAACAGGATCGCGTCATTCGCATCCTTCATAAGAGTACGATAGCGAGCTTCTGAAGCAGCCAACTTTAGTTGGTCGGCTTTGAGGCTGGTAATGTCTTGCGTAAGCCCCAGGAGACGATCGACGGTTTTGTCCGACTTAAAAACAGGCACAAAAGTCGATCGAAAATCGAGCCCATTCGCCGAGCGAAACTCAAACTCCGAAGCTTCGCCTTGACAGGCACCGTCGAGGAGTAAAGCGACCAAATTTCGATCTTCGTCACTCACTCTATCTAAGTAAAGCTGGCCGACGATTGAGTCCTCGTCTTTTTCATCCAACATTTGCAGGCCAGCGCGATTCATTGAGATAATTCGCCCCTGGGTGTCTATCTGATGAATGCAGTAGGGCGACGTCTCGACTAGTGTGCGGTATTTCTCCTCGCTGCTTTTCAACGACTCTTGGGCAAGCTTACGCTCGGTAATGTCCTGGAGCGTGCCCAAAAGATGCATCGGTATCCCGTGGCTGTTAAGCACCACGTCGATATTGCTACTGATGTATCGACAGACTCCGTTGGGGAGTATTACCCGGTATTCCGATTCCCGCTGCTGGAGCCGACCGGCTCTTGCATTTCCAAAGTCGCTGACAAATCGTCGTCGATCGTCAGGATGAACACAGTTGAACAAATCTTTGTGAGTCGGAGTTCTGTTCTCCCGTGGCAGACCAAGGATATTGCAAAGCTCTTCCGAACAATGAGAGAAGTTTGCATCAAACGAAGATTGAAAACTACCAAGCCTTGCAGTTTTTTGAGCCTGGGCAAGTTGAAGCTCGCTGGCTTTAAGAGCTTTGTTGGCTCGCTTACGTTCGTTGATGTTACGACAAACCACCAACACTTCGTCTTCGCCTAAAGCAACCAGGCGAGCCTCGAAATCGCAGTACTCATCCTCCTCCAGGGAGGTGGGTAATTGAAAGTCGAATTTCTGTACTTTGCCGGTCGCGAGTGCTGCACGGACGGCATCCATAAGCAGCTTCGAGGTAGCCGGCGATAAAACTTCATCCGACCTTTTGCCCAAGAACCACTCTGGCGGAGCCAAGGCCGTTTCGTGTTGCCAGTGAAATTCGAGGTACGTTCCTACATGGTCAAACCGAATCATCAAATCAGACGAGGCATCGAGAATGGCAAGGTTTCTTGCTTCGCTCGCCGCCAGGGCTTGTTCTAGCTCGAACAACCCAGCCGAGCCATTCCCACCTGCCGACGCACAGGCAGACGCTTTTTGCAACGACGCAATAGTTTGTTCTGCTTCTGCAAGCCGCAATTCGAGTTCTTGATTTGTCTGTCTCGCAGTATCCATCACTCTTAACTCAGAAAAAAATTACGCGAAAAAACACCAGCTCGCACCAAACAGCGAATACCTTGCTTTTTCCCGGGCAATACTACAACGCTAGGTTGTGTCCGTCGTGGTTCAACCTAGCACTGTAGTACTAGGCAGCAGGGAGTTTGGTGACCAAAGCTTGGAAATCGCCTCAGCCTTCCATTGAACCATAGGCCGGCTGCAATCGCAAACTCAATTCGGTTGCGTAAGCAATTATACGGAACCAAGCGGCAAGGTCATGCAAACCAGACTACCCAATCGGCAATTCGGTGGCGAGTAGCACCGCTCGAGCAAGTGGCTCGTCTTGCTCTTCAAACACTCCGTGGAGACTGAGAATAAGTCGCTCGCCTTGAACACGACCAACAACCGCCGGTTCGCTCTCACGCAATCGTCGGGCCAAAGTTTCGACGCAACCGCCTGTCGAACCTCCCTCAGCTGGAGTCATCACCAGAGACCAACTGTCGACTCCCTGCTGTGGCAAAGTGCCGCCGCCAACAAAAGTTTCGTCCTGCACCGTTCGGACACTCCAACCTTTCAGGTTGCTGCGAAGTCGGTCCGCCAGACTTTCAGTGCGAGCCTTGAGCTGCTCAAGCGGCATGCTCAAGAATCGTAACAGCGGGATAGCCCGTAACGCATTGGCCGGATTTCGATAGAGCTTCAAAGTTGCCTGGAGCGCAGCCAACGTAATTTTGTCGACGCGTAACGCTCTGCTTAGCGGATGTTTTGCGACGCGCTCCACCAAATTGCGCCGGCCAACGATGATGCCACATTGGGGCCCGCCAAGCAGCTTGTCGCCGCTGAAAAAAACCAAGTCAACGCCTGCCTTGATGCTTTCAGAAGCAATCGGTTCGTCGGAACAACCAAATTGCTTAAAGTCGATCAATGCGCCGGATCCGATATCATGAACCAGCGGCACTTGGCATTCTTGGGCTAATTTTGCCAGCTCTCCGAGGTTGGGGCTCTCGGTAAAACCCTCAACCCGAAAATTGCTCGGATGCACAACCAGCATCGCCCCGGTTTGCTCGCCAATTGCTGCGGCGTAGTCTTGGACTCGCGTACGGTTGGTGGTTCCCACCGGTCGCAAAATAGCGCCGTAAGCGGTAATCACTTCCGGCACACGAAAGCCGCCGCCAATTTCGATGAGCTCACCATGAGAGACAATCACCTCTCGCCCCGTCGCAAGCGAAGCCAAAACAAGCCCCGTTGCGCCTGCGTTGTTATTTACCACATGTGCAGCTTCAGCGCCGGTTAGCTCGCACAACAACCGCTCAACAATTTTCGATCTTTGCCAGCGTTGCCCACTCGGCAAGTCGAGTTCGACGTTGCAATAGCCAGAAGCCGCTTGCGCAGCAGCCTCCGCCGCTTCCTTCGCCATGGGAGCCCGGCCCAAACCCGTGTGTAGCAAGATGCCCGTCGCGTTGATGACTGGCCGAATGGTGCTTGCTTCTTGTACCGAAATTGCGTTCGCAATTTGGCTGGCCAACGCGCTCGGCGAAGGCATCTCGACCGATCGCCGATCGCTTTGCAGCTCGGTACGCAACCGATCAACGGCTTGCCGAGCAGCCGAAGTAACCGCCGGCTGCCCAAATTGCTTGGCCGCTTCGCGTAACACTTCCGAATCGATCAGCGACGTAACGCTTGGCAAATTGCGAAGGGTCCCGTTGCTCATTGGGGCGGTCTTGTCTGACATCAATTCACCGTATTCGTCTAGCTGGTTACCAAAATTCGCTGATTGCCTACACGTCGCGTGAAGCCCATCGCATCCAAGTATTCGCAGAACGGCACCGCAAACTTGCGAGACGTTTTTAGTAGCTCACGAATCTCGCTCATCGACCGTTCTTGACCGTCACGCATGTTCTCCGAAAGCAGCCTCCTCGCCGCCTTCTCGACTTCAACATGCAAAAACATCTCCTTACTTATTCTAACAAGCGATCCTTGTTCGACAGCCACGTTTATCAAACTTGCAAGCGACCCTTCCGAGTCGCCGTAGCTCTCGGCCAATTGGGCAGCACTAGGCGGCTGAAGTTCGGCCTTCAGGTAAGCTGCGACCACACGTTCAAGTAGCTCTCGCTCGCGTTGCGACAGCTCAGGGCTCCAGCCAGCCAGCGACAAACCGTGGGAACCAATCAAAACCCGGCCTTCTTCCTCAAGCGTTGCCAAGCAGGCATCCAGCAAGGTTGGCCGCAGGTCGACAAAATACCGGCTCAGCCGCGAGCGTTCCACCATGGCATGCAAAGGAGTTTTTTTATGTTCGACACCCAGGAATCTTTCCACGCGGTCACAAATTTGACGCAGTATTTCGCAATGCAATAATTGCGATTTGCTCCGATCGAGCGGCAAACAACGAAGCACTTTATCTGCGATCAACCTATCAACATCTTCTTCTGGCGATTCCACGCCAGCAAGCACATGCAAATCAGACGTCTGCCAAGGACGCGAGCCCGCGAAATAGGCGGCAGCGGAGGCACGCTGTATAGAATCGTCGGATTCCAATTGGGTAAGTTGTTCTCGAATGGTTTCAGTCAGCCGTTTGATTTTTGCCGCCCCGACAACAAGGACACGCCCGCCGCCTAAAGTTTCTTGTGGCGAAACAGCGCGAATAACCAACGGCTGTCCCCATGCAACCGCGACTTCCTCGGCCAAAAACACTTGGGCAAAAACACGCTCTCCCGGCTCGACCGCTGACAAACCCAAGAGAGAAAGCGTCGCCTGAGTTTCCGATGCCCCCACATGAAACCGTATCCGAGTCCGGTGTTTCACCGCATGAGAAATCTGCTCGCTCACGCATAACGAAATCGTCAGCACCCGACTTGTACGTAGCGTCCCCTGGCTCGCCAAGCTTTGTCCCCGAGCGATTTCGTCGTAATGAATCCCTCCAAGATTGATGGCCGCACGCTGCCCAAGCCCAATTTCTTGCACTTCCGTATCGTGGCTCTGAAGACCACGCACACGCACCTTAACGCCCTGAGGTTGCAGCTCAGTCTCATCGCCTACACAGATTCGCCCGCTCGCAATGCTCCCCGTCACCACAGTACCGTAACCGCTCACCGTAAACACACGATCGATGGCCATCCGAAACGGCGATTCCGGCGCCAGAATGCGGCTTTGCATGGCGCGATCGGCAGCGAGCGAAATCTCTTGCCGTAACAACTCGAGGCCTTCTCCTGAAAGAGCGCTGACGCGCACGATCGGCGCCGATTCCATTTTCGACCCTGCCACCAGCTCGCGAATTTCGCTCTCGACCAAATCGATCCAATCAGGCTCCGCCAAATCACACTTGGTTATGACGATCACACCTGCCTTGAGGCTCAGATACTCTAAAATCTCCAAGTGCTCGCGAGTTTGCGGCTTAACCGAATCGTCGGCCGCCACGACCAGCATCGCCAAGTCGACACCGGTCGCCCCAGCCAACATCGTTTTGACGAACCGCTCGTGCCCTGGCACATCGACAATACCAATTTGATACGAGGCCAGCTCAAGCGGTGCGAAGCCAAGTTCAATCGTAATCTTACGCCGTTTTTCTTCCGGCAGCCGATCGGTTTCGACACCCGTCAACGCCTTCACCAAAGACGTCTTCCCATGGTCGATGTGGCCGGCAGTGCCTAAAAGCAGATGCTGCTTCATACGGTTCGGTCGTGTCTCTTGAGGCCCTGTTCTTTCAGTATCAAACAACACCACCCAGTGTAGCAAGCCAAGCAAGCCTTTGGCACCACCTGTCGCAAGGAGTTACCCGTAGAGTACAATCCTTTTAGTGCAGCTGGTGTCGATTTCGTATCACTCACGGTAAAAAAACAATCTAACTTCAAAGGAGTCGAATGCAGGATTCGCTGCCAAAACATACGGTCGTCCTGCTTGGGGCCGGACACACCAACGCTCACATCATTAAAATGTGGCGCATGCAACCGATCCGCGATGCGCAGCTAGTCTGTGTCTCCAATTTCGGCATTGCCACTTATTCGGGGATGCTCCCCGGTACACTGGCCGGACAATATACTCCGTCAGAAATGCAGATCGACCTGGTACGGCTTTGTGCCGCCTCGCAAGTCCGACTCATTCAAGCCCAAGTAACGGGCCTCGACCACGAGAACCGACAGCTCCTCCTAGCCGGTCGCCCGCCCCTAAATTACGACGTCCTCTCGATCGGCATCGGTTCGGTACCAACCTCGCTGCCCAGCACAAACGGCATCGAAGTACCAATCAAACCCATGCAAACGTTCTTGAGTCGTCTGGATGAGCGGCTTCAGGAACTTGCAGAAAAAATCCCCGACCGCCCCTGGCAAATCACCATTGCCGGGGCAGGAGCCGCTGGTATCGAAATAGCGCTCTGTTTGCAAAACCGTCTCAGCAAAATGTCAGCGGGTGCCGCGTTCGAGATTTCTCTCGTCGATCGATCCGACAAAATCCTCAAGAACATGCCCGCCCGAACCAGAAGCCTAGCCCAACGTGTCCTGGAAGAACGCGGAATTCAGCTACGGCTTGGCCGAGAAATCGTCGAAATCAGCAACTCCGAAGGCCCCAGACTCGACGATGGAAGCAACTTGCCAAGCGACCTCGTCCTCTGGGCCACCTCTGCCACAAGCCCACCGCTTTTGCGGCAGCTTGGTTTGCCCACCGATTCTCGCGGGTTCCTGCTCATTCGCGAAACACTACAAAGCACCGCCGCAGACGACGTCTTTGTTGTTGGCGACTCGGGCTCTGGCGAGACGCAACCTTGGCCTAAGGCTGGCGTTTACGCCGTGCGGCAAGGCCCGGTACTCTGGGAAAACCTCCGACGCCGGCTTGCCAACCAGCCGCTAATTAAGTGGAAACCCCAAGGCTCGTTTCTCTCGCTCCTCAACACGGGCGACGGGCGAGCTCTTCTGACTTATAAAAGGTTCAGCATCCTCGCCCGCTGGTGCTGGAAACTAAAAGACTCGATCGATCGCCCGTTCATGGCCATGTACCAAAACTACGAACCCGCGATGCCGATTTCTGAGACTTCTCTTCCTGCCGACAAACCAATGTACTGTGGCGGTTGTGGTTGCAAAGTCGACGCCGATTTGCTTTCACGCGTCCTACGTCAACTCGACAATCCCACCACGCCTCAGGTACTTGTCGGCTTAGAACAACCCGACGACGTCGCCGTTTTACAGCCAGCCACGGGAACCGCCATCGCTGCGACGGCCGACTTTTTCACTTCTTTCCTTGACGACCCCCACTTGATGGGTCGCATCGCAGCCCTCAATGCACTCAGCGACATGCACGCCAAGGGCGCCAAGTCGATTGGGGCCTTAGCCCTGGTCACCGTCCCCCACGGACCGCGACACCAACAAGAGCAATATTTACGAGAACTACTCGACGGCAGCTTACTCGAACTGCGCGAGGCCAGGGTCCCCTTAGTCGGGGGACACACAATTGAAGGAACTCAAGCGACCATCGGCTTCACGATTCTAGGCGAAGTCGATCCTGCCTCCATGCCCAGCAAGGGACGCTTGCAGGAGGGCGACCACTTGGTGCTCACCAAACCACTCGGTTCTGGAATCTTACTCGCAGGCCATAGTCGCGCGCTCTGTCAAAGCCCGTGGATGGAAACCCTACTCGACGCCATGCTGACAAGCAACCAAGCCGCCGGCCACGTCGCTCGGCAGATGCAACTTGGCGCTGTTACCGACGTCACCGGTTTTGGTTTCGCGGGACACTTGGTCGAAATGCTCCGAGCCGGCAACCTCTCAGCCGAGCTGTCTCTCGGTGCAATCCCGTTACTCCCCGGCGCTTGGGAGCTTGCCAGCCAAGGCGTCGAGAGCACTCTCGCCCCCGGCAATCGCGCGGCAGAATCCTACCTCCAAGGCAAAGCGTCTCTCAATACCGACCCACGATACGCGATCCTATTCGACCCACAAACCTCAGGAGGACTCCTGATGGCCGTATCAGAGGACCGACTTAGCGAATTGCTCGACCGTTTAGGCGCCGGGGCAATCGCGATCGGTCGGGTAGTGAAAAACGCGGCCGCTCGCTCGCTCATACAACTACTCGATTGATTCTTCCTACGACGACAGCGCTAAGTCATTGGAACCACAACGACACGACAAACACCACGCCATAGCAAATCCTAGGACAAACGAATATGAAACGGTGTTTCGTTGAGTCGGCATTTTCCAGGAAACAATAGGTCAACCTGTTGATCAAGGAAAATCATTGAGCCCCAGTATTTCTAGCTCTATTTCGTTGTGCTCGTCGTGTCGTCGTGGTTCAACCTAGCGTTATTGTACGACGACGGCTTCAAACTGGTTCCTTTTCATCGTATGGTAGAAGCAAAGCAATCCGAGGAAGTACGTGCCGACCTGGTGGCGGTCGCGGTCTTCAAAACCGTTGTGCGGAGCGTAAACCGTTTCGCAGGTGGGTTCGATTCCCATGTACTTCCGTTTTCATCTGCTCGCCAGAAAGAGTAGTAGAAGTAGAACAAATGGAGGGCCCATCCGTAACAGCGGGCGTGATTGTTAAAAACGGCACGAGCGTTTCACAAATCCAAGTGGCCTTGTCGAACAATTGCCTTAAAGCGGGTTTATTTTGACAGGATAAAACAGGATGGACGGGATCATTCGGTCGAATCCTGTTTGTCGGTTGAAAATCGGGGCACTCTTCAAACAGTTTAGCAAATAGTAACGTATTGAACGCATCCAACAGGAGAACTGCAAAGTCCTGAAATTCAAAAACTAATTGAGCACAGAGAATCCCTTGCTTCCACTTCTCTGTGTCCTCTGTGCTCTCTGTGGCTACACCTCTCACCCGAACCCACAACAGGGCCAACGAGTTAGGCACGATTTCCACCTGGGTCGATCCCACCCACGATGCCGCCGGCAACATGACCACCCTACCAAACCCCCAGTCCCCAGCCTCCGGCCTCTCACTCAAATACGACGCTTGGAACCGGATGGTCGAAGTAAAAGAGGGCGCGACGGTCATTCAGCAAAACCAATTTGATGGCCTCAACCGGCGTATCGTCCGGGACGAAACCGGCGGCACCGGCAACTTGCGGCATTTTTATTACAACCAGCAGTGGCAAGTCTTAGAAGAGCGGGTTGGCACCGCCACCACAGCCGACAAGCAATACGTTTACCATCCGCACTACGTCGACGCGATCGCGCTCAGCTACGATTCCGCCGGCGTCGAGCACTACTACCTGCAAGATGCCAATTTCAATGTCACGGCCATCACCGAGAACACGGGCACCGTGGTCGAGCGCTACGCCTACACCCCGTATGGCGAAGTAACGGTCCTTGATGCCGATTTTTCAGCCGATGCCGACAATAAAAGTGACATTTCCAACGAGCTTCTGTATACTGGACGAAGGCTCGACCCCGAGACCGGGTTGCAGTTGAATCGCAATCGGTTTTATGCGAGTCATCTGGGGCGGTGGGTGAATCGCGATCCGATTGGGTACGAGGGGAGTGAATGGAATTTGTATGAATATGTGAATGGGATACCTTTGAATGGATTGGATCCGACGGGTGAAAAAGTTAGTGGCAAAGTTTGTGTATCGAGTAACTGCACCAAAGCATTCTCGATTAAGCCGGAAGACAAGGGGGGTGCTGGTTCTGTGAAGCCCGGGCAATGTGAAGATGCCGATGCCGTAGGCTCAGTAACATACTGTTGGACAGCTCCTGGAAGCCTCCAGCCTCCTTGCCAAGAGACTCGGAAATGCAAGACCTGCACTTTCAAAGTAACAAACAGCTGTACTGCGAACGTAGATTGCTCGTCAGGCAAACCCATAGTTACAGTCACATGCCCAAATGTCTTTAGGACTCTAAGGCAAGCGATTGGTGGTGGCTGTATACCAAAAGCAAAAGAGGGAACGGGTGGTTGGCCATAAACGAACTAGAATAAGCACCTATGGTAACAGTTTCAAAATTTCGCTTTAGCCTCTTTACGATGCTGTTCATTGTGCTCAGCTCAGGATTTTTGTTAGGCATGGTGCAAATTGCTGGTCTGTTTTACGGCATTCTGGCAAGTGCTGTATTGCATTTTGTGCTTTACCTAGGAACAAAAAATCGTGGATGGCGAATAATTGCAATCTGTCAGATTGCATTGCTTATTGCTTTGCCGGTGCTGGCACTCATGGATAGCCTGAGCGTTGGGCCCTACACTCGTTATTTTAATTACTCCATGTATAATAAGGCGATGGAAGCAGGGCTGGTTGGAGCTAACGAGGAACGGGTAGAACAAGTACTAGGAAAGGCTTCGTACTGCTATTCTGGATGGACTTCCACCTACATTGATTCGGGAAAGCCGACACCGCATTCAAGATGCATAACAACGTATAATTTTTCGCCTTTAATGATAATGCCGATGGCCAAATTTCAGGTTCATTGTGAGGATGGCAAGGTTATCTCGCTTGAATTGTTTGATGATTAAATATGGTTGCTGCATAGGGCATTACCTGCGAAGTTCAGAATAAAAAATAACCAACACACCACTTTTCAGAATAAAAAATAACCAACACACCACTTTTCGCGAGTGACGGCGCAGCATTTCCCCGGTTTTTCTTTTCCGATTGGCACGCCGCTAGCTTTGGGTTTTGAAGAGCACTTTTTTGAGTGCGGAAGTCGGATTGCTGAGGGCAGACACTTCCTCCTCCGCTCTCCTGTTTTTTCCTTGGCGAACTTGGCGGTTCAAAAAAATCGACTTGGCAATCCTGCTGACTAGCACTAGACGGCAAAGGCTCGTTCTGCCCGTCGTGGTTCCTGTCTTTATTAGGCCGTAGGGTGCGTGATTGTTAAAAAAACGGTGCGTTCGTTTCGCGATTTAAGTTGAAACTGGCGTAAACGCACTACTCCCTTGGAACGCACCAAATTAGGCGACGACAACGCACCCTACCTCCTGAACTTTGTTTCCTTCGTGCTCTTCGTGGTTGAAAATCCCCAGCCTTTTTCCGTG
>JAJRSE010000074.1 GCA_024278955.1 Planctomycetota bacterium | reverse complement strand
CCTTCGTGATGATATACTCTCTGCGTGAACGCATGGCTCCCTCCTTGGAGATGACGTGGTTTGACTCAAGTCATGTACCAGAGGGAGCTTGCGTTCACCTAGAGGGATTTGTCCGTTTTTGGAACTACTGCATATACCATAGCGTTGCTGTATGCAGCTCTGTTTCGGCATCTTGAAGGACTCGTGGTTTCACTGAGCGTTTCTTTTCTTGATTGCTTGTTGAACTCGTACCGCTACGTCTTTGATGTCGGAGGCTTGAGATTGGCCAGAGTCATAATCTTCGAGCCGCTTTGCGAGTTCATCTTCGAGCGAGATACTATTCTCGCTAATAATGTTAGGTGGTTGCAGGCTATGCAGAAGCAAATGCACGAGGCTAGCGCGGTCGCCATCAGGGAGAGACATCGCTTCTTCAAAAATGTTAGGGATGTTCGTGC
The DNA here is from genome assembly GCA_024278955.1 of Planctomycetota bacterium. Lineage (GTDB taxonomy): Bacteria > Planctomycetota > Planctomycetia > Pirellulales > Lacipirellulaceae > Bythopirellula. Next base: position 93,357 of record JAJRSE010000074.1, on the reverse strand, counting down.
TCATAGTGTTCGATTCTCGCCAATTGCTGAAGAAAAGGCAATCGTTTTCTATCAATCAGCTTCTATTGTAACAAGCACGGACTTGAAAGCGGGGGTTTTGCTTACTGGATCGAGCTGGCGGCTTACTAGGACGTTGGCTTCGGGGAAATACATGGCGGTGTTGCCGGGGCGAATTTCTTTGAAGGGGTGGAGTGTGATGCCGGAGAGGGTGCCGGCGGGGCCGCTTACCGTGACGGTTGAGGAGAGGTCGAGCCCCAGGCGTTTTATGTCGTCGGGATGGATCAGGACGACGTCGCGCCGGGGAACTCCTCGGTAGAGATCGATTTCTTCGTAGACGACGGTGTTGAATTGCCCTTCGCTGCGGATGGTCATCAGGCGTAGCTTGCGATCTTCGGTGCTTGCAAGTTTTGGAAGTGTGTGGCAGTGAAGTTGTGCGCGACCGTCGGGGGTTGGGAACCGAGGTTCGTGGATGGTGCGGCCGTCGATTTGAAATTCTTCTTTTGTGTCGGCGATGGTCGCGATTTTTTCGAAGCCGGGCACAATCGCCGCGATCGCTTCGCGAATACGGCCCGTGTCGTGCATCGATTTCCAGTCGACCGGTGAGTCGTCGCCGAGGGTGTAGTCGGCGATCTTGGCGATCACTTCGACTTCGCTTCGAGGCCCTTCGAGTCGTTGTGGGCCGCCATCGCTAAGTCGAATGAGATTGAACATCGACTCTTGGGTCGTAGGTTGGGGTTCTTCGTCGCGAGCGAGCACTGGCAGAATGATCGTTTCGCGAGCCAGCGCAAAGGCGTGGCCCGTGTTGAGTGTTGTGTTGAGGTAAACAAGCATGTCGAGATTCTTCAAGGCGCGCTCGGCGAACTTGGCGTCGGGGTTGGAGCCGTAGAGATTGCCGCCTAGGCAGAAGCCGAATTTCAGCTTGCCACTGGCGGCGTCCTCCATACATTCCATCGTGTCGAGGCCGGTGGTGGTTGGGAGCGAGACTCCAAAATGGTCTTGGAGGCGGTCGAAAATCGCGTCCTTGAGCTTGGGGGTGACTCCAACCGAGCCGATTCCCTGCACATTCGAGTGGCCGCGAATTGGCATCAGGCCTGCACCTGGGCGACCAACCATTCCGCGTAGTAGGGCCAGATTGCCGATCGCCTGGACGTTTTGTACTCCGTGAACGTGATGGGTAATTCCCATGGTCCAACTGAAGACGGCGTTTTTGGATTGGGCGTATTTTTCGGCGAGGGCGTCGATTTGTTCTTTGGGGACGCCACTTTTTTCAATGATTTCTTCCCAGGAGGCTTCTTCGAGTTGTGTGCTAAGCTCGGGCCATCCGTTGCAGGCAGATTCGAGAAAGGGTAGATCGTGGTGGCCTAGCTCGACAATGCGTTTTGCGATTCCAGTGAGAAGCGCCAGATCGCCTCCGATGTGGGGCTGGACGTAGAGGCTTGCGATTTTGCTTCCGAAGAGCAGGCTTTGGGGATCGCTGGGGACGCTGAAGTTGACGAGTCCCGTTTCGACAATTGGGTTGATGACGATGACCTCGCCACCGCGCCGGCGCACTTGCATCAGGGTGCGCATCAGTCGAGGGTGGTTGCTTGCGGGGTTGCCTCCGATGACAAAGACTAAATCGGCGTGGTCGAGATCTTCGAGCAGAATGGTTGCGGTGCCGCTTCCGGTGACGCTGGTTAGGCCAACGCCACTGGCCTGATGGCAGTAGTAGCTACAGTTATTGACGTTGTTGGTTCCGTAGAGTCGGGCAAACATTTGTAGTAGAAAGCCGGCCTCGTTGCTGCTTCGTCCGCTGAAATACCAAAACGTTTCGTCCGCCGCGAGTTCGCGCAACTTCTGCGAGATTCGCTTGTAGACCTCATCCCAAGAGATGGGCTGAAAGCGTTGCAGTTGCGGAGTGTAGAGAAGCGGTTGGGTTAGTCGTCCGCAGTTTTCTAATTCGCGTGGTGAAAGGCGTTGCAGCTTTTCGGGTGTGTATTGATTCCAAAATTCTGGGGAGATGGCGCCTTGCATGTCGGCGACCATTGCTTGGAGCGATTTTTTGCAGACTTCGGGAAAGTGGCCTAGCTCGTTGACCATGCCTCCGCGCTGTCCGCCCATGCCGAGGGCGCAGGTTTTGCAGGCATTTTTTGATCGCATGGCGTGCCAAAGCTTGAGCAGGCCTCCGGCTTCTTTGGCTTTCCGAAAGGTGTAGGCAACTGCAGGCCAGCCGCCCCCGGTACGAACTTTTTTCATGCTGTGATCACTCGTGTAAATAGTGCCTAGAACTCGACGAGGAGGGCATTGGCCGCGGGTTGGGATCTGGTGGAATCTACTGAATTGCGATAGGTTGGTACCTACTATAACCTCTTGTTCCTTGGCGATGGAAGTAGCAGCAGATTTTATGCAAGAGTCATTTGAAATCGACCCCGTTACTCATCCGGTTCGATCGACGGTTCAGCCGCCTGGATCGAAAAGCATTACGAACCGGGCGCTCGTGTGCGCCGCCTTGGCCGACGGAAGGTCGACGCTTCGCGGTGCGCTGGATAGTGAAGACACCCGGGTGATGATTGAAGGGCTGCGGCGATTGGGCATCGTGATAGAGGTCCAGGAACGTGGCGAGACTCTAGTTGTCGAGGGGTGTAGGGGTATATTGCCGGCGAGCGATTCGGAGGTGCATGTTGGTAATAGCGGCACAACGATTCGTTTTCTGACGGCCCTGGTGACCCTCGGGAAAGGGAATTATCGACTGGATGGCATTGCGAGGATGCGAGAAAGGCCGATCGGCGATTTGGTGGTGGCGCTGCGGCAACTGGGGGCGCAAGTTGTATGTGAGGGGACGGGTGACTGTCCGCCGGTAGCGATTGTTGCCGATGGGCTTCCAGGGGGCGAGGCGACGATCGCAGGGAATATCTCGAGCCAGTTTTTGAGCGGCTTGCTGATGGCGGCTCCGTGTGCCCAGAAGGCGGTCACCTTGCGGGTCGAGGGGACACTGGTCTCGGTGCCGTATGTGGAAATGACGCTTGAGGTGATGAAGTCGTTTGGAGTTGTGGTGGAAGGGGCTTCCGATTTTTCTGAAATCCAAATTCCAAGCAGCTCTTCGTATCGAGCCGCGGATTATGCGATCGAGCCCGACGCCTCGGCGGCGAGCTATTTTTGGGCGGCTGCCGCGGTAACAGGTGGCGAAGTGACGGTTATGGGCCTTTCCAAGAGCAGCTTGCAGGGAGATGTCGCGTTTGTCGATTGCCTAGAGGAAATGGGCTGTGAGGTTCGCTACGAGAACGATCGCGTGACGGTTGTCGGTGGTTCGCTCAAGGGAATCGATGTCGACATGAACGCGATTAGCGATACGGTGCAAACGCTAGCGGTTGTGGCGTTGTTTGCCGAAGGCCCGACGCGGATTCGCAACGTGGCACATATTCGGCATAAGGAAACCGATCGGATTTCGGCGCTTGCGACTGAGCTGAGTAAGCTGGGGGCAGAAGTTGTCGAAAGCGAGGCGGGAATAGAGATTCGCCCTGGGAAGTTCTGTCCGGCTGAGATAGCAACCTACAACGACCACCGGATGGCGATGAGCTTTGCCGTGGCGGGGCTTGTTCGGCCAGGGGTAGTGATTCTTGACCCGGGATGTACGGCGAAAACGTATCCGCGTTTTTTTGAGGATTTGAAGGGTGTTTGCGGCGGGTAGCAAAACGCTGAGATTCGCTCCGCGAATCAACGGAGATTTACGGAGTGAATCTCGACTTTGGGGGATCGTAGGATTCTGCGAGAGGCGGCTATGAGCTGCCAGCGGTCGCACGCGAGGCGGATTCGATGAGCTCTTCGACGCGATCAATAAGCCCGATGCCTGATTGCATGGGGGCAGGCCCCGAGGAGCTGGGGTCGAAGGCTTCAAATGTTGCAGCACAGTGCTGGCATGTGACATTTTTGCCTAGGTACTCGACACGAACTTGCAAATTCCTTCCGCAAGTTGGACATTCCTGAACGTAATAGATTGAGTTCGACATGTGTTTACCTCCTGTACGAGCCAATATTATCCGTATTTTGTCTGACCCTAAAAACCTCAGCGTCGGACCTCAGGATACTGGATTGAGGGTATTTTTGCAAATCGAAGCTCGGCAAATGGAGGTTGGATCGTTGCAATGGGAACTCGTGGGAAACCTCTAAGTACTTTTGTGGTAATAGTTTACAGTTGCCACTAGGGAATTCGAGCTGTGTGCTAGGTTTGTAGTGTCTCGATGGGCGAAATTTCGGAGATGTCCATTCCTGAGGTCCGACCAAGCGTTTCCCTTCCAATGAGGTTTTGCTCTGTGAACAGGTTTTTCTTTCCCTTGTTTGTTGGATTGTTTATCGTTCTTGCTTCCGAGCAGTGTCTGGGAGAGCCTGTGGCGGAAGGCAAGCCTGCTGGGCGTACTGTCCTTGAGAAGACAGTCGTTCGGTTTTTTCAGAGCATGGGAGGCTACGAAGATGGTGACCTGATTTCTCGGTCGCAGGTTCAGGACCTTCAGGTTTTTTTACGCAGGACCAATCGCCGCGGTCTGGTGACGCATCCGAGGATGCTTACGCCGGTGTTGCCGGACAACTGCCGGTTGATTCGCTTGTTTTATGCTAAAAACGGGGCCCAAGTGCTCCGAGAAGCCGCGAAAAAATTAGGCAGCTACCGCGAGTTAGAAGAACTATCGCGAAGCAGCAGCGGCTACGATCTGCTAGTGGAAGCGGTGAATCTGAACAACAACGCCGACGAAGTGGTGGAAATGGCTCTTAAACGGCGTGAGGAAAAACAAAAGGCCGACAAAAAGGTTCCTCTGAAACTTCGCGTGTACACGATCGAAGAATTTTTAGAGAGGCTGGCAGCCTCGGCCAAAGGAAAACAGAAAAGTCCTGCTGAGGCGTGAATCTGCAATGTAAAACATCAGGGATTCTCGCTGTTCCCGCTGTTACACGTGGAGATCGACTTCTTTCCCCTGGCTGAATCGGCGGAAAAAGGCGATTTTTCAGTTTGCCTGCTCTCGAACTACGTTCTGTCGCATTATTCAGGGCTGTCGAGTAGAATGGGAGAGCAGCGTCTTGGGGGAATCTTGATGCTGTTGTGTTAGAGCAGCCTATGCCAGGGGGGGGACGTCTGGTGGCTTTTTCCGCTTGCGAGCACTAATTTATGGCCAATCGAGTTTTCGTATCTGCGATTGTGGTTCTCTGGCTGAGCAGCATGACATGGCTGTTCGTCGAGCGGATATTGCCCTCGTTTATTGATGGGCAACCTCCGGTTTCCCAGTCTTATAAGGCTGGCGAAGTGATCGCCTGGAGCGTCGAGTGGGGAGGCAAGCCCGTCGGTTTTGCTGCGAGTGTCCGAATCGACGGGGTGGGTGGCACCACGGAGTTACATAACCACATACTCCTGAAAGACGCTCCGTTGATGGAGCTTGCCCCGGCTTGGATGCGTCATGCGGTGGGAAACCTGGGTAACATGTCGTTCGATGCGAAGACACGGATTGAGTTTGACTCGCTTGATAATTTCTCGGCTTTTGAGAGCAGCATTAGCTTGAACGAGATGCCGTCGGTGCTCAGCATTTCGGGAAGAGTGAAAGACAGCGAGTTGGAACTGGAAATACGGTCGGGAGAAATTTCGTATCCCACCTCGGTTTATTTGCCCGAAAAGAAATCGCTTAGCGAGGCGTTGTTTCCTGACGCTCGATTACCGCTGATGTATGAGGGGCGTCGTTGGCGGGAAGAAGTTTTCAGTCCTTTTCATTCTCCGAGCGATCCGGTAGAAGTGGTGGAGGCGGAAGTTGTTTCGGAAGATTCGATGGAGTACCAAGGAGAGATTCGCCGTTTGATGCGAGTGGAGTATCGCAGCAAGGCCGGCTCGGGCGTGTCGAAGAAGTCGCGTTTGCAAGCGGTTTCTTGGGTCGAAAAGAATGGGACGGTTCTTCGCCGCGAAGTCTACGTAGGGAGCACCAAAATGCGATTTGATCGGTTGTCGAAAGCCGAGGCGGCCAAGGTGGGGGTTGAGCTTTTTGAAATATTGCGTCGCCAGGGAGCTGAAATAGAAACTCCGGAACTGCCGGAAGGCAATCGTGATGAGGAGAGGTCTTCTGCTCCCGAGGTTTAGTTTTGAAAGTACGTTCTGTGGCCTATTCTTTTCCGTTTTTCGCTGTTTTTTTCTGTGATCTGTTTCGCTAGGTAACATGTGATTAAGTTCCAACACGTGACACGCTCCTACGGTAAGCGTGATGCCGTCAAGGGACTTGATCTGTCGGTCTCGCAAGGTGAAATGCTTGCCCTGCTGGGTCATAACGGCGCTGGCAAGACGACGACGCTCAAGATGTTGGTGGGTCTTTTACGTCCCAGCGAGGGCACGGTCACGGTGGGTCCGTATAATGTGGTGGACCATTCTCGCGAGGTGAGCCGATTGGTGGGCTATGTGCCTGACCAGCCTTACTTGTACGAAAAGCTTTCTGGGCGAGAGTTTTTGGAGTTGGTCGCAGAGATCTACGGTTTGACCACGGCGGAAATACGAGAGGGGGTCGATCGCGAGGCTGAGAGATTCGCACTCGGCGATTTTTTAGATCGACTTGCGGAAAGCTATTCGCACGGGATGCGGCAACGTACGGTTTTTGCGGCAGCGTTGATACATCAACCAGACGTGCTTGTGGTTGACGAGCCGATGGTTGGCCTTGATCCTCAGAGCATCCGGTTGGTCAAGGATTTGTTGCAAGAGTATGTGCGGCAGGGTAAGACGGTGCTGATGTCGACTCATATGCTGAGCGTGGCAGAGGAAATAGCAGATCGAGTTGCGGTTATGAAAGAGGGCGAATTGACGTTCGAGGGGCAAGTCGACAAGCTGCAAGAGAAGGCTATCGAGGAGGGGAAGAGCATGGAATCGTTGTTGTTGTCTCTCATGGGGGCTTAGGTTACTTTGGATCGAAGAAAAAATTGATGCTATCTAGCGAAGTTGGAACTGTGCGAGAGTGTGAAAGGCTGCCTACGCATGAGCGTGAAGGGCAGATTTTCTGGAAGCTGCGATGGCGTGAATGCCGCTCGCAGTTGATATTTCTATTTACCGAGGCGCGGTTGCGTACGAGCCTTGTCGTAGGTCTGAGCTTGTTTTTTTGGCTCGGTTTGTTTGCGCTTTTTTATAGCGGTTTCGTCTTTATTTTCCAGAATGTTGGCCCACCCGGTGCGACCGACCACGCCAATACGGTCCAGTTTGTATTTACGCTTTTCTTTGCCTCTCTTCAGATCATGTTGATCTTTTCGTCGGGGATCATTCTCTACGGAGGGCTCTATTCCTCGGACGAGACCGACTTTCTTCTTTCTTTATCGGTGCGAGACTCAAGGCTGGTTTTTTATCGCTTTCAAGAAGCTCTGTTCTTCAGCAGCTGGGGGTTCTTTCTTCTGGCGAGTCCGATGATGATTTCCTACGGGGTGGTGGTGTCTGCTCCGTGGTACTACTTTGCCTATCTCCCCGCGATGATGGTTGCGTTTGCTTACATTCCCTGCGCGATAGGAGCTCTTGCCTGCTTGATTCTGATGTACCGGCTACCTTACCTTAGTCGATATCTGGTGGGCGTCGTTGCTTTGACTGTGATCGCGACGGCTTACTTTTCGATATGGAAATCTCTGGAAATTGCCGACGTCGATTTGCTTGGTGCCGCGTGGTTTAAGGCAACGTTTCGTCAATTCGAGTTTACCCGCGTCGAGTGGTTGCCTAGCACATGGCTGAGCAGCGGCTTGCTTGATGCGGCTCGACCCCAAAGCTTGGACCCGGCAGATTTGCCTTGGTTCGAGAGTGGTAAGTATCTGGTCGTACTCGTGTCGAATGCGATGATGCTTCACTTGCTTGTCACATGGATTGGTGGCAAAACATTCCGGGAGAGCTATGGTCGATTTCATACGAGGCAGGCTCGTCAGTTGCGACCTGGCATGAGCTGGATCGACTGGGTTGCCAATGTTTTGACGTTCCCGCTTCCTCGGGTGATGCGGTTGCTGATTATTAAAGACTTGCGTCTTTTTCGCCGCGATCCGGTTCAGTGGTCCCAGTTTCTGATATTTCTTGGTCTGTTGCTTTTGTATTTTGCCAATATCGATCGATTTCGTCAGCATCAAGCCGATCTCAAGGTGATGATTTGGGTTAATATTGTGAGTTTTCTCAACTTGGCAGTGGTTGGTTTGATTCTTTCGACGTTTACGACCCGGTTTATTTATCCTCTGATCAGTCTTGAGGGTCGTCGGTTTTGGATACTCGGGCGTCTTCCGGTTGCGCGAGATACGATTCTTTGGGGCAAGTTTTTATTCGCTGCGGGTGGGGCGTGGCTTCCTTGTGCTGGGCTTGTGTTAGTGAGCGACTTAATTCTTAAGGTTTCTTTTTTGGTCGTGTCGGTGCATCAAGCCGTTTGTCTGATGATCTGCATTGGTCTCTCGGGAATGGCGGTAGGCTTGGGTGCGGTGATGCCAAATTTCCGGGAACAATCGCCATCCAAGATTGCGGCGGGATTTGGCGGCACGCTGAATTTGGTACTGGGGGCGTTGTACATTTTGCTGATTGTTGGAATGACGGCACTGCCATGCCATTTTTTCCTCTTATCGAATGGGTTGGAGTTGCCCTCCAATGCCTTGCAGCCAGGGCATATGAAGTTTTGGCTTTCGCTCGGGCTGGTTGGGTCGCTGGTGCTTGCCTGTTTGGTGACTATTTTGCCTATGCGTAGCGGTTTGAAGGCGTTTCGGGAGCTTGAAGTCTGACTCGTGCTGCGACCTGTTAATGGACCGTCTTGAAATCCGGTTCCTCTGTTGCAGGACGATCTAGCCGGCCCTCCAAAGGCCATCTATAATTGCCTGTTCAGACGATCACGCAGGACAAGGATCATTTTATTGGTATGTCGACATTTGAAGCCAGCTTTTTGCCACCGCTGCGAATTGGCGCAGTGAACTACCTCAATACCAAGCCGTTGGTTCAAGGGTTGTCTGAGCAATTGCGCGAAGGCGAGCTGGTGTTCGACTACCCAAGCCGTCTAGCGGACGCCCTGGCTGCGAGAGAGCTGGACGCTGCTTTGGTCCCCTCGATTGAGTTGGCAGAGCATCCTGAGTGGTTGATTGTTTCTGATGCCTGCATCGGCTGTGTCGGGCCGGTGCTGAGTGTGAAGCTCATGTTTCGGACTCCGCCGAGTGAAGTACGTAGCCTAGCGCTGGATGAGGGCTCGCGCACTAGCGTGGTGCTGGCCCAAATTTTGCTGAGCAAGCTCCACGGGGTCCATCCCGAGTTGACGTTGCTGCCAGTGGGCGAATCGCCAGAGCAGGTTTGTGCCGATGCGACCTTGGTGATTGGCGATCGAGCGATTCTCAACGACGAGCGCCAGTTTGTTGAAGTCTGGGATCTTGGAGAGCAATGGTGCCGCTGGACTGGGCTGCCGATGGTGTTTGCCATGTGGGTCGCTCGCCCGCAGGTTGAGACCGAGGAACTGTCCCTGGTGCTTAGCAAAGCTCGAGACAACGGGTGCAGCAACTTGGCCACGATTGCCAAAGAGCAGTCTGCCAAAATGCAGCTACCGCTTGAGCTGGTAGAGGAGTATCTTTGTCATCATCTGCATTTTCATTTGGGAAGCAAGCAACTTCGCGGTCTCGAGTTGTTCTACCAATATGCAGCGGAGTTGAATTTCATCCAAGAACCGCCGAGTATAGCCCTCGATGATTGTTCAATCAAAAATAAATGATCTGTTGGAAAAGGCGGTAGCAGGCGAACGGCTTGATCCGTCGGAAGGCCTTCGGCTTTTGGAGTCGAACAATTTAACGGCCCTCGGACGCGCTGCCGACGAGGTTTCGCGCCGACTTCATCCCGAGAGTTACCGCACGTACAATATCGATCGAAATATCAATTACTCGAACATCTGTACGGCGGTATGCGACTTTTGCGCCTTCTATCGTTCTCCCAAGTCGGGGAACGGCTACTTATTAGAGCGGGACGTCATCGTTGCAAAAATCCGGGAGATGGTCGAACTGGGCGGCGAGCAAATTTTGCTTCAAGGCGGTTTGCATCCGGATCTTCAGTTGGAGTGGTACGAAGAGTTGCTTCAGGATATCAAGCGGCATTTTCCGAGCGTGAATATCCATGGTTTTAGCCCACCCGAGATTTATCATTTTACAAAAATCTCGAAGCTGTCGGTCGAAGAAGTTTTAGGGCGTCTCAAGGCCGCGGGGCTGGGAAGCCTTCCTGGCGGTGGGGCAGAGATTTTGGTTGATCGCGTACGAAGCAAAATTACTCGAGGCAAGGTGATGACCGACGATTGGCTGAACGTCTGCCGCGTATGGCATCGGCTAGGAGGGCGCGGTTCGGGGACGATGATGTTTGGGCATGTCGAGACGTTGGCAGAGCGAATCGAGCACCTCGAACGGTTGCGAGAGCTTCAGGACGAGACGGGCGGTTTCTCGGCGTTTATCTGTTGGACTTTTCAGTCGGACCACACCGAGATGTCCGAGGTTCCGACTTCCGGCTCCTTTGATTATTTGAAGACGCTTGCTGTCTCGCGGCTTTACCTAGATAACTTTGCGAATCTTCAGTCGAGCTGGGTTACGCAGGGGCTAAAAGTTGGGCAAATGGCACTTCTGCACGGTGCTAACGACATGGGCAGCTTGATGATTGAAGAGAATGTGGTCGCCGAGGCGGGAACGGTTTACCATCTGACACTGGAACAAATCCGAGGGGCGATTGCCGATTTGGGCTACGAGCCTCGGCAGCGAAATGTGTTCTATGAGCTGATTGACGAGCCCAGCAGTTTGACAGTTCCGCAAAATCGCCATAACCGGCACGGTTTACCGATCGTAAGCTAAGTCTAGCAAGGAAGTTGCTTCGCATGAGGGGCTCTGGCTGTTATTCTTCAAAGAGGCACATTGCCTGAAGGATTCTTCTGCTACCCGTCGCGCACCTATGCTGGAATGAGTGAGCTATGATCGAAGCTCGGTCTTTGACCAAGTCGTATGCTGACCTCCGGCGAGGCGAGTTTGTGGCGTTAGACGCCTTGAGTTTCTCTGCCCAGGCGGGCGAGGTTTACGGCCTGCTAGGTCCGAATGGGGCAGGCAAAACGACCGCTCTTCGGATTCTTAGTACGGTTCTTCAGCCCACCAGCGGCACCGCGATGGTCAATGGTTTTGACTGTGTTACGCAGCCGGCCTTGGTGAGGCATCATATCGGATTTATCTCTGCGAACACCGCGGTTTACGACCGAATGACCGCCTGGGAGATGGTCGAATATTTTGGTCGACTCTACGGCATGGAAAAAGATTATTTGCGAGATCGAATGGAATCGCTATTCGATCGCCTACAGATGCAGGAGATTCGCGACTTGCTGGGCGCAAAGATGTCGACCGGCATGAAGCAGAAAGTTTCGATTGCGCGAGCCATCGTTCACGACCCACCAGTTCTAATTTTCGACGAAGCGACGAACGGGCTTGATGTGCTTGTCGCGCGTGCGTTGTTAGACACGGTTGCGGAGCTTCGCGACCAGGGGAAGTGCATTATTTTTTCAACTCACATCATGCGCGAAGCCGAGCGTCTTTGCGACCGGCTGGCTATTGTCCATCAGGGCCGTATGCTGGCCGAGGGCTCGATGGATGAGCTTTACGAGACTTATGGTCACCGCGACCTCGAAGATTTGTTTTTCGACTTGATACAGCGTCATGGAGAAGAGCCCAGGGCGGTTGAAAAGCAACCGCTTGAGAATTAAATCAACTATCAAACCTCCAAATCAAAAAACACTGAAATGAATCTCAATAACGTCAAACTGATCTTTGTTCGCGAGATGCGTGACCAATTGCGTGATCGGCGTACGTTGTTTCTCATTGCCGTGTTGCCTCTGTTGCTTTATCCGATTTTGGGGATGAGTTTTTTCCAGCTCTCGCAGTTTTTGCGCCACCATGCGGCCCAAGTGATGGTCGTAGGAGAGGAGCAACTCCAGGGCAACGATTGGCTTCCCGAATTGATTCAGGAAGAGCAGTTCTCTTTGGCCCTGTTCGCAAATGCCGACGAGCGTTCGAGCCTTGAACTCGTTGGAATAAGCGGGGCTGCGTCTACGGAGGAAATGGCGAATCGCGATTCGCAGCCAGACGGATTGCTTGAGCAGGACCCTTTGGAATCGGCTCGGGAAGCGTTGGGCAGCGGCAAAGTGGAGGTGGTTCTGTATTTTCCTCCAGGATTCACCGAGCGTCTGCTGAGCGTACGACAATCGCTTCTTGATCGAGCTGGCTATGGCGAGCCGACTGAAGCGATCGAACTACCAACGCCCCAGATTTTTTTCAACTCGGCAAACGAAAAGTCGCGAATCGCCCAGCTGCGCGTGGAACGTGTCCTGCGAAATTGGCGAACTGACGTGATGAAAACGAACCTGCGCGACAGCAATGTGCCTCTCAATGCGGCTCGCCCCTTTGAGCTGCAACCGCAGGATGTGGCAGAGCCGTCGCAACGTCATGCGGCGGTCTGGTCGAAGATTTTGCCGTTTATTCTTTTTGTTTGGGCGCTGACGGGGGCTTTCTATCCGGCGGTTGATCTTTGTGCCGGCGAGAAAGAGCGAGGCACACTTGAAACGCTGTTGGTGAGCCCGGCCCAACGGCGGGAAATCGTTTGGGGTAAGTTGCTGACGGTGATGAGCTTTAGCGTGATGACTGCGTTGCTGAACTTAGCAAGTATGGGGTTCACAGCCAACTTTGTTTTGACCCAGTTTAAGGATATCAGCGGTATGGGTGGGGGCGAGGCGTTGTCGCTTCCGCCGCTTTCAGCAATTGCTTGGTTGCCGGTGGCGTTGATCCCGATCTCGGCCCTGTTTAGCGCTTTGTGCTTGGCTTGCGCCGCGTTTGCTCGCAGCACGAAGGAAGGTCAATACTATTTAATGCCCTTACTGCTTGTGATTATGCCGCTGATGATGTTGCCGCTGTCGCCAGGGGTTGAGCTTAATCTCGGAAATAGTCTTATCCCAGTGACGGGAGTGGTTTTGTTGCTTCGATCGGTAATCGAAGGGCAGTACTGGCAGGCCTTGCCGTATGTTGTGCCGGTCGTGGGAGTGACGCTCATCTGTTGCCTTCTCGCGATTCGCTGGGCAGAGGAACAGTTCAATAGCGAATCGGTTTTATTCCGAGAGAGTGAACGGCTCGACTTGGGTCGTTGGTTAGTGCATTTGGTGCGAGATCGGGCCGAGACTCCGAGTTTTGCGCAAGGTGTGCTGTGTGTGGTCGCGATTTTGGTGATTCAGTTTTTTGTAAAACTAGCGATGTCGGCTGCCGCGGCCGGAGGTATCGACTACGCATTTTTCCGACAAGCCATTTTCATTAGCCAAGTGGTTTGTATTGCCTTTCCTACGATTGTGCTGACGCTCCTGTTTACTCGAAGTCCATGGAAAACGCTTTTGCTCGACCGGTTGCCAACGCTGCAAATGCTTTTTGCAGCGGCTTTATTGGCGGTTTTTATTCGTCCACTGGGAATGGAGTTTGCGACAGCCGTTCAGTATCTCTATCCTCCTTCGGCTGAGATGATGTTGCAGCTGGAAGCGATGACCTCGGCGATCGACCTTGTGCCGAATTGGTGGACTCTGTTGCTGCTCATGGCGGTTCTTCCAGCAATTTGCGAAGAACTTGCGTTTCGCGGTTTTGTACTTTCTGGTTTGCGGCATATTGGCCATAAGTGGTGGGCGATTGGTTTTTCGGCAATCGCTTTTGGAATTGTGCATCCGATCTTGCAGCAGCAAATCTCTGCGGCGGCAGTGGGAGTGGCCTTGGGATATTTGGCCATCCAGACCGGAAAGCTGTTGCCTTGTATCGTTTTTCATGCGATTTACAACGGACTGGGGCTCGCCGTAGGTAATTTGGCTGGGCAGATGGCAGACTCCTCGGAGGAAAGTAAGCTGAGGTGGTTTTTCAGCGAGAACGGCATCACGATATTTCAGCCGTGGGCGATTGGGGTCTCTGTTGTTGGTGCCGGCTTGGTGTTATGGTGGCTTCATCGGCTCCCCTATCGACGCACCAAGGAAGAGGAGCTTCAAGAGGTTAGGGAACAGCAATTCGTTGGTGCTTGAGTTGCCAGAGCTTTACCACCCGATGCGTAAGTTTTGATGTTGCGTCTCAGATTGCCAAGTCGGTGTTTTGAACCGCCAAGTTCGCCAAGAGCGCCAAGAAAAAGAAGAAAGAGGGTGGGAATACAACGCTAGGTTGAACCACGACGACACGACGGGCACAACGAATTGGGGCTAGAAATACTGGAGGGAGAATGATTTTTCCTCGACCAACAGGTAGACATGCTGTTTCCTGAAAAATGCCGGTTTTTCTTGTTTTTTAATACTTGGCGCTCTTGACGGTTTTTTTGACTTTGCAATCGTCCTGCATTTCCTAGCCCCCAGCCCCTGTTCTGATGTCTCGCTTTGCACTTCAAGCTCGTTGGGTTTTGCCGGTTGATAGCCGGCCCATTGCTGATGGGGTTGTGACCGTCTGCGAGGGGCGTATCGAGTTGGTCGGAAATCGCCCAGCGTCTGGTGCGCCGGTTTGCGACCTGGGCGATGTTGTGCTGATGCCAGGGCTGGTGAATGCTCATACGCACCTCGAATTTAGCGGGCTCGAAGAGCCTCTTGGCCAATCGGGCATGTCGTTGCCTGACTGGATTCGGCTGGTGATTGCCACTCGTGGGCGTTCGCAGACAAGTGCGAAACAAGCTATCGAAGTTGGTTTGCGTGAATCGAGTCTTGCAGGAGTCACGACGCTGGGCGAAATTGCAACCACTGCTTTTGATTACCGATCGGCAACCGGTTTCCCAAGTGTTTTAGCTTTTCAGGAAGTGATTGGTTTTTCTGCGGCGAGGTTAGATTCTGTTTTTTCGGATGTCGAGCAGCGCCTCGAAAAGCATCCTTGCGGAGCTGCTAGTGAAAACAGGCTTCCCTCTGAACTCGCTCTGAAGACCCGGGAATTGCAATCCCTAGACTTATTGGAAGAAATCGTGGGGAGCTGCGGCATCAGCCCCCATGCTCCTTATACGGTGCATCCGCTGCTTGTGAGTCGACTCGTGGATCTTGCCTGCAAGCGGCAAATTCCGGTTGCGATGCATTTGGCTGAATCGCCCGAGGAACTTGAATTGCTCGAATCGGGAAGCGGGGTTTTTCGCGATTTGCTCGCAGAGCGAAGCATGTGGGACGAGGGAGCGATTCCGCGAGGCACCAAGCCGTTGGATTATTTAAAGGTGCTTGCCAAGGCTCCGAGAGCACTTGCCATTCACGGTAACTATTTTTCGTCGGAAGAGATCGACTTTTTGGCGCACGAACGTGAGCGGATGTCGGTCGTGTATTGTCCACGGACTCATGCGTTCTTTGGGCACGAAAAGTACCCGCTGGAGGAGATGCTTGACGCCGGGGTGCGCGTTGTTTTGGGAACGGATAGCCGGGCCTCGAATCCGAATCTTTGCTTGCTTAGCGAAATGCGATATGTGGCAAAACATTACCCGCAAGTTGAAACGCAGCAGATTTTTCGGATGGGCACTTTGGCAGGGGCGCAGGCGATTGGGCGAGGTGACGAAGTTGGCAGCCTGGCCCCAGGTAAATGGGCCGACATGACGGCGATTCCTTGCGGAGAGAGCCGTTGCGAGCCCGAAGCGGAAGTGCTGCATGGCGATGCGTTGCCAGTTGAAACCTGGTTGCGAGGGCAAGCCAGGTAGACGGACCGCAGCGCGTTCATTTGCGAGAGAGAAGGCACTTACGGAAATAACGCTTTACATTTTTTGATGTATGTGGCCAGGGCCTTGAGCGTTTCTACGGGACAGACAAAATCGGTTTCGATTTGGCCTTCTCGCAAATTGGCGGTCAAAGCAATCGGAGGGCAGGCGTCGAAATCGGGGATTTCGGGTAGTTGGCCCGTGAGGTGGACGAGAAAGCTTTCGGCAAATCTTTTGGCCCAGAGGACACAACCTTGTGGGCTGACAAGCACCCTCCATGGGGCTTCGGTCGGCGACAGTTTTAGAGCGGTTTGCACTAGGGGGGAGTCGCGGAGGCCGGTTTCGCCTTCTTTCAGACGATCGATAACGGAGAGCAAGTCTTCTTCTTTCGACATTCCATAGACGATTGAATGTTTGTCTGCGACGACGAGCAGTTGGCGCAGCTTGCCGTCCTCTCCAAACATTGCTTCCAACATCCAGTTGAATGCAGGGACGTTGGGGTCTCTGGCTATGGCAGCCATATCGACGAGCAGTTCGCAGGCTTTGTGATCTGCAATCGTTTTGGTGGTGACGTCGTAGCGGAATGCGAGATCGCTGGTCGAAAGTTCCATCACTTCGTTCCAGGATTCGGTCGCTTTCAGAAACGAATCGAGGTACTCGTCGGCACCGGTTGTTTTTGCAACACCAAAGAGGTTGCTAAATAAGGGGTCGCCTTTTTCTCCTGGCAACAGGATCATCGAGGAGGATCGGAGTCCTTTCATCATCGAAGAATAAGCGTGTTCTAATTTTGTCCATTGCTCTTCGTCGATTGATTCCAGGCCATAGGCTTTGGGCATGCTTTTCATCATTTGCAGGGTCATGGCAGAGAGCGCCTTGGACCAGCTTTCAGGAATCGGGCCGCCGCCGGCCACGACAAACGGTTGGTCGGTGTAGCCGGTCAGAGGCGAGCTTTTGGCATCCAAGAGAGGGGCAATCGCGAACAGCTTGCCGCCCTCTTTTAGAAGGACTCGCTTACTAATCCGTAAGTTGGTTTGGTCGTCCAAAGAAACTGCGACGGCCACCAGCTTGACTTCTTTGGCCAGTGAATCCATCCCCCACTGTAAGGTCTCTACGTTCATTCCATTGAATTGGGGCGGCTGTTTGGAGATGGCTTGGTTGCCAAGTTTCAAGAGGGCATCAAGGCCTTCTGGCAGCAGGGCAACCACGACATCGTTTTTTTCGATCCAGGGGTCGAGGGGTTTTAGGTCGGCAACTGGGGCTTGCTGGAGGCTAAGCAGAAATTGTAAGGTCTCGCGATGTTCGACATTCATCAGCAATGCGTATTCACCAAACTTTGCGACGAGCACGTCTTCGCCGGCAATTGAGGCTCGGCAAATCTCGCCACTGGCATCCCCATGGATCGAAGCAGCGAATTTAGCGTAGTCCTCGATAGGAAGAAGGACCATCGGTTGAGGTTCCGACGTTGGTTCGGAAGCCGGGAGCAGAGCGACTAAGAGGTCGCCCTTTTTCCGGATCCCTTCATCTAAACCTGTGGCAAACTTGATGAAAGTCAGGGGAGCCGGCACTGGCAGGTCGAAGATCAGAGTAAAGCGGCTGACCTTTGCGTCAAGGCTTTCCAGATTATTTACCAGGACAAACCCCAAGGCATCTTCCGGCATATATCGCAATGCGTTGCTCGCGTTTGCAGGGGCGATGGGTGCCCACATGAACCCTATGGCAATGCCCCAGACACAGGCAAGAGTGCGGATGATTTTCGAGTTGAATTTAGGAACGTGCATGGCAAAATCCAGAAGGTTGGTTAAGCGGTTTTACTTACGACTTAATCTTAGCACGAATCCCTGCGAATCTCGCTACGAAGCATGGGAACCTAATTAACCGGCTGCTGCTTCGGCCTGCGAGTCCTGGGGTTCGATTCGACCGTCGGCGATGGTGAAGGCGAATGTCCAGTGGAATCCTAGGCCGATGAGTACCGCGATGTGGAATACTTCGTGCCACTGGACGACGCCGGGGACCATCACAGGCCAGTGGAAACTTTCGAGGGTGCCCCCTAGGGCGTAGGCGAAGCCTCCCCAGATGACAGGCATCAGAAATTGCATTCCGTAACGTCGGGCGATCGAAACGCAGGGAATAATTCCGATTGCCCCCATCAGTAGGTAGAGAACAAGGCCTTGCTTAGGAGAGATCTGATGGAAATAAAACATTTTGAAAACGATCGCGATAATGGCAAAGAGCCAAACGGAGAGAAGGATCGTCCATCGCTGTTTGCCGCGAAAAAGTATGATCATCGAAGGCGTAAAGGAGCAGGCGATCAGAATGAAAATGCAGGCATGGTCGAGGCGTCGGACAATAGGGCGGGCTGCCCCAGCGGGATCGAGTAGATGATAGAATCCGCTGATCGAAAGCAGCACAACCGTGCCGAGGCAGAAGATTGCGAGGCTAGTCAAACGCGAGACGTTTCCTCGGCCGCGGAGCAACAGAGGTAGCGAGATTCCGGCAAAAACGATGGCCCCCAGCAGATGAGAAAGACTGCTAAAGGGCTGGAAGAACCCGGGGATCGATACGATATCTGCCACAGCGGCACCTCGCAAAAATAGACGCATTGGCGTCGTTAACCAAGAACCCGCTTCGCCGTTGCGACAACATTTTCGGCAGTGAAGCCGAACTCTTCATAGATTTTTTTGAATGGTGCCGAAAGTCCAAAGCCTTTCATGCCAATGAACTCGCCTTGGAAACCTAAGTAGCGATCCCAACCTTGGCGGATTCCGGCTTCGACGGCCACGCGGGCTTGCACAGCCGAAGGTAAAACCTGCTCGCGGTATTCCTCGGTTTGGTCTTCAAATAGCTCGAAGGAAGGCATGCTTACCACCCGGGCTCGAATTCCGTCTTCTGCAAGCTGTTGCTGGGCCACGAGGGCGAGAATAACTTCGCTGCCGCTGGCGAGCAGCAATACCTGAGGCTTGCCGCCTTCGGCGTCGGAAAGGACGTAGCCGCCGCGGCTCAGGCCTTCGGCAGAAGCGTACTTTGATCGATCGAGGGTTGGAAGGTTTTGACGTGTTAACACCAAAGCGGTTGGGCGATTGGTTTCGGTGAGAGCAGTTCGCCAGGCGTAGGAGGCTTCGTTCGCGTCGGCGGGCCGAATGACGACCAAGCCGGGAATCGAGCGTGCGGCGGCCAACTGTTCGACGGGCTGATGAGTAGGGCCATCTTCGCCAACGCCAATGGAATCGTGAGTGAACACAAAGATCGAGGGCAAGCCCATGATCGAGCTAAGTCGCATCGAAGGCCGCAGATAATCGCTAAAGACAAAGAACGTGGCACCGTAGGGGCGTAAACCCGAGAGGGCCATGCCATTGAGGGCAGCTGCCATGGCGTGTTCGCGGATGCCGAAGTGCATGTTACGGCCTGCGTAGTCGGCAGGCTCGAAATGCCCGGCGCCGTCGAAGGTCAGCAGCGTATTGGTGGAAGGTGCGAGGTCGGCCGATCCACCAAGAAGCCAAGGAATGTGCTTCGCAAAGCCGTTGAGGGCCTTGCCAGCGGAGCTACGGGTGGCCAAGCCTTTTTCGTCGGCGGGAAATTCGGTCAGGCCTGCTTCCCAACCTTCGGGGAGTTCGCGGCTTTGCATCTGGCAAATTTCGGCAGCCAGCTCAGGGTGCTCTGCTTGGTATTCTTCAAATTGCGTTTCCCAGGCCTCGCGAGCTTCGGAGCCGCGTCGTCCCATGGTCTCTTGGAAATACTCGGGGACTTCTGGTGGAACGAGGAAGGATTCGTCTTCAGGCCAGCCGTAGGCGGCTTTTGTCAGTCGGACCTCGTCGGCGCCGATGGCAGCGCCATGGGCGGCTGCGGTGCCTGCTTTGTTAGGCGACCCGAAACCAATGACACTTTTTACGATAATTAGCGTCGGGGCCTCGGTGGATTGTTGAAAGGCTTTGTAGGCTGCGCTGAGCGACTCAAGGTCGTTTGCATCGGCGACTTTTTCGACATTCCACCCTAGGCTTTCAAAGCGTTTGGCGACGTCTTCACCGAAGGCCAAATCGGTGCTGCCTTCGATCGTGATATCGTTGTCGTCGTAGATCCAACAGAGGTTGTCGAGCTTGAGATGCCCGGCAAGCGAAGCGGATTCTGAAGAGAGGCCTTCCATGAGATCGCCATCGCTGCACTGAACGTAGACGTTGAAGTCGAACAGTTCGTAGCCTGAACGGTTGTATCGGGCGCCAAGCCACTTGCTAGAGATTGCCATTCCGACACTATTACCGCAGCCTTGCCCTAGGGGGCCCGTGGTGGTTTCTACCCCAGTGGTGTGACCATACTCAGGGTGCCCCGGGGTGGCGCTATCCCATTGGCGAAAGTTCCGAAGATCGTCAAGCGAGACGGACAAGTCGTCGGAGACTGAGCCATCGGACTCTGCCCGGCGAACGCCTGCCAGGTGTAGCATCGAGTAGATGAGCATCGAGGCGTGGCCGCAGGAGAGGACGTAGCGATCGCGGTTAAGCCAATGCGGG
This sequence comes from Planctomycetota bacterium, assembly GCA_024278955.1. Classification (GTDB taxonomy): domain Bacteria; phylum Planctomycetota; class Planctomycetia; order Pirellulales; family Lacipirellulaceae; genus Bythopirellula. The sequence continues at coordinate 73,209 of JAJRSE010000074.1, read as the reverse complement.
GCTTTTGGATCATATCGCAGGACTTCGGTCCAAAGCTGGCAGGTCACCGGAGCCAGCGCCATGGGTGTGCCTGGGTGGCCGCAGCCGGCTGCTTCGACACCGTCCATCGAGAGGGTGCGAATCGTATTCACAGCGAGCTGGGCGACGTCTTTGGTGGTGGTTGTCATGCTTTTGAGAGTGTTCTAAGGAGATTTTTTTGTGTAGATAAGCGGGCAGTATAGGGTTTTGCTGCGTAGCATGTCAATCGAGACGGGAAAGCGAGCACAGGCTGGCGGTGTGGCTTCTAGCAAAAAATTCGCTGGCCGCTTTCGCAACTTAATCGGGCCTGATTGGCAACTAAAATTGAACGGTGGGCATCGTCTAAATTGGTGGGGCGGAGGATCAGGCTTTCGACCGCTCGCTGAAAATGGAGCAGTAGCAACTCCCCTACAGGCCGCTCGTGATCTAATGTTTCAAGGTGTTGCCCTGCTTCGTCGAACCAGGCGACCGTATGAGGTAAGTCGACAAAGGCGATCCCGTTTTCGCAAACAACTTTCAAATCGGCTGGTCGGCGGTAGGCGAGCGACTCTTGGAGGCTTGGTGAGATATAGTCTCCGCAGCCAATGACAGCCAAGGGTCCTGTTCCGGTTTCGCCTTCCGCAGAATAGTCGAGCGTGACGGAGAGATAATCGGTTGCTGGGCTGGCAGTAGCCTGGTGTCCTGTGGCCATGACGGAAGAAGGTTCTTCGCCGACAACGAACCGGCACCAGTCGACTAGCTCCACTAGGTCGTGGAGACAGCGGGTGTTGCCCTTGTGGTTTGGAGAGGAGGTACGTCTGCGGTTGCAGAACAGGAGCCGCGGTTTGCCTAGTTTTGTGGCAATCAGCTCTTTCAAACGAAGTGTGGCGGGAGAAAGGCGGCAGGGGAACTCGGCCATGAACGCAATGCCTGAGCTTTTCACTCGTTCGTACAAAGCGGTCGATTCTCGAGCGTCCATATCGATTGCGGCTGCGCAGTAAACTGCCTTGGCTTGATCGCAAGCAGCGTAGATAGGGGCTGTGCCGTAGAATCGTGCGGAGAGTTGCAAGATAGCGTCGATGTCTTCTCGGCTCGAAAGGAGGCGAAAACCGTCATGGAGCGATGCGCCGAATTGTTTCGCTACTTGTTCTGCTCGATGCTGCACGGGATCGCAGACAGCGCGAACCTCAAAGCGGTCGGAGAGCGAACGTAGCGCAGGCAGATGCCTCGATTCCCAGGAGGGGCCTACTCCAACCACACCGACGCGTAGTTTCATGCTATTGTTAAGATCGCTTTAAGATGGAATGTGCAATCAGCAATCTACGAGCTATCCCGATTCAAAAGTGGTACTCTTTTGAAAGGGATTGCCTGTTCACGTTATTACTGAATAGACTGTTTTGGGGGAAAGAATCGTGCGGAGGAGATTATAGCTGAAAATGGCATTCCAACTCAATCGTGATCGTCCCTGAAAATCGTCTCTGAGATATGAGCCTAAAAATATCGGTAGTTATTCCCACGATCAACGAGGCTCAGTGGGTATTGCGCGCGGTGAGCCGCGCCTGGGATGCAGGCGTCGATGAGGTGATTGTCGTAGATGGAGGGAGCGAGGACGAGACTGTCTCTCTTGCAAAGGGCGGTGGAGCGACGGTCTTGGTGAGCGACCCAGGACGCGCGATTCAGCAGAACCTTGGGGCTCGTCGGGCTCAGGGCGAGGTACTGCTTTTTCTTCACGCCGATAACTGGCTGGCTCCAGATGTGGGGGAACAAATTCGCACTTGTCTGCAAAACCCTGAAGTTTTGGGTGGGGCATTTCGACAGCGAATCGAATCGGCAGGCTCTCTCTACCGGCTGCTTGAGTGGGGCAACGCGGCAAGGGTACGCTGGCGCGGTTTGCCGTATGGCGATCAAGCGATTTTTTTGCGAAGAGAAACTTTCGAGCAGCTCGGTTCTTTCCCGCAGGTCGATCTCATGGAAGATTTGCTACTGATGCGAGCTTTCGGACGGCTCGCCTCTCCGGTGCTGTTGCCTGGGCCAACTTACGTTCATCCCCGACGGTGGCAACGCCATGGGGTTATTCGGCAAACGATGAGAAACTGGGCTTTGCTTGGCGCTCAAGCGATTGGCATTCGGCCCGATCGGCTCGCGCGTTTCTATCCTCTCCACGATCGCTAGGCGATTAGGAGGGTAGCATTTCGGCGAGTAATTCCATTGGCAGGCCGATGACATTTGATTCGCTGCCTTCAAGAATGTGAAGCCAGCCGGCCCGGTCTTGATAGCCGAATGCGCCTGCCTTGCCTTGCCAGAGGCCGCTGTCTAAGTATTCGTCGAGCTGATCGTCTGAGAGTTGGTCCATTTCGAGGCAAGTTACTGCGAGACGTGTTTCGGGTTGGGCAGTAGAACAAGGCCAGATACAGAGCCCGCTGTAGACTCGATGGACCTTGCCCCGCAGAAGCTCTAACATCTGTCGGGCATGTGACTCCTCCTTGGGTTTGCCCAGGATGGTGCCGTTGCATTCGGCGAGCGTATCGCAGGCTAAGAGGATCTTCGCCGAATTGCCCCCCTGCCCTTGCTTGTTTAGCTGATCGAACACATCGGCGGCTTTGCGTTGTGCTAATTCCACGACCAAAGCAGCGGGCCCGCCGGTGCTGCAAATCCCACACTCGGCCGAATCTCGCGGGACCACGATCTCGAATTCGTAGCCTGCCTCTTTCAGTAAATTTTTTCGCTGTGGCGATCCGCTAGCTAAGATCAGTTGGGATTTGGGCATCGTTTTTTGTGGGCAATGAGTAGGACAAGCATAGGATCAGGAGTTATGCTGGAGACTAACATTCTCTTGCCGCGAGCGGAACCATTTATGCCCCTATCTTTTGGTCGACTTAAAATACTTTACAAAGACAACCATCTGCTGGTGATCAATAAGCCTGCGATGCTACCGACGATGGGTGTCGCGAGCGACAAGGAGAGCTTGCTGAGCCTTGCGAAGGAGTATATTCGCCAAAAGCACAATAAGCCTGGCAAGGTCTATCTGGGTGTGGTTAGCCGGCTGGATGCTCCAGTGACCGGTGTGGTGCTTGTGGCACGCACCTCGAAATCGGCCGCTCGGCTCTCCGAGGCTTTTCGGCAGCGGCAGGTCCAAAAAATTTATTGGGCCGTGGTGGCTGGCATCCCCGACAAATCGCATGGCGGTACGCTGGAGCATTTTATTCGCAAAGACGAGCGACATCGACGCGTGCATGTGACCCACGAGAATAATCCCGACGCCCAATTTGCTCGCCTGCATTTTTCGGTTCTCAGCAAACACCGCGACCATTCGCTGCTGAGGATTGAATTAGAAACCGGTCGCAAGCATCAGATTCGAGTACAGCTGGCGAAAATTGGGCATCCAATTTTAGGTGATTTCAAATACGGTAGCGAATTGAAATTTCCCGACGGCATCGCGCTTCATGCCCAGCGGCTTGAGCTGGAGCACCCGGTTCGTAAAGAGACGATCGAATTTGAAGCCCCGCTGCCGAAGTGCTGGCGCAAGCATCGTCTTACTACGGCGCTGCTTTCGTCGTGTTAGCTTTGGACTGAATTTACAGGATCGACAAGATAGCGATCTTTGAATCCATCTCGCAAATCCTATAAATCCCGTTAAATTTGATCTTTTTGTTGCGGCGTCCCTGTTACGGTTAGGGGATTTGTGGCCAGTAATTGAAGCCTGAAACTTGGCGCCGACGTTCTTTACGTACTAAACTTATAATACTCCGACGGTCTCTGTCGTGGCCGTTGTTCCGTTGTGTTTTTCTCTTTTGAGGTCGACCGATTTTGGTGCGTACCGAGCGATCTATTCTTGAGCGAGCCGGGTTGGCGAGCGGTTTGTTGAATGAGCAGCAGATCGATCGGGCTTGGCATGTGTTGGCCGAGAGCTTGCCGGCAGATGATTTGTCGTTGGAAGAAGTTTCGGATCATCAACTGGCCCTGCAGCTGATCAGCCTAGGGTACCTCAACCGCTGGCAGGCCGAGCAGCTTTGCCAGGGGCGAACGAAGTTTTCGTTAGGGGCCTATCGTATTCTCGATGCCATTGGTCGGGGCGGGATGGGTTGGGTTTTTAAGGGCGAGCATGAGCTGCTCGGGCGCATCGAGGCGATTAAGGTTCTGCCAAAAAAGCAAAGCAACCCGAACGGCATCGCAAGTTTCCGCCGAGAGATCCGTGCCCAAGCTTTGCTCGACCATCCTAATCTCGTGCGATTGTCGTACGCCGACATTGATGGGGGCACTTATTTTTTGGTGACGGAGTATGTGCCCGGCTCAGATCTTCGCCGACTGGTTCGCGAGCACGGGGCGCTTACGCCTCAGCAAGCGGCAATTATTGTTTCGCAGGCAGCCGAAGCTTTGAATTATGCCCATGCACAAGGTTTGATTCATCGCGACGTGAAGCCGGGCAACATTCTCATTACGCCTGAAGGCCAAAGCAAAGTGGCCGACTTGGGACTCGCCTTTTTTTCTGCCGATTCGGATGGGAATGTACCGTCGGACAGTCGACCAAAACACATTGTCGGGACCGCCGATTTTTTGGCGCCCGAGATAATCGTGACGCCGGGCGAGGTTCTGCCTATTAGCGACATTTACTCGCTTGGCTGCACACTTTACTACGCTCTGACCGGCAAAGTGCCGTTCCCGGGCGGCGAGACCGCCGACAAGTTGCGTCGACATTTGGATGAAGCGCCGATTGCCGCGCAGCGGTTGAATGCGGAGGTTGACGAGAAGATGGCGAAAGTTGTGGCGTTCATGATGCAAAAGCGGCCCGCCGACCGAGTGAGTACCGCGGCTGAAGTCGTCGGACTGCTGCGGCCTTGGGTCGATTCAGCGACCCCAAGCGTCTGCCAAGCAATCGGCAAAATGGCCAAGTCTCCCAGGACGCAAGATTTCCAAGACGCCTCGCTTGCCGACACCAAACCGGTCGCTTTGGAGCCAGGCGAGACCGACTCTGAAAAACAACCCGTGTCGGCACCGGTGCTGCCCGTTGCGAATGCCGCAAGCGAGATGGCGGAGCCAGGCTCTGCGAGTGGGCCGATTCAGCCCCGGCAAACAGGATTAGAACGTGCGACTCGTTTGATGGTGGGCTTGGTGGTGTTTGCGGTTGTGACAACGGTGTACTGGTTGTTTTTTCGCGGTTAGGGCATTCATTGCGGCTTTCAAAAACGCTAAGAAAAATCCCTCGGCTTGTCGTTCTTTGCGAAAGCCTAAATCTCTACGGCCTCTTCTCGCGGGAAGAAATTTTTTACGATCGCGTAGAATTCTTCTGGCGTTTCGAGGGTTGCGACTCGCTTACGAAATTCCCGTGCGCCGCGGCGGCCTTGGGCGTAGCAGCAAGCGTATTTTCGCATCAGTATGCAGGCTTTTTTCTCGCCGAAGCGTTGGCAAACCAAATCGAAATGGTGAATCAGCAGCTCTTGTTGTTCGGTAAGCGTCGGCTCTTCGGGCACCGGCTGGCCGCGTACTGCTGCGGCGGCTTGGGAGAATAGCCAGGGCTTGCCGAGCGACGCGCGGGCGATCATGACGCCATCGACCGCGTAGCGACGAAACGCATCGACCACTTTTTCTGCCGAGTCGAGGTCGCCGTTGCCGATCAAAGGGATGCGGCTTAGGTGAGGCTTGATTTTGGAAATCTGATCCCAGTCGGCAGAGCCTCGAAACATGTCGGCTGCTGTCCGGCCATGGACGGTCAGGGCCGCGGCTCCGGCACCTTCGACGACCTGGGCGATGTCGATCGCGTTGATTTGATCTCGCGTGCAACCGAGGCGAATTTTTGCCGTGACGGGCGTCGAGCCGCAAGCGGCGACCACTTGCTCGATAATTCGCCCCATACGATCAGGATCTCTTAGAAGGTACGAGCCGCTATGAGCCTTTTGAGTTACCTGCCGTACCGGGCAGCCGAAGTTGATGTCGACCACGCTGACACGATATTGCTGAGCCAGCCGCTCGCCAACTTTTGCCATCGTGGCGGGGTCGTTGTCCCAGATTTGCACCGCGAGTGGTCGCGGCTCGTCGGCTACTCCCCAAAGGCGGTCGGGATGCTCGGCTTCCTGTTCGTCGAGCCAGACGAAGCCGCGCGCATTGACCATTTCGGTGGCTAGCAATCCCGCACCGCCATACTCTCGCACGATTTGCCGAAAGGCATAGTTCGTGAACCCTGCCATCGGCGCTTGGAGAATCGGTGGATTGACCTCTAGCGGGCCAATGAAAAAAGGCTCGGCGAGCAGCTTTGGCTCAGAGGTAGGAGTGGAAGCGAGAGTCGTCATGGCGGTTGGCGGGAGTTCAAGAGACAGAGCCACCATTATAGCTTGCCTCGAATCGACGCAAGAACCCAAGCTCCAGACTGGCGTTATCTTTCCAAAGTAGGCTGCGTCAGAATCGAGTGTTCGCCGCCGGCGCCAATCGCTTCTTCGGCACTGGTTTGGCGAATGCCACTAGGAGACGAGCCCGCCTCGCGGTGGTCTTCGGTGTGGATTAGCATCGCGACCAATCTTGCTGTGCCAACGTCACCAGGAGAGGCCATCTCGGCATAGCGGGCGATGTTGGCATTATAGCTTCCTAAACTTTCGACAAACGCGCGGCGTCGTAAGCTCAGAAGCTCGTAGGCCTTGAGCAACCCGGTGCCATCGGTGTTTGGATCTCGGCGTTGGCTTACTACGTCGAGCCACTGCCGAGCTTGGCCAACATGTGCCGTCTGTTGGCGTAGGTTTTGGTGCCCTAGCGGCAACAACTTGCTCAGCTGTTCGGCTTCGGCAGAGGAGTTACGGCTGGCAAAAATTTCGTTGAAGCGTGTGTCGTACTCTCCACAGTGGGGAAGGTCGCTTGCTATCGGTAGGTTGGCTCCGGTACGACCTAACAATCGTTGCAGGCGAAATTGGGCCGTTTGAGCAGAGAGGCGAGCTTCGCGACCACGCAGGCTCAACGCCAGTCGGGCTTGCTCCCATTCGGCGCTTGGGCGGAGGATTCCTTGGCGTAGAGTCTGTAAAGCGGTTACCTCACGTAGGGCCAAGTAGTAGTTTGCGGTTGTGGTCGAAAGGTTCCAGTAGGCTTCAACAATGCGAGTTTGCTCGCTGCGAGAGGTGGCCAACTGGATGGCTTCGGCAAGCGTCAACGGTTGCCCCGTGAGCCGCTCGGTCGTGGGCGGCTTCAAGAAGCTTCGGATAAGCTGGGAAGGTTTGTTTTTTGCGGTGGCCTCAGGTGCTGCCGCGAGTTGGTTCGAGGGAAGTGGCTGGCTTGGAGGGGTTGAATTGGGGAGGGAAGCTGCGGGTTGCTGCTGGCCACGCGAACGATAGGGGGGCTGCTCTTGCAAAACGGTTGCTTGAGCCGTCTTGCCGGAGGGCCGAGTATTGCTGAGCGGATTAGCTGCCCATTCTGTGCTAGCCTCGGGCAGACCTTGGGCAGCAGGTGCTGTGTTGTTTCTCAGAGGTTTGCTAGTCGGTCCATAACGGTCGTTGCCCGCGCTGGCCACCTGTCCTAGTAACCCAACCGCTATCAAAAAAACATGCACAGTATTTCCCTTTCCATGAGTCGGCGCACTCAGCTGCCGGGGAACCGGCTCCCCAAAAAAGTGCTGCGTATAGCGTGCCACGAAAATAGGGGGGACGTCAAGAGAAGAAGTGCAGGAACTTTTCGCTAGCAGCCCTGATTGGCTTTATTCAAGCTCTTCGTACGAGTGCAAACTAATCCAAATCTGGCTGTCGATTGCGTTATCCAGAGATTCGACCGACCCATCCAACCGCAAAGTGTTTACAACACTCGGGTGCTGGCTACGCGCAGTCGCACCATAATTCGACGGGACCGGGCCGCTTGAGCAAGGCATCCCGCGCCGCTGCAATTCGGCTCCCGAATAGCTCAATGTCAACTGAGTACAAGTGTTGATGGCATCTAACCCAGAGGTGGTTTCGTTAGGCCCTGCCGCATGAAGGGCCGTCAGGCTTGCCCCTACGAATCCTAACGCCCAGGTACCTCGCGGATCGAGTGGATCAATGCCGGCCCGAAGCTCATCAACGGCGATCAGATTTGACAGACCGTTGGTAAATCGTTTGAAACTGAAGGAAACATTAAATCCTGCTACGCCAGTGCCCCAGACTTTGGTGTTTGTGTTGAGCAAGTCCTCGGTATCCGAGCTAAACCCTGAGGGACAATTTTCCATAAAGGTAAAGCACGGACGATTGACCCCCACATTGAGTCCGTAATTTCCGCGAGAATACAATTGACCAGGCTCGCCAGCAAGCAGGGTTCGATCGTAGGGCGAGTTGTTGTTGTCATCGCTCGGACATCGCATGGCCGAGAGATTGGCAGTACGCGCATCAGCCTGAGAAGGTGCAGAGACTGGCAAGTCGAAATCAAAAGCGTCGTAAATCGTCGTTTGTTCTAAATGCGGCAAAAGAAACATCACCCAGTTGGCATGCAGGCGACTTGGCTCGCTGCTGGGAGCAATTCCTAGCGATACTCGATCGATGGTGCCGATCGGAAAGACACCTAAGCCCAAAGGCTCGCCGATTCCATTCCAAATCATGGCTGGTGGCAAAGTACCATTGGCACCGTGATAATTATGCAGCGCTATACCGAGTTGCTTGAGGTTGTTCTGACACTGTATGCGCCGTGACGCCTCACGAGCTGCCTGCACGGCAGGCAAGAGTAACGCCACCAGTACGCCGATGATCGCGATCACAACTAATAATTCGACGATCGTAAAGCCGCGATACCTTTGTTCTGCCATGATCATCCTCTCCTCTTATTCGATCATATCACTTCGCAGGACCCCTGCGATTGCTGGTAGTTGACTCACGATTTTTCCGGATGGATCGATGATTGTGCTCCTATGCCAACATACAAGAGCACCGAAAACGCTAAGGAAAGGGGCCCGCTTTTTTAGTTTCTCCCTAACGATTGTCTCCTTCGCGGTTGCCCTCATTCGGACAGGCGGCGTTTGATAACCACCCCGACAGCGATGCACGCGATGCCGCCGATCAAGTACCAGCCCCAGGTGCCAAACCAAGTCTCCCCAAAGTTAGGTTCGGGCAGGCCGTAGAAGCTCAGGTAAAATTCTTCTTTGGGTACGTCATCATGGCTCGTGACCTCCACTGTAATTACAGTTTCGCTTACGGTACCGGGGTATTCGAGAAAGTTAGTAGTCCGCAAGACCTTCGTAGCGATTGGGATTTCGCCGATGGACTCTCCAAGTTCCAATAACACTCGTTGGACTATTTTTTTCTCGTCGTTATAATTATATCTCGTGCCACCATATTCGGTTAGTGCCCACTCTTGAGCAGGGTCACAGATTAAGAAACCATCGGTTATTCGATCTTTTATTCCTCGAGCCGGATCATCGACTAAGTATTCAAATTCGACGCGGACAAGATTGTTCTCGGCCGATGAGACGGCGTAGACGCGTTGGATGGAAAAAACATTATCTTCGATTAGCCGAAATAGCAGGTCGGTCGAAAGAGAGTATGCCGCAAGAACCATAGCACGCGGAACACCTTCTGCTTCTGCGATCTGTGCGTCAATGTCTGGATTGATCCCAATTTGTTCGACGAATTGAAGAGAGGTTCGCTCACCTTCCGGTGATTGTTCGATTGCGAAAACATAGCTGTCATTTCGGCCCGCAAAAAAAACGTTTCCAGCCTTGCGAAGACCGGTTGCCAGCCCAAATGGCCCGCGCAAAGCCACCTCGAACTTCTTCTCATTAGCCTCGTACGGGTCTGCTCCATTTTCAGCGTATTTTGCCCTCAATGTTTCAGGAACTACCGTCATTTGTGTCGTGTATGCACATTTGGCACGAAAAGAGAGCTGTTCGAGTTTTCGAGCCGTTTGCGCAACTCCCCGCAGGAATCGCTTCCGCAATTCGGGATCGTCCTCCTGCGCCCACGACGGGCAGGAGGAGACGGATAATAAAAGAATCGTAAGCAATAGTTTCATGATTCGCTCAACCGCGACTTGATAATCACCCCGACGGCGATGCACGCGATGCCGCCAATCAGATACCAGCCCCATGTGCCAAACCAGGTCTCCCCAAAGTTGGGTTCGGGCAGGCCGTAGAAGCTCAAGTAAAACTCTTCTTTGGGGATGTCGTGGTCTGTGACATCAATCGTAGTCACCGTCTCAATCATAGTGCCCGGATCATCATACGGACTAATCGTCGTTGAGGCTCTCATTGCGATTGGAATTCCGTCGATTAGCTCTCTATTTCTCAATACCGTGTGATGCACCGTAGTGCTCTCGTCGCGGTAGTTGTAACTAGTGCCGCCATATTCGATCAGAGCCCATTGCTGTGCAGGATCACAGACCAGGAAACTGTTAGTTACTCGGTACTTTCTTCCTTGAACCGGCTCGTCCACATGATACTCATATTCAACACGGACGAGTTCCCTGTCACCTGCAGAGACAGCGTACGCACGTTGGATGGAAAACGCGTCGCTTTCAATTTGCTGAGACAGTAGTTTGGCCCCAATGGTAAAGCTTGCCATGATTATATTGCGAGGTTTCCCCTCAAGTTCTGCAACCCGCGCGTCGATGGCTGGATCGACTCCAAGTTTCTCAACGAATTGGAGCGTGGTTCGCTCGTTTTCTGGTGATTGTTCCAGCGCGAACGCATAGACGCCATTCCGAACTCCGAAAGAGATGTTCCCGCTCTTCCGGATCCTGCTCGCTAGGCCAAGCGGCCCGCGAATAGCCACATCGAATTTTCGGGTACGAACCCTGTGTGGATCTTTTTGTTTTTTTGCAAATTGTTCTGCGTTTTTCGCCTTCCACTTTTCAGAGACTGCGGCAAGTTGCGTCGTGCGTACGCACTTCGCACGAAAAGAGAGATTATCGAAGTTCCGAGCCGTTTCCTCGACGCCCCGCAGGAACTGTTTCCGCAACTCCGGATTGTCCTCTTGTGCCCAGGATGGGCACGAAGTGACCAACAACAACACAATGGCAAGTAACGGTTTCATCGCAATCAAATAACACATCGAAGAAGCTCCAAGTACCGTGTACGCCATCAGAGACCAAGGCAAGATGGTCGGAGAGGAAAAGAGCGACTCGGCCTTTAACGCCGCAGCAACAAGGAGAATACCGCCGAGGAGAAGGCGGATATGGCTAATTGATGCTGCACGAGCCCAACCGAGTGGTCGAGTGGGGTAATTTTCCACATCTTCGCAATCCCGCTAAAGAGGAGCTGTGTACCTGCGGACAACGTATCAGACCTTAGCCTCTATTGCAAGAGTTTTTTTCAGAAAGAACTGATGGTTATCCACTAATCACTCAAGCTCTTCGAGCCAGGCGCGTAGGTCGTTTTCGTATTCGCTTGCTAAGTCGCCAAATATGAGAGTGCGCTGGAAATCGGCAAAGCCGCCGACGTTGGTGTTTGCTTCTTCGGCGCTTTCGTAGCGTAGTTCTGGGTCGGGAGCAATTAAGCGACGGCAGATGCTCATCAGGAGTTCGCTGTCGGCTACATCGTCAGGCAGAATGGTGTCGAGTTTTTGAGAGAGAGTCCATTTTGCTTCGAGTAACTCGCCCAAACTGCGCAAACCGGCAAATAGCGGCTGGCCTGCGAGCATTTCGATTAACACGTACCCCAAGCTGGCCAAGTCGGACCGGGGAGTAAACTCACTGCGCTCCAGCATTTCGGGTGCCGCGTACTGGGGCGTGCAAGTTCGCTGCTCGGGCATGTTGTTCAGCTCAAGGGCTGAGCCGATATCAACAATTTTTGCGTTGCCGGTTCGCTTCACCATAATGTTGGAGGGCTTGATGTCTCCGTGGACGATTTCCTCGCGATGCAACGCGGCCAGCGCCGACATGCACTGTCGAATGATTGCAACCGCGACCCCAGGCTGCAAACGCGAGCGAATCGGTCCTGCGGTAACGATGACTTCGTTGATATGTTTCCAACGTCGTTGGCTAACTCGCTTTTCAACACGCGCAAGCATCGCAGGTGCCAGGAGCTGCTGGATATCGAAACCATCGACCCATTCCATTTCCATGATGCGAATGCGATGGCGTTCGGTAAAATTCTGAACGTCGAGCAAGTTGTCGTGCTGAATTTTTGCGACACAGCTTGCGACTTGGGCAATACGCTCCATCGACCGGTCGTAGCTTTGCTGACTTGCAAAGCGTTCAGGCGAAAAGACCTTGAGGGCAACGGGCAGCGTGAACCCATCGCTGCCACGCCGGTCGCTAAGAAAGACCGTCCCTTGGCCTCCGGTGCCGAGCAATCGCCGAAACCGAAGATGCTCGGTCCAGCCCATGTACTTTTCTTCGAGGAGGCTTTCGTAGCGTTGAAGGAAATCGTCTGGGCAGCGTTCTGTCTGATGGCCCTCGAACGTAATGGTTCGCGTGCCGCGGAGAATCGTTGTTGAGGGGTTCATGCGTTGCCTTCGCTGCTAGTGGGTAGGAGTTCGGGAGATGGGGAGATTGTGGCTCAGGATACAGGAGACCAAACCATCTGCCGGCTCATTCCTACAGGCTCAATTTTACTCAGAGCGTTCGTGCCAAGTCTAGATCGCACTTTTGGCCAGAAACCCGGAAAACCTTGCCTCCGCTGTATTTTGGGTTTCCAAAGTGCTACGAAGTTCGCTGCTAGCTCGCTCCTGGAGAGTGACACGAGGTTCTCCTCGGAGGATCGGTTTTGATGGATCTTCTCTACAGCCCTCGCATTGCGTCTGGCTCGGGGAAGCCTAGACGCTTGTCGACGCGATTGAAAAGTGGTTGGCCTTGTTGGAAAAGGCGCAAGTTTTCGCAGAAAAGGTTGGTCATGTCACCAACCCGGCTCGCGCGTTGCCCGCCCACATGGGGCGTGATGATTACGTTAGGCAAATCCCAGAGGGGACTCTCCGCAGAGAGTGGCTCTTTTTCTGTGACATCAAGGCCGACGCCCCAGAGGTGCCCTGATTGCAAGACTTCGACTAAATCGCTTTCGACGATCAAAGGTCCGCGGGCGACGTTGATCAGGACCGCCTCGGGGGGTAGCAATTCGAGACGACGTTTGTCGATCATGCCCCGAGTGTGCTCGTTGAGGGGAGCGGCGAGAATCAAAACGTCGACTCGCGTCAACATATCGTCCAAGGCGTCGGCAGGCAGTAACTCGTCGACATACTCGGGTTTGCTCTCGGGATACCAATCGGTTGCGAGAATGGTTGTTTCAAACGCTTTGAGAATACGAGCCAAGCGATGCCCGTTACCGCCGAGTCCGACGATGCCAATGCGAGCTCCGTGGAGGTCTCGCGTAGGCCGACGGATAAACTCGTGTTGTTGTTGGGCGCGGAAGAAAGTCGGGAGGTCTCGCAACATGCCTGCGAGCAGGGCCAGGGTATGGTCGGCAACTTGTCGAGCGAGTACTCCCGAGGCGCTTGTCACGGGAATTTCTGAATCGATAACGCACGGCACAAGGCAATGGTCAAGCCCTGCGGCAGACGATTGGATCCACTGTAAACGGCCAGCCGAAACGACCTTCTCCCATGGTACCGGAACTTTGGCATGGCCGCAGTAGATATCGGCACAAGGCAGCTCGTCGGCAATCCGATCTTGCCCCGCGTCAACGATTTCGGCGTCGGGCCAAGCGGCTTGAATTTGTGTGATATGTTCGGTCTGAACCGGGTAGCAGAGAACGATACGCATATGTTTTTTTCAGAAGAATCGCTGTGTCGTCAAGGAAAAAAGTAAGATAACTACCTCGCTGGCAGCCACTGGAGATTGTAACTGCTTTGTTATAGAATAGAGAGCTAAGGTACGGTAGATAGCACGCACTTATTGAGGTTTTCTCGTGGCAACCAACCAAACAACCCATGGCAAACGATGCACCCGGTCGTCGAGCACGACGTGGAAAGTCGTGGTGGCTTTGGTCTTGCTGCGACTCTGCGTTGGCTATCATTTCTTGAGCGAAGGCTCGAAAAAAGTCACCTACGACAAAGCCCACAAGACGTGGAGTATCCATGTCCCAACGGCTGCCGTGATGGGACAGGCGAAAGGTCCTTTCGCTGGTTTTATCCAGAACCAATTGCCTGGGGGGCATGGCTGGCAGTCGTTGCTTGCTGTGCCAGAGGAGATGACGTCTGATTCGGGGCAGCAACTCAACGACTGGGTGGGGGCCTACGTAAAACGTCGGCAAAGCGAACTTGGTAAGGGCGTACACAAGGAAGTCGAGATCCCTGAGTTTGCTCCCTATTCGGAGTGGGCGAAGCAAATCACGACGGATTGGAAAGCGATTCACACGAGTTTCACAAGCGTCAAAGGGCTTGACGAGGAGCAAATCGCAGACGCTGCCGCTTTGTTTGAGGTGAGAGAGCGCCGGCTGGCTGATTATCTGGCCGAAGAGTCGCTAGATATCCAGGCGTATCGCCATGAGGTTTGGCGGCTTGAGAAGGCCGGTGCCGCGAGTGGTGCTGCCGAAATCCCGTTTAGGAAAGAACGCCTCGCCGAAAAGACGGCCGAAGTTTCTCGCTCTCCGCGCAAGTGGGTGGCTGGGGTGAAAAAACTTCAGAAGGGCTATGTCGACGACTTGCGAAATATTCTGACTTCGGAACAACGCGATTCCAATCTGGGAGAGCTGGTTGAGTCGGCTCTTACGACTCCGAAGGAAAAAAATCTCGAACGCGTCAATCTGGCAGTTACTTGCCTCACCTTGGGCGTCGGTATTTGCCTGTTGGCAGGTTTCTGTACTCGCCTCGCTTCGATTGCCGGCGCGATGTTTTTGCTTTCGATTATGGTCACTCAGCCCCCATGGGTGCCGGGTGCAAATACTACGTTTTTCTATTATCAGTTAGTCGAGCTGGCCGCTTTTGGTTTCCTTGCCGCAGTTGGTGCAGGACGCTGGGCCGGGCTCGACTCGATTATTCATTGCCTCTGGTCGAAGTGCTGTGGCACAAAATCGAGTTAATTTATGAATCTTAGTCCCGAAGAAAAAGAAATTGGTAAGCAGAACTTTCTCGAAGCGGTGGGCACCACGCGGCGAGATTTTCTGAAGGGCACCGTCCTCGGAGGCGCCGCGACAGGCGCGACGCTTGGCGCGACTTACTTTAATTACGGCGCAATTGGCAAAGAGCGTCTGCGGATAGGTATTATCGGCACCGGCGATGAAGGCGGCGTGCTGATTGGTGCGCTCAACCCCGATTATATCGACGTGGTGGCGATTGCCGACATTCGCCCCTACAACCGCCATCGGGCCTTTCATGGCGATTGGTCGAGCGCGGATAACGAAAACGTCGGAACCAAAAAAGCTCGCCCTGGCCTGATGAAGGTTTACGGCTGGGAAACCGAGAAACAAGCGACCGACCATGTGAAGGTTTACACCGACTACGAAGAGCTGATCGCCGATCCCAACGTCGAAGCCGTGCTGGTGGTGCTGCCGCTTTGGCTGCATGATGTGGCTTCGATCAAAGCGATGCGGGCCGGCAAGCACGTACTGACCGAGAAACTGATGGCCCATAGCGTGGCCCAGTGTAAGGAAATGGGACGTGTGGCGGACGAGACGGGGATGATTCTCGCCACGGGGCATCAACGGCATTACAGCATTTTGTACGACAACGCGGTTTCGCAAATCCAAAGCGGACTGCTTGGTAAGCTTCACCATATCCGCGCTCAGTGGCACCGTGGCAATTTGCCTGGGGCCGACAGCTGGCAGCCGCCGTTGCCTACGGAGTTTATGGAAGAGTCGAAGTTTATCGACATGCGGCGGGCCATTCGTAAAGAGAAGGGCACCGAGGCCGAGAATCAGCTTCGTAAGGAGCACAAAATTCTCCAGGAGCTTTATGCTTGGACTAAAAAACGGGACAAGATGACGGGCAACGATGCCGACATTTGGGCCGCCAAGGTGGCGATGAAACAAAAGCAGCTTGAGGACTTTACGGTCGACGCGGCTGCTTATGGTTACCAAGAGCGTGATCTCGAAACGGGCAAGAAGCGAACCGCACTGGAAGAGCTGATTCGTTGGCGTTTGTGGGATCGAACCGGTGGCGGCCTGATGGCCGAGCTTGGCAGCCATCAGCTCGATGCGGCCAGTATCTTTATCAGCGCCCAGCGTGATGACCACCAGAAGGTGATGCCGCTGAGCGTCATCGGCTCGGGCAGCCGGTCGCTTTTCCCTGCCGACCGCGATGTGGACGATCACGTTTACACGACATTCGAGTTCCCTGGCCCCGGTTACTTCAAAGACGGCGTTTCAGGCGAAGTGGCCAACCCGGGCGACAAGGTGATTGTGACGTACTCGTCGATCAACGGCAACGGTTTTGGCGGCTACGGCGAAGTGGTGCTAGGCACCCAAGGGACGCTTGTGCTGGAACGCGAGAAGGACGTGCTGCTCTTCAAACGATCGGAAACCAAAACCAAGATCGAAGTCAAGCAAGGCAACGGCGATGCCGTGATGGACACCTACGAAACCGGAGGCGGCGGAGCAGCGGTTGCCGTCGCAGCAGCGCCGAAAGAGCCGAGCCGCGGTTATCGCGAAGAGATCGAGCACTGGGCTTATTGCATCAAAAACCCCGATCCCGAAAACCAGGTGAAATGTCCTCCCAAGGTCGCCATGGCCGACGCCATTATCGCGCTGACAGCCAACATCGCGATGAAAGAAAACCGCCGAATCGAATTCAAGCCCGAATGGTTTGATATCAACAACGATGAAACGCCTGAGGGGAAAGCGCCGCGGGCGCTTGGTGAGTTGGGTTAAAATCGATGGGCCGCCGCTTTGCTTTGGCCCATTCTACATTTCTCTTTGTTTGCTCCCTAAAATCGATCAAGCCCGTCGATCCAGCGGGCGAGGGCGTTGCGAGTTGCGGGGTCGAGTGGCTCTTTGGCACCGGCTGCCATGGGGCGTTGTAGCCAACTGGCGGAGTAGCCTGCTTGGGTGAGCGATTGCAAGTCGCGGCGTAATAGCGGGGCAAAGGTCGAGTTGCGTGATTCGACCGTGAGAGTTGCAAGGCGCAGCCCGGGGCGGTTTTCTGGGATTTTGAGCGTGCGTGGTAGCGGGGCGTCGATGCCAAAGGCTCCGCTAAAGCTGTTGCGGCGTTGGAACGCGAGGGCATAGGCCAGTTGACCGGCCTTTTTTTGGCCTCCGATGACGAGTCGCCGAGGGTCGATGCTCCAGCGAGATTTTGCCGCCTTGGTCAATCGCCAGAGGTACGGCAAGTCGGAAGCCGTCCAACCCGTTTCTTCAGCCGGATGAGCGAGAAGGAGAACGAGATGATCGCGTCGACAAATTTCCTGCCAATCGCCGGCTAATTCTTGATCTTCTGCCGTATTGTGATCGACAAGCCAGAGGAGAAGGCCTGGCGACTGATTGGGCTTTGGCGGAGGCAAGTAAAACTGAGTCTCCTGAGAGAAGTCGGGGAGCTTTAGCGGTTGGAGTTCCCCGTTGTCTGGCTCGCCCGCTTCGCCGGTCGAACGCGGCGGGATTTCTGAACGGCTGAGGATGTTCTCGGGCAACGTCGAAACTTTTGCGGAAAGGACAAGTTCTTCTTCGTCTCGCTTTACCGTTAACTCAACGGTTTCCTTTGGGTGTAAGGCATTGATCGCTTTGAGGGCATCGTCGGTTTTGGAAAGATTCTTGGATGCGATACTTAGCAGGCGATCGCCGCTTTGCAAACCGGCAGTATTGGCCGGGCTGCCTGGCCAAACGCCCTCCACCAAAATGCCTGGCGATTCTTTGGCCTTCTGAGTTCGAGACGGCAAGATACCGAGGAACGCATGTTGGTACGGGGGAAGTTCGCCCGCTAGGGTTAGCTCGGCTTCCTGCTCTTCGGCAGCTTCGTTATCGCCCCGGCGAGTTTTTATTATGAGGGTCTCGCCTGCGTAGCGAGTTGCGATTTGGAACCGAAGTTGGGCTTGGTTTTGAACTGGTTGCCCGTCGACGGCAAGAATTAGGTCGTCGGGTTTCCAGCCTGCCTTGGCTGCGGGAGATTCGGGCCAGACGGCAGATATTTTGGGAGGCGCAACCTGGGCGCCGCCCTTTTGGAGACCGATGCCGAGCTTGCCTGGGAGTAAGTCGTCGCCTTGTTTCCAGCGTTCTAAGATCTTGTTGACGTGTTCGAGCGGTACGGCAAAGCCAATTCCAGAATCGTAAAATTGCGAGCCGGCCAACTCGCTTGTCGAGTCTTCGCCCGACGATTGGGGTGCCATCGGCACGAGTACGCCCAAGACGCGTCCGTAGACGTCGATCAGCGGGCCGCCGTAATTGGAGGCGGAGATGCTGGCGTCGGTTTGAATAACTCGGCCATACATTCGATTCAGTGCGCTGAGTATTCCGACAGTTACATCGACTTGGTCAGAGCGAAAAGTTCGTCCGAGAGCTATCGACCATTGTCCTACTTGCATTTCGCTTCGCGGGGTTGGTTTAGGCACGGGCAAAGGTGCTTCGGATTCGACTTTAAGTAGGACGAGCATTCGGTTTTTGTCGCGAGCAATAATTTCGGCCGGAAGCTGTTGTCCTGAAGCGAGGCGTACCAAGATCGAAGTCGGGTGGCCCGCAAAATTAAAGGCGCTCGAAACAATGTAGCCATCCGTCGAGACGATCAACCCGGTGGTCGGCCCTTGCGAGAGGAGCGTTTTGCCAACGCGCTCGATTCCGCCAACGGTACGAATTTGGACGACGGAATCGGCCACCGCATCAATGGCGGTCCGCCAGGCCCGTTGTTCAAGCAATTCAATCGCGTTGTCCTCGGCGCATGCTTGCGCAGGCATCAGGAGGATTGCTAAGAATAGAGTCGCGATATATTTCATAATCAGTCGATTTCTGTTTCGCCGGGTCGCGTAGGGGGCAAGTCAACTTCTAGCTGAAACTCGATTAAACTTCCTTCGCGTAAAACTGAAAGACGTAGCGGTTGATCGCTTTCGATACGAGTAAGGCGAGAAAGGAACTCTTGATGCGAGGCAATCGGATCTTGCTCGACAAAGACGATTAGATCGTCGGGCCGCAGACCGACTCGATCGGCAGGGGAGCCTCGCCGAACCGAGTCGAGATAAGGAGGCGTTCGTGAGAGCACATTGGGAACGAGACGTAAGCCGAGCAGTTCGATCGTAAGTGGTTGCTCGGGAGTAAAGCGGCTTGCCTCGACAGGTGCTTTTCCAGCTAAGAGGTCGTCGACAGGCTTGGCTAGTGCTTCGGCCGGCAGAGCGTAGTTGAGCCAAGTTCCGGTCACTTCGCTGCGTAGTTCTTTGCCAAGAATGCCGAGCAATCGTCCCTGCCAATCGACGAGAGCCCCGCCAGCGGCTCCTGGGTTGTTTGCGTAAGCGTCTAGAACATAAACCTGCTCTTGGTAGTTGGCTTGAAAAGCGCCCCGCCGGGCTGCTAAGGGAGCGGTCGCGGTAATCACCCCTTGCAAGACGCTCACCGCTTCGTTGCCGGTGGCAATGCCGAAGAGGTTACTAAGGGCCAAGACACGCTCTCCAGTTTTGATAGGAATTGCGCTGTGCAGATCAAAGTAAGGCAGTGTTTCGCCCTCGGCCTTTAGGCGAAGTATCGCGATGTCTCGAATAGGATCGCTGCGGAGAAATTCGAGTTGAAACTTACGCCCATCGTCGAGAATTGCGACGAGATCGTCGGTGTCGAGCACGTAGCTAAACATCGTAAGCACATGCCCTTGGGGCGAGATGAGAATGCCGGATTGATAGGCTTCCATTTTCCGCAAGCCACCTGCGCCATAGATTTTCACCACTTTGCTCTGGGCCTCGCGCACTGCCTGGCGTGTCGGAGCGTTAGGTAGAACGGAGGGGCTTGGTGGTATCGGAAGAGCCGAAGTGGCAGGAGGGAATAAATGACTACCTCCGGTAAGTTTTTCGACATAGAAATCGGCGAACTGCTTACCGGCATGGAAAACCTGCCAACGCTTGGGCAGGGTTTGCCCTTCGCTGTCGGAAAACTCGGAGAACCATAACAAACAAGGATCGTGGGTTTCGTCGGGAAAGACCTCGATTGCAATGAGCTTGCCGGTGCCAGGCGTGAAAAGAAAGTGGGTTTCGATACCAGAGTAGGTGCCGACCAAGCAATCGAGCCATTGGCCTTCGGGGCCGGTTGGCAATTGGCCCAGATAATAGACTTCGCCAAACTGGCGCAAGCCTTTGTCTAAAAATCGTTGCCAAAGGTGTAAGGTAAGCAGGAGGCCGCCGGAGCCGGGAGGGCTTAGTTGGGTTTCCAAGTCTTGGGAAAAATCGGCGCCGGTGAATCCGGTCGGCATGCGGCAAGTGGCATTTTCTGCCGTCGTTTCGATTTCAAAAGGTTTGCCGTTCGCCAACTTCCCATAAATCTTCCAGGCATAATTTACCGTGTCCTCTGCATGCTCGCCACGGTAGAGGTTCCACAGTTGCTGTTGCTTTTCGCGATTGTACCAAAAGTTGGCAAAGCCTCGTCGGGCTTTGAACCGGTCGGCAACGGCCTGGGGTATTTCAGGCTTCTTCTTGAGCAAATCGGTTATCTTGGGTTTGTCTTGAGAGTCTTTATTCGGCTCTTTGCCTTCGGGGTCGGAAGGATTTTCTTGGTGGGGTTTTGAAGGTTTCCGAGCCTCTGCCTGCACGAGATCGAACAGTTGAGATTGATCGTGGAGGCCCATCAGCCGGACGTTGATATCAAAAGTTTCTCCTTCACGCCGGTAAACGATCGGCACAGACCAACCGTTGGGGAAAACTCCTAGGACGTTTTTTAGGAGGTTTGCCGAGGTGATTTCTCGACCGGCAAATCGCACGATTTCGTCGCCGTAGCGTAAGCCCCGTCGATAGGCGTCGCAAGATTCGAGAATGTCGTCGACGAGTACCTTGCCCGTCTCGTCTGTGGCGACCGTTGCTCCTAGAGTTGCGTGATCGACAATTCGGCCGCTTTTGAGGTGGCTCAGAAACCGCTTGATCTGATTGATAGAAATTGCATAGCCGACTCCGACATTCACGCGACCGCGTTTTTCAAATGAACCACGACCGTTAATACCGATCAGCTTGCCTGCGGCATTGAACAACGGTCCACCGGAGTTGCCAGGATTGATGGCCGCGTCGGTTTGAATGCAGTCGGTATATTCCAGCAGCGTTCCCGCCGGATACTGGTAGCGGCGCACTCCAGAAACAATGCCGTAGCTCACCGAGGGCTGAAGATCGTCGGCCAGAAGAAACGGGTTGCCGATTGCAAAGACCCAATCGCCGACCTTCACACGATCGCTGTCCGCCATTTTGGCAACAGGAAAATCATCGCGTCCTAGTAATTGAATCAGCGCAACATCGCCCACCGGGTCGATGCCCACGATTACCGCATCGTAGACTTTTCCGTCGGACATTCCACAAGTCATCGCCGTGCCGCAGGGCGCCGTGACATGAAAGTTGGTGAGAGCAAACCCCTCGGGAGAAATCACTACGCCAGAACCACCGCCCTGCCCCGTGCTGTCGAATACGGCAACCGTGGAAGCCGAGGCTTTTGCTATGGCTTGGATCCGTTTTTTTTGTGCGGCCAAAACTTTCGCGTTGGGAACGACTTCGGCGGTTGCGACCGATGTTCCCAGTAGAAGCAGGCTAAGGCAGGCGATCAGCGAAAATGGTCTCATTTGGTCACCCGTGCTTCGACAAGGTGGAGTCGGTCGCCAAAATCAAGGTTCGCTCCGAAGTCGACAAAAATTCGCAACTGGCGAGCGCCGTTCAGGTCGACTTGAATCTCGGTAGGAGGCAGGCTGCCATCGATCTCGCCTTCCCATAAGACTTGATCGCGGTCTGCGATTTCTAGGCGTACATGGCCTTGGCTGGCCGTTGCGGGGTCGATGCCCGCGATGGCGATGAAGCGTCGCATTTGTGGTGGGATCCGGTATTCGAGCTTAGTCCGGCTGCGTAGGGCGAGCCCCTTTGGGTAACTTTTGATGAGGCTTTTCGAGCGAGTCTTGCCTACGGATTGCTCGGGCCATTTTAGGGTGAGGATCGAACCGGCAAACGATTGGTCCTGTCGAGCCGCTCCATAGTTGTTGATGAGCTTGATTGCTTTTGGCAGCTCAATTTGGGGCGTCCATTGCTGACGGATCGGTTGAATATCGCTTAGGTAAACCAGCTTGCCAAGAGAGTAATCGGCTTCTAACACCGAGCCGAGCGGTAGCTGGAACTCGATTCCTCCTAGGGTCGTGAGTTGGAGCATCTCGCGATCGAGGAGGATCGATGCCACGGGGAGGCTCGCGTTGTCAGTCGTTTTTAGCCAGCAGATCGCATTGGGCAATTCGGGTTCATTCGCGTGAAAGTAACCGAGTGCGGCAACCTTGGAGAGTTTGACAGGAATTTGATCGCCATCCCAGAGAAAGGCGACTTGCTTGTCGGAAACATCTCCAAGAAGTCCCGTCAAAAAGTCGACCGTGGTTCGCTTCTTCTTGTGGACGATCAGAAGATCGCCTTCGAGTTGTTTTGCCGACAATTCCTTCCAGAGTTTTGAAACACGATCTTCAAAGGGAGCAAACTGCAAGAGGCGAATGTCGTTGGTAGGTATCTTCAACGGTTGATTGGTAAGCGACATGGTGGCAGTCGCCCAATGATCAACCACCTGGTAGTCGGAGAGTGGAAGAACCGTTCCGTCGACGAGTTCTAGCCTTGCAGTAACCGCATTGGATGGTGCTGGCTCGGACGCTGCATTAATTCGTAGTAGACGGTCGGCCGCGATTTTGGTTGCTTGGCCTTCTATTGAAACGGTCAGGCCCTCTGCCGTCCAAGCGAGAATGGTGCCAGTCAGGCTTGTGCCGTCGACGGTTGTCACCCGCACTTGCGCGCGAGCAGACATCGCAGCGAGTGCTACGAGAAACATTGCGACCGAGAGACGCGATAATTGGCGAAAAAATTGTTGCACTATTTTAACCGTTAGGATTTTAGTTTGAAGGTTCTGAAGTCGACTCGTCGGCGAGTTCTCGGAAATACTGTTCGATTAGCGCACGGTAATGGGACGGAAATTCGCGTCCAATTTCTTGCAAAGCTTTTTCTCGTTCCTTCGGAGGCAAATCGCCCCAGCCCGATTGGCTTCCGATATCTCGCTGATCGACTTTCATCGGAGCTCGCATCGAAGGGAGTTGGCTATCTTTCATGGGCTTGGAGCTTTGTGCCCCAGCGGCACCGCTGCTGGATTGTTCTTGCTGCTGTTTTTCAATTTTCTTAATGAGACGCTCAAGCGAATCGAGGACGCTCTCTTCGACGATTTGAACCTGTCTGCCGGACCGGCCGATTTCAAGTCGGCGACGCACATCGTTCATTCGGCGTGCGATATGATCTAAAGACTCGTCTTTCAGACTGCTGAGGTCTCGTTTCACTAATTGTGCGATTTGCTGATAGCGTCTGGGCAAAGCGTCTTCGTGTTCCAGTAGCTGAACAAGAGCTGCGCGACTTTCTTCGGGTTGGACCAACTGCTGATGTGCCACGAGGCGATAGAACAAGAGCCCTGCGGGGTCGACCACCTCAGCGGGCTTGATGCCCTCAAGTGTGGAAATCACTTCGTCGTAGTGTTGCTGCTGGGCGAGCCAACGAGCGAAGTAGAGGCGAAGGTTCTGTCTTAGAAAGCTGGGGAGCGCCTGATCGTCAAGCCACTTTGCCTCGGGTGGGACTGGGCCCACATAAGGTGCATCGCACGCATCGATCAGCGCCCTTGCTTGGGAATCGGCAACGGCGAGGGTCTCGGCTACCCGCTCTAAGAGCGCAGTGCCGTCTGTGTCTCGCAGTTCGACGGTAGGCCATAACGATTCCGCAGTCTCGCGATTTTGTGCCTCGATTTGCAACTGTTCAAGCCAATTCAAGGCTTGTGTTCGCACAGCCGAGTACTCAGGCAACTCCCAGCTTGGCTCGAACGTAAGCTGGCCGAAGCTAGGGGTGGCAGAGAACCCCAGCATTAAAGCTGCAATGACGAATGGCAAATAATGAATAACAAAACGGCGAGGTTTTGTTATTCTAGCCGTCGTTCTGGCATGATGATTTATGTTATTCATGAGTGGTGTTTTACTCAAACTAAAAAGAGGGAACCACGAATTCGACGAATATCACGAATAAAGCAAGCAGGGAAGCAACTTGTTCGGGATGCTTCCTTAGCGGAAAAATTCTTGTGGAAAACCATTTGAGTTCTCTAGGATTTGCGGTATTCATAACATTCGTGGTTGGTCTTGTTTTTTAGTATGAGTATTTTAACTACAAGAAGTTGCTCGGCGGAAACTATTGATTTCGCCCGGTGTCTAGATCATGGGTTGCTTGGTAAACTCGCTCTTGTCGAAGGGATAATCGGGCGAGTGCTTCTAGTAACTCGGCTTCTAATGCTTGTTCGCCTTCGATCATTTCATCGTACCGCTTGGTTCGATTGTTGATGCGTGTTTGAAGGGCACGAATCATTCGTAACTCGGCCAGTTGGTCGACCAACGGTTGCTCGCCAGGCTGGCCCTTGCCTTGCTGCTGCCGGGATTTTTGCTCTCGCAGTTTTTTGATCGCGTTTTGTAGGGCGGCAAGAATCTCTTCTAATGTGGCGATTACGTCCTCTTCTAGTCCTTGCGTAATCATGCCAAACTTTATGTTGGATAAGCGTTTGGCGACAACCGCCATGTCTTCTCTGGCTTGCTCAAGTGCTTCAGGAAAAGCAACCGACGTGGCATCTTCGCGGAGCAAGATTAACGCCCGATCGGCGTCGCGGATAATTTGACTTTCTTTACGGCCAAGTCGACCACTGGCAATTTCAAGTTCGTGGGTCTGGACTTTCGATTGATTGGCGTCGAGTTCCTGACTTTGCTCATAAACCTCGACCTGATCTTTGAGCATCTTGCGAAAGCGGGCTTCCAGCAAGACTAGGGTTCGCTCCAACTCTTCCTCGCGAAGCTGACGCAAAATGCGTTCAAGTTCGGCCTTGGCCTGTTCGAGTTCTCGCAACGCCTGTTCTTGTTTTTCGACGGCCTTCTCGCGTTTTGCTTTCTCCAGTTGCTCTTGTGCTTGCTGCATACGCTGCTTGGCTTGCTTCAGACGCTCAGCCGATCGTTGGGCAGGCGTCTGCTGAGACTCCTGCTGCGATTTTTGCTGGGGCCCGCCGGGGCTCGGTTGCCCTTCACTTGGCGAGCCTTGATTCGGAGAAGACGGACTTGGGTTTCCCTGCTCGCCCTTTTTTGAGTCCCCTTGGCTCGGCTTGCCAGCTTCGGACGGCTTGGGTTCGCTTTGCTCGGACTTCCCCTGGCCAGATTGCTCGGGTGCTTTTTGAGCGGGATCGCCTCCCTCGCTTTCCTTGGACTCCTTCTCTGAGTCGCGTGGTTGGGCGTTTGGCGATTGCTGTGGGCCCTCCGTTTCTTCGATTCGATCGCGAAGCTTGCCTGTGGCTTCGGCGACTCGCTGTTGGTCTTTCGTCAATTGCTCGGATTGGTCGCCCCCGTCGGTTCGAGCTTTGATGCCTCGTTGTAGGCGAATGAGTTTTTTGAGTTCCGCGAGATATTTTTTGATTCGCTTGCGTTCTGACTCGATCTGCCGATCGCGGTCTTCTTGCAGCAAAAGTTCTAGGAGTTGTTGGAGGTCGACACGAAGTTTGCCCTGGGCATCGGCTGCATTGGCCAAACGCTCTTCCTGTAGGGCGCTGACAATTAACTCAAACCGACCGGCGATATCTTGATCGCGACTTTGGGAAACCAATTCGCGTAGCAAGCGAGCACGCCGCGGTTGGGTCGAACGAGAAAGCTCTGCCAGTCGGCCAGCAAGTAACTCTAGGCGGTTGAACCGTTCGGCGATGCGAGACTCTTGGTCTGCCAATGCTGGAACCGATGGCTGGCGCAACCGGTTGTCCGGAGTTGGATTTTGAGCAAGCACTTGGCAAGCAGTCGAGGTCAAGAAAACGACCAAGATAGAAGTGAGCCAGTTCAAGATGGGTTTTGGATTTCGATCCATGTTCAATTCGCTATTCAGCGGGTTTCGACGTTGGGCGGTTACTCGTCGTCCAATAAGCTGCGCAGTTTTTCGCGGCGCTGTTTTTTGGTTTGCTCTTCAAGTTGTTTTTGCTCGTCTACAATTTCGCGGAGCAACTCCACTAATTCATTATAGCTTTCTAGTTCCAGCATTCGGTCGAGCACTTGCTTCATTTCCTCCGAGACAAGTTCGGCCTGAGCCACGCTCGTGGCCTGCCATTTTTTGCTACTTTCAGTCTCATGCAAGGCGGATTCAAACTTTTGAAGAATTTCTTCTAGCTCGGGCATGGGGCTGCTGGCGATTTCTCGGAGCGGGTCGGCGATTCCTCGTTCTAATCGTTGCTTCAGTTCTTCGGTATCGACTCGATTGTTGGTTAGTTCGCGAACTATTTCCTCAAAGCCATCGGCAACGCCCAAAGTTTCGTGAGCCAGTTGCGTCACGTTTTGTAAGGCTCCGCTAATTCGCAGTCGATCGCGTTCTTGGCGTCTCTCTAGGTCTTCTTGGTTGGAATTTTCGGTGACAGCAAGCTCTTCGCTTTGCTTGGCTGGCTCGACTTCGATACGAGCAAGCAATTCGGTAGTGCCTAACATTTTCTCATATATCGCTTCAAACCGCTGTCGCAATCCTAGCTCTCGTTTTTCAAGCAAGGCCCGCAACTCAGACGACGTCACGACATCGAGCAAAAATCGTTGGCTCGAGCCGACATGTGCCTCTTGCTGGAGATTATACGCATCGCGGGCTTTGAGAGAGAGAGTAAGTTGCTGCCCTGGCTGTAACGCGACGCGGCGATTGGCTGGTTCGCTTTCGTTTGCGGCCAAGTCAAAGTGGCCGAGTTCTGTTAGTTTTCGCCTTCCAGAAGGTTGAATCGCGAGCGGTCGTTCTTGTGGTACCTCTTTATCGATTTGATACTCAAACCAACTCGCTTCGATGCCATATTCGTCGGTCACTTGCCCAAAAAAGGGAATCGTCGCCTGGGGAGTGATTGCAGAGCTAATCCCTCGCAATTGAACTGAAACTTCGGGTGGCTGGTCAGGGATTGTCGAGACGACCACTCGGTAAGGCTCGCGATTAGCAACTCCCTCCTGGTCGAGCATCGAAATTAGAAGGACTCGGTCTTCGGAGCCCGTCTTGACATCGAAGTTAAAATGCTTGGGAGTCGCTGTCGAGATTGTGCAGGGCAAGTCCTCTAGGCTTTCGAGGTCGTGAACGGTGACTTGCTTTAAGGCTTTGTTGACCTGGACCCGACATTGGGCGGCAGTGCCTTCGGGCACTTCGACTCGGCCGCTCACAGGGATCGATTGAGGCGCACGCTGCATGTACTCAGGAAATTCCGACTCGAAGGTCATCCGGATAATTTGGGGGCGCTCGACAACTCGCAATTTCAAGCCGCGAAGACGATCGTCGCCTCCGAGAAGATCGAATTCAAGATCTGCGACAACATTCTTGAAAGTGTAGCGGAATTGTTGGCCACGATCGCGACCGACAAGTGCTTCGCCTACTTTGGTCATTGTGTCTCGTCCACGACGGCCATCCGCCAAACGGTAGCGAATTTCGATCGACTCGGGAGCCACATGCCCGTCGCGAACCGAGGCTTCGACTTGCAGCTCAAAATCGTCGTCGCGAGCCACGTTGACCGTGCGATTGTCCTGCGGATTGAAACCGATAACCGTAAGTTCGACGCGTCGCGGCCAAGGAGCTTCGCCAAGCTGCATTCGACCTAGCCAAAAGCTAAAGGCCTCTTGCTGGAAAGAGGCAAAAGCAAAAATTGAAAGCAACAGGGCAATCGCAAGACCCGACTTCCAAAGTAACGGGCGAAAACGGAAGACATGGCGAAGCTTGATTCGTCGCATCGCCGTGGCAGCCACTTGCCCCGTATTTTGGAGCAGTTGGTTGTGCCCGAGCGGCTGGCTGTCCTTTGCCGTTCGATGTTCAGAAGCTTCGATCGTAGTGACAAGACTTTCTCCCAGTTCGGGGAAATTGCGTTCCAAGAGCAGAGCCAAACTTGAATTGGGAAGCCTTCGGAAAGTACGTGAAAGCAGAAAACGAACCGTCACATAAGATGTGGCCGCGAGAACGAGGGCCCACATCGCGACCCGAACGGCAGGCAGAGGTTCAAACGACCAGTCAATCGCTAGCCCGAGCCAAAAGGCAAGGCCGAACACTATGGCGATCGAAGCAAGTCCTTCGACCGCAACGTAGAGCCGTACCATCCAACGGAGCAGCGTAACTTTGCGAGTCACGGGCTTGAGGCTTGTCAATGGTAGAGTAGTGGTCGACATTTTTAAGCGAGTTTCATCAATCGGCGTAGGAACCATTCGAGGCAAAGGGCTCCACAAATAATGGCTAAAAGGTTTTTATTGAGGCGTTCGGTAAAGTCGTTGTCAGGCGACCCTCGGAGGGTTTTTAGCTCGGCTCGGCTTATAATTTGATCTGCCAGTGGTTCAAGCCCCTCGCGTCCTTCGACAGCCGAGGCGAGGGTTGCGTAGTATTGTCCTCCGGACTGATTTGCGAGTGCCGTTAACAAGGTCACGTTTCGGCGAGTTTGCTCGAACTCAAGGCTTGGCACCGTCACTTGAATGCGACGCACAAGCTGTTCGTCGAGGACCTCGGGAATTGGGAGTTCGATTCGATAGGAGCCCTCCTTGCGAACATTAAATTGTCCGACAAAGCTGCCGGGGCGATTGGGGTCGGCAGTCATCGCTAGGTTTTGACCTTTGCCGCGGGGATCGAGAACCCGCGCCGTCACGCGGTCCAGATGCAGTGGTTCACGGCTTGCTGTAGAAAGCTGCGCTCGGACGACCACTTCGTCGCCAACCGAGTAGCGATCTCGCTGGATTAACAACTGTCCGTGGGAAGAACCTCGCAGGAGTCTTCCTTGGCTTACATGGCGAATTAGCCGAGTGGTTAGGACTTCAAAATAGCGAACATCTAAACTGCGAAGCCGCCAGAGTTCGCCACTGCCCATGTAAAAAACTCGACCTCCGCCGTAGAAATGTTCTGCCCAGTAGACCGGTCGGTCGACAGAAATCCCTGCGTCGGGATCGCTATAGCGAGCCAGCACACGTGCGCCCGGCTTGGGTCCTTTTACAGCGAAGCAGCCAAAAACGCCTTTGAACTCTGACCAGAGCGAACGGCTTTCGTCTGCCGAGTCGGCGAGCCAAAGATGGTCTGACTCCTCGCCTTCGCGGGAAAAAAGAATCGGCCAGGCGGTTTTCGATCCGTAAATGCCATCGTCGAGCAGTGTGAGCCGACGTTGAAACTCAACCGGATAGAGGGCACGGATCTTGCCGAGTTCGGGGCTCTGAACCCAACTCGAAGTGTGAATTGGCCCCGCCACGACAATCAATCCGCCTGCTTCTTCGGCCACCCAAGCTTCTAATAGATCTGCTTGCTGAGCGTCGAGCAGAGTCCAGTCGGGATCGAATGCCACAATGCAGTCGTAATCGTACAACGCTTCTTTGGTTTGAGGAAACTCCTCAAGAATTTGGTTGGCATCCTGAGAAATCCCCGGCTGTGCCGCTTGAAGCAGGATGTCAACCGTGGCGTGCCGATCTCGCCGCAACTGGTCGCGGAGGAAACGATAGTCTCGCGTTGCGCCACTGGCAATCAGCAAGACCCGGGTTTGCGTTTCGACGATTTCCATTTCAGCAGAGCGACTATTGTCGTCCGAAAATTGGTCGTCGGTGGGTGCGTGAATTTGGACTTCTAAAAGCAGGCGACCAACTTCGGCGGGTTCC
Source organism: Planctomycetota bacterium (assembly GCA_024278955.1). GTDB lineage: Bacteria > Planctomycetota > Planctomycetia > Pirellulales > Lacipirellulaceae > Bythopirellula. The sequence continues at coordinate 43,633 of JAJRSE010000074.1, read as the reverse complement.
ATCTGGAAATGCAAGGGAATCAGTTGCTCGTCAGAGTCGAACGTAACTTCCTGCTGGCCAATCTGGCTAGCTGCCGTCGCGGCGGCGCCAGCTTCTCGGGCGAGCAGTTCCACTTGAACGCTGCGACCGGCAAACCCTTCGCCTCGGATGAGAGCTCGCACAGTCACGTTATCTTCGGGGTAAACTCGGGCCGGGACGTTAAGCTCTTGCACGCGCAGATTTCGCCTCGCCTCGGCGGAACCTACCCCTAGGGTGAAAATGGGAATTTCCTGGGGCTGAGTACCCTCGGCAAGAGATAAAGGCTCGGTGCCGAGGTTTTGTCCGCCATCGGAGATCAGAATAATTCCCGCCAGGGGGTGTCCGTCGTCGCGTAGGAGAGAATCTTTGATCGCATCGCCCAAGCGGGTCTCGACGCCTTGAGGCAGAAGCTGGTCTGCCCAGTTGGTCTCAGAAGGGCCCGTTTTTTGAGTCGGTGGATCTTTCTTGCCAGCCTCATCGGCTGTTGGAGCTAGGCGGGGCCAGCGGGCCAGGTGTCTGACTTCGGTGTCGAAAGCCGAAAGAGTGACCTCGTGTTGCTGGCGAAGGTCCGCAATCAAAGGGGAGTTGACCAGCGACTGACGCACGATTTCGTAACGAGCGGCTTTCTCGTTCTGTTCGAGGGTTTCGTCCTCGACCGACATGCTTTGACTTGTGTCGACAAGAATCGAGACTACCGAGTCGGTTACCACTTGCTGATCGACACGCCTTTCGAGGCCAAGAAAGAACAGCACCGTTCCGGCAAGAGCGGTGAGTCTTAACGCGGGGAGCAAAAATTGCAAAAAACGGTTCAACGGTCCACGTTCGCGACGATAGACCCACAGGACGTACAGCGCGAGAATCGCTATCAGCGAGCCTAAGGCGATCCAGAAGAAACGCGGCTCGTCGAACTGGCCGAGGCGTCTGAACTCATAAGCCACCAATTCGCGCACCTCGCCCCCTTCTTGGGGTGGCGTCGTTACGGCAAGCGGAAGTGATTGTAAGAACGTGAAGTTCATTCGTGTTTGGTTGGGGAATCTGGCGAACGGTTCGATCGCGGCTACGATTAAAAATTTAGTTTAGGTTTCTCTTTTTCAAACTCTTGAATGGTAACTGGTTCGGTAAGCAAGCCATTGTTCGGCAAGGAGGGTAGCCAGCAGCAAGTACAACAAAGTGTCGCTAAGGCGGAATCCGGCCAATTGATCGTCGTTGCTTGCCATCTGCGAGGCGAGCGAAAATTCGTAGTCGATTCCTTTCAGTCGTTGTGCCAAACCTGAGCGGTCAAGGTGATGTAAGTCACCCTCGCCGGGCGGCACATTGACGGCCACGTAACGCTGCTCGGGCTTGCCATCGCGTGGCTGCAATTCAAACTGCCAAATGCCGCTTACTTCACTCCGACCTGGGTTGACCAAATAGATATTCGACTCGTCCAGCGGAGACAACACAATTTCTTGGCTTTCGTGCGTACGGGGGATACGCATACGCAGCTCCGGCTGATAGTCTGCCACGGGAAGTTCCATCTGTAGCTCGTCGCCGACGAGGTTGTGTTTCGACTGCCGACTTGTCGACGAAAGATAGCCAATAAGCTCGTTCGCGTAGACCGGAAAGACCGGGTTCAGACTCAGATTGCTCCAGCTTCCCAGCTCGGTTTTCCCCGGCGAAAGTTTGCATAGCTGGAGCACCACACGACCTTTGCCAAACTGGCGGTCGACGACCAATGGTGCGCCATTTCGCAAAGTGGCTAGGACGGTCGTCTCGCCGCTTTTGGGCAGTTGCCATGCCGGGTCGATCGCGTAGTAGAAACTGACATTCACAACCGACAGAAAACTATTACGCTGCCCAGCAAAAACGCGAAATAGAGGATGGTTTGAAACTTCGAGGTCGGGCTTGGCGAGATCCGCATCGTTGAGCAATTGAGAAGGGACGTCGAGCGGAGCTGCCAGCAGTCCGGTGCCATCGCGATAGAGGCGTTCGTTGTAAAAAGCCTGCTGAACTTGCGGGCCAAGAAAGATTCCTAAGCCGCCTCCGTTTCTGACATAACCTTCTAATGCTTCGATTTCGGTGTCGTCGAGTCGTGCCACATCGAGCAAGCAGATTGCGGCAAATTTTTCGAGCTGGTCGTGTTTGCGGAGAAAACTGGGGGGCTCAACTTGCGGGCTCCAGCTTGGCTTGCTGGCTCCGCCGGGAGCGAGGGCCGTGCGCAGAAAAAATCCGTCGTCGCCTGCACGCGAACCATCGATCAACAAGACAGGAAACTTGCTTGGCACCTGGCAGGCAAAATAACTTACGTTGTCGGTCTCAAGCGAGTCACTTTCTAACGAGGCCTGGAGCTGATGGGCGCCAGCCAAGGGAAACGTAACGCGGAATCGTCGGGTGACCTCTTCGCCCGGCTTGATTTCGTCGAAGAGCACCGCCGGCAGTTTGTGCCCATCTTGAGTTACGCTCACCGCGACCGAAGAAGCAGGTTCGTTGCCGAAGTTGGTAACATTTAACTGAAACCAAGTTTCGACGCCCGCAGCTCGAATTCCTGCCTCGGGCTCTAGGCGTGTGACTGCCAGATTGGGGCGTGTTTCTTCCACACACTGAATCAAATGCAAGCTGGCCGCTTGATTTCGTAGCTGGCCAAGCATCTGTCGCGTTTGGGTGTCTTTGTCCCACTGATGATTACGAAAGTCGGAAATAAGATAAACGATGCGTGTTTCGTCTCCGCTAGCCTCGGGCAGAGAAAGAGCCGCTTGGAGTGCGTCGAGAGGTCCCGCGTCGGTTTCAGAAACTTGGAGCTTGTTCAAAAGCGACTGAACTTCCTCGGCCAATGGTTTATCAAGCGGTCGGTCTCCCAAATCAGGCTGGGCCCCGGCTGAGAGGTGCCTCGATTGCGAAAAACGTAGAAGCGTAAGTTTCTGTGGCTCGCTACGTACTACCGCTTGGGCAATAAGGCGATTAACGGCACGTTTGGCTTCTTTGAGTGCATTCGTTTGCCCCCAACGGTCGGCCATCGAGTAGCTGTCGTCCAAAAGAACAAGATGGTGCGTTGTACCTTGGCCGAGTAGGCCTCCCCAGTGCGAACGAAGAATGGGGCCAGCCAGCATAAAAACGATGAGTGCTACCGCTGCCGTGCGTAGCAAAAGAAGCAAAAGTTGCTTAAGGACAATCCACTTTTTATTCTTCCGCTGGCTTTCGAGAAGAAAATCCATGGCCGCCCAAGGTACGCGCCGATGCCGGCGCAAGTTGATCAAGTGGATCACCAGCGGCAAAGCAATCAGCGGTAATCCAATCGCTAATAGCGATTGAAACAGGAACGACACGGGATTTTCTCCTTAATGAATTCTTGCTGAATCAATCCGGCTGGATAAAAAGGCAGCCAACGCGGCATCTAATGGCTCGCTCGTACGAACCAGCGCATAGTCGACCGCATCGCGGGCACAGCCGCGGCGCAGTGTGGTCAAGAACTTTTCAACGGCGGCTAAGTACCCCTCACGCAGTGCCCGCGGATTGCACGTCATGTGGTTTGGTGTTTCCATTCCTTCAAATCGCGTTGGGCCTTCAAAAGGAAAATCCAATTCGTCGTCATCCATGATATGAAGCACAAGCACATCGTGCCCACGCTGGCGGAGAAGCCGAAGCCCTCGCAAAACCGGTTCTACGTCGCCCAATAAATCGGAAATCAGAATCATCATCCCGCGACGAGGGCTTACTTCAACGATCTCGCGTAGAATCGCCCCGGTGTCGGTTTTGTGCTGAGGCTCACTCGCGTCAAGTGCTTTGACGATCGATTTGAGATGCGTTTGCCTGCTGCGCATCGGAGTCCGAGCACGAATCGATTCGTCGAAAGCAATGCAACTGACCGTATCGTGTTGTCTGAGCAGCAAATAGGCCAAGCTGGATGCGACCGTGGCCGCATATTCATATTTACTCAATGGTCCCGAACCGTACTGCATACTCGCCGAGACGTCGACCATGAGTGTGCAACGCATGTTCGTGTCTTCTTCAAACTGTTTCACGTACAGACGGTCTTGCTTGGCCCAGACTTTCCAATCGACATGGCGCAGGTCGTCGCCAGGGGCGTACTGGCGGTGCTGCAAAAACTCAACTGATTGGCCGTAGTAAGGGCTGCGGTGCATACCGCTAAGCAGCCCTTCGACGATATGTCGAGCGCGTAGCTCTAGCCGACCAATTCGTCGTATCGCTTCAGGATGCAAAAATCGCTTGGAATCGGGCGTCATTGGCCAACTCGTCCTCCTGGGTTGGCGTAGACTTAAGTAAAGCGTCGATGATACTGTCCGAGGTGATGCCGTCGCTTTCGGCAGCAAAGTTGACCACAATTCGATGTCGCAAGACGGGCTTGGCGAGTGCTTGGATATCTTGAACCGTGACGTGCGATCGTCCTTGCATAAGTGCGCGAGCTTTGGCACCCACAATAAGAAACTGAACCGCTCGCGGCCCAGCGCCCCAGGCCAATTGATCGGCGACGATCTCAGGGATTCCTTCTTCCCCGACGCGTGTTTGCCGCACGAGCGACAACGTGTAACGAATCACATGGTCGCTTACCGGGACCTGGCGAACTAAATTCTGGAGGGCCAGAATCTCTTCGGGAGCAACGGTCGGAATGACGGTATCCGATTGATTGGTGGTCGTCCGCCGTGCAACTTCAAATTCTTGATCAAAACTTGGATACGTCACCAAGACTTTGAACATAAATCGATCTTGCTGGGCTTCGGGCAGCGGGTAGGTGCCTTCTTGTTCAATCGGGTTTTGGGTTGCCAAAACAAAAAACGGATCAGAAAGCTGATGCCGCACCCGACCGACCGTTACTTGCCGCTCTTGCATCGCTTCGAGCAGAGCCGCTTGGGTCTTGGGAGGGGTGCGATTGATTTCGTCGGCAAGGACAATATGCGAAAACAATGGCCCTTCAAGAAAGCGAACTTCGCGTTGGCCCGTCGAACGGTTTTCCTCAATGATATCGGTGCCCGTAATATCGGCTGGCATCAAGTCGGGCGTAAACTGGATCCGACTAAACGAGAGATTCAGCGAGCGTGCAAGGGTGCTAATAAGCAGCGTCTTGGCCAAACCGGGCACGCCTTCGAGCATGCAATGACCTCGACTGAATAGGCTTATCAGCAATTGATCGATGACCTCGTCTTGCCCGACAATCACTTGCCCCAATTGCTGACGAATTCCGTCGACTGCGTTCGCCAGACGAGCAATCACCTCCTCGTCAGGAGCGTTTTCCTCAGAGTTATTCATTCCGTAATGCCAATTGTTTCGTAGGTGGTTGTTAATCAGAAGCTGCTATTGAACTTATCGTTGATAAACCGGCAAACAGGCTCGCTCTAGTTGCAAAATGATAAGGTTTAGCGAGGTCGTGTAAACCGGGCCTACGTTGCCTTGTTTCCAGACCGTCACAAAGTTGTCGCCGATTTGTAGTTTCTCCGCCTCGGCTAGCAATCGTTTGCTAATCGCTTGCCGATAAGTTTCCCACTGTTCCCCTCCCTCGCGGTACATCACTTGGGCGTAGTAGAAGTGTGCATAGTGCCAATGTCCGAAGCTGTCGCGGTTGTTAGGCTTGAGATGCTGTTTACAGTACTTCAGCATGTTCGGGACGTAGTTGTCATCGTACTCTCCTGCGTTGTAGAGACAAGCGATCGCCGCCGCCGAAATTGCCGGGCGACTGCCCCCTCCCTTCGAGCTGTATTGCACACCGCCATCGGCATGGGTGCATTTGTGAATGTAATTAACGGCCTTGTCGATAATTTCTTTGGGAACCGGGATGCCCGCATTTCGACAACTGCGCAAACCTTGCACCTGGGTGATGGTCGTGGAGCCCTCGTCAAAGCCGTTTCCATCCTTCGAGCTGACATACCCCCAGCCTCCGGCAAGGGTTTGAGCACGGCCCGTAAATTCGACCGCCTTGGTCAAAACCGTCATCAGTTCGAGGCGACGTTCAAGGTCTTCTTCTTCGCCTAGCACTTGCGACAAAAAAAGCATCGCAAACCCGTGGCCGTAAGTGTAGCGCTCGTCATCATGATCTCCGATCAGCCCATTGTTCCGACTTCGGCGAGTCAGGAAATCAACTGCCCGACGAACATTCTCGGCATACAAGCCTTGGGTGGTGGTCGAACCTTCGCAAAGAAAGGCCAAACCGGCTAGCGAAGTCATCGCGGTCGGGTATCTCCCCTGAGCGGTCCAATGCCCTGCCTTGTGTTGCTGGTAGGCGAGCCAATCAAGGCCCTCGGAGACGGTTTTTTCTGTTTCGGCGTTTAGCGACGCGACCGCGGGAACAGCGGAGAGGCCTATCGCAAGCACGAGCAAGCAGGCAAGCAGCAACCGGCAAAGGTCTTTTTTTGCCAAATAGCAAATCACCGAGTTGTAAAAAGTTGTGTAATTCAAAACAGTGTCTTCCAATTTCCTTTGATCGACGAAACAAGCGACAAACGCGAACCCTAGCTAGCCGGCCCCCAAAAGCTTGCGACCGATTCCTTGCAGTCCCTTGTGTCCATTTTGGGTACTTGATTTTATGTCGCCTACAGCCGGCGGTTCGGGAGGCCGTTTTTTGTCGGTAAATGCGAGTCGGATCGATTGGCTCGACATCTCGATAAGCACTTCATGGGCCTCTTCACCCGAAGCAGAAATCGCACAATAATTGCCTCGCGATGCCGGCAAAGCGTCGTCGCTGAAAAGAAGCCGCCCGGTTGCTTTTTCCAACATCAACATGCTGATGCCTTGCTGGCTCCCTCGATTGCTTCGACGCGCAATATTTCCGACAAAGGCGACCACAGGCGCGTCGACGGGTTGAGAGAGGACGAACGATTGATGGTCGACCTCGGCAGGCCGCTTCCAGGAAGGCGCCCCTGTTTGTTTGTCGAAAACGTAGACCTCCCCATCCATAAGAAGATAGTCCACTCGATTCAGCGGCGTAACACGAGGGTTCATTCTTTGTGAAGAGGGTTTCTGAATTGCCAAGACAAATCGGTCAGAGCCGGCAAGCAAGTGGATTTGCTGGGCTTTCGGTGAGGCAATAATTTCTTGATCGACGATTCTGCGACCCTCGTGTGCGTCGATAATATGGCCGTGACCCCGGGGCTCAACCACGGCAACGTATCGACCCATCGCAATATCAACTTTGGCAGCGGTCTCGAAGTCGTACCGCCAGAGCGTCTTTCCAGCAAAAGCATCGAAGCAAAAAAGTTCGCGTCGGCCATCGACGCGAGTGCGCCAGCGGATGACATTGCGGCCAATCGTCGCGAGCTGCTCTTCCCAAGGAGGAACTGAAACTTGGCTCACACTTCGACCATCAACGGTACTGAAAACCAAAGCATTACGACTCGAAGGAGGCACGACAAAAACGTAGTCTTCATCGCCATAGAGATCGCAGCCAGCAGGGACGTCGCTGCGTGTCCAGCGCACCTCTCCCGTCTGGGAGTCGACGCATGTTAATTTGTGTTGGTCCTGGAAAATACAGCTATCGCGAGTTAGTGGGCCGATCACACCAACCCACTTTCCATCGACTTGAGCCCGAGACGAACGAAAACTCCCTGGACGGTTGCCTTGTTGCGCACCACGAACGCGTATCGGTTGGTACGGCACGCTAAGCGTATTGGTTACTTCTTTTCGCCAGAGGGGCTCACCGTCAGAAGCCAAAGTGTCGAACGCAGCCAATTGTCGACCAAACGAAACGAGCAGCAAATTCCCCCGAGAGACCGCATAGACCTGGGTCGAACCGATTCCGCGCATCCGTTTTCGATTGGCTAACGAGGCTCGGTAGAATTCGTTTCCTAAGCTGTCGTAGACCACCACTTCGCTTTTAATCGGCGAAAAAACAATGTTGCTACGTCCCAAGACTTCGTCGCACCGTTCTAAACGTATCCCCCATTGCGAAGCTACCATGTTGTTCACAACTTGGTCGCGCTTCGGAGAGATCTTTGACACCTCGACTTTGCCATAAGGCCATGTTGCATTGCCTGCGTCGGCCCCCCACTGCTCGAAGCATTCGTTCCCCGTTTTTCCTTCGAGACAAATAATTCCAGCCAAGCTGCCGCGTAGCTGCTGGTCGAATGGAAACGCCAACCGAGGCAAATTTGCTTGGTGCAGAGCAAGCGAACAAAGGGCAACCGCTTCGGCATGAACGGTTCCCAGAATTCCTTCGATACCCGACTCGGTCAACCGCAAAAGAAGCTGCTGCGACTCAAGTGTCTTCCCCTCTTCGGCATAATGTTTGGCTAGCTTCAATACGACCGAGAGCATCCCTTCAAGATTGCCCATACACTCGACCAACCGCCGATGCTCGCCTGTTCCCGATTGCTTAGGGAGTTGGTCGATTACCTTCTGGAGCAACACAGCAATTTGTTCTCGTTCAGGGCCACTCGCTTGCTGCCAAATTGCAGACGTTTCTGCCCGCAACCAGCGGGAAAGCTCCACCTCGTGGTGACGCCCAAGACTCAAGAATCCGCTCGCGGCATGGTCTCCCTCAAAAAGCAACAAGCAAACTTCAAACGCCCCCACAGGGTCTCCAATTTTTAGCCGCCCGTGTGCTTCGAGTCTTAACAGCGTAAACTGGCTACTTTCGGAAGAGTCTTGAAGTTTTCGCAGCAACGGTAACTGATCGCGGAAGGTGGCGAAATTTTCGTCTAATGCGATGACCAAGGCTTCAATCAAGACTTCTTGAGTTCGCAAATCTTCTGGCGACGATTGGTAGGCCTGTTGAAGCAAGTCAATCGATTGCGAAATTTGTCCCTCGTTGTAGGCGATCTCTCCTAAGGTTCGTAAAGCTTCTGAATCGGTTGGGTCCTTGGCCAAGAGTTCTTCAGACGAATTTCGCAGAACATCAATTTGATCGAAACGGTCGAGAAAGTGCCCGTTTTGCGACAAGACGGCTCCCTTGTGGCAGACAAGATTCCCCAGGACTTGGCCATCGCGTGCGATCGCGCGATCGACAATCGTCCCTAACTCCATATCAACAGCCACCACCTCAGCCGACGATAACGGAAGAAAGTATTGTCCCTTGCTGAAAAAACCTCGCCCCGTCGGCGTGCTCTCTTCAGGAAGCTCTATGCGGACGGATTCCCAGACCGGCTCTCCATTGGATAGTCGAACTGCGGTGAGATCGCGACTCCCAACGAGCAAGACTCGGTCTTGATGAACACCCGCGACAAACAAATGTTGTTCGCGATTTTGCTTCCAAAGCAATTTGCCAGTCGACAGATCAAGGCAATGTAAATAATTCGATTCGGGTGGGGTCAGTACGACGCAACCATTAGCGATCGTAGCGACGCTATCGATCCATCGAATCTCGTTGGACTGGCTCTGATTGCGGTGCGTGGTGAAGGGCGTTAAGAGCGTTTGGTTGGTTTGATAGCGATAAGCCCAGGCAAGAGCGTTTTTCGCCAAATCCACTCCTACCACAACTCCAGCGCCCGTCGGGCAGACTAAGATTCCATCTTCGTAGGAAGGCACCGAGGCCTGCAAGCGGCGTCGGGGATCGTGCAGAATTCCGTTCTCTAAGTTTGCCAGTTGTTGGCGAGATAGCAACTTGCCGGTCAACCGATCGACCGCGACCAGATAAACGGCACTCTTTATCTCGACCAAACAGTAGAGCGATTCTCCGACAGCCAAAGGAGAACCAAGAAAAAAGGCTCCTTCAAAATCGCCTTGGGCAGCAGCGCCATCGATTTCCCAAACCAGCTTGCCTTGGGTCGCTAGATCGAAAGCACACAGCCGATTGGTCCCGCCAGAGCCCACAGTCGACGGGTGCCCGTTCCTAAACCGTCCTGCGAATCCTTCGTAGCCGTTCGACGAAGGAAGCGAAAGATCGCGGATAACGTAAACACGCTGGCCATCGCTGCTAAGGCTATTGTAGAGGCGGTCTTCCCAAATCCGATTCGAGAACGATCGGGTTGGCCGCACTCTCGATCCGTCTTCTGGGTTGTTGCCGGGGGCGCTAAGTAGGGTCTTGAACTCGGGCACACGTTGCGGCTCGACTTGCCAGATAAATTTTCCCGTCTGAAAATCGACTGCTACCAAGTTGTGCGCCGAGCGAGTGATAATGAGGTTCTCAACGGCTAGCGGAGTAGCAGCAACAGGAACCGGCTTTTGTCCGCGTATTCGATCTGCCAAGAGATCGCTGTGCAGGGCTTCCAAGCGGTGATGCGACAACAGCCGGGCCTCCCAGCGAACGCGCATATGGGGCAGGCCTCCCGCTACTTGTCCATTTCTCGCAGCGTTGCCTCCAAAGGTCAGCCATTGATCTTCTGGCACGATCGCCTGAATTATCGGAGTACCAATGGTCTGCTTGAGCCAGTCGAGCGGATGTTCGCCCATTTGGTCTAGCCGAAAATCGTTGCCTGCAATGTTTACGCTTTTGTATCCCTCACTCCGAAGATTTTCGATCAACTTTTGCGCCCGCGGCTGATCGTCCATCGCGAGCCAACTGCAGGCGGCCATGATCGAAAGCTGAGGTTGAAAACGCCTTGCCGCCTCGGGAGTATCGAGGAGCTGTTGGTAAGCCAATGCCGCAGCAAAGTGCCGCCCTTGGTCTGCCTCGTTCGCAGCCATCAGCAGGGTGGCTTCAAAACCAGCTGGCGTGAAGAAGTACCGCAGGGAGACTTGTTCTAAGGCTTCGACATCTCCAGATTCCACGGCCTTGCGCAAATTGCGACGCGCTACCGGCGCAAATGTTGTCTCGTAGGCTTCACGACCCTCGGGAGGCAAGTCTCTGAGAATCTTCCGGGCGGTTTCCTTGAGCCCAACATACTCTTCTGTGCCTTCGAGCTTAACGAAGGCATCTTCTTTGCTAGGATTGAGCAATTCGTCGAGAAAACGGATAGCCCGAGTGAACTCGCCTTTTGCAATATGCTTTTTGGCTTGATGAATTCCTCGAGAAAGCAGGCGATCGGTCGGCAGGAATACGCCCCAGTACTCTTGTTCGCCATTTCCGAGTGCAGATGCGTCCGGCTTGGCCTGAGCCCAGCAAAGCGAACCAGCCGCGCAAACGGCTAGGCAGGCAATCAGCGAGCAGACGCGCAGCGGCATGGGTACATGAGCGTTTTTAACTAACGCAGGCATTGATGGACCGTCCTTTCTCCTTCTGCCAGCATCCTGATGCCGAAAAGGGCCGACCAGAGCTAGTCACAGCGACATACGACTGGTAATTGGCATAGCAACAGGCTGCGACACATAACTTGGAAGCTGGACGGCCTTGCAAAGTTCCCAAAAAGCTCTTCCAAGAGCGCAGTGACTAGGAACCTAGCTGGCACTGAGACAGCACAAGTGGCGTAACGTATTTGCCATCATAAGTTTACATCGCATGTCAAAATAGATCAATTCGGTTGAGGGTTTCGATTAAAACCACCCCAACGGGGGGTATCTACTTCGGTCACCCCCATCCTCCAAAAGCGCCTATTTCCTCGCCGTCGGCTCTTTTTCCGGACGATTTCATTGAAATACCCTGTTTTTGCCGGTATTTCTGTCAATACGGCTTGTAATTTAGTGCCAGCAATCTTAAAAGTCAGCACTAAGGGTCCACGGGATGCTAGATTTCTAGGACGTCCCGAATATCCAGACCATTTACAAACACCACCCACAAGCACCCCACAAACACTGAGGAGGGTTTCAAAAATGACAGAAGCCGCAGCAAAGCCACCTACCAAGACTGAAATTTACAACAACATCTCGGAGAGCACCGGATTGGCGAAAAAAGACGTCAGCGCTGTCTTCGATGCCTTGAACGATGAAATCGGCAAGGCACTCGGCAAGACCGGCGCACTGACGTTCACCCTGCCAGGCCTGTGCAAGATCGTTGTTCAAAACAAGCCGGCAACCCCCGAGCGAGAGGGTGTCAATCCTTTCACGGGAGAGAAGACCATTTTCAAGGCAAAGCCTGCCCGAAATGTGGTAAAGGTTCGCCCGCTAAAGAAGCTGAAAGACATGGTTTTATAGAGTTGAGTTTAGCGGCTTAGAAACCGAAAAACTAAGCTAATTACCGCTCAAAGGTTCGCTTCGTAGAGTGCCTGGTCGCCCAGCCACGAGAATCGCACCAGAGAGCGGTTTTTTCATGCGCTAAAGGTGCCCCTATTGCCCAGAAATTGAGGTGCTCCAGCAGTGGACGCCTGGTACCCGCTTCGCACTGCTGGACAAGCCAGCAGTGGCACCCGAAAACCAAGCAGCGAGGGCAAGGTGACCTCATCGCGAAGCGATCTGGCTAGCCTCAAAGAATAGTAGGCTCTAAGAAAAAGTGGTCAGGGGCGGGCTCGAACCGCCGACACATGGATTTTCAGTCCATTGCTCTACCAACTGAGCTACCTGACCTTCCTTGCACTCTGCCGAATGTCTGGAAGCCCCACATAGTAAGTTGCTGCGAGCGGGATGTCAATTCTCCTCGCCGGCTTTCGCTTGCTTGACATTCGGGTTTCTGCCAGTCTAATGAGCCCAACTGGTGCAAGCATCCTATTCCGGCGAAACCATGAGGCAATTCTCGCCGGAATCTCCAGCAGCCTACCTTGCTAAGTAGCCAATCCCATAGGCTAGGCAACTGGTTGCTTCGTGTTTGTTGCCGCCTATCTTTCTTGGAACACGGGTAGAGAATCAACAGGTCTTCTATGGCTGATATGTACAGATGCGCGCTTTGCAACTGCCCGCCATTAGCCGGGACGATGCGGTCAAAGCCCAGACGCTTTGCATTCCGTTGCCAAACTCTTTTTATTCTCGCCTCCTTAATTCTTTGCCAGGGAATTTTTGCTGGAGATACCAAAGCGGTCACGCCCGAAAGCCCTGAGGTTCGCGAGCTGATTAAGAAAGGCCTCAACTTTCTTGAAACCACCTCAGAGGGTCGCCTGGGTGGCAAGTGCTTGATTGCCTTGGCGTTCATAAAAGAAGGCGTCTCTCCCGATCATCCTCGCATTGCCGATGCATTACAGGCTTGCAAGTCGACCGATCCCTTGAAGCTTGGTCGAGAAAGGGTTTACCACTGGGGATTAGCGGTAATCTTTCTTTCAGAACTCGACCCTTCCAAACACCGCGAGTTGATTAGCCGCTACGCTGGGGCGCTTGCGCAGGCCCAGAAATCTCATGGGGGTTGGGGATACCCGAATTCTGCCACAGGAGACACTTCGCAAACACAATACGCAGCACTGAGCTACTGGCAGATGCTCCAAGCCGGGATCTCTCCTAAGGTCGACTCCGTCGAGAACTGTCTCAACTGGCTCTTGCGTACCCAAGACCCCTCAGGGGTATGGGGATACCAGGGAAAAGATCCCCAAGGCGAATCGCTTGTCAAACAAAACGAAACTTCGCTAAGCATGCTGGCAGCAGGACTCGGCAGCACGATGATTCTTGCGAATGTTATGGGGCTAACTCAGCCTGCCGGAAGATTGACCACGGAAGTGACTCCGCAAGATGCGGCAACTCAAAATAACCATCTCCCTTCTTCCTTAAAGCGAGTTGAAGCCTCCGCAGACAAAGTGGTGCGCACACTCCATGGCAGTGCCGTTGATCGAGGCCGCCTGAACGAAGCCATTACCAGGGGACGAAAATGGTATCAAAAAAATTCCCAGGCTAGTTTGTTAAGTACCTGGCACTATCCCTGCTACCTTCTCTACTCGCTCGAACGCTTCAAAAGCTTTGATGAACTCTTAACCGGAGATGCTCCCGACGAACCGAAGTGGTATCAGGACGGGTATCAATACCTCAAGAGAAAACAAGCGGAGGATGGAAGCTGGCTTGGCAGATCGGGAAAGCCCTGCTCGACCGCTTTTGCGGTGCTTTTTCTTATGAGATCGACACAGAAGAGTATCCGATCGAGCCTCGGCCAGGGGACTTTGGTCGGAGGGCGAGGTCTTCAAGCAGACCTCTCACGAATGAAAATGAAGCAAGGCAGGCTCGTTGCCGAAAAGAAGCCCGCCGAGATGAATCAGTTACTCAAAGCTCTCGAAGATGCAGGCAACGAGGGATTTGAATCGTTGCTGAGCAATGCCGATTCTTTACAAGTTTCTCTGGCAGGACCTGAGGAAGCTAGAAGGTTGCAACAAATCGTCAAGAGCGGAGTTCCAGACGCCCGCTTGCTCTCGGTCCGTGCTCTCTCGCAGCTTCGAGACTTGGATTACGTGCCGACTCTTCTCTACGCGATGACCGATCCAGACCATCGGGTCGTACGTGAAGCTCGTGATGGCCTTCGTTTTGTCAGCCGACGATTTGGTGGGTTTGGGCTCCCCGACAACTTTAACGAGACCCAGCAATTCGACGCCCTCGATAAGTGGAAAGTCTGGTACCATCGAATCCGCCCCGACGCCCCTTTATTGCCCTAAGGTGCATGGTTTACCGTTCAATTCAAACGCTCAAGAAATCACCAAACGCTACCTATGCCAAAAGCCCAAGCAACAAAACGAAAATACCGGTTATCGGTTAACACCTACGATCGCACGTCTACGCTGTTGATCGCTCTGTTGCTGATGGTGGGGCTTACGGTTTCTGGACTGTTGGTGGTTTTCTTTGCCAACCGAAGATTCCCGTCGATCGAGCCCATCCCGGTTGTCCCGGTCGAGGCGACCTCAGCCAATGCCAACCAGGGGCTCGCCACCGAACCCGATCCGCCAGGCGCGGAGGAAGCGCCCGATCTCTCCGAGCCTCAACTTCAAGACACCCTAGACGCCCTGACCAGCGCCGCTTCGACCAAGCAGGCTTTGCTTTCGGACGAGACGCTCGAAGCGGAGGATAAGGCCGGCAAGGGCAAAGGACTGGGAGATGCAAGGATGGCTGGCCCCGGCGGAGATGGCGTTGTCGAAAGAATCCCTCGCTGGCAACGATGGAAGATTCGTTTTGATCCCGACAACGAAGCCGAATTTGCCCGGTGGCTCGATTTTCATAAAATCGAAATCGGCGTCTTAGGTCGCGATAATTTGGTCCACTATGCGTCCGAAGTCAGCACAACCCCGAAGCAACGAAGCGAGAAGCCCGGCAAGGAAACACGAGGCTACACTTCCGCAGCCGACGGGCCGATGCCCGCTTTGACCAACCGCTTGGCTCGAAAGGCCGATATTGCTCGCCATGGGACCATCGTGCTTCTTTTTTATCCGTTTGAACTAGAAAGCGTCCTTTGGACACTTGAAAAAAAGTATTCCGAAGATCGCGACGTGAACACAATTCGAGAAACCGTCTTCACGGTCGTACCCGGCCGCGACCAATTTACCTTTGAAGTTCTCGACCAGAAGTATTTTTAGATTTCCCTTACTCGAAAGTGAAGTAACCCAACGATGGAAACTTTATTTCTTGCCGCTGGTTACGCAATTTATGCGTTACTAGCAGGACTCGCCCTTTGGGGAGCCTATTGTGTTCTCATGGTTTGGCAACGCGTGGCGAACACTCGTTTTGCGAGCGAAGAGGAACAGGATGAGTTTCTTAGCGAGCTAGAAGAAACGCTCGTTGCCAGAAACTACAGCGCAGCAATGGAACTTTGCGACGACGACCGCCGGGCGATGCCCCAGCTCGCGCTCTACGCGATCGACAATCGCGAACTAGGTTACGAAAAACTCCAGCATCGGGTTGCCGAACGATTCCAGCAAGACGTGCTCACCGATATCGACCACCGTCTGAGCTGGGTCAACACGGTAATCAAAAGCGCACCGATGATCGGACTGCTTGGCACCGTGGTCGGAATGATGGGCGCATTTGCAAACCTTAGCAGCGGCGATAAAGTCGACACCATCCAAATGGCAGAGGATATCCAATTTGCTCTCATCACCACGGCTTGCGGACTGGCAATCGCGGTTCCGCTTGTTTTGTGTACCGCGAGCATCAACATTCGCCTAAGTAAGACCGAAGATCTGATTGGGCTCGGACTAAGACGCCTTTTTGAAAGCCTTAAAACTGCCATTCCGGGCTCTTAGTACGACTCGTGTTTTCACAGAACTCCGCGATCTTTCGCGGGCAATCAATGGAAGTTTTTTGTAATGTCGACAGACGCAACCACCCCGGTCCCCGACGCCTTTCCAGGGCCCCTGCTGCGCAAACGCAAGCAGCGTGAAGAGGCCGACATGGACATCACGCCGATGATCGACATCACGTTCCTCCTGTTGATTTTCTTTCTTGTTTGCTCCACACCCGACCAAAAATCGTCGATCGAATTGCCCTCGGCCCGGCATGGCAAGGGGGTAGGCGAAAGAGAAGCGGTAATCATCACCCTGAGCGACGAGGGGGCCGACTTGGCTCCCGTTTATCTTGCCGATGGGAAAATCGAATCCGCACGTTTGCCCGACGACAGCCAGCAGCAGCGTGGGCTGATCGAAGAAGCCCTCAAAAAGGCTCGTCAGCAAGAAGGTAAAGAAAGCGTAATCATTAAAGCCGATCGCAACGTCGCTTCACGCGAAGTTGCTCGAATCATCAAGGCCGTGTCGGCCGTTGAAGGAACCAAGATTCATCTCGCCGTGCTAGAATCCGACTGACCCAGTAACACCTATCGCATGAAAAACTTTTCAAACAACCTGCCCCCGAGCGATCAGCCCCCCCTCAGGCTGCGCGAGCGGAAGGAAGAAGATGAGCTCGACCTCACCCCGATGGTCGATGTCACTTTCCTGCTGCTTATTTTCTTTATGATTACCGCCGCATTTGCGTTGCAAAAATCAATTGAAGTCCCGCCCGTGGGAGACGAAGTCGCGGCATCTCAAAGCGTCGAAGATCTCGAAGAAGACTCCGTTGTCATTCGCATCGACGGCGACAACGTCTTTTGGGTCGGGGCCCCCGCCTGGGAGGCCGAGCAAAAAGTTCTCAGCAAACAAGACTTGCTTGTGAAACTACGAGAAGCGCGAGGCGACAACAGCAGCGGACCCGCGAAATTGCTGGTCCAAGCTAACGGCGATTCGAGACACGAGTTTGTCGTTGCGGCACTGGACGCAGGCTCGGGAGTCGGCATGGAGGAGATTCGCTTGATGAACTACGAGGATGGCGATCTTGATTTGTAGCTCTCCCTGGTTTGAGCCCCCTGACAAAGCTGTTTGATTAACCCCGGTTTTTCTAAATTACTTTTGCGAGAATCGCAGGCAACCGCCCGCATTATTTGAGCCACCGAAAATGAACACCGAAGATTTCCTCGACATTCTGGAACAGCGAGACCTTGTTCCCCCGACCGTTCTCGAAGGCATTCGAGAAAAAGTTCAGCGAGGTCAACATCGCATCACGGCCAAATCGGTCCTAAAGTTTCTTGTCAAGAAAGAAGTTCTCACCCGCCAGCAAGCCAAGCGGTTGCTCGATACCACGCTTACTGTTGCGATCAACGCCGAGTCGAGCATCTTGGGCATAGCCCCCCCGCCTCGCCCCTCGGAAATGACTCCTGCTCAAGAACATTCCTCGCCAGAGGAGGAGATTCCGACCCTCAAGCCGATCGAGTCGGAAGAGAGCGTCCTCGCCGAACCTGTTGGCCCCACAATGGGAGAAGCAGAATCGCAGGAAGAACTTGGGAGTTTCATTGCCGATTCGGTGTCAACCAACGAGCCCTTTGCAGGAAATTCGCCCGAATCGAGTCGCATCCAGCAGGCTACGCCGGAGAAGAAAAAGAAAAAATCGCAGAAGAAAAATCGGAAGAAAAAGAACGAATGGGACTCTCCCTTGCTGCTCTTGGGCGGAGGAGGGCTTGTCGTCTTATTGGTCACGGGCATTGTGTTTGGGGTGCTACTCAACCGAGAGAACTCCGACGCGATTCTTGCCGAAGCAAGTGATTTTTTTGATGGCAGTTCCTACACCCAAGCCATCAATCAATATGAGCGATTCGTCGAAAATTTCCCTCACCACCCGCAATACAGCACCGCCCGAGTGAAGTTGGGGATGGCCCAGCTCTGGAAAGCAACCAGCGGCGCTACCCAGTATGCCAACGTGTTAGAGACAGCGCAACGCGTGCTTGACGAAATCGAAGACGAACCCGATTTCAACTTGGCTCAGCGAGATTTAGCCACATTGCTTCCCAAAATCGCGGAAGGGCTAGCCAGCCAAGCAGAGAAAGCCGAGAGCCCAGAAGCGGTCGCTTTGCTTCTCGAAAAAACGAAGACAACGCTTGCGCTTTGTGCGAACACCAAATTTATTCCCAAGACTTTTCGCGACGAAATTGTCCTCGAACAGATCAGCCAAACGCTTCGGCGTGTCGAACGCGGGCAACTACAGAAAACCCAACTCGCCAGCGCGATGGCTAACATGCAAGCGGCTATCGACAGTCGCGACACCGCCGCTGGCTATCGGGTCTACCGCGAATTACTCGCAACTGCCCCGGGGCTAATCAACAACGAGACACTTGCAAGCAAAGTCAAGGAAATTTCGGCAGCCGAACAGCTTGAAGTTCGCTTGGTCGAGGAGCTGAAGTCGGCAGACACAACGCCGCGATCAAGCCCGATTGTCGCCACGCTTGCGCTCGCCGAGCGTCGAGGCAAATCGGTTCCCAATTCCGAGAGCAGGCTTGCCGTCCGTATCGAAGGAGCGATTTACGGACTAAACCAAAGCGACGGTGCTTTGCTTTGGCGAAAATTTGTAGGTTTCGACCCCGACGCCACCCCGTTTCGTCTGCCCCAAGGCGATGTGCTAGTCGTCGACGCAGTTCATCACGAATTGCTCCGGCTTGCGAGTGATACCGGAAAAATAGTTTGGCGGCTTGCCTTCGAGGGCCCGGTTTTTAGACCTGTCGCATTGGGCCAGCAGATACTTGTCGCGGAACAATCGGGAAAGCTTCACTTGGTTGATCCTACCAATGGCAACCGTACGGGTTATGTCCAGTTTAGCCAGCCGCTAGCCGTCGCCCCGGCGGTTAATAAGCAGGCAACACGTATCTACGTCGTCGGTAGCCAAGCAAGTCTGTTTACCCTCTCGGCAAAAGATCATTCTTGCCTAGGGGTCTATTACCTCGGCCACGAGCAGGGCGGCGTCTCAACTTCTCCGATTGTGGTACTCAACAAAGTTCTTGCTGCGGTCAACACGGGTGCCGAAACCAGCCAGCTTCGTGTACTCGCAACCGACTCCGAAGGCCAAGTCATCGAGACCGCGTCTGTCCGCCGACAAGAAGGTTTGATCAACACAAGATTGCTCTCCGCAGGAAGGCGAGTTGTCTCACTCACCAGCACCGGACAAGTTTCAGTGTACGAGGTAGGGGCTGCCTCGGGCGAGGAATCGCTTACGCTACTAGCGAGCCGAGATCCCGAAAGCGGTCCGCCCATTGCCCGCTTTGGGCTTCTGGATGAAGGGCATGTCTGGGTCGCAGGCACAAGACTCAACAAACTTGAAATTTTGCCAACTGGCAATCGACTTCCCGTTCGTAACTTGGATAGCGATTACTTGGGAGACATCTTTGATTACCCACTTCAGAAGGTCGGAAATTTATTGATTCATGTCCGCCGCCCCGCCGGCAGAGCGGGAGCGATTGTCGCAGCGATGAAGCCAAACACGGGCGAGGCGCTTTGGGAAACCGAGCTTGCCGTACCACCGGCTGGATCGCTGGGAGTGGATCTCGCTAAAAAGCAGATCATAACCGCAACCTCTTCCGGCGCCACTTATCTGCTCGACCGAAACTCGATGATGCGCCGGGTCCAAGATCAGCCTGCAAGCCTAGCTTCGACAAGCTCCCCCATCCCCCCGCTAACCGGTTCCGTTGATTTGGGCCAAGGGCGTTTAGCTATCGGGGCCTCCGGTGCCAAGACGGTACTCCACTACCACTCGGCGACGCCGCCCGGGGCGTTGCAAGCTATTTCGCTTCCCGGTCCCGCAAGTTCCGTCCCCGTGCTCTGGGAAGATGGTTTTGTGGTCCCCACCGAAGTCGGGCAAGTGTTTTTGTACGACAACCAATCGGGCAAACAATTGGGGAGCCCATTTCAACCAGCCCTTACGCCTAATACCAGCTACAAGTGGTTAGCTCCTGCGGTATTCGGAACTGGTGATAAATCTCGTCTGGTTTTGAGCGATGGAGTTGAGAATATCTATTTAGTCGCCCGACTCTCCGAACCTAAGCCGCATCTTGCCTCAGAAGCCGTCGCAGAAGTTGGACCTTCGCCACTCGTCACACGACTTGCCGTCGTTGGCAACTTGGTTTGTGCAGGCACAGCCAAGGGACAGCTCGCTCGGTTCCAGTTACCTTCGCTCGAAGCCAGCTCACCGCTAGATTTAGGTGCTCAGATCCAATGGGGCCCCTTCGTCGTGGGCGACCGTGTTCTTTTTGCCACCGACACCCAAGAGCTTGTCTGCCTCGACACTCAGGCTGAAATCGCTTGGCGTCAGCCATTGCAGCATGGCCGTCTGACGGGCATGCCAATTTCGAGTGAGGGTTCGATTTTTGTTCTCTGGCAGCAAGGCGGCCTTTCGCGTCTTGCCGTGGACGACGGATCGGAGGCTGCCTACGTTCAGCTAGACCACCCCGTGGTGGCGGGCCCGGTGCCATTTGCCAATCGGTTGGTTCTGTCTTCCTACGATGGCACACTCTTGATCGTCGACCGCCCCTAGTAATAAATCCCCAGTCGCTATGCCAATCAAAACAGCTCCTTGTCGTGATGCAAAATCCTTGTTGAGGATACTGCTGCGCTCTGTTTTCGCTGCTCTAGCTCTCGGAGATATGTCTCTACTGCTTGCACAAGAAGCCGCTCCTCAGGCAACTCCCCAAGCCACAACCGTAGAAGCCGAACGACTCCTCGATCTTCCCCCTTTCGACCGCATCACACTCAAAACATCGCATGATGGCGAAGTCCTCAAGACGCTACTGCTAGATTTGCCTGGCCGACAAGTTCCTGCTCCCTATCCGACAAGCGGAGATCTCAAGCTATACCGTGTTAGCGAGCCTTCGGTTCTGTACGCAGTACCTTGGGCGGCAATCGAGAAAATCGAACTCTATGAACACCTTTTGCTCGGCGAGGCCATTAAACAAACCAAAAAGAAAAATTTCGTCGAAGCCTATGCCTACCTCCAGTTTTTACATAACCACTATCCAAAACTCAGCGGCTTGCAAGCTGCGACCGAACGATATCTCAAGGGCGATGCCTTTCATGCTTTTGCTGCGAAGAATTATGACGAATCGCTTTCGATCTTACTTGCACTTTACGACTTGAATCCATCGCACAGAAGGCTCGCCGAGGCAGTTCAGGCGGTTACCGATCGTCAGATTGCCAAGCACCTTGCAAAACAAGACTTTGCCTCTGCTCGGTCTTCTCTCGATGCGGTTGAATCCGCATTTTCTCGCTTAAAAATCAGCTCGTTAGAAACCTGGCGTAAAAAGTTCCGCACTGGTGCAGAAAAACAGCTCGCCATTGCAAAACAAAACCTCAAGCAAGGCCAATACTCCGAAGCTCGTCAGGCCATCCGCCAAGCTCTTGCGATTCTTCCCAACCTCCCCGACGCGAAACAACTTATGGAAGAGATCAACCGTCGGTCGCCCCAGGTCGTCGTCGGTGTCTCTCAACATAGCAAGCCTTCAACCGCCTCCTCGGGGTCGTCGACTCAACTAGCGGACGTAGCCACGGCTCGTGTTTCGCAGCTCACGAACCCACGTTTTGTTGAACTCACCGATTTTGGCGGCGAGGGAGGCATCTACACTTGCCAGTGGGCCCGCTTAGAGAGCGACGATTCGGGCCTCCAACTTTCCTTGAATCTTAACGAGCAAGCGTTTGAAGCCGGAATCTCTCCCGAGGGACTCGCGCTGCAAATGATGAGGAACGCCAGTTTCTCCAGCCCCGACTTTCGTGAAGAGTTTGCTGGTTTGTTGCAAGATACGGCAATCAGTAACGGAAACGAAATCCGCCTGCATTGGCTTCGGCCCCATGTAAGACCCGAGGCTTTACTTCAGTTTCCCCTGCGAAACGTCACCTCAAACGACTCTTTTACCGGAACTTACCGGGTGGCTGCAGACGAAGCCACCCGAGAGGTCCTAAGATACGAACAGCCCAACCGCTCTGGCAACCACGAGTCTTCTCCTTCAATCGTCGAGCAAATTTTTGTCAGCGAAGAAGCAGCGATCACAGCCCTGTCGCGTGGCAACGTCGATGTCCTCGAGCGAATCGCCCCCTGGCAAATCGACCGTATCCGTCAAATCAAGGGAGTTGTTGTCGGGGCCTACCGGCTCCCCACGATTCATGTCCTTGTGCCAAATTATTCCAAGCCCTTGATGCGGCGACGCGAGTTTCGTCGCGCACTTTGTTACGGCATCAATCGCCCTCAGATTCTGAAGGACATACTACTCGGAGGAGAAGTCCGCCCTGGATTTCAGATCCTTAGTGGCCCTCTGCCCGCAGGCGTTTCGCTAAGCGATCCGCTCGGTTACGCCTACAACCGATCGATCAAGCCGCGTCCCTACGAACCCCGCCTCGCAGCCGTGCTGGCCACCGTTGCACGCAGCTCGCTTTCAAAGTCGGATGGAAATAAAAACGACGAAGAAACGCCCGAAGACGGTCAACCTACCGCTGGAGAGGTCGCCCCCCTTGTCCTTGCTCACCCTCCCGATCCACTTGCGCGGGCTGCGTGTCAAACGATCAAACTCCAACTCGATGCGATTGGTATCCCTATCGATTTACTTGAGCTTTCTCGTTACGCCGATGCCGAGCCAGTCGACTACGATCTCAAATACACCGAGTTTCCGCTCTGGGAGCCCTTGGTCGATCTTCGCCGGTTACTCGGCCCAAACGGGCCAGCCGGCAGTTGCAGCCCGGCGATGAGCCTTGCGCTTGCCTCGGTAGATCATGCCCGAAATTGGAAAGAAGCTCGTACGCGGTTACAGCACGTCCACGAAGTTGCTTACTACGACTTGCCAGTCGTACCGCTTTGGCAAACCGTCAACTTTTTTGCCCACCGAAAAACGCTGCAAGGAATTCGCTCTGCACCGGTGACGATCTACCAGGACGTTGCCTCTTGGAAGTCCATATTTTTGGGAGCGAGCAAATAGATGATGAACCGTTCAGCTCCCCCATTTCCCTGCCGCATTCCGCTAGGGAATACCCTTGCAATGCTTCTAACTTTTGCCTTCTGCCTACCGAGTAGCGCAAACGCGGCAGACGAGCGGCAGTGGGGATTTGCCAATTACCACATCCAAATCCACCTTGCCGTCGACTCTGCGGCAAAGCCCCAAGTCAATCTGAGCAAAAACCTAACCAACTATCTCGAACGCCGAATCCAGGCAACGCTCTTCCCGCTCTGGTCGGTAGAGTTTTCAACAGCAACGGGCCCTTTCGAGCATCTTCTCTTACACCAAATGGATGAGCTGCCGACGCTGGAAAAAATGGAACCCGGAATTGGCTTCGATAAGCAGCTAGTTCTCACCGTGATAGCCAATTCCGAAGGCTATCTCATCGCGTGCCGCGAACACGACCTGACCACAAATCGCTGGGGGCCTGTTCTCCGACAACAAGCACGCCAGCCTCGTACTCTTCCCGAACAATGCTTTTCTCTGCTGAAAAAAACCTTTGCGCCGATCGCAAAAATCCGCAGAGATCTCGACGACGATCGCCACGTTTCGCTCCACTTCAAGGGAAGCAACTTGCCACGCCGATCAAACGAACCGCTCTTCGCCCAGCCTGGCACCGTCTATCAGCCGCTGAAAATCCGGAAGACTCGGCGCAAAGAAGTTCGCCCGGACACCATCAGCCCAATCCCTTGGACCTACCTCACCCTAGAAGAGATGCAAGACGGCACCGGTCGTTGCCGAGTACATTCTGGAATCCGAAAACCATTTGGCGTACGACGCCGAGCAAACGTCGAGAACATTGCCATTGCCTTGCCCCAGACACAGCAAAGCACACGAGTGCGATTTCACGCTCGTCACGACAAGTCGCAGCCTTTAGTTGGCTACGAAGTTTTTCAACGAGATACCGACGAACAGCCTAGCCAACTGCTTGGCCTCACCAACAACCGGGGAGCGATCGAAGTCTCTCCCGGTGCGGCAAGTGTTCGCACACTGTTTTTAAGAAGCGATGGCAAACTACTAGCCAAAATACCGGTAGCAACCGGAGCGATCTCTCTGGTCGAAGTGCCGATTGCCGACGACACCGCAAGACTCAAAGCCCAAGCCACGATCACCTCGCTACGAGAACAACTAATCGACCTTGTTGCCCGTCGAAACATTTTGATCGCCCGCGTACGCGATCAGGCCGCCAACAACCGGCTCGCAGAAGCGCGGAAATTGCTCAGCCAACTAGACGCTCTGCCAGGGCGGGCATATTTTGCCCAGCTGCTCTCCGCTGCCGAAAGAAACGAGCGTAATCGCTCGACGGAGCCTAAAGTACAAGCCCGAATCGAAAAAATGTTCGCCGACACTCGTAAGCTTCTAGGGCGATTTCTCAGCACTCGCCAAATCTCGGATCTCCAAGCCGAGCTAAACGCAGCAAGCCAAACCGATGCAAGCTAGTGCAGCTTAAATTTCGAGTTGGGTGCCATGCCGTTTCCCAACTGCGATTTCCAGCGGACGCATAAGGGGCGGGCTGAGCGATGAAAAGCAGGGTTTGTACGGATTGAAAGTAAGCCCCGGAAGAAGAGAATGAATAGTGTACAATGGAGCAAGTCGCCAGACGGGTGCTCCGCTCATGCATAGTACGACTCGACGCTAAAGTGCCGCTGCCGTGACACCAGAACACGTCCGTGCGGCACGCACTAAGCGAATACTGGTTTTGAAGACACACCCCAGATCGAGAAAGAGTGAGGTCCTTCATGGTAAAGCAACCTTCTAAGCCGCGTCGTCGGCTTGTTCGTCTATTCAAATTTCTTGGCATCGGATCACTCGTATTGCTGCTTCTCATGCTGGTAACCGCAAGGGCCGTGCTCCATGCGAAACCGGGAGTAGGAAATGAGCCACCCCCCGGGTATTCGTCATCGCAGATGATTATGCTCGCCTATGCAACGGGACACCTCAAATTGGTGGACGTCGACTTGCCTCTTTCTGAGTTGGTGGAGGTTCGCGAAGGAATTGAGTACGGCACCGGTGGAGATACGTCGCTCAAACTCGATTTGTATCTTCCCAAGAAACTCAAGGGAACACCCCCGGTCTTGATTTTTGTACATGGGGGGGGCTGGTCGAAGGGGGGGCGCAACGACTATCGGTACTACTGCATTAAATTTGCGGAACGCGGCTATATCGTGGCAACCATCTCGTATCGGTTACGCGATGTTGCTTTATTCCCCGCTGCGATCGAAGATACGAAATGCGCGGTACGCTGGGTGCGAGCGAATGCCGAGTCGTTTGGGGGCGATCCGAATCGGATCGCGATTGTTGGTGGATCGGCAGGCGGACATTTGGCCATGATGACCGGCTATTCGGCCGACGACAAAGAGTTCGAGGGATCGGGAGGAAATGCAGACGTGAGCAGCCGCGTGCAAGCCGTTGTCAACCTGTATGGACCTGTGGATGTTACGAAATCCTATGCTCGAACCCATAAGACGATTACTCGTTACCTAGGCAAGTCGTACGAGGAAGCGCCCGAGCTGTACAAGCGGTGTTCGCCACTTACTTTTGTGACCGCCGACGATTCTCCCACGTTGATTTTCCATGGTTCGATCGACGATTTGGTACCGATTGAACAAGCCGAGATTCTTGACAAGGCCTTGGAAGAAGCTGGCGTAGAACACGAGTATTATCCGCTAGAAGGTTGGCCCCATACCATGGATGCGGCTCAGGTAGTCAACGATTATTGCTTTACAAAAATGCTGGCGTTTTTTGAAAAACAATTTGGCAGTACCAGCTCTAGTGCCAACGAACAGTGAGCCCGGTACCAACAAAGTAGTCGTCGGACTCGTCATTCAGGCCCAAGCCGACTCGGATATCTGACTGGATGTTGTTGCTGGCGAGAAACGTAAACCCTCCGTCTGTTTCCGGCTAGCTGGAAACTTGCTTCATTTCTCCTGACTTGAGACGGCGTACGTAGTCTCGGCCGTGCTTGCCTACAAGGCCTGAAAGCAAGATCATGCCGAGGATGTTGGGAAATCCCATGCTGAAGAGCATCATGTCAGAAAAATTGATAACCGCAGAAAGCGATAACATGGGTCCCACCGCGACGAAAAAGACAAAGACGACGCGGTAGGGCGTAATGCCACGCAACCCAAAAAGGTACTCGACCGCCCGCTCGCCATAATAGCTCCAAGAAATCATGGTCGAGTAAGCGAAGAACACGACCGCGATGCAAAGCAGCTTGGGGGCCCAATCGCCAAGAGTCGAAAAGGCGGCTGCTGTCAGTTCGACGCCCTTTTCGTTTGATACGGCATCGGCAAACGGAAGCCCTGTTACAGGGTCGAGATTCGACTTCGTAATGAGAATCGTAAGAGCAGTCATCGTGCAAACAACGATGGTGTCGATAAACGGGCCGATCATGGCCACGGTTCCTTCGCGGATCGGCTCATCCGTTTTTGCCGCAGCATGGGCAATCGCAGCCGAGCCAAGGCCCGCTTCGTTCGAGAACGCCGCTCGCCGACTCCCCTGAAGAATAGCCCCGCCAAGCAAGCCGCCGAACCCCGCTTCAAAAGTAAAGGCCTCGGTAAAGATGCTAGAGAACATTGCCGGGACATCGGCAATGTCTTTGAAGATGATGATCGCACAAACGGCACAGTAAAATCCGCACATCAGCGGAACCAGCTTACTAGTCACTTCGCCAATGCGACGAATGCCGCCGATGATGACCACAGCAACCATCGCGGCCATAATCAGGCCCACAATCCAAGCATTGTCTTTAGGAATACCAAACTGCTGAGACATAATCGAGAACGTCTGATTGCCCTGAAACATATTGCCGCCGCCGAATGCAGCGAAAATCGTAAAGACCGCGAAAGAGGCTCCAAATACTTTGGCCAAAGGGGCGAGTGCCGGAAATCGATCTCGAATACCATCGTCCAAATAAACCATGGGGCCGCCCAGCACACTGCCATCAGGTTTCACCCGGCGGTAGTACTGCGCGAGCGAGCAACTGGTAAATTTCAGGCTCATTCCGAAAAACGCGCAAACCCACATCCAAAAGATAGCCCCAGGCCCTCCCATGGCGATCGCTGCCGCGACGCCAGCGATGTTGCCCAGCCCAACCGTGGCCGAAAGCGCAGAGGTAAGGGCTTGGAAATGTGAGACCTCGCCATCGTCCTCCGGAGAATCAAATTTACCGCGGAGTACCTGAATCGAATGTCGGAACATACGGACATTGATAAATCCGAACCGAAGCGTAAAGAAAACTCCTCCGAAGACCAGCACCAGAAGTACGACCGGATACTCCGCGCCAAATCCGACCCGCACTTGGTAAAACAACACCGGGTCGAGATAGCCAACAAGGGTTCCGAACGATAGATTGACCGCTCCCTGCCACTTGGCCGATTTTGTTGTTTCGGGATCGCTCCAGATAGCAGACCATTCGTCGCCAAAAGTAGGCTCAGCGACTTCCTGCGTCACTTGGTCAGACAAAGACTCTTGCGCCGAGCCGATGCAGGCTGGCAAGAAAAAGAAAGCGGCGAGAAAAACCGCAGCAACCCAAGTGAACTTTGCGTATTTCATCTGGGACTCTCTCCAATTTGAACTTAGCTGGTCTACGTGAAATCTATGTAAAAAGTTATGCCCGAATCGAGCAGTCTGCGAAAAGTAGTTGATTTACAGCGATTTGGCGACCTCGCTAAAAAACGAGCGCACCTTCAAGCCCTGGAGTTGGGGGTGCTGGCTTTAGCTTTCGTAACCCGACGCGTAAACGAGCATGCTGCGGACACCAGTCTTTATTACCGATTCGGTGGGGAAAAGTTGGGAAACCAGACCGGATGGCAACTCTTGATATCCCACAAATCCTTTTGAGTCAACAGGTTACGCTGTTTCTTCTTGATCGACCTTTTTTCGCAGAGCTTATTGTTTTTAATCCGAAAGCCGCTACGATACTTGTAGCTCTGCTTTACTTCCCTCACCGACTGCTCTCCCTATGATCTCTGACCGAAAAGAAGACCTGTGCGAATCGTTTTCTGATCGCAAGATTCTCGACTTTTTACGCCGCCAGGGCGCGTCGACGATCAACGACTTGATGCAATATGCAGGGGTTACCGCGACAGCTATTCGCCTCCGCGTTAACCGCCTGATGAAACAGGGGCTGGTCGTTCGCCGGGCTGAAACTCGTGGCAGAGGTCGTCCGACCCATTGTTATTCTCTTTCGGCCACAGGCGTTCGATCGACTGGCGACAACTTCCAGGACCTTGCTTCGGCCCTCTGGACCGAGATTCGGTCGATTGATGACTCCAAAGTTCGACGAGGATTGCTAAAGCGTATTGCTGACCGGCTGGTCGAAAACTACGGGGGGTTTGTCGAAGGGGCCAATTTGCGGGAAAAAATGAAATCGCTTGTCAGTTTAATGCAAGAACGTGATGTGCCGTTTGAAACTTCTGGCGAAGACTCGAAGTTACCCGTGTTGACCGCTTGGGCTTGCCCTTACCCCGAGCTAGCGGAACTCGATCGGAGCATTTGCTCGGTAGAAAAGCTGCTTTTCTCCGAGCTGCTGGGCGAGCCTGTACGACTAAGTTCCTGTCGCCTCGATGGAGACAGTTGCTGCACTTTTGAAGCGGGCCATGCGAGCACGGCGACAAATTAGGATTAAGCCTTAAAAAGAGAACCGATAGCGAGTCTGGGGCCGGGCAAGCCCTAGCGATTGTGGATTGGGAATGATAACCTTGAGCGATTCGGCATCAGGCGGTTAAGGCCGCTATTTGTAGCCAATCGAATGGGCTTTTGCAGCTCAAGACACCTCTCCCACTTTGGATAAAAATTCAAAAAGGACCCGATTATGACCCAGCCATGGATTGAAGGACGTTTTGAAGAGAACGTCATCACGACAACTGTCGAACAGGCGATCAACTGGGCTCGGCAATCAAGCATTTGGCCAATGACATTCGGGCTTGCTTGTTGTGCGATCGAAATGATGGCCGCCGGCGCGAGCCGCTACGACATGGACCGTTTCGGAGCAGGTGCGTTTCGCGCAACGCCCCGGCAGGCCGACCTCATGATTGTCGCCGGCACGGTAACCTACAAAATGGCAAGCCGAGTACGAAGACTTTACAACATGATGCCCGATCCGAAATTCGTGATCGCCATGGGCGCTTGCACCGTAGGCGGTGGTCCTTATTTCAAGTATGGCTATCACGTCGTCAAAGGAGTTGACCTTGTGGTCCCAGTCGACGTTTATGTACCAGGTTGCCCGCCGCGCCCAGAAGCCCTGCTCGAGGGTTTGATGCGAATTCAAGATCAGATTAAGGGACACAAAATTGGCAAGATCGCAGGCAGCGCCGGGACGGGGCAATTAGGCAGAAAACTAGAAGACGAGCTACCACTGCCTCACCATAGCGGCTACGTGTCGTCTCCAGTCGATATCGATCCCGTGTTCGACCATCAGAAAATTTCAAGCTAGCTGTTTTTTACTAACGACTTACGAACAAAAAGCTAACAACTCATTTCATGTCTGAAACACTAAAAATTACCGACCTGCATGTTGCCGTCGAGGGCAAGCCAATTTTACGTGGCGTGAATCTTACGATCCAACAAGGCGAAACCCATGCCTTGATGGGCCCCAACGGTTCGGGCAAGAGCACCCTAGGCAATGCGGTGATGGGCCACCCTGGCTATGAGATTACGAGCGGTTCGATTGAGCTGAACGGCGAGAACATCGTCGAGTGGGATGCGACTCAGCGTTCCCGTGCAGGCATTTTCATGGCCTTCCAACGTCCCATGGCAATCCCTGGCGTCAAGATGGCGGACTTCCTTCGCCATGCAACGACCAATGTTCGCAATCCCAATCGCAAAGAAGGCGAAGACCTGATTCCCATGCGTCAATTCCGCAAGGAGCTGACCGAGCAAATGAAGAATTTGCGAATGGATACCGAGTTCGCACGTCGTTACGTGAACGATGGATTTTCGGGAGGCGAAATGAAGCGGGCCGAAATCTTGCAGATGGCTATGTTGCGGCCCAAATTTGCCATTCTCGACGAAACCGACAGCGGCTTGGATGTCGACGCCGTCAAACTGGCGAGCGAGAGCATCGCCCAGATTGGCAAAGAGACCGCCGGTGGCGGACAGATGGGCATCCTGATTATCACCCATCACGACAAACTACTCGAACGCAACACGCCCGACTTTACCCATGTAATGCTTGGCGGGAAAATTGTCGAAACCGGCGGTGTCGAACTGGCACATGAGCTGTACACCGAGGGCTACGACCGAATCCGCGAAACATATCCCGACGCCGTTGCGGCCGAAAAAGCAATGACCGAAACCGCTTAAGAAAATTCATCGCAAAGACAGAAATAAGACATTTACTCGAAGCGAGTCCGATTATGGCAACCGATATCACCGAAAACAGCGCCCTGGGCGAAATCAACAAGTACGACTTTGTCACTCCGTCGCATGACGTCTTCAAAGCCGAAAAAGGAATCAACGCGGACATCGTTTCGCAGATTTCTGAGATGAAAAACGAGCCGAAGTGGATGCGCGACTATCGAATGGAGGCCCTAAAGATATTCGAGTCGAAGCCGATGCCCAAGTGGGGCGGCGATATCGCGATCGACTTTCAAAACATCTACTACTACCTCAAGCCAACCAACGAACAGGGAAAGACCTGGGATGACGTTCCCGCCGAAATCAAGGAAACCTTCGACAAGCTTGGCATTCCTGAAGCCGAAAAAAAGTATCTCGCGGGAGTAAAGGCCCAGTTCGAGAGCGAAGTCGTTTACGGGTCGCTTCAAGAAGACCTGGGAAAACAAGGTGTACTCTTCTCCGATACCGACTCTGCCGTCAAAGAACACCCCGAGTTGCTTCGCGAGTATTTCGGAAAAATCATCCCTTCAACCGACAACAAGTTTGCTGCCCTCAACTCGGCGGTCTGGTCGGGCGGCTCGTTCATCTATGTGCCGCCAGGGGTGAAGATTGAGTTCCCGCTTCAGGCATACTTCCGCATCAATGCCGAACAAATGGGACAATTCGAGCGAACCCTTATTATTGTCGACGAAGGGGCTGAGGTCCATTACGTCGAGGGGTGTACCGCGCCAATGTACACGACCGAAAGTCTGCACTCCGCTGTGGTCGAAGTGATCGTCAAGAAAAACGGTCGCTGCCGTTATACGACGATCCAAAACTGGGCGAACAACATCTACAACTTGGTCACCAAGCGGGCGATGGCCTACGAAAACTCGCTCATGGAATGGATCGACGGAAACCTGGGCAGCCACCTCACGATGAAATACCCGGCCGTCTACCTGATGGAGCCCGGAGCACGCGGCGAGATACTCTCCATCGCATTCTCCTCCAAAGGCCAACACCAAGACGCAGGAGCAAAAGTTGTTCACTGTGCCCCGAATACCAAAAGCCGGATCATCTCGAAGAGCATCAGCAAAAACGGCGGACGAAGCAGCTACCGGGGCCTCTGCAAAGTTGAAGATGGCGCCACCGGCTGCAAAAGCAACGTCGTCTGCGATGCCTTGATACTCGACGCGGATAGCCGAAGCGACACCTACCCTTATATCGAAGTTGAAGAACAAGATGTCCAAGTCGAACACGAAGCAAGCGTCTCGCGAATTGGCGAAGAGCAGCTGTTCTATCTGATGAGTCGCGGCCTCACCGAGGCCGAAGCAAGCTCCATGATTGTCAGCGGTTTTATCGAGCCGCTGATCAAAGAGCTACCGATGGAATACGCAGTCGAGATGAATCGCCTAATCGAGCTACAAATGGAAGGCAGCGTTGGATAAACGTAATCCAAAAGACGCTCACCTCCATCTGAAGAAAAGCTTCCCGTCGTTCCGCTGTTCCCGCCGTGGTTCCAATAAAAAAATCTAAGATCGTGATCGTGAAATCCATGACTAGCATGTTGGCCCCAGCAAATTTTACGCAAGACGCTTTCGACGCCTTTATGGCCAGTCGCGACGAGCCCGCATGGCTCACCGACATGCGTCAAACCGCTTGGTCTCGCTTTGAACAATTGGCAATGCCAACAGGCCGCGATGAAGAGTGGATGCGAACCGATATTCGGCTTTTTAAGCTCGACAAGTTTTCGCTCTCGACCGAGGCCAAAGAAATCGAGTTGCCTCGGGCCCTGTTAGCCGAAGGCGTCGAGCTGGGGGGCCATACCGTTTCGGTCGATAGCCAGTCAACCGAAAGCGAACTCTGCGACAAATGGGCCAGCCAAGGTGTCTTGTTTGGCAATCTTGACCGATTGGTTGCCGAGCACGGTGACCGGTTACGCCCCTACTTTGAGCGTAAACTCGTCGACCCGCTGCTCGACAAGTTCTCCGCCTTGAACGCAGCCTGCTGGGGCGGTGGCAACTTGCTGTATGTCCCCAAAGGGGTGCGAGTCGACGAGCCTCTGCATAACCTGTCGATCCTCTCAGATGGCGGCACCGATCTTGGCAAGACGCTCGTTATCCTCGAGGAAGGTGCCGAGGCAACCCTCTTGGCCGAAAGTGCAAGCGTCGGGCCCGAAAGTGGTGGTCTGCATTGTGGTTCCATTGAATTGATCGTCGAGAAAGAGGCCCGGCTGCGTTACGTGAACCTCCAAAACTGGAGCAACCGCGTCTGGCACTTTGCCCACCAAATGGCCCATGTCGGCAGCAACGCAAACCTCCAATGGACCATCGGGGCACTCGGAAGCCGACTCGCGAAGGTC
This sequence comes from Planctomycetota bacterium, assembly GCA_024278955.1. Lineage (GTDB taxonomy): Bacteria > Planctomycetota > Planctomycetia > Pirellulales > Lacipirellulaceae > Bythopirellula. The sequence goes on along the minus strand of JAJRSE010000074.1, from coordinate 11,045 downwards.
AACCAGCGAGTCGCCCTCACCGGCAGCGATGCCGAGGCACAGGTCAACGGCGTGATGTTCACCCAAGGCAAACAACACCTCTGTTACAACACCCATCAGCATCATCAAGCCCCCCATTGCCAGAGCGACCTGATGTACAAGGCTGCGTTGCAAGGCACCTCTCGTACGGTTTGGCGAGGCATGATCCAAGTCGACAACGCGGCACAACAAACCAACGCGTACCAACGCAACGACAATCTGATGCTCTCAAACACAGCTCGGGCCGACTCGATTCCTGGCCTCGAAATCGAAGCCGACGATGTTCGCTGTACCCATGGCAGCACTTCAGGACGCGTCGACGACGACCAACTCTTCTACGCCATGACCCGCGGCTACACTCGACAAGAAGCCGTACGAATGATCGTCAGCGGATTCTTCCAAAAAGTTTTTGATCGCATCACAATCGATAGCGTCCGCGAAGCGCTTGGCGAAGCGATTGGTCAGCGGGTGCGGGATCTCTAAAAGAGTTGTGAGTCGCTAGTTTTTAGTCCTTCGTTTTTTTGTGGATCGTTATGCCTGACTTTATGCCTGTTGCACAAACTTCGGATCTTCCCGAGGGTAGCTCCTTGTTGCTGGAAGTCGACGAGAGGCTCATCGTTTTAATCCACGCAGCTGGCCACTTCTACGCTCTCGACGACATCTGCACCCACGATGGCGGCCCCCTGAGCGACGGCCCCATCGACGCGACTGACGGCACAATCGCATGTCCTCGACATGGCGCGAAGTTCGACGTAAAAACAGGGGCTGCCGCCACCATGCCTGCCACCAAGCCAACCGTTGCCCACGAAGTCAAAGTCGAAGGCGATCAGATTTTTGTGCGTTTGAATGATTGAACCATTACGTTGAATGAGGCTCCGACCATGGCCATTGCCGAAGATACCGTCCGAGAAACGCTAAAGCAGGTGATCGATCCTGAGTTGTTCGTCAACATCGTCGACCTGGGATTGATCTACGAGATCAAAATCACCGAAACCGACGATGGCAAAAACGATGTCCAAGTCGACATGACCATGACGAGCCCCGCCTGCCCCGCTGCCCCGCAATTACTCGGCCAGTCGAAAGAGTTTGTCGGCAAGCTAGAAGAAGTCAACGAGGTTGACATTCGCCTCGTCATGCACCCGCCTTGGACTCCAGACCGCATGACCGAAGACGCCCGAGATCAGCTAGGGATCTTTTGAATTCTGATTGGAGATTTCAGATTTCGGAATGTGAGTGGGCCGGCGATGCAAATCTTCCTTTACGAATGGGTCACCGGAGGGGGCTTGGTCGAAGAGACCGGCGAGTTACCCCAATCGATGCTAGCCGAGGGGGCTGCCATGCTCTCTGCCTTGGCTGCCGATTTTGTAGCAATCGACGGGGCCCAGGTCACCGTTCTACGAGACATACGCCTTGATGATCTCCCGCTACCCGACTGCAAAGTCGTCGAAGTTCATTCAAAATCGCACCATCGCGAAGAACTCGAACGTCTAGCCGCCGAGGCAGATCACACCTTGGTGATCGCTCCCGAAATCGATGACATCCTTGCACAGACCAACCACTGGGTGCGCAGCGCTGGCGGCCGGTTGCTCGCAAGTTCTCACGAATTTGTCTCTTTGACGGCAAACAAACACCGAACGGCTCAGGCATTAAATCGCTCGGACATAGCGACGCCCGAGTCACGACTCTTAGAAGCCGACCAAGAAAAGCTCCCCGAGGATTTCCCCTACCCGGGTGTCTTAAAACCGGTGCATGGGGCGGGTTCCCAGCATACGCTTCTTGTGGCCAACTGGCGAGATACTCCCCCGCCCTACCCTTGGCCGCGGCTTTTAGAACGCTTTTGCCCAGGAATCGCATGCAGCGTCGCGTTTCTCTGCGGTCCTGCCCACCGCGTTCCTCTGCCAGCTTGTCGACAGCACCTCACGTCGGATGGTCGTTTCTCTTACACTGGAGGTTCGCTACTTGGCGAATTAGAATTGGCACGTCGAGCAACCGAGCTGGCCGACCGAGCAATGGAGGCCTTGCCGCCTTCGCTCGGTTATGTGGGGGTAGATCTCGTGTTGGGCAAGGCAGCCGATGGCTCCGAAGATTTTGTAATCGAAATTAACCCTCGACTAACCACCTCTTACGTAGGCCTTCGCGCGGCAACGACCGACAACTTGGCCAAAGCTCTAATTGCCAACGCGAGCGGTACTCGTAAGAGTCCCCGTTTTTTAGAGAACCAAATAGAATTCTCTTCCACCGGCACTATCCTTAACCTAAAAAACAACAACCACTAATCCTCGCTCTTGCATAGTCGCGATTCGCTCCGTGAATTGAAAAATTTCGCGCGGCGAAAATCAGCGGTCGACCTTTTTTCGTAGTTTTCGTGGTTCCCAATAAACAACAAACAAAAATGAAAATCACGGCAGTCGATATCGGTGGCGCAAATCTCAAGATCGCCGATGGCAAGGGTTTTTCTGCCTCCTGCAGTTTCCCGCTTTGGAAAGAGCCTGCCCGACTTGCCGAGGTACTCGGAAACTTGCTCGAAAAGTCTCCCACCAACTCTCTTGCCGTCACCATGACCGGAGAACTGGCCGACTGTTTTGCAAGCAAAGCCGAAGGAGTCGCCACGATTCTGGATGCCGTGGAACACGCCGCCGCAGGCTGTCAGGTCTCGGTCTATCTTTGCGATGGCCGGCTCGTCGACCTTAAGACCGCAAGAGCCGACCCCTTGCTCGCCGCAGCAAGCAACTGGCATGCGCTGGCTCAGTACGTATCGCGATTTTGTGGGAAGAAGCCCGGCTTGCTGATGGACATCGGTTCAACAACTACCGATCTCATTCCCTTGAGTCCCCAGGGGCCTGCTTCGCAAGGACGAACGGACCCCGAACGTTTGATCGCCGGCGAACTGCTCTACACCGGAGTCGAGCGAAGCCCCGTTTGTGCCCTGGTACCAAAGCTCACTTGGCGTGGCGAAGCGTGTCCGGTAGCTCAAGAACTGTTCGCCACGACACTCGACGCCTATCTGCTGCTAAACGATTTGGCTGAAGATGAGACCGACTGCCAAACCGCAGACCGACGCTCTCGCACGACGAAAAATTCCCAAGGACGTTTAGCTCGCATGGTTTGTGCAGACACCACCACTTTTTCTCTCGAAGACGCAACCCAAGCCGCCGAAGCGATTCAAGAGGCCCAACTACAGCAGCTAGCGTCAGCCGCAAAGCAGGTTCTAGGAAAAATGAAATCGCCTCCCGCGAAAGTCGTCATCAGCGGACAAGGCGAATTCCTGGCCCGCCGCCTGCTCAATCGCATCAACTACCGCGGTTCTTTGTTTTCGTTGTCCGAAGAGCTAGGCCCCGAAGTAAGCTGCGTAGCTTGTGCCCATGCCTTAGCAATCCTTGCACGCGAAAGGGCCGGCACATGAGCCGCTCGGTAATTCGCGTCGTCAAAGTGGGTGGCAGCCTAATGGACTTGGCCGATTTGCCCGATCGCCTAAGAGCTTGGCTAGCGATCCAAACGCCAGCTCATCATGTCCTCGTAGCCGGAGGGGGAACACTGGTCGAGCAAGTCCGCAAGTGGCATACCATTCGACCATTTTCAAATGTTGCAGCCCACTGGATGGCTATCGACGCCATGACCATCACTGCCCATATGCTGCACGACCGATTGCCCGAAATTGCACTGATCGAAGATGAACGCCTTTTATGCCAACGCGTCGGACACCGCGATTGCACAATCTTTGGCCCGGCTCCCTGGTTACGCAATGGAGAACCAAACATCCCTGGCACCCAGTTGTCGGCCGGTTGGGAAACAACTAGCGACGCAATCGCTGGTCGCCTAGCGATCGCTCTGGCCGCCGACGAGCTTGTGCTAATGAAATCGGCCTTGCCTAGGCCCTTGCGTGCAGAGCCCGCCCGACCAGACCTAACTACCCTAGCTGCCGAGGGATATGTCGACTCAATGCTCGCCCGCCTGGCCAGCGAACTCCCTGCTTGCCGGTGGGTGAACCTGCGTGGGAACCCTCCCCAGGAAATCCAAGCACTTAGGCGAGCAGCAGATGGCAGAGGCTAGTAGTCTACCGCAGCTCAAATTTCGAGTTGGGTGCCACTGCTGGACAAACCAGCAGTGGCACCCGAAAACCAAGCCGCGGTGGAACACTAGGGGAGAGAGAAGGTCTCCAGGCCCCTGAATTCTAGTCCCCAGTCCCTCTCCCCCCAGCCTCTGCCGCACACCGGGAAATCGGACTATTTGCGTGTTCCCTTTGCCTAATCGCGCAGGTCTTACGATTTCGAGCTTCTTTCGTCCTTGGGGATTTCGGAATTCGCCATTTCCCCAACCCTGCACTTGGTTCCACAACGTGGTCGATTATACTGGTTCTCTGCAAATCCTTTTACGATCAATCACGAGCCTTTTACGATTAATCACGAGTAAGACAATGCCATCGGATACCGTCTCGGAAGAATCTCAAGTAGAACCAGTCGACCAAACCGTCGAAGTCGCAGAAGACGACTCTCGTTTTCGCGACCCGCTTTTATGGCCTGAGACGACCACAAACCCCGTTCGGATTCGTTGGCGCTATGCGATTTCGATTCCGGTAATCCACTTGCTTGCCTGCTGTGTGCTGATCCCCTGGTTGTTTAGTTGGACCGGAGTCGTCCTTTGTGTCCTAGGCATGTACGTCTTTGGTACGCTCGGAATCAATCTCTGCTACCATCGCCTGCTGACCCATCAAGGGTTTGTGGCGCCAAAGTGGCTCGAACACGGACTCGCCCTCCTTGGCGTCTGCACCATGCAAGATACCCCCGCCTGTTGGGTGGCAATGCACCGAATGCACCATAAATATTCCGACACGCAGCCCGACCCCCATAGCCCGCTTGTCAGCTTCCTCTGGGGCCATTGCGGCTGGCTGATGGTCGTGAATCGCGACTTTCGTAACGTCAATTTCTACGAAAAATTTGTGCGCGACATTCTCAAAGACCCTTTCTATCTACGACTAGAGCGGAACAGCTTCTGGACCGTCCTCTACGCTATCCACGCCTTGCTGTTCTTCCTCGCCGGTTTTGGAATTGGCTGGGCCACTGGCAAAACCGCCATGGACGGCGTGCAGTTCGGGCTGAGCCTACTATTCTGGGGCGTCTTCCTACGGACGGTACTCACTTGGCACGTCACCTGGAGCGTCAATTCGGTAACCCATGTTTGGGGATACCAAAATTACAAAACCGGAGAAAGCAGCCGAAACAACATGCTGGTTGGCCTCTGGAGCAACGGCGAAGGCTGGCACAACAACCACCACGCCGACCAACGAGCAGCCTCCCACGGCCACAAATGGTGGGAGTTCGACCTCACCTGGCAAACCGTCCGCCTACTAGAAGCCACCGGCCTCATCAAAAACGTAGTAAGACCCAAAGTCTGGTCAACCGATGCAAAAGACCAATAGTTCCTCAACGCAGCACACGGCAACAAGCCCTGGGATTGCAATCCCAGGAGAGGTGCAGCACGTTAGGGAAACGAGTCCTGCAATTTCCCTCTCCCTACTGCCGGTACCACTGTCCCGAGTCCGAAGCAAACTGCTCGCGAATGGCGCCGATCTCGGCAACCTCTTCGGTTCGGTCGGCCACATGCCAAGGCATCACCTGCACGCCACCCGAGGCGCTTACCACCCAGTTCCCTCGCTGGCGAATAAAGCTCGCCTGGGCCTCAACAAATTTGGGGGCCTCGTAGATATCGGTCTTCGTGGTAGCAAGCATCTGGGGTGCTTCGAGCCCAGCCACCTCGAACAGCTGTTCCATCTCGATCAAGGCCGCAACGACGGCTAGATCCATGACGTTTCGTAATTGCCCAAAAGCCGAATCGTGTTCGGCCAGCTCGTCATACCGATCAGTCAACGTCTGAGCCCACTGCTGAGCTAGCTTGCCCGCTTTCGCAGACCTTTCACGCTGCCCCTCGGCATTGAAATGATCTTCTTCGGTCAAACATCGAACACCTTGCCCGCGAAGCTGCCAAGCCAAACCCTCGGCATCTCGTGCCAGCGGCTCGTAGTTGGTCGCAAGCCACCAACGGGGAGTCATGTTTTTAACCGCCCGTCGACTCGTAGAAATCAGCTGCATAAAGCTAGGCATCTCGTCGAGCGGGGCTTGTTGGAAATTCATCGCAAGCCGCTTCATCCGAAAATCGGCCGCCACCATCACCTGGGCAAAATGGCTCGTCACAGGCACGCCCGTTACAGAAATCACTTGAGGTCCCATTGCTTCTTCAATAGGCCGCTCGTCGGGACGACGCCCTTCGACGGTTCGCATTCGACTGAGAACCGAACGAACCCGTTTGATTCCCTCGGCTGTAGGATCGATCGAGCAAGAAATTGCTTCGAGGCGTGATGCTTTGCTCGTACGAAGTGCCACCATCAGATCGTCAAGCAACACAACCGGACGGCCGGTCGTAGCTCCAACCACACTTCCCAAAGCGTCAATCCGCCAGCCTTCGGCAGGCCCGGCCAACACAATATCGTTGGTCTCAGGATAGACAAACACATATTCAACCCGCTGCAAACCAGCCAGGTACTTAATTTCATCTGGAATCGCCAGCCCTTCGGCAGCACACTTGGCAAGCTCAGCTTCGAGTTGCTTAAGCGAGACGGCACGAAGATTGGTATATGCCTGCAAATCGGCAGGCACGTCGGCCAGAGCCTTCTCTCGCATTTCCGCAAGCCGCTGTCCCTCCTCAACCGTTGCTGCGGCAACGGCGCCATTGCCATCAATAGCAATACCGCCAACCGAGCGTTGCTGGTTGAAAACCTGCCCGAAAGATTGCGCCGTCAGGCATACCGCAAAAAACGCGGCCAATGCAGTGCAACTGAATGGGGAACTCATGAAAAGCCTTTTCATCTGCTGATTCTCCTCGTGCCGTGTGGTGCAGATTTCGCACCCAGCGAGGTCCGCCAATAGGCCTACGTAGCCTCCTTGGGCCGAAAGCTATAATTCGGCAACCGTCCTCGTCTATCCTCCAGATTAGTTGCTAAAGTGTTGATATTCAACAGTTTTGCGTCATTGTGGCAAAGGAGACAAAGAAAATCCTACCAGCCGTGCCCCAGCGAGCGGTTCCTTGCCGGAGGGCTTAGACCGATTCTGAGCAATGTAGCCTCTTTCTGAGTGCAAATAGTCCCAAAAGTAAGCAAGAAACAGCTCTCCCGCCTTGAAGCCCCTCCCCCTGTCAGAATAAGGTGGTAGGTAGGGGAACGTCTACGGAATACTTACACCCCTGGCTCTTCATTGCTCGATTCTCGCCCTGTACCCCCGAGGGCTGAGAATTCTCATTTTATCGCTTTTTTTCGAGACCAACGCGCCAATGAGTGAAAGCTCAACCACCAATGCTTACTTGATCATTCGCGAAGGCTCGAAATGGGCCGATGTGGTGCGCCTGGTACCTGGCGAATCCGTCACTCTCGGCAGGGCACCCACCAATACGATTGTTGTCAAAGACGAACGCTGCAGCCGTTACCACGCCGAAGTGTTTCAAGCACAAGGCAAATGGAAACTTCGCGATCTAGAAAGTCGCAACGGCACCATGGTCAGCGGAGAGCAATTATCGAGAGACCATCAGCTTGAACCGGGCGACATCATCCAGATCGGCAACTCCCACCTCGCGTTTGTCTACGATCTCTCCCAAGCCTTTCCCGAGACGGGCTCCTTGCTCCGTTCCTCCAAAGCCGTAGACGGTTCGGCAGACGGTTCCGATTCAAATTCCGATGACGACGCGAGTATTTTCGAGACTTTTGAACCAACCACGATCACTCATCGAAAAGATCAAAGCCGATTTTCAGATGCCCCAACCCATGACGCCGCCGACGAATCCCTCCCAAAAATTGGCCGAGCCGCAGCCAAGCTTTGCCGTCTGGCCTTTGAGTTAGCCAAATCGACCGACGTGGTTTCTTTGGCAAACGAAGCCATTGGAGGACTCTTTGAAGGCACCCAAGTCGACTCCGGTGCCATCCTCTTGAGAAAACGCGACTCCTTGGGCAACCGAACCAGCGAAGACCTCGAAATTGTCTCCTCGCGAAGCGACGGAAGCCACTCTTACCACCGAGTTTCCCCGTTCCTTGCCGCGACCGTGTTGCGAGAAGGACAAGCCGTCATGGCACGCAACGTCATGGACGACAGCGACCTAGGCAACCGCGATAGTCGAGGCGAAATCCTTGCCACAAGCGTCATTTGCGCCCCAATTCGTTTGGCGGGAGAAGTCTACGGCTTGGTTCACCTCTACACCACCGAAACCGACCGCACCACCGACCCCGAAGACCTCGAATTCACACTCGCGGTTGCCGATACCATCGGCGTCGCGCTCGAGAATCTCAATAAACGTCAGGTACTAGCCGAGAATCTCAACCAAATCCGAACTCAGAACGTCCAACTCCGCGAACAACTAGGCGCCCGAAGCGAAATAATTGGTTCGAGCCACGTCATGAGCCAAGTCGCTCTGCAAATCGCCCGTGCTGCCCCGAGCCGCGCAACCGTTCTGATTCGAGGCGAAAGTGGTACCGGCAAAGAACTCGTCGCCAGAGCGGTTCATTTCTCAAGCCCCCGAGCAGAGTCTTCCTTCGTCTGCTTAAACTGTGCTGCTCTTTCCGAGTCGCTTCTTGAGAGCGAACTATTCGGACACGAGAAGGGGGCTTTTACGGGTGCTACTGATCGCAAAATGGGGAAGTTTGAACAGGCCGACAAAGGCACCCTCATGCTCGACGAAATCGGCGAAATGAGCGAATCGATTCAGGCAAAATTCTTACGTGTCCTCGAAGGACACCCCTACGAACGAGTCGGCGGCACCGAGCAAATTTCGGTCGATGTCCGAGTCATTGCTGCGACCAACCGCGATCTAGAAAAAGACGTTGCCGAAGGTCGGTTTCGACGCGATCTCTACTTTCGCCTCCATGTACTGGAAATTTTAGTTCCCGGACTACGCAAACGTCCCGAGGACATTCCCGAGTTGGCTGACTTCTTCTTGCAGCGATTCAACGACGAAACCGGCCGGAAGATCAAAGGATATACGCCTCGTGCGATGGAAGAACTCTTACGCTACCGTTGGCCAGGTAACGTACGCGAATTAAAAAATGTGATCGAGCGAGCCGTCGTCTTAGCGCCAGGCGAATACATCGACCACGACGACTTAGTCCTCTCTTCGCTCAAAACCGCGGGCGATACCGAAGTCGGAGTCACGATCGAACGCGAGGGCAATTACGAACCCTCCACATTGGCTGAGATGGAGAAAGTCCATATCCTCAAAACGCTCCACTCCACTGGCTGGAACAAGAGCCGATCGGCCTCGATCCTAGGCATCGAACGATCTACCTTAGACCGAAAAATCCGTCGCTACGATCTGGCCGGCGAACGGCCCCGGGCAGTCTGATCACCCCCCGTTGTAGCTTCTTCCGGTTGCCGCGTTTGTAGCGGTCGTGCCTTGGCTCTGCCTGGGTTAACGAACCCCTGGTCAAGCAATTTTGTTCGAGCAGGCCGTATCTGCGACCCATAGTTAATAGCTACTTGAGACGCACCGTCTGTATCGTTCAATCGCAAACACTAAATCGACCAAGGAAACTATCCATGGCTACCGTTGCCGAAGAATCGATGACCGCTGGAATCGAAATCAACCCCCAGCTCTACAGCTCCATTTCTGATTCCGTGAGCAATGCGTTAGAGATGTGCGATATCAAAGTCCGTTGCGTTGGCATCTCGGCTATGCCGACTCATCAAACCGGTCTTCTCACGGGAATGATCGGCGTCCACGGCAAAGTCTCCGGTTTTGTGAGCTTAAACATTTCCGAGCAGTTCGCTGTGAAGGCCGTCGAAGGCCTGCTTCAAGAAGAGTACGGAAACCTTACCTCCCAGGTAGTCGACGGTATCGGCGAGCTTACTAATATCATTGTCGGTGGCGTCAAATCGTCGCTATCTCAGACTAAATGGGGATTTTCGCATATCACCGTGCCTTCAGTAATCGTCGGCCAAAACTTTACGATCGCCTACTCACGCGGCCTAGAATTTCTGACCGTCACCTTCGAGCACGACGACCCTACCGTGATTCGCCTAGAAGAGCGAATGCTCCACGTCAGCATGTCTCTGTTGGCACTCTAGTACTCCATCGCTAAATCATTGGAACCACAGAGAAAAACAGGCGGAGGATTTAGAAACCCGGGGTGCGGATCGCACAATTCCGTAGCCCCCAAATTCTAGTTCCTCACCTTTCTCTACTCGTCCGCGGCACGCATCCAGGGGGTGATCGTTGGCTCGTAGCCACAGATCTCGTCTTCGTTAAAGTAGAGTGCGATTTCCCGAGCAACTGCTTCGGGGCCGTCGGAGCCGTGAACCAAATTCATTTGGCGGCTCGAACTAAAATCGCCGCGAATGGTTCCCGGAGCAGCTTGCAGACCATTGGTCGCCCCGAGCATCTCGCGTACGACTCGAATTGCTTCCAAGCCTTCGATCACGGCGGCAAGCACAGGGCCGCCTGTGATAAATTCTTCTAAAGTGGGATACCAGCCCTTCTCGACATGCTCGGCATAATGCTGCTTGGCAAGCTCTGGCGTAATTCGCAGCATCTTCATCGCAATCACATTAAGGCCCTTGGCCTCAAAACGAGCGATCACTTCGCCCATCAGGCGTCGTTGGACACAGTCGGGCTTAAGAAGAATAAAAGTACGTTCCATAATTGAGCTGCGGGGGTTAGAAGCAGAAGTGGGTCGAGTCGCGATTCGACAAGTCGGAGGGAAGCGAAGAGCATTGTAAGAGATTTCGCGTCCTATCTCAAGCGGGTTTTCGGCCAATCCGGGGGGCGATTGCAAAGCCGATATTTTGAACCGCCAAGAGCGCCAAGAAAAAGAAGAAAGAAGCTGGCAATCGTCGGTTGCTGGAATCGATAACGCTTTTTTCTGGTTCATCCGACTAAAGCGTACATGGCTTACAAAAAGGTGGACATGCTGTTCCAGTAAGAAGTGATTGAACGACTTCTTCCAGGAAGGTATCAGCATGTCCACACGTTTGTTGTACCACGCATTCGGCTTGCGT
>JAJRSE010000073.1 GCA_024278955.1 Planctomycetota bacterium | reverse complement strand
CTCCTGCGTAGTTTTGCCGCTCGAACCAAGCGGACACTGATTACTGCTATTGGCAAAGCGTTAAACACCGTCACCTCGAAAGACGCCCAAGGCTGGTTCGCCCATGACGGGTACGGAACACGCAATTGTTAAACGCTCTAGAAAGGTAGAAACGAGGGGATACGAAACGGCCCCTGATGTTTTTACCCCTCTGTCAGCTTTCTTCGGAAAAGCCTGGTAGGTTATTGGTTATGCAAAGAGCAAGCTATTTCATCGTGTGGGCGGTTATGATGCTCCTATTGGCTGCGGGTGGCGGATGCGCGCGCGAGGAGCCGGGGGTTGAAATTCCCTTGAATAAAATCTGGGCGTGGGAGATGCCTGGTACAAAGGATGTGCGTAAATTGGAGCCCATTCATTCAAGCTGACGTTCGATGAAGTTGAACATAGCGGAGTCGTCTGAACAAAGGGGCGTTTTTAGGGGAGCAACAACGACCTTAAGAATTACGGTTTTCATACACCGTTTGAAGCAAAGCCTCGACGTCTTTGTGCTTTTTCTTGCGAGACATCGCATCGTCCAGCAGCCGGCGAGATTCTGGCTCGCTGTGTCCAAGAGCCCGTAGCACTTCAAACGCTTCGCTCACCACATCCCGTGGGACATCGGCGCCAGCCGGCGTCTCGCGGCCAACCAACAGGGCAAACTTGGGCACCTTGCGGCGAAGCTTCGCAATAATACGCTCAGCCGTGGCAGGCCCCACGCCTGGCAGCAGCGTGAGCCCTTTGGCGTCCTGGTCTTCGATCAGCTGTGCCACTTCTTCGACGGGTCGTATCATGGCCCTCAGGGCTTTTTTTACTCCGACGCCATCGACCTGGCAGAAAAGTTCAAAAAACTCGCGTTCGATGCCGTTCAAAAAACCAATCAAACGCGGCGTCATTCGTCCCTGCATCGGATTGCCTTCCAGATACTCGATCGTGTGCAGGCTAATTTCTTTGCCGATCTGTTCCTGCAAATGCCGCCGAGTAAATTCAGGAATCAGCACCTCATATTCAAACGCCCCGACCGCGAGAGTGAGGACGTCGCCGCTTACGGTAATAGGAGTGCCGGTAATTTTGGTAATCATAGAGAAAAATTCGGAGTGCGGATTTCGGAATGTGGAATCTAAAAAACTAACGACAAACAACTAACCCCCAACGCGTAACCCCTTCTCCACACAAAAATGGCAAAACGCTATCGCCAATGCATCGGCCACATCGGCCGGCTCGGGGAGCGTCGTAAGACCCAGCTCACGCTGAATCGCCTGCTGCATCTGCCACTTCGGTGCCCGTCCGTTGTCGGTAAGCGTCTTTTTTACCTGCGTTGCGGCATAGTCGGCAACCTCGATATCGGCATCGGCTGCTGCCAGACAGATGACACCGCGGGCGTGGCCCATCAGAATCGCAGTCGTCGGCCGATCGTAATGAGAATACAGCTTTTCAAGCGCCATCACGTCGGGCTTTAACGCCTCGATCACATCGGCAACCCCATCATGAATTTCCTTGATACGCGAAGTAAGCGACCCCCGCGACTTCCCACGGACAATACCCGCTTCGACTAGGCGCGGTTGCCCCTCAACAATCTCAAGCACCCCGTAACCGGTAATGTTGAGTCCAGGATCAATGCCAAGAATTTTCATCCGTGAAGTGGCGGGGCAAAAGTAGAGTGGGAAACTTGTTTCAAATACGTTTTAACAATTCTTCGTACTCAGCATGAATGCCGACCCAAAACCAAACAATGGTATCATCATCCACGATTCCTATTGCGCGATATTTATTGCTTATCCGCACCGAATAGACAGGCCGAACTGAGTGAACTTTTTTTGTAGTGTAGGCTGGGATGCTTGGGATCGTCACAAAATAGACGGTACGCCGAAGCAGCCTTCGCTCGTATGTCCTGAGGAAGATTTGCGAGGGCGTCTCGAAAACGCTTCGTAGTTTTCGAGATCATAGTTTCTCGGAGTCTAGCGACAAGGTTTCACCCCGACGATGCTCCGCCAAAGCTTCGTCAGCCATTTTTGCAAGCAAATCGGGTTCTCTCGAAAAAAGGGCATCCCAACGAATTTCCGATGCTAATCCTTCTAAGAGCCATTGCGCCAAAGAATCTTGTTCCGCCTGCGGAAGTTCCGAGGCTTTGTCAAAAGCTTGCTGAAGTAACTCGGTCATAATTTGATACTCAGTGGAGGTCTCTGCCTGCGTGAAAACCTACCTCATTGTATACCAGCTTAGCCGGTTTGGGTAATTGTCGACAAAAGCTCAGCAGCATTACCCCTGGCTCCACTCCGTCCCGCTCGGTCGATCTTCCAGCGTCACGCCGCTGTCGGCAAGCCGGTCGCGAATAGTATCGGAGGTCGCAAAATCTTTGTTCGCCCGAGCCGTTTGTCGAAGCTCAATCAAAAGCTGCATAATGCCGTTCAAGGTCTCGTCGTTGCCGCCGCTCCACTCAGTGCCGCCTGTGCGGTCTTCGAGCACGATTCCCAGCGGCTCGATGCCATCGCGGATGGCGTCCGCGGTCGCAAAGTTCTTATTCGCACGGGCTTCGGTACGAAGATCGATCACCAACTGCATGACTTGCCCAAGCAGTGCGTCGCTCGAACCGCCGCCCTCCGCTTGCGGTTTCGAAAAAACACCCAAAATCGAAGCCAACTCTCGAAGCGTCGTAGCGCCGCGAACAAACGGTTCGACCTTGCCAGACTGCTTGCTCTCTGTTTCCAGCTCGTGGTCGTCGCAGTATTTATTCAGCTTCCGAACCAATTCAAAAAGCTCGCCAACGGCGCCGCCCGTATTAAAATCGTCGTCCATCGCGGCTAAAAATTTGTTTCTTAGCTCCGAAACTTCGGCGAGCAACCCGCTCGGCCCGGCATCAATCTCGCCAGCGGCTCGTGTTTTAGGAACTTCCAGATCAAAAATGCTCTGCCCCGTCACTCGCTCGAAGCGTTTGAAGAACCGGTAGTAAGTTTCCATCCCGACGCCGGCTTCTTCGATCGCAGGTTCGTTGAACAAAACCGTGCTGCGGTAATGGGTACGCAAAAGGAAAAAGCGAATCCGCTCGCCCCCTTGGCTAGCAATCAGGTCGGCAAGCCCGCCGGCCCCTTTACTGCGGCTCATTTTCCCGCCTTCGCCCGGTTCCTCGAGTTCGCCACGCCCGCCAACTTTTCCGGTCGCATTGGACGCTCGGAGCAACCCGTTATGGGCCCAATACGTCACCATCGGCTTGCGGTGGCAACATTCGCTTTGCGCAATTTCGTTTTCGTGGTGCGGGAAAACCAAGTCGAGCCCGCCACCATGGATATCAAAAGTTTCGCCGAGCAGCTTCTTGCTCATCGCCGAGCATTCAATGTGCCAGCCAGGCCGCCCTTTGCCCCAGACGCTATCCCAGGAGGGTTCCTCAGGCTTGGCCGATTTCCAGAGTGCAAAGTCGGCAAGCCCTCGCTTCCGCGAAGCCGTCCCTCCGCCTTCGCCTTGCATTGCGTCGACCGTGCGATTGCTAAGCTTCCCATAGCCGGCGTCTTTGCCGACATCAAAATAGACGTCGCCTTCCGACTCGTAAGCAAACCCTTGTTCAACCAGCGACTCGATAATCGCAATGATCTCGTCCATACACTCGGTCGCACGAGGGAAGTGGTCAATCTGATCGACCCCCAGAGCCGCGAGATTGCCGTTGTAGTCGGCGATGTTTTCTTCGGCGACCTCAAGCATCGAGATACCCCGTTCGTAGGCTTTCGCTATCAGCTTGTCGTCGACGTCCGTAATGTTTACGACCCAGGTCACCTCGTAACCGCAATAAACAAGGTATCGCTTGATGCAATCGAAAATCACAGGCCCGACCATGTGGCCAATATGCGCCTTGTCATAAACCGTCGGCCCGCAAAGATAGATGCCAACCTTGCCCGGCTCGACCGTTTGAAACGGTTCTTTGCGTTTGGTCAGCGTATTGTAAATCTGGAGCGATGGGTGCGCCGGAGAGAGTGCAGTCATTTCGCTTTTCACTTCAGTGGTAGGCATGTTTGATCGGAGATTTTTGATTTTTGATGTAAAAAACTGTAAGCAAATGAGTCTAGCCGCGATTCAACGAATCGCCGGAGTGTCAATTTTCTCTTGCGAGCAACGCGACACACCGTGCCTCGATCGCCCGCTTTTCGCCAACCGGCCCAACGCCTTCGCCCGTTTTGCCTTTTAGGTTGACTTGATTGACGTCGATCGCAAGAACCGCCGCGATCCGCTCTCGCATCGCCTCCTTATGCGGCGAGAGTCGCGGCGCTTCGGCCGAAACAACGCAGTCGAGATTCACCACTTCGTAACCTGCTGCCCGAACTTGTTCGTAGGCCAGCCGCAGCATCTCGGCCGAGTCGCGGTCTTTGTTTTCCGAATCGGTATTGGGAAACTGCTCGCCAATGTCTGGCAAACCGGCTGCGCCCAACAATGCGTCCGTCACCGCATGCAGCAACACATCGGCATCGCTATGGCCAACCGCATGGCGATCGTGCGGGATATCCACCCCGCCAAGCCGCAGCGGTCCGCCGGGTGCCAAACGATGGGTATCTTCACCGAGGCCAACTCTCAAGGCAACTTTGGGAATGGTAGACAAATCTCCTCGCTTCGTTAATTGGTATTGAGCGGCTGGACAGCTCAAACTGCCTAAATCATGGCACGGCGCGAATTATACTGCGGCTCGGCTGGACTCACAATGTGAGTCGGAGAGCCGAGAAAGGGGGAAGTCGCGGGCAGTGCGCGCAGCACAAGAGGGCTTCCTGCTTGCAAGCGTGCCAAAACCTCCTGGAACGTCAACTCCGAACGACTGTCGGAGCCACCCGAATCAGCCAAACACGCGTTCCAGCAATTTATCGCTCAGCCACGAGGTTTCGGCTTTATCGACTCCGCCAGAATTGGCGTCGAACAGTTCATGCTCATCAGCAAACGCGACCGCCGGTACGATGGCCTCGACAGCGAAGACGCGGTCAGCGTAGGTCTCGACAAAGGCAGGCTCTTCGACAAACGACAGCGATTCTGGAACTTGGCCACCACGGATCGACTCGATCGCTATCGCCGCATCGATCAACTCGGCACGTTGGCTAACGGCCGGAGCTCGTGCCGCAGCCGTTTCAGCCGGCGGCGCAGCGACGGCTGATAACTGACTACTGACCTCGGACGTCTGGCTACTAACGGCTGCCAACGGAGCGGGCCCGCCAAATTGACTTTCCCAAATGCCCAAGTCGGCGGCATCGACGTTATTGTCGTTATTCGCATCGCCGTCGGCTGGAGTGGCGATGGGTGTGCCAAAACCGCGTTGCCAAGTGAGAAAATCAAAACCATCGATGTCGCCATCCGTATCGAAATCGGCCGAGTTCACAGCCGTTTGTAATTCGTACGCTCCGATGTCGATACGCCCACCAACCTCACGGTCAAATCCGGTGCCACGCTGGTCGTTGACAAGTGCCGGCGTGAAGGCATTGGGATCGAACGCCGGATCGCCCGCATCGATCGCCGGGCTGCCGGCCAGCAGCGCGTGGGTGAGCGTGGGCCCGCCGTTGTTGGCGAGCGGGCCGAGCAGAGCCGGTTGATTGAGAATGTTTCCTGTTCCGGTGCCGGCGTTGATGCCCGAGCCGGTGGTATTGCCAATGAGACTGAAATTGACATTGAGCGCTCCGTCAGGATCGGGCCTCAGATCGGCAGCCGTGCCGTTATCGGTGTTTCCGGCGACGATCGAGTTGGAAATCGTCAGCGTTGGGTTGAAGAGAGAGTTAGAGACGGAGATCCCGCCCCCCGCCCCCGCCGTCGAATTCCCCGTCACCGTGCTGCTGTTGAGCGTCACAGCGCCGAAAGACGTGCTGATGCCGCCGCCGCCAGGGGCAAAAGTTCCCGTGGCGGTGTTGCCGCTAACGGTGCTGCCCGTGAGCGTCACAGTGCCGGAAATCGTGCGGATGCCGCCGCCAGTGGAATAATTTCCCGTGCTGTCGTTGCCGCTAACGGTGCTGCTCGTGAGCGTCACAGCGCCGGAATTCGCATAGATGCCGCCGCCATCGGCAGCAGATCCCGTGGTACTGTTGCCGCTAACGCTGCTGTTGTTAAGTGCTAGCGTGCCGTTGGAGAGGAAGCGGATGCCGCCGCCATCGTCGATTACTCCGATGGTCTGGCCGCCGGTGATCGTCAGGCCGGAGAGCGTGAGGTCGCCCGTGGTGGCGGTGAAGTTGAAGACGCGCGAGGCGTTGTCGGCGTCGATCGTTACGTTATTGGCCAGCGCCGTGGCGTCGATCGTGAGTGTGCCGGAGATCTCCAATTCAGTGCCGCCGAGAATGATCGTCCCGCCAGAAAGGGCTGCGGCAAACGTAATCGTGTCGACGCCGATGCTGCCGTTGGCCAGTCCCACAGCTTCGCGCAAGCTGAGGTCGCTCGCGCTGTAGTTGCCGTCGCTCTCGTCGACATTGGTATCGACCGTAAGATTCATCCCGGCCACGGTTTGTCGCTCATACGCACCCATATCAATGCGAGCACCGACCCCACGCACGAACGGCGCTCCGCGCTGATCGAAGTTGGGTGGTGAGGTGAAACCTGGATCGCCCGCGTCGATCGCCGGGCTGCCGGCCAGCAGCGCGTGGGTGAGCGTGGGGCCGCCGTTATTGGCCAGCGAGCCGAGCAGGGCCAATTCATCGAGAATGTTTCCTGATCCGGTGCCGGCGGTGATGCCCGAGTCGGTGGTGTCGCCAATGAGACTGAAATTGACGTTGAGCGTGCTGTCGGGATCGGGCACCAAATCGGGTCCCGCACCGCCGGCCGTGTTTCCGGCGACGATCGAGTTGGTAATCGTCAGCATTGGGTTGCCGGCGGCGTTGAAAACGTAGACTCCGCCCCCCGCCCCCACCGCCGAATTCCCCGTCACCGTGCTGCTGGTGAGCGTCACATTGCCGGTAGCCGTGAAGATGCCGCCGCCATTGGCAGAAGAACCTGTGGTGCTGTTGCCGCTGATGGTGCTGCCCGTGAGCACTACATCGCCGAAAGACGTGGAGATGCCGCCGCCAGCCTCACCGCTGCTGTTGCCGCTGACGATGCTGTCCGTGAGCGCTACATCGCCGTCAAACGTGCGGATGCCGCCGCCAATGCCACCACCGTTGCTGTTGCCGCTGACGGTGCTGCTGGTGAGCGTCACAGTACCGGAAGACGTGAAGATGCCGCCGCTAGCATCACCGCTGCTGTTGCCGCTGACGGTGCTGCCCGTGAGCGTCACATTGCCGGAAGCCGTGAAGATGCCGCCGCCATCGGCAGAAGAACCTGTGCTGCTGTTGCCGCTGACGGTGCTGTCCGTGAGCACTACATCGCCGGTAAACGTGCGGATGCCGCCGCCATCGCCACCACTGCTGTTGCCGCTGACGGTGCTGCTGATGAGCGTCACAGTACCGGAAAACGTGAAGATGCCGCCGCCATCGCCACCGCTGCTGTTGCCGCTGACGGTGCTGTCCGTGAGCGTCACTGCGCCGGAAGATGTGTAGATGCCGCCTCCAGCGGAACTAAACCCCGTGGTGGTGCTGTTGCCGCTGACGGTGCTGCTGTTAATCGTTAGTGTGCCGTCGGAGTCGAAGCGGATGCCGCCGCCATCGTCGCCGATTGCGATGGTCAGGCCGCCGGTGATCGTCAGGGCGGAGAGTGTGAGGTCGCCCGTGGTGGCGGTGAAGTTGAAGATGCGCGAGGCATTGTCGGCGTCGATCGTCACGTTATTGGCCAGCGCCGTGGCGTCGATCGTGAGTGCCTCGGTGATCGCCAACTCCAGGCCGCCGAGGATGATCGTATCGCCGGAAAGAGCCGCAGAAAATTCAATCGTATCGGCACCCACGCTGCCGGCCGGTGCGTCGCCCACAGCGAGATTCGTATTCGCCGCTACGATCGCTTCGCGGAGGGTCACTTCTCCGTCGGCAAAGAGATTGTCGGCCAGCGACGTGACCGTAATGACCGCCAGCATCCGCCGATCTTCGAGCTGTTCGACATGCAGCCGGCGACCCAAGCAGCGGCCAAGTGTGCGACAAGCCGACTTGGCCCTGCGTCGCCGGTGCTGTCTCGTGGAATTAGTAGAAAACCAGCTAAAACGATCCTGCCGAGACATACGTCCCCTCCGCCAAAAGAAGTGCAATAGAACCCGCTGATTATAGTCCAATTGGGGGATGCCACAACGGTTTGGTAGGGGGAAACAGGCGAACCGAAAAGTCAAAAATCAGTAACGCAATCGACCCAGAAATAAAAAAATGAACCACGGCGGAACTACGAAACTACGGGCATTTTTCGTAGTTTCCGTCGTTCCGTCGTGGTTCAATAATTTCGTCCAAATGACTTTGCTGTAGGACAAAGCACAAGCTTAGCCCGCCGGCGTCGCAGCCATATCGATCCAAACATGCCGGTCGCTCTCGGCCGGGGCAGGCAACCGGACGTCCAATCTTGTGCCGTGGGCCAGCGCTTGAACGATCTTGATCCGGCTGGGAGAACCAGGCAACGACTCGGCTTCAATTTTGGGAACATGAGAAAGCGGCGGACAAAACCCCACATGCACTACCGCCGTGCGCTGGCCTGCTTTGAAATCGGCTCGCACCGTCCCGTAGACAACCTCTTGCCCTTGTTCGTCGCGAACTCGGTAGAGCCGTTGAACAATTTGTTCGGCGCCGTCGGCTCGATCTTCGATCGAAGAAGCTTCGCACAAGGCCGATTCAAAATCCTCGTCTGAACGAAACGCAAGTGTTGCCGCAAGCTCTTCGTCGCGTTCTCTATCGAATTCAATCAGATCGGGGTCCAACAAACGAGTTGGCTCTCCCGCATCAAAAAATGTCTGCCGCAAAAACTGGTCTGCTACCAGTGCCGGAAGCCAAATGAGCCAATCGCTCGTAAAGCTCGCCGGGTAACAACATCCAACCGCTATCAAAATTAAGGCCGACGAACAGCCCCAACCGACCACTGCATCCCAATCGTAGACCGACGGGCTATCTTCAATCGAGGGCTGTTCTTCTAGCGGAAATAGCCTTCGCCAAACAACGCGAATCGAAAACACGGTTGCCGTTGTCAGCATCGCTGCCGGCAACATCGCAACCAGAGGCAAACCGCCACCCAAGGGACTGAAAATTCGGCCCAAGGCTGCAAGCAAGCCAATCGCATTAAGTAACGCAATTAGCGTAATCACCGACGTCACGCCCAGAGCCAAGCGGTCGGGGCGCGCGAGAAAGTCGTCTCTGGTGAGTAGCTCGACAGGCGGTAGTGGCAAAGGTCTTGCAGACATCAGTGCAAGCGAAGCTCCCGTGATGACGACGGATCGGTCAACCGCGAAGCATACTCACGCGGTCGCCCCCAAGCCATGCCATTCTGCACTGCTAGCTACAGCGGGTGCAGCCCCTACTACGAGGCAGCAACCGTCTGGCCCAATGCCGCGGCCAACTCGTCAACTTTATCCGTCTTCTCCCAAGTAAACTCGGGTTCAGTACGACCAAAGTGCCCACCGGCGGCCGTTTTGCGGTAAATTGGACGACGCAGGTCAAGATGCTTGATAATCCCCGACGGGCTCAGCGGAAACACTTTCCGCACCGCTTCGCAGATCTTATCGTCATCTACGTTGCCCGTGCCTTCGGTATCAACACGAATGCTGACAGGCTCTGAAACGCCAATCGCGTACGCCAACTGCACTTCGCACCGATCGGCCAGCCCTGCCGCCACGATATTCTTCGCAACATAGCGGGCCATGTAAGCAGCACTTCGATCAACCTTCGTTGGGTCTTTGCCGCTAAAGGCTCCGCCGCCATGTCGGCCCCAACCGCCGTACGTGTCGACGATAATTTTGCGGCCAGTCAGCCCGCAGTCGCCATGAGGTCCCCCCACCACGAATCGTCCGGTCGGGTTGATGTGATAAGTAATCTCGCCGCCGGCCAAGTCTTCTGGCAGCTCGGGCCTGATAATCTCTTCGATAATGAATTTACGAATCTCTTCGTTGCTAACTTCCGGCGCATGTTGCGTCGAAACAACCACCGTATCGATTCGCACGGGAGTAAAACCGTCGTATTCAATCGTCACTTGGCTTTTGCTATCAGGACGCAGCCAGTCGACTTCGTTGTTCTGGCGGGCTTCAGTAAGCCGATTAAGAATCTTGTGCGAAAGCGAGATCGCCAGCGGCATCAGCTCGGGCGTGTCGTTGCAAGCATAGCCAAACATTAAACCTTGGTCGCCGGCGCCGACATCTTTGCCCGTGTCGGCATCGTCGTTTACGCCCATCGCAATATCAGGGCTTTGCTCGTCAATCGCAATCATCACGGCACAATGGTCGGCACTGATACCCATGCTGGCTTCCGTGTAGCCGACTTCGCGAATCACATCACGGACGATCGACTGCATGTCGACCGTGGCTTCCGTCGTAATTTCGCCTGCCACCACCACCACGCCGGTCGTTACCATGGTCTCGCAAGCAACACGACTCATCGGATCTTGAGCGAACAGGGCGTCCAATACGCCATCCGAGATCTGATCAGCCAATTTGTCGGGATGCCCCATGCTGACCGCTTCGCTAGTGAAGAGGTATTTTCCAGATGCCACGAAAAAGTCTCCTGATAAATTTAGGTCGCCACTCAAAAGAATCGAATCACACAGTATAGAGCGGAAAGTCGAAATCCGAAAGCGGGCGAGAGCGAAAATCAGGACGATTGCAAAGTCGCGAAAAGAAGAAAGAAATTTGCCACAGAGATCACAGAGGACTCAGAGAAACCTTTGTTTCTAGCACTCGGTGTTCTCTGTGATCTCTGTGGCTAGATTTATTGGCCTTTGTTTCTGACTTTGCAATTATCCTGGAGCGAAAATAGAAAGCCTATTCAGCCGGCATTTTTGCCAAAAATGCACGACCGCCGCTTTTGCAACTGCCCTCTAGCCCTAGATTCTTCTGTTAGCGATAATAACAAGCCCTTAGAAAGCAAAAGCCAGGAGCAACGGCCGAATATCCCACACACGCCGAACCTCCAACCTTCCGCTTTCCCCACTCCGCTTTCCGCTTTCAAAAAGGCTCTCCCATGGCTCGCTGGCCACGTAACTTCTGGACTTCGGTCATCACCTACGGCATCATCTTTGTCATGTTTCCCGCACTTTGCCTCCTTGCCTACGTCTGGGTTCAGCAGAAGTGGATTTTTTGAATGACTTTAACCGAGCAGAAACAAGAGCTTACCGCTCAACTCGAACCCTTCGGACAACAGCACCTGCTTGACTTCTGGGACGAAATTTCAGATTCCGGAAGAGATCGTCTCGCCAGACAGATTGCCGCCATCGATTTTTCGCGGATCGATTCGCTCTACCGTGGCAACCTCGACCAGCCCGATTGGGCCGAACTCTCGCGCCGCGCCACTCCGCCCCCCGCCGTTCGTACCGCAGAACGCGAGCAAGGCACCGGCGGCGAGCTAGGTGTCACCCCTGACGAAGCACGTCGACGCGGAGTCGAATCGCTACGCGCCGGCGAAGTTGGCGTCCTGCTTACCGCAGGAGGGCAGGGCACTCGCCTTGGATTCGATCTTCCGAAAAGTTTATATCCCATCGGGCCACTCTCTTCTGCGTCGCTGCTGCAAATCCATATCGAAAAAGTACGCGCCCTAGGCCGACGCTACGGCGTCGCCGTGCCGCTTTATCTCATGACCAGCCCAGCCACGCATGAACAGACCGTGCAATTTCTGGAGGAGAACAACCGATTCGGTCTCGACGAGTCCGACCTACTCGTCTTTTGCCAAGGCACCATGCCAGCCGTTGATATCGAAACCGGCAAGCTCCTCCTCGCCGAAAAAGATGGTCTCTTCCTAAGCCCCGACGGCCATGGCGGCACCGTCGCAGCGCTCAAAGCAAGCGGCGCGATCGATCGCATGAAAGCCCGCGGCATCCGACAGCTCTTTTACTTCCAAGTCGACAACCCAATCGTCCCCGTCGGCGATGCCGAGTTAATTGGCTATCACCTGGCAGCAAAATCCGAGCTCACATCACTCGCAGTAGCAAAAACAGAACCCAAAGACAAATTGGGCAACTTTGCCATGATCGACGACCGACTCCACGTCATCGAATACAGCGACCTCCCCGACGACGTTGCCGAACTACGCAACTCCGATGGCAGCTTGAAATTCTGGGCCGGCAGTATCGCCGTTCATATCTTCGATCGCGACTTGCTCCAGCGGTCGCTCGAACTAAAAAGCTCGTTGCCATTTCATATCGCCCAGAAGAAAGTTCCATGTCTTGACGCTGCCGGCAACCAGGTTGTGCCCGAGAAACCAAACGCCCTGAAATTCGAGCGATTTATTTTCGACCTGCTTCCCGAAGCAAAACGTCCGATTGTGGTCGAGTACCCCGAGCAAGATTGCTTCGCCCCGCTCAAAAACGCTCCAGACGCCGAAAAAGATACCGAGCAATACGTCCACCAAATGATGTTCGCCCAACACCGCCGCTGGCTCGAAGCCGCCGGGGCACACCTCGCAGAGGGAACAAACATCGAGATCAGCCCCCTCTTCGCCCTCGACGCAAAAGAAGTAGCCGAGAAAATCGAGCCTGGAAGAAAATTCAGCGACTCAGAATATTTATCCCCCTCCCCGACAGCCTAAAAAAATGCCTTACGAAGTTGAACAAAAATACCGCGTTGCCGACCCCGAACAGATTCGTCAAAAGTTTTCAAAGCTCGGCGGCATCGAGGCCGGCACCGTCCTACAGGTCGACACCTACTACGCCCATCCCACGCGAGACTTTGCCGCGACCGACGAGGCGCTGCGCATCCGGCGCGTCGGCGACCAAAACTTCATCACCTACAAAGGCCCAAAGCTTGATGCGACAACCAAGACGCGTCGCGAAATCGAATTCGACTTCGCCGCCGGCGACTCCGGCGCCAAAAGCTGCGACCAGCTGCTCCAAGCCCTCGGCTTCAAGCAAGTCTCTGAAGTTTCCAAATCCCGACAGATTAGCCATCTCGAACGAGGCCTGCACAAAATCGAATTAGCCGCAGACAACGTCCAAAACGTCGGCACCTTCGTCGAACTAGAGATCGCCGTCGACCAAGAATCAGAACTCGACGAAGCACGCACTGCCCTAGCAACCCTAGCCGCCGAATTAGGCCTCACCAACGTCGAACGTCGAGGCTACCTAGAACTGCTACTACAAAAACAACAATAAACGGCCCGCCACGCGGTCCGTCTCCCAAAATAAATAGCCACGAAAAACACAGAAATTAAATGAAGGACTCAATCCCTACCGCTTTTCTTTTCGTGTTACTAACGGTTGAAATATTCGCACGGCACGCAAATTTCCAATGGTCACAAGAAACACAAAAAGCAGTCGAATTAGCCGTTTTGCTTTACAAAAATCCTGGGAATTGACAAAGAGACGGAACTGTCGACAGGGCTGTTCTTTCTCTTTTTTCGTGTTTTTTGTGGCTATGGCTATGGCTATGGCTTTGCTTGCGGCCGGCGACCGCGCTGGGCTCTTCGTGGCTATCAAAACCCCGGGAGCATAAAAGGCTTACAGTAGCCAGCTTCTAACTGAACTTTCGCCGAATCCCCCAATTTGCCATACTTCGCACCGATTCAAGAACAACGTCAGGAAATTTTTCTCGAGCGAAGGTTCTCAAGGATGCAAATCTTCTTTTCGGTTGGCGAGCCAAGCGGCGACTTGCACGGCGCAAATCTCATTCGTGCATTGCGCGCTCGCAACCCCGACTGGCAGTTCGTCGGCTACGGCGGACCCAAGATGGCCGACGCCGGTTGCCATCTTCATGCCGACCTCACCCAGTTGGCCGTCATGTGGGTCGCACAAGTGCTCTGGAACATTCGCACGTTCTTGAGGCTTCTCGCCGACGCCGATCATTACTTCCAAACCCAACGCCCCGACATGGTCATCCTGATCGACTACCCGGGGTTCAATTGGTGGATCGCTCGCAAAGCAAAAGCGGCAGGCATCCCCGTTGTTTATTACGGTACACCGCAACTTTGGGCCTGGGCCGGTTGGCGAGTCAGCAAGATGCGCCGGTTTGTCGACCACGTACTTTGCAAGTTGCCCTTTGAAGAAAAATGGTTCCGCGATCGCGGCTGTCACGCAACCTTCGTGGGCCATCCCTATTTCGACGAATTACGTTCTCGAAAGCTTGACCCTCAGTTTCTCAAGCAGATCGAGAGCCCCTCGCAACCATTGGTGACGATTCTCCCCGGTTCGCGAACTCAAGAAGTACGCAGTAACCTGCCTGAGTTCCTCAAAACGGCAAAGCGTATCCGAAAAAGTGTTCCAGAGGCTCGTTTCGCAGTCGCAGTCTTCAAGCAGTCGCAGCGCGAAATGGTCGAAGAGTTTGTCCAGCAGAGTGGCCAACCAGTCGACATCTACGTCGGAAAAACTCCCGAACTTATCCAAGCAGCCAAGTGTTGTCTCGCCTGTTCTGGCTCGGTATCGCTCGAGTTGCTCTACCACACCAAGCCTGCGGCAATCCTTTACCAAATTTCGCGCGTCGGATACGTCGTGCAATGGGCGCTTCGCAAAGTGCGTTACATCACGCTAGTCAACCTGTTAACCGCAAACGACCCCTTCGACGACCGATCGGCTGGCATCTACGACCCGGCCGACCCACGCGATCAGCACGTCT
Source organism: Planctomycetota bacterium (assembly GCA_024278955.1). Classification (GTDB taxonomy): domain Bacteria; phylum Planctomycetota; class Planctomycetia; order Pirellulales; family Lacipirellulaceae; genus Bythopirellula. Next base: position 1,799 of record JAJRSE010000073.1, on the reverse strand, counting down.
TGATGCCCGAATACCTAACCATGGGCGACCGTACCAACGAACTGGCGGCTCATGTGGTCCACTGGCTCACCGACCCCCAAGCCTACGGAAACCGACGACAAGCACTCGAAGACCTCAAAAACCGAGTGGCCCAAGGCGGAGCCTCCGAGCGAGCAGCCGAGTATATTGCAGGGCTGTTCGAGAAAGAGGAGACAATTAGAAAAGTCGACGCGGCTTGAGAGGCGAACCCGTCCCACATGCACAACGCCCGTGGTTCCCTCTGTTGCTGAGCCAAATACGATGCTGTTAGGAGCGTTGGCTACAGTAGGATTGTTGATGCGGAGGAGATTGCTAAGTTAACCCTTTATCCTTGGGCCATTCATGGTCCGTTCCCGCGCAGCGGTAATAGCCCCGGCATTCATGCCGGGGTACGCTGCCGCCACAACGACAATTAGGCCCGTTCACGGGTCTTATCGCTGCCGCGGCTTCAGCCCTGGCCCAATCAACAAGCATCGTCCAACTGCGTAATCTGCCGCCAATCATCACAGGACTTAACTCGCTCTCGACGTAACTTACGACTATTTCCTGAGTTACGATAAGTGGAGCGCAAAGCAGACCGTTCCCTCCCCCGCGGCTACCAGAAGAAGTTCCGAAAAATCTTCTTCTTCTTCTTCTTCTTCTTCTTCTTCTTCTTCTTCTTCTTCTTCTTCTTCTTCTTCTTCTTGACTACAATAGCCGGGGTTGATTGAACCTCCTCTAGTATTTGGGCAAACGCTAACGATAGACCCCGTATTGCAAGATTCTTTTTCGCACGACCGCTTGGCCGTGGAGAGAATCTGGCAATGCGGGTTTTTTCGTGCATTGGCCGCTTGTTGGAGTCCACTTCCCATTTCTCACTTTTGAAAAGGACACTACTGTATGAAGACCGTCACCACTTTGGCAATCGTAGCGATCACATTCTGCTGTTTTTCAACAGCGCACGCGGCCCCGGTCACATTCGACTGGGCCACCGTTGGCAACGCCGGTAATGCGGCAGACACAACGGGCTTCGGTGCCGTCGCCTATACCTACCGTATCAGCAAGACCGAAGTCACCAACGCCCAGTACACCGAATTTCTGAATGCGGTCGACGCGACTGCTGCCAACTCGCTCGGTTTGTTTACCCCATTGATGGCGGGCAACTTCGGTGGCATTGAGAACACGGGCACCACCGACGGTGCCCGCTACATCGCCCAAGCAGGCCGCGAGCAAAACCCGGTTACCTGGGTTACTTGGTATGATTCGGTCCGGTTCATCAACTGGCTAGACAATGGGCAACCAACCGATGGAACGGGTACCGAGAGCGGTGCCTATACACTGCTCGGCGACGGTACGGCACTTCCACCAAGCAATGGCCCGAGTGTTACGCGCGACGCCGGCGCAACGTACTTTCTTCCGTCGGAAGACGAGTGGTACAAGGCGGCCTACTACGATCCATCAGGCGTCTACTTCGACTATGCCAACGGCAGCGATACGCCCCCTGCGAGCGCCAAGCCAGGCAACGACCCGTCGGCGGCAAACTACTTTTTCCCGAGGAATAACAGCACCAATCCATTTACCGACGTTGGAGCCTACACCGCCACTACGAGTCCCTACGGAACCTTCGACCAAAGCGGCAACGTCTGGGAATGGAATGAGGCCCTTACTAGAGCAAATCACTCTCGCGTGTTCCGCCAAGAATAGTTTATCCTAGTAGTCGTTTTGCAGGGAGGGGAATTTCAGTGGAGTCTCAGGAATGGAAGCCTATTCGATCGATATGCGTGAGCATGTGATGTTGGCGG
>JAJRSE010000072.1 GCA_024278955.1 Planctomycetota bacterium | reverse complement strand
CTCTGCTCGGACTCGTGTCGGTGTGCGCAGCACGAGAGGAGTTCGAGGTGACTGGCCTCTTGTGCTGCGCCCACCGACAATCGTTCGAGTAAGTGTGCCCGCAGGCAATGTTTTTTGCGAACGACTGTCGGTGCTACCCTCGTGAGTGAAGGACTTTCAGTCCGTAGCTCACGAAACTTTCAAACCCACCTGCTTCAGCGGGTGGTAGTTGAGTTCTTATGCATGTCATCTTAAAAATCAGCAAAGACGGCGTCCAGCAGGTCGGTGCTCCGAGTGCCAACCGCAAGAGACTCTCCCATGACAGAACTCTCCTTGCCGTGTTCCATGCCCAGTAAGTGTCCCATTTCGTGGCTCAGCACCGACAAGAGATCAACGCCCAGCGGTCCCTCGCCATCGAACTCCCCTTCGCTGTAAAACACGTCGTCCCAAGGCATCTCATCCACGAACCAGCCACGGCCCGCCGCATTGGAATCGATGAAGATGGTGTCGCTGTTCGCATATGCCACGCCAAGGAAGTTGCCGCTCAGGTCGCCCACTTGAATGTTCAGATTGGCTAGTTTCGCCGCATCGGCTCCCCTCGGAATCCAGTACGCAGAGGCTACGTCGATGAGATCTTGCGGGATCGTGTTGATCGCAGCAGCCTCTTCGAGGACAGGAGCGTCCGAGGCAAGCTCGAGCGCCGAGCCGGCAGCAACAATGGCAACCCACTGACCGCTACCTGGACGCTGGAGCGAGAAGGTATTCGCGTCGCCTAGCAAGGTGGTGCTGCCCCAAGTGCTGGAGTCGACCTCAAGCCACTGCAAGCTCCAGTTGGAAGGTGCGTTAGCCACATCAAGTACCACGCTGCCATTGGCGTCTCCTGGAAAGTAGACGGTATACTCTTCGCCCGAACCGGCGGCCAGCAGATACGCTTCGTCGTTCGATCGATTCGAGAGCAGGCTGTTATCCGGCACAGCAGAAAAAATGTCGATCGCGTCGGTCGCCATTCGCGCGCTGAGGATGTTTGCTTGTGCAACGGTACCAAGTCCCAGTCCGGAACTGGGGCGGTGGAGTCGCACGCTGGCGGCACCGCCAAATACATTACGCCAGAATCGCTCGGTGCCGCGTTGATCGCTACTACCAGGATCGAACGTGTTGGTGTCCGCTCCGTAAATCTTGACGTTGTTCATCGGTCGAATGACCGGTGCACCGCCTCCTAGGGTCGTGGCGTTCAGGAGGTTGTCTCGAATGTACTGGATATTATTGTAGTGCGCCTGATCAGCCAAACTGCTTTGTCCGCCGCCGAATGGATTTTGGTTGTTTTGCGAAATTTCAATGAACGTGTACAGATTGGGCCGATCAATGGGATACTCGTGTTCGGCATCGGTCAGGTTCCACGGGTCACGCATGTCGGCGATCTCGACTTCTTCCCCAGCCAAGCTGGCTTCATTCTGCATCACAGTCGCCCAGTAGTCCGACCACAGAAAGTCGGCATTCGACTCATTCTGAATCACGTACAAAGCGTTATCGTAGGGCAATGTCCGCTGGATGAATTCACGGACAAACGCTTCTTGGTAAGGGAGTACCACTCCGTTGCTGCCCATGCCTGGAACCGTTCCGATGAACGGGCTGTTCCCTTGCGAAGGATGGACACCCCAAGATTCCAGAATGCCCGTCCCGGCCTGCGTGTAGTTGATATTGTTTTGGGGGTTCCAAGGAGAGCTACTCCAGGGATTATTCCAGAGAACATCCGAGAAGGCAAAGGCGTTCCAAATCTCGAAGGAGACGATAATATCTCGCTGCTGAGTCTCGCTGAGCAGATTGTCTAGGTTGCTCCACCACGTTTCGTTCCACTGGTTCAGGTCGTAGACGCCTGGGCTGATTTGCTCGAAGGCATAGTCGCCTGTGAAGTTGTCATTCGAGCTGACGACGTCGCGGATGAAGTTGCCGCCTTTCGAGACAAGCAGATCGAGTTGGTTCGTTAGCTGAGTGCCCGTCCAGTTGTGAATGTCGTCGTTGTCGCCTCCGCCTAGCAGCAGGAGGGGCTCTCCCTCATATTGCCAGTAGAACGGATTGCCTGCGTAAGGCTGGATTCTTGACTGACTGCGTGACGAAACAGCAGCCGTCCCCGCGACGTACAGATTTTGCACTTGAGTGGTGCTGAGCGTCGCGTTGAACAGGGCAACTTCGTCGATCTGGCCCTCGAAAAACTGGCCCAACGGCGTGACGACGCCCGGATCGCTGAACCCGCTATGCGCCGCCAATGCCCACGGTTCAAAGTTCCCGGCACCGCCCGAAGTGTTACCTAAGCCGCCCGCGTAGGAATCGCTCGCTTCAAGCTGGCCGTTCAAATAGAGCTGCATCCCGCCTGGGCCAAAGTTGAATACGACATTCTGCCACACATCAGCTGCGATGGTGGAGGTCGAAAACAGCTCAAAGCTTTGCGCGGCGCTTTGGAGGCGGACATCGACGATCCCGCCCGTCACTCCCACCGCAAACTGTCCTCCCGTGCCAAAACCATTGGCGTCTTTCGTAACAATCTTGCCGATTTGCGCCGTGTTGTTGGTCTTAAACCAAAAAGAAACCGAGCCGCTATCTAGTAGGTAAGCATTGTCGTGCGAGATTTCGATATAGTCGTCCGAGCCATCGAAGCCGGCTGCTAGGTCGGCGTCGGCCGAAATGGCTCCCGTCTGGCCGAGCGCAACGCCCCCGGTATAGGTGCCGTTACTCACTCCGATCTGATCCACGGCAGCCGTGCCTGCCGTTTCGCCCAAACGCCAGTAGGAAATCGGATTGAGCGCGAGGACCGCGTCTTCATAGGAGGCCAAATCTACGCCAAGGGTCACCGTGGCGAGGTTGGAACTGCTTGTGCCATCGTTGGCGACATACGTAAAACTATCGGAGCCGCTAAAGCCGATGTCAGGCGTATAGGTAAACGAGCCGTCTGATTGTAAAGTAAGATTTCCGTCGGTCGGGCCTGAAACGAGTACCGCTGCGAGCGGGTCCGCGTCGACATCGTTGGCCAAAACGCCGGTTGCAGCGGAGACCGTAAGCAGAGTGTCTAGCGAGGTGCTGTAAGAATCGTTCAACGCGGTGGGTGAAGGATTGGGGATAGTCGTTTCGCCAAAATTTCTTTGCCAAGCAAGAAAATCGTAGCCGTCGACATCCTGGTCACCATCGGCATCGCCGTCGGAAAGTACCGCGCCGCTGGGCGTCCCAAAACCGATTTCCCAGAGGTTCAGGTCGTCGCCATCGACATCGCCATCGGGCTCAAAATCGCCAATGAGGTTGGCGGTGAATTCAAACGCACCGATGTCCGGCGCGCTGCCACTATAAGGGAAGCCGACATTAGCCCCATTGGACCAAGTCCGGGCTTCGGCCAACGTGAGGGTATTGGTTGCGTAGTTGATCGAAGTAATCAAAACGGGCGTCTCGGAACCGATTTGAATCGTATCTCCTTCGCCGGCGATACCGAAGCCGTCGGTAAAGAGTCGCGAGTCGCCCACTTGGAGGGTCGTGCTGTTATTACCCGCATTAGTGGTGTTGGTCAAAAAGCCGCCCGCATCGATGGCAGGCGAACCGGCTTGCAGGCTGAAATCGTACGGAAACCAAGTCGCCAGGTCGTCAAACGTAAGTACCGGCGCGTAGACCGGGTCGCCAACGACTGCCTCGGTGTAATTGAAAAAAGGAAAGGTCGAAGCGGAACGGGGCACATTCACAAATAATGGATCGGCGACCAGAGAATCTTGCTCTCTGCCGGTGGAGTTCGTGAAGGTCGCCAGGTAGGCTTGCCACTGGCTAAAATTCATCGTTGAGGAATCGTTGATGAATGTTGGACTTCCTGAAACATTGTCGTAGAGGTTGTTGTTGATTGTGATCGGAACGCCGCTGTTCAGATTCCCTATGGAGACTTCCGCATCGTTTTGATCGACGACAATGTTGTTCATGTACAGGCTGTCGGAGAAATTGACGCGGAACCCAAGGAAGTTATCCGGAGGCGTACTATCCACGAAGGAGCTATCCCAGCCGAACGCATCCCGATTGTTGGCCACGAACGTATTGTTGTAGGCCTTCCAATCTTCTGCAGCGCTGGCGAAGCCGGTGAGATTGTCATAGAAAACATTATTGCGGATGATAACCGGCCCACTCCCTTGATTGGTTCCCTTCGCAATCGCTCCTTGAAGGCGTTCGGTCGTATTGCCCGATGACGTACTCCTAACACCATTGCCATCGTTGTCTCCTAAAGAGGCCACAAAAATATTGTTTTCGACGACGATGTCGCCCCCCGATTTGAAATCGAGGGCATTTTCGCCGAGAAAATAAAACGTGTTACCCCGTATAATGATCCCGCGCATATTGACGACGCCAGGGCCGCTCGCATCGGTTTGAATTCCATCGGAAGTGAGGCTGCCACCAATGATATTATCTTCAAAAAGAAGCCGGAGCGGATTGGGATCGTTAATCGTGCCCATGCCTGGCCGCGGCCCGATGGTGATCTGATTATGAACATTTCCGGCAATCACGCTGTTGCGGACGATCAGATCCTCGGCGTTGTCGCCAGCCGTAATCCCTAGCCACCAACCGGTAACCGTGGTGTTTTCCAGCAAGTTGAACTTCGACTTGCCAACGGCAAGGCCCACAGAGTCGTGCGGAGAGACACCTGTGCTCTCGGGCATCCCCGGCACGACAGCCGGGTTATCAATGACACTGTTGCGAAGCTCGTTGTTGCTGCCACGAAATATCACCGCAGCGCCGTAGGTCAAGTTCGGCGTAGAAAGATCAAATCCGTCGACCACAATATACGATCGATCGTTCACCTTCGTCGGATTATTTCCACCATCGCCCAGAACAAACGGCATCTCGCCGTTGAAGCCTTGGTAGGTAATCTTCGCGCCAGCGGCGCCCGAATTGATTGGCGCGATCGATTCGTTATAAGTGCCGCCTCGTACAAGAACCGTATCTCCTGCCGAAAGCACCGTATTGACTTTGGCAATCGTTAGAAAGGGTGCTGCAAGTGAGGTTCCCACATTGCCATCGTTTCCGCCGCCCGCGAGGCCATCGCCCCCCACTCCATCGACGTAGTAAACCGCTAACAGATTCCGCGATTCAAGCGTCTCGAACACCGGACGCCGCGAGGGCTGCCTGCGACGCTTGGCTTGGAGTGCTCTACGCCGTTTACTACCGAAAAGCTTGAACCTGCGAAGCCACATGCTGCTCATTCTCTGAACCAAAGAAAGGGGCGAATCTCGACCGGCAGGTGTGCCCATTCCGAAATTTCCGTGATACCACGATTATACACGGGGACGCCAAAGTTTTTGCGACTAAGAAGTATTGTTTTGCGTCACGCGAAGTTAGGGTTCATACGCATTTAGTGTAGGTGGGGTTGGAAAATGCGTAACCGATCACGGCTTCTGATCAATTCATCAGCTGCGAAGGTACGTGATCGTAGCTTCAATAACGATTTCTCATTGCTGAAATGAAAATTGTCAAAGTACTCAGCGGAAAACATCCTTTTTGAACGATCCAAAAATCCGCTCGCCCACGCTTTGGTTTGCCCCTCACCTTTTCATGAATTTTTCCATTGCCACGTCTCCTGCTTGCGGAAACCATTGACTTGAATCGAGCCGTCTTGGAAAAGATCGAGCAGGCAGTAGCCATTGTTCTCAGATCCTTCCCCATCGACAACCGCCCGAAGAACGCAGTAGTGGATGCCATTGATTGTTTGATAGGCATTCTCGTGATTGTGTCCCATGAAGACCGCCTCTACTTTGCCCGAATGTTCGAGAAGGGCTCGCACTTGCTTGGCGTTTTTGATTCCGAAGGAATTCTCGACGTCGAGTCGCTGGTGGGTAAAGACAATCGTTTTTTTGTCGGTCGACTCGAGGTCGGCAGTCAGCCACTCACACTGGCTAGCTGGGATATTGGTATCAGTCCAGTCAAAATTACGACGTCCATAATCGGTGCCGTCGCTTCGGAAGCAAGCATCAAGAATGATAAAATGAAATTCACCCTGATCGAATGAATAGTAAGTTGCTTTGGCGCCCGAGTGCTCCTGGAACTCTTGCTTTGTCAAGGTATAGACGCAGTGGTTTCCAAGGACATAATGCCGGTCGCCTCGGAACTTGGCAAATTCGGCCTCGACGGTTTTCAGATATCCAATTTCCGTCTCAACTTCCTCAGCCGCATCGATGAAATCGCCTAGCTCGATGGCCATACTCACTTGGTGTGTGTTGAACGTACTGACAGCCTCACGCAGTTTGAGTATCGTATCGCGATAGTGTCGTGTACCCGCCGGTGGCTTGTCGGCGTAGTGGAGGTCGGTTAGAAGCCCGATTCGCAGTACAGGAGAACCTTCGATCGCGTCTTCTGCCGCTGCCTGCCTCGTTTTTCCGCAAGCAGCTGCCGCGCCTACCAGCAACAGCGAACCACGTTGCAAAAACGCCCGCCGAGTTGTCGTTCCCGCATCTTGAGAAGTCCTGTCTGAAAAATTCCACGTACTATTCATACGTCCTTTTCCTTGCTTGAAGATTTGAAAGAAGAGCTGTCTGATTTGTGGCAGCCCAGCACATCATAATCCTTGGATTTGACGACAGGTAATGCGAAGCAACTTGCTTACTCACGGTGGCCTTGTCGAACCATTGCCTTAAAGTGGTTTTGTTTTGACAGGATAAAACAGGATGCACGGGATCATTTGGTCGAATCTTGTTAATCGGTTAAAATCGTGGCACTCTTCAAACAGTTTGGCTGGCTATTTGCGACTCGGATTAAAAGGATTTGAAACACAGAGGACACGGAGTTTTTTTCAATCGTTTTTCTGAACGGTTTTTATCGAAAACGAATAAACGAGTGCTTTGTCATAAAAAAATAAAAACCGAGGTTCAAGGCATTAAAACTACTTGCTGCCAAATAACTTCGAGTGTCTCGCACCTGAATTCTAAGCGCTGTCACAGCACCCGTTTCTTTCTCGGTGTTCTCTGTGCCTCCGTGTTTCTTCTTTTCTTTTTTGTCCCGTGAAGGGTTACTTTTTATTTTTCCTTCAAATCACACACTACATGCTTTGTTATCAACCGATCTAGTGCTTTTTACTTTCTAAACCCTTGTCCTAAAAATCCTGTTCATCCTGTCAAAAAATTCTTTCCAAATGGAAATGAGTCAACAAATCGCTAGGTTTTCTCTCTCACAAAGGCTCCCCAGTTGGCGTCAAAGTCGTGTTCGCATTTTGGACAGCGGACTCTTTTGCCGAGATATTTTTCGGGGACTTCCTTGCCAAGGTTGCATTCGGGGCAAGTGATATGGAAGCGGAGTTGATTGTCGGTCGCAAGCTGCTCGAAAACTTGTTCCGGTAATTTCCGGAACTCGATATCTTCTGGTTCGAGAATGGTGAGCTGTTGGATAGAAAGTTCGGCGATTTCAGCAATGCGATTGGCCATCCGCCGGATTGCGTGCTCAAACAAATTTCGCGCATTGCGACCATTGCCAAAATGGCGATCTCGCATTTCGTAGAGGTGATGAAATCCTAAGCTCACCTTGGCACGCGTGGAGGTTTGGAGGTGGTAGTGGTTCTTGTCGCACATGATGCCGAATATTTGTGAAAGCTCTAAAGCCGTGTAGTCTTCAAAATCGAGATTGCGACTAAATCGCGAGGAGAGGCCCGGGTTCGACTGCAAAAGTGTTTGCATTTCGTTAGGATATCCGGCCAGGATAACGACGAGCCGGTTACGGTCGTCTTCCATCCGTTTGAGTAGCGTCTGTACGGCTTCGCGGCCAAAGGGATCGTCGCCTTCGGAAGAAATGAGCGTGTAGGCTTCGTCGATAAAGAGAACGCCGTCGAGGGCTTCGTCAATTTTCTTGTTGGTTTTTGGTCCCGTCTGCCCGGCGAACTCGGCTACCAAGCCCGAGCGGTCGGTTTCGACCAGATGGCCCTTGCTGAGAACTCCCATGGCTCCAAACACTCGGCCTACAATCCGCGCGACGGTTGTTTTTCCGGTTCCAGGATTTCCTCCGAAAATCATGTGGAGGCTTAGGTCGGTGACAGGGAGCTTGGCTTTTTTGCGTTCTGCTTGCACCTTCAGAAAGTTGGCCAAGGTACGGACTTCGTGTTTGATGTTGCCAAGGCCAACGAGGCCTTCGAGTTCGGCGAGAGCCTCTTCAAGCTGTTCAGCGGCAGATCGAGGGTTTGTTTTGGTCGTCGTGGAATCTTGCCCGATGGCTACTTGCAGCTCAGTGGCTACTTGGACGGCGTCGGCTTGGGGCTGAGTCGCGTTAGACGCCGATTGCGACAAGTTGTTGGTATCGTGGAGTATTTGCTGGATGGTTTTGATGCGAGCTTCGTTGGCCTGTTCGTGTTGGTCGGGGGCGTCGATTGGGATGCGGCGAAGGTGTAGATGCAGCTCGTTTTGAATCATTTTGACCGAGGCCGATTCGCTCGGCTTCAGCAGACCATCGGACCTTGCGATGAGATTGGCCAAGCGAATGGCAATCGTTTCGAGGTCGCCTACGCGATTCCGAAGCGGCGAGATTTGGTCGAATGGTCGTACAAGCGAATACCATTTTAACGACATGGCGTGCCCCGACATTTCGATCAAAGCCGATTTTAGCTGGTCCCCTTGAAGCCGTTTGTTCCAAAGATGGACAAGCAGCGATTCGCCAAGGAGCTTTTCGTTCTTACTCCAATGGCGATCGGCTTCGCAGATGGTCACAAAAATTTTCACGACCAAAGCACGATGCAAATCGTCCATCAACTGGAGGAATCGCTCGGCCGAGTGCGGCAGTAGGTCGGGGTACTCGGTTGTAATAAGCTGTCCGCTCGAAAAGTACAGCTCCTGACACTGACAAAGAGTGCGACGAAATTGAGCGAGCAGGTCTGAGCTGTCGAGTGTAGCCATAGGGCCATTATCGACGGACTAGCGAGAGGGGCAAGGGCGGGATTGCGGGAAGAATGAAGGAAAAGACCATGTCGAGACTCCACATGCCCCGTCGTTTTTCAGACTAATTCCTTGCGCACAGCCCAAACAGCCGCTTGAGTGCGATCGGAGACGCCGATCTTGCGTAAAATGTGCTGCACGTGTTCTTTTACGGTTTCGTAACTAATCGACAATGCCTGGCCAATTTCTTTGTTACTCAGCCCCAAGGCAAGTTGCTTGAGCACTTCGCTTTCGCGCCGAGTCAATGGTACTTCAAGGTCGATTGTGATACGCGGAGTCGAAAGTGCGCCGGTCACGCGGCGTAGCTCTTCGCGAGTCCAAACCGACTCGCCAGCTGCGGCGCGTCGAATGGCAGCAAGAATTTGTTCTTTCGAGGAGGTCTTGATCAGATAGCCTGCGGCACCCAGGGCTACTGCGCGAGCGATGTAGGTCGGATTGCCGTAGGCGCTGAACATCAACACAGGCAAGGCAGGAAGCTCGGCGCGGACGCGACCTAGGCAAGCAATGCCATCGGCTGGTGGCATTCGTACATCGAGCAGCAAGAGGCTCGGACGTATTTCAACAGCAAGCTGAAATGCATCGGCACCATTGTTGGCTTCGCCAACCATTTCAATTTCGGTTCCCGCGATCATGCTCCGAAGTCCTGCTCTGACTACGGCATGGTCATCGGCGATCAAAAGCCGAATCGACATTTATTTTGTCTCCGACAATTTTTGGAATAAACAGCCAGGCAAGAGAGCTACCTTGTCGCGTTAGTTCGCAACCGTTGGCTTTCGCCAGCAGCTAGCGAAGTATCTGCAACTTTACGTACTGCTACTTTTTGCTCCCTTGGCGTGGTTGGCCTGATCTCTGTTGGCCTGATCTCTCTCCAGAATTGTGGGAAACCACCTCCCGTCTGTCGTACTTTAGCAGGAATAACTTGCCAAGCAAGCGTTGGAGACTAAAGCGAGCCAAATCACAGCTAAAAAACCTGAGAATTGTGCTCCCTAGGCAAATGGTCGACTTGCTTATATTGCGAAAAAAATGCTGGCATCGAAGTTCTTTGCTCACGCGAAGATTGAATGTCGAGCTTTACACTGTCCAGACAATCTCCCATACTCACCCGCTCGCATTTAGGAGCCCTCGAACTGTTCGGTCTTGGAAGACCGCCACTAGTTTCTTTGGACGAATTGGTCTTTGGACGAAACGCCCTTCGGTCTTTGGACAAAATAGCTCCCCTCGTGTTTAAGGAACCTACCGATGACGACACCGGTGTTGTCGATGAACGAAGTGACGACTTATCGGTGGACCTTCGAGGAAGATCTCAGGAGATACGTTACCGCCGGTTACGAGGCGATCGGAGTTTGGCGTCAGAAGTTGTCGGACTATGGCGAAGAGGCAGGAGTCGATTTGCTGGCCGAGAGTGGGCTTCGCGTGACGAACTTGCTTTGGGCCGGGGGCTTTACCGGCAGCGATGGTCGGAACCAACGAGAAGCAATCGAAGACGCCGAGCATGCGATTCGGTTGGCAGGTGCGATGAATGCAGCTTGCTTAGTGGTGTACCCAGGGGGTCGCAACAACCATACCTTCCGCCACGCAGATCGCTTGTTACGTTCGGCTCTTGACGAGTTGCTCGGCTGGGCCGAAGCCGCTGGAGTGACGCTCGCCATTGAGCCGATGCACCCAGCTTGTGCTGCGGAGTGGACATTCCTGACCGATCTTGAAGCGACGATTACGTTAATCGATAGTTACCAGACACCGAATTTGAAGTTGGTATTTGATGCCTATCATTTCGGCCACGACCCGGCCGTGATTTCCAATCTTTATGAGATCGTCCCCTACACGGCTCTGGTACAATTAGGCGACCGACACAAGGCCCATGGGATCGACCACGATCGGTGTCCGCTGGGCAAAGGAATTGTTCCTCTGCCAGAGATCGTACAAAACCTGCTTGAAGCAGGATACGAGGGGAACTTCGACATTGAACTGGCAGGCGAAGACATCGAGTTGAGCGACTATGGTCACTTACTTGCAAGCTCGAAGCAAGCGTTCGATAATTTGCTGGTTCCGGTTTCGCGAGCTGAGTAAGTGCTATGTCTCGACCGTTGATTGTTAGCTCGCAGATTCAGGTCCCTTCGTCCGAGATTTCTCTTTCCTTTGCACGCAGCGCGGGGCCAGGCGGGCAGAATGTAAACAAGGTGAACAGCAAAGCGGTGCTGCGCTGGAATGTGACGCGATCGACTCAGCTTCCTCATGGGGTCAGGCTGCGGTTTCTTGAACGCTACGCAGGTCGGATCAATCAGGTGGGCGAAATTGTTTTGGCGAGCGACACTTATCGCGAGCAGGCCCGGAATGTCTCGGCTTGTTACGAAAAGCTACGTCAGCTAATTCTTGCAGTTCTCGTTGCTCCGCGTCCGCGGTTGAAAACTCGTCCCTCGCGCGGGTCGATAGAGCGCCGGCTTAAGAGCAAACAACAAAGGTCGCAGCAAAAACGAAACCGCCGTTATCGCCCAGGTAATGATGATTAGATGAGTTAAACGAAATCGGGGCGAGGCGATTCTTGTCGGCAGGGGCGTCCTAGACTTCCCTGCTTAACATTCATAGAAACTCTTCCTCACGGCGAAACGCGACCTAACCCGTTGATTTTCAAGGGCTTGGGTGATTTTCTGCTCGTCGTCCCAAATCTTTAGGCGGGAAAGGGTAGGCAGAAAACCGCATCCTGGGTTAGAATGAATATCCTCATCATTGAGCAATCTGGTCGTCACTGATTTTTTCATACGATGCTCAGCAAGACGCTCACGCTCAGAACGTGTCGCAGGAAACTTTGGGGTCGGCGAATTTTTTTTCGCTCTATTACGGTCGCAGCGTTGTGTACAAGAAACAGCGCTACGAAGTGCTCGTAAGAAAGCGAATAAAACCTGTCTTAAGAAAAGGAGGTGCCGCTATGCAAGGAATTGATAGAAGTACGCAAGCCAACGTGGCCCGCATGGAGCACCAAATTCTGGACCATGTGAAGCAAGCGCTACGAGTAACCCTCGACTGGAAGGTGCCGTCGGTGGGGCTTCCTCGCAAGCTCAATAGTGTGCAGTTTACGCTGCAATCGTTTCAGCGGCACCTCGAACGGTTGATGGATCTTGAAGAACAAGATGGCTACATGACGCTGGTTTTTGAAGCGAAGCCGAACATGCATTTTCGGGTCGAGCGCCTAGCACAAGACCACAACAATTTTCGCAACGTGATGCGACACTTGTTGCCCGTTGTCGAAGCTCTTGAGGAGTTTCAGGACGAAGAATTCGACATCCTTTGCCGCGAAATTACCGATCTCCTCGAACAAGTCGATCGCCACGATACCGAAGAAATCGATTTGCTGCAGGAAGCGCTTCTGATGGACGAAGGTGGCGAAGGTTGATCTGCGTTTGCTGAAGGCCTACTGCTAGTTGGCTGGTCGCGGGGCATTTTTGCAGAATTTTCGGCAAGAGTTGTCCCGTAGACTTTGCCTTTTCTGTCTGGCGATTCTCTACGCCCAAAAATTATCGGTGGTCGAGCTAGCACCCTCATGTCGGGGCTAGGTATAATTGTGACAGGAAGACTTGGTTGTCAATAAAATATCCAGCGTCCCGTCGTGAGCTTCTATGCCGAAAGATTCGCAACATCTCGATCACCTGCTTGCCGATTGGTCCTACTCGTCGGGAAGAGTCTTGGCGCGTCAACTTCTTGGCGCCGATGGGCGCGAGTTGCTCCAGATACGGGTCGACATGGGGATCTTGCAACTGGAGTGTTCTGGTCGGCCTGATGGAGTGAGGCCCGAGGGTTTTGACACCTACTACGATTACTTGCTTTCTTTGTCGGTCGACGAGGGAGAGTCGTTCCAGTTAGACATGGAACAATGCAATGAAGTGGACCGCGAGTTCTATCAGTTCTACCACCGCCGGATCTGTTGGCTGGCTTTGAAACGCTATGCCGAAGCGATGGAAGATGCCCAGCATACACTTCGTTTGATGGAATTTAGTTCTCGACATTCTCCCGATAAGGAATGGACGTTACTGCATGAACGCCATCGACCGTTTGTTATGTTTCACAGAACCCAGGCGGCAGCACTCGTCGAATTGGAAGGGACCGACCCATCGCGGGCGATGGACTGTATCGACCAGGGACTCGAAGAGTTGTCCCAAGTGTTTGAAAAGCACGACGCCTCCGATTTTTTTGAAGAAGATGCCTTTGTTGGGAAGCTACGCGAAATGCGAGCTTCGATCGCCGAGCACTACGAGCTAGGTCCGACGCTGGCCGAGCAACTCTCTGAGGCGATAGCAGCCGAGCAGTACGAGCTTGCAGCCGAGCTGCGCGATCGTATGGACCTTAGTGCTGGCGAGAAGTGAAGCGATACAGAGCCTCTTGCCAACGAAGCCAGCAATGCCATACCCTATGCCGCACAAGACGTGCTATTGTGAGTCCTGCGGTTTTGGGACTTCCAGTTGGTCTCTGTGCCAATTTTACGAATCCAATTCTCTAGATCGCACGAGTGCTTTGTCCGTGCTGAAAATTGTCAAAGCAATCGAGTAACCGTCCACGGAGCAAAGAAGAAAAATAGCTATGAAAGAATCTGCTGCGAGTCCGCCTGTCGCCTGCGAACGCCTGTTTTCGCTAGATTTCTTCCGAGGGTTCACGATGTTTCTGTTGGTAGCAGAAACGACGGGGCTATTTTCTCTCCTGATGGTTCCTTTTTTTGAAGGAACTTTTGTTCATAAGATCGGAATGCAGTTCCACCATGTCGCTTGGGATGGGCTTAGGTTTTGGGATTTGGTTCAGCCTTTTTTCATGTTTATTGTGGGGGTTGCGATGCCCTATTCGTTGGCTAGCCGCGCGAAAGCGGGGCAAAGCCACAAGGAAATAACGAGGCATGCGTTCAAGCGTTCGTTTTTGCTTCTGCTTTTAGGTTGGGCCCTCTATTGCATCGGCCCTGGGCGTATTGAATTTCGATTTCAAGATGTGCTTTCGCAACTTTCAGTAACCTATTTAATTGCATTTCTGATCATGAGCATGTCGGTCCGTACGCAGTTGGCCATTTCTTTGGCACTGCTGGCGTTGACCGAAATGATCTATCGCGGATTTCCAATTGAGGGCTACAACCACCCGTTTGTAGCCAATGAGAATTTCGGGACTTGGCTTGACCTGCAATATGGCGGCGCAGATCTTAACGGGCATTGGGTTTCATTCAACGCCATTCCCACCACGGCGCATACCATCTGGGGAGTCCTGGCAGGCAAACTGCTGATGAGTCGCCGCACGGCCAGTCAGAAACTATCGATTCTTGTTGCTGCCGGAATAATTGGTTTGGGAGCTGGCTACACTCTTCACCCAATCACGCCGATAATCAAGCGCATTGCGACCTCCTCCTTCGTATTCGCAAGTGGAGGTTGGACTTTGTTAGCCCTCGCTTTTTCTTATTGGTTGATTGATATGATGAAACAGAAAAAATGGTCGCTGTTTTTTGCGGTCGTCGGCATGAACTCTCTGTTTATCTATCTATTCTGTCACATTGGGGGGACACAGGTCGTTAAAAACTGTGTTAAGCCGTTTTCCGTGGCCCTGTTTAGTTGGACCGGTGAATTACCCTCTGAGATCATTACCAGCTCAATTACCCTACTCGCATTATGGTATTTATGCTACTGGATGTACAAGAATAAGGTCTTTATCAAAATTTGATAAAGATAGCGCTCTTCCGGTTTTTTTGACTTGGCAATCGTCCTGAATGGAGAGGGCGATTATTTTGCGTTTCGCCAAAGATTTGCTATACTACCTCGCGTCGAGAAGCCATGAGACGAAGCCACAAATTGTTGGCTGCATGTCCGAGCGATGCTCTCGATATCTTTTTCTCTATTTTGGAACAGGAGAAGAATGTCATGGGCCAAAGTACTCGAAGTCTTCTTGGTTTTACCCTTGTAGAACTTCTCGTCGTGATCGCAATTATTGGGACCATGGTTGGGTTGCTGTTGCCTGCGGTGCAGTCGGCTCGTGAAGCGTCTCGCCGATCTCAATGCCTGGTCAATCTCACTCAACTACGCATTGCACTCCAGCTCTACCAAGACTCCAACGAAGTCTATCCGGGCTATGTCAACGAGCTTGGTTTCGATGCTTCGAACAAGGCCAATGCCAGTTGGGTCGTCCTGATTCTTCCGTACATTGAACAGGACGCCCTATGGGAAGAGTGGAATCTACCTAGCTCGATGGGGGGGACGGTACCGCCGATGAATCTCGTGGTTTGTCCGAGCAACCCACTGTTCAGCAGCAGCGTCGGCAGCTTGTCTTACGTGGTCAACGCCGGAAACATTGAAAACGAGCCTGAGGATGTCTGCAAGAATCGATTAGAGCGCCGTGGCAACGGGATGTTCTTCGACCGGACGAGATTTGGTGGAGATCAACGCGATCTCGGCGACATGAATAATTGTGGAGAACATTTTGATCCGGTAATCAACATGTCCTTGGCATATGTGCAGGCAGGTGATGGATCGACCTCGACGATGATGATTTCTGAAACGCTGCGGACGGCCCCCTGGGCCGCTTCTGGAAGTGGGATGCAAGATCGGAAATGGCACTATGGATTCTGTTGGGGGCAACCCGACGAGGTGGTCCAAGGAATGCTAGACGATGACACAAGGCAATTATTTCGAATCAATGGTTCTAACGAGTCAAACTCGTACGCCTACGTGAACGAAAAACAGTTAGTCGATGCTTTCCCCAGCAGCAATCATCCTGGCGGGGTCAATGTTGCGTTTGCGGGTGGAAATGTGAAACCCATTAGGGACAGCATCGATCTGAAGGTCTATGCCCAGCTTATGACTCCAAACCGAAAACACTCGGAGTTGTATCAGAATAACAGCGACAACAAGGCGATCTTGGACAAGAACCTATCTCAGCCGAACGATTCGCAGTATTGAGTGTCACTGATCGCCCCAAAACCAGCCCTTGAAAACAGCTTTATCCCTCTGCGGACGGTTTTTCTGGGCTGGCATGTGACTCAACTACCACCCGCTAAAGCAGGTGGATTTGAAAGTTTCGTGAGCTACGGACTCAATTCCTTCACTCACGAGGGTAGCACCGACAGTCGTTCGGAAAAGACATTGCCTGCACACACACGGACTCGAACGATTGTCGCCCTTTTGGGGTATTGCAGGCGAAGCACAAGAGGCCAGTCACTTCGAACTCCTCTCGTGCTGCGCACTACTCCGCCTGAAGTCGTTTGGCTACCATTTCGGCCTCTCGCAAAGCACGAAGCACATTGCCACCCAAGATTTTGAGTATCTCCGCCTCCGTATAACCCCGATCAAGAAGAGCCTGAGTCACGAAAGGATAGGTGCTGACATCTTGAAGCTGAGCAGGCAAAACCGGAACGCCATCGAAATCAGAACCAATGCCAATACTGTCGACGCCTGCGATTTTTTTGATGTGGTCGATATGGTCGATCAGGTGATGAATCGTACCCGGCTCAATCGGGTGTTGTTTTTCCCAAATCCGCAAAGCCGCTTGAACTTCTTTTTCGTCCTCATACTTAACACGCAACTCCTTTTGGTACTCCAACCTCGCAACTCCTCGGGCGGCAGACTCGGGGACAACAAACACCGAATAAAAGTTCACCATCACGACCCCTCTATTGATCGCAACTAATCGCAAAACGTCGTCAGGAACATTCCGAGGATGATCGGCGATCGCCCTAGCCGAGGAATGAGAAAAAATAATCGGAGCTTTCGTCACTCGCAACGCATCTCTCATCGTCTCAGGAGAAACATGAGAAAGATCGACCAACATTCCCAGCCGATTCATCTCAGCAACGACTTCCTCTCCAAACTCAGTCAACCCCCCATGCTGCGATTCGTCAGTCGCCGAGTCTGCCCATTGCAGCGTGTCGGAATGAGTAAGGGTCATATAACGCGCACCCAAACGGTAAAGCTGTCGTAAGATGCTAAGCGAATTTTCAATACAGTGTCCTCCTTCAACTCCAATCAGCGAGGCAATCTTCCCCGACCTGTGAATTCGCTGAATATCTTCCGCAGTCCTCGCCATCTCGAAGGTGTCAGAATAGTAGTCCACCATGGCACGAACCATTTCGATCTGCTCAAGCGTCGCAACAAGGGCAGTGCCATCGTGCGCCGTGCTGGCTGGAACATAGACCGACCAAAACTGGGCCCCCAACCCGCCTTGTTTGAGTCGAGGAATGTCGGTGTGCAATTGCGCCTGAGGCTTAGAAATGTCGAGCTTATCAAACGCAAGCGAACCCTGTTTCCGAAGCTCCCAGGGCAGATCGTTATGTCCATCGATCAACAAAGCGGCCCGATGAATACGTCGGGCTTCGTCCCCAACAACAACAGGAGGCCGATCTGTCGTAGCGATTCTGTTATCGCTTTGGACGCTCTTCGGAAAGAACAGGCAAGCTGCAAGAACAAAAAGAATCAAATACCGAGTCGATCGAGAAAAGAGGCCATTCATGATGTTTTTCCTGAGAAAGAACTAAGAAACCACAACGCGTTTTCCAATCAGCAGAAGAAATCCCACCAAAGCCACTATTTGCAAAGGCAACAAAACCCAAACCGAAACACCCCAACCCAACGGCAAGGTACCCAGTCCGACAGTCACGCAACCCACCAAAAAGGCATAAGGGAGCTGGGTCAAGACGTGAGCCATATGATCGCACGCGCAAGATTGCGATGACAAAATTGTAGTATCTGAAATCGGAGAACAGTGGTCGCCAAACACGGCTCCGGCCAAAACGCCCCCAACCGCTCCTAGCAATATCGGGTCGGTCGGAAGAACACCTCCGCTTCCGGCTGTCAGCAACGCATGAGTTATCGTAACAACAATCGGCAACAATATCCCCATCGTCCCAAAGCTGCTACCTGTGGCAAAGGAAAGAACCGCAGCCAACAAGAAGACCGCCGTCGGCAAGAGCTTGGCCGTCAAAGCCAACGAACCGCTCGGTTCCCCCTTGGATGATTCCTCCGCTCCTGAGACAAAAATCTGAGCGAGAAAATCACCTGTATAAAGACGTTGCTCTTTGAATTCATACTCGGTGGTTGCAGCCACCCCATCCACCGAACGGTTACTAGTCATTCGAGAAAGGGTCGAAGCACACCAAAGAATGATAATCGCCGGCAGGACAATTTTGGCACCCTGACCTGCTGCCTGAAGGATTTGCTCGGAGGTCAAAAGCGACTGCGCTCGTGTCAGCACGATTACCAACACAAGTCCAACCAATGCCCCATACTGCAAAGCCATGCTCGATTTCGCTCCTCC
Organism: Planctomycetota bacterium; assembly: GCA_024278955.1. Lineage (GTDB taxonomy): Bacteria > Planctomycetota > Planctomycetia > Pirellulales > Lacipirellulaceae > Bythopirellula. The sequence continues at coordinate 4,229 of JAJRSE010000072.1, read as the reverse complement.
CAAAACATCTCGTAGCAACGGAGTCGGATCGCCTGGCTGCAAGTTCAACGATTGAAGCCCTGTCGAATAGAGAATTATCATCACCACACACAGCGTGGCTGCAATCGGAAGCACGGCATTGTACCACCGAGCAGGAACCTTGAGATCGGCGGCCTCTCCAAGCCCGTCGAGGTCAGATTCGTCAGGCATGGGCTCGTTCAGTCGGCGTCTTTCTGCCTTGAGCATCGGACCAAAATCTCGTCCCGTCAACGCGATCAGTGGAATCAGAACGAGCGACAAGAGCATATAAAATCGATAGGGAATGCTACCAAGAAACAAGTCGACCGCCGTCAAATCGGTCGCTACGCCCAACGATTGCAAACCTTCTTGGATGTATTCAATCTCCACAGCAATCCAAGTCGACAACAACGATAACCCGGCAACAGGAGCGGCCGTTGAATCAACCAGATAGGCTAGTTTTTCGCGAGAAATTTTCAGTCGATCGCAAAGCGGACGCATCGTGCTGCCCAGCAAGATCGTGTTGGCGTAATCGTCAAAGAATATCAACAAGCCAAGCAACCAAGTCACCAGCTGACCACCGCGTCGAGTCTTTGCAAAAGGAGAGATGATACGAATCAATCCCTGCATACCGCCACAACGGCAGATCACTCCAATCATTGCCCCCATCAGTACCGTAAAGGAAAACACACGCAGCTTTCCAGGCTCGATAAAAGTTGGCCAAAGGTGGACCTCACAAGTATCAAAGAGAGCCGCTAGCGGATTGCCGCCAGCGAGAATCAATGCACCGCAAAAAATCCCCATCAAAAGCGAAACCGACGCCCGGCGCGTTGTGATTGCCAAAACAATCGCAATCACCGGAGGCAGTATCGATAACCAGCCGTAAGGATGTGGAACCATGTTGTAGCTAACTATCTTTTGACAGGAGACTGACTCTCGTTAAGCCGATTCCAAGACCAACGGAATAAGTTGCGTGTGTCGACATAACGAGCGTCGGTTGAAGTAGCCCCCAGAACAACCACAATCAAGCTTCGATCGCCCCGATGTCCATGAGAAACTAAACAAGACCCTGCGGCATTTGTCGTACCCGTTTTTACTCCATTGTAGCCCTCGATTTTAAGGAGTCGGTTAGTGTTTCCCCAATGCAGATTCCGCAAATTACCTGTCGGGCCAACCACGGTGCACCCATGTTGCACGGTACTAACATACTGACGAAAAAGAGGCTGCTGCATTGAGTGATAGGCCAGAATCATCAAATCACCGGCACTCGAAACATGGCCCATTGCTGGAAGCCCATGCGTGTTCACAAAATGGCTAGACTCCATCTCCAGTTTCTGTGCCGTATGGTTCATGGCGTCAATAAAATGTTCGTATTTCCCCTTGCCCTCACCCTGGCTAAGTCGATCACCAAAATGCTCGCCCAGTGCAACCGAGGCATCGTTCCCCGAAGGAAGCAACAAACCATATAGCAACTCTCTCACCGAAAGCTTCTCACCGGCCCGAACACCAGCGGTTGAACCACCCGTCTTGTCAGCCGTTTCCGAAAAGACAATCATTTCGTCGAGAACCTCAGGATTCTTCTCTGCGAGGCTCGTCACAAGATAGCCCGTCATGATTTTGGTGGTACTGGCAAAATCGCGAGGCTCGTTCTCGTTAAAACCCCATAATAGTTTCCCGGTCTTACCGTCCCCCACAGCCCAAGCCTTGCAAGTAACAAACGGCGGACCATCGAGATCGTCCATTGGCTGCTTCGTAATCTTTATCGCATTGATTACTTCCGGGGCAGCCACTTTAGGGCCTTCGCTCAGCAAAGGGCCAAGGGCTGCCCATGTTTCAGGGCCGACTTCACCGTTCTGCTCGATTTGGTTTTCTATCTGAAATGCAACAACCGCTGCCTCCGTTTGAGGACCAAAATCGCCATCGACTCCAATGTTAAGCGGTTTTTTCATACGGGCGTTTAGGGTTCGCTGCAAGGCTTCCACAAGCAAACCGTTGTCGCCCGACTTTAAATTTTTGATTGCAACCGCGACTTCTCCTTTGTGCTTCTCAATCAACGGGGCCAACCGCTTCTCCAAACCCTCTGCAGAGCGTGCCAGAGGTAAGCTTGCTAACGGACCGACGAGGGCCAGAAAAACAGAAGCAAGAAGGATTAAGCTACGCGATCGTCCAAGTCGCACTTGCAAGCAATGAAGCATAATGAAGCTTTCTAATTTTAGTAACTACTCAGCGGCGATTGGTATGGCCCGCTAATTCATATTTTCCTGTGGAGCCTCTGGTAAGGAGTTTACCAGATGCTTAAAGTCCTGCCCAATCTCTCAGAACTTTCAGTCCAGGACAAGTGGAGTGTTCCCCAAAAGCTGATCCATATGTTATGAGAGTCTAACCGCCCGCGTGGGCAGAAGGACTTTCAATCGAAAGCCAAAAACTTGCTCGACCGCCTTCGATAACTCGGCGATTCTACCGGCGTTTATCAATGCCGCTGAGTAGTTACCTTTTCTTTTATCACGAAGTAGGCGCACGCGAGTATTAACGCGAGCGAGCTACCTAGGGAGAGGAAGTAGCTGAAATAGCAGATGAAATCTAAGCGGCTCATGCCGGCAGTCATTAGGTCGCGAAAAACTTGGACTGAGATACTTCCGACATATCCAACGGTATCTGCGACGTAGATTGCGAACACGGCGGTGCCGAGGGTGCGTGTTGAGGCGATCAGCCGATCGAAAAGTACCGAACCGAAGGGCACGTAGACAAGATACGACCCGAGTCCGATGAGGGTCATCCACCAGTAGCCGTTGAGCAATTGCATTTGCAGCAATAAGGTGCTGACGCCGATGAGGATCGAACCAGAAATCATGATTGTGAAAACTCCGATTAACCCATATCGGTTGTCTCTCAATCGATAGAGGAGGCCCAAGCAACAGACGACGCCGAGGGCGACCAGCGTTTCGGATCGGCTGATGATGTCTTTGTTCTGTTGGTAGGGGTAATCGAGAAGGCCATAGACTTCGACCATGTAGTTGTCGCGAAAATCTCGAAAGGCGGTGACGAACAGGTAGGTGAGCAAGAGCAGCAACATGCCTGGCATGAAGCGTTTGAAAAAGGCGGCACGCTGTGCGGCGTCCATGGTTTGGCGTAGTGATCGTTCGTTTTGATCTTCGATGGTAGGTTCAGGAAGGTAGTCGAGCATCCAGATCGAGAAGAGAAAGGGGAGCAAGAACAAGCTGCCGGCGACGCAGGGCATCCAGAATTCGGTTATCTGAGCAAAGGGGTTTGGTAGCTCGACAAAAAGCAAACGGAGCGGGTCTCCAGCTAAGAGGGATCGGCCTACGTCTTTGACGGCCCCACTGGCGACGATAAAAGAGCAACTTAGGCCAGCTAGTAGCATTTCTGATGCACGTCTGCCCTCGAGATACCAAACGACGAGCCCCCACACCATTCCCAAGGGTAGGCCGTTGAGGAAGATTGCGAGGAACTTCATCTGCGGAGGTAAAACGGCGAAAAGAACGAGGCTGGCTTCTGCGACGAGAATTAATAAGCAGAGGACGGTTGCTCGCCGATGTCGGGGCATCTCGGAGCAAAATTTGATACCTAGAAATTTTGCAAGCGCGTAGCCGAGGATCTGGCAGATGACGAGGGCAGTTTTCAGCTCGATCTGCGTTCCAAAAAAGTAGATACCTTCGTAGGTCGCGGCAGCAAATGGCTTGCGGAATGCGAACATGCAGAAGTAGGTGGAGAACGCGAAGAGGATCGCGTAGGAGTTGAGTACGATGCTCGGGGCACGGGCCAGGAAATTTGTGACAGCAGGGAGTTTCTGATTCATGAGATTGGATTGACGTGGTTTGTTGTGTTGCGAGCAGCTAGTTGTGAGTTGCGGGTTGTTTGCCCCCCCCCGATTGGGGTTTTGTCCCATCGGTAGGGGTCCCATGTTTTGGGACAAAATTCGGTGGTTTTGTCCCTTCTGGTTTTCGTTTGGTTCGTGAATTGTAGGGTTTGCGGAAAGGGGGAGGGGACAAAATTGGTTGAATTTAGGATTTTTGGAGTTCCTTGTTGGGACAATATTATTGGCGATGCTTCAAGGGGGATTTACCGCAGAGGTGGTGGAGTGCTCCCCAAAAGCTGATCCATGTGTTATGAGAGTCTAACGGCCCGCATGGGCAGAAGGACTTTCGATGAAAGGCAAGAAACACAATCCGGGACAGATCATCAAGAAACTGCGTGAAGCAGACGTGATGCTG
>JAJRSE010000071.1 GCA_024278955.1 Planctomycetota bacterium | reverse complement strand
CTATCCAATTTCCACCGGTCCGCTCGAAGGGACCAACAACAAAATAAAAACCATGAAACGACAAGCCTACGGATTTCGCGATCATGAATTCTTCAAACTCAAAATCCTCGCCCTCCATCAAACTAAGTACGCTTTAGTCGGGTGAACCTTATTTGAATTCCTACATCTCGACGCACTGTCTGCGGCAAGCGTCCCGCAGCAACCGCGTTTTGAATGACTTTCCACATCACCTCGGTATCCTGGCTTTTAAGGTTTGCCTGATGCCGCTCAAACATCTTGATCGCAGGACCCTCGGCCACCAGAGTCGAAGCGTAATTCGCATTCGACGCATCCGAAGTAAACATAAACTCGGGCATTACAAGGCGTGCCGCAATCGCTCGCAACTCGGCTTGCAACACCATCACGAAGCTGCTTGCATTGATTCCAGAGGCGGGAAAGTCGTATTCCAATCCCGCAGGGGCATCGAGGATTGTGCCAGGAGCATACTGGGAGAGATACTTCGTTTTTCCGTTTATGCTATTCGCACTACTCGCTTGGCTCTGATCTGCAACAAACTGTTCAACCCCGCTTCGCGAGACTCCACGATGCTTACGAATAAGAGCGATTGCCGACTGAATTTCAGCAACCACGCTCATATTGCGCAAAAGTTTCTCCACACGATGCAAGTTCTTTCGCACTGGGTAATAGAGAGGCAAGCCCCGTTTCACATTGACATCAACGTTGGTCTTTCGATGCTGAATGGCCTCCGCTTCAACCGCCTCGCCATCGATGAAATAGCCCAAAACCGTCTCCACATCGTCCGGTTCCGTCCGAATACCAAAGCTGGCAGCAGAAAAATTCGCCAGCTCCTTCGGAGTCCGAACTTGGTCGGGTTCGATAAAACGTATTCGCGTCGTACCTTCGGAATCGGTAAAGTACCGAAGAAAAACCTCGCCATCCCGATCCATGCGCCGAACGATCTCTTGCTGTCGAGCCTGCCAATGATTGATCTCCATGAACTCGTCGAGAATGAGCTGAACTTCCATCTCGAGTTCTGCCGGAGCATGGGCGCCTTTGCGGATCGAAGCTCGGTAATTATGCCCCACTCCCACAAGATAGTTGATACGGTTCTCGATACCGTTGATCGCATATTCGTTCGTTGCAACCAGACGGCGACTCTGCTGGCGAATTTCGGCAAGTTGCGTTTCCGACGCAAACGGAACGCTCGTCTGCTGAGGAGCTTGGCCATCAACCAAAACGGTGTCCCACAGCGAGCCATCCTGATCTAAGAACGCTTCTCGTGGATCGACAAACTGATCCCAAAGTGCGTCACAAGCCTCGCTAATTCGCTGCTCTAATTGATTGCTGTCATTCATGTCTGCTAGTTCTCCAAAAAGTTGATAACAAGATGTTTCCTAGTTGCTCACCGGAATTCGATCTCCCAATCCATCGTCGGAACTTTTTCCGCAATGGTGCTCCTCAGCCAGCCTGAGCGCCATTTCCAAAGAGTCGGGGCCATCATCGTGGGCACCTAACGGAAAGTCCCGTAACTGATCGACCAACATCACGGTAGAAGGGCTGCTCTTGAGAAACCTTATTCTTCGCTGAGAAAGATAAGGACCTAAACGGCGAATTCGCACCTGCTTGTTCACATGATTATGAATCGCACAAGGAGGTGTAAACTGAACGGAGGTGCGCTGAAACTCGTTCGTAAACTCCCCAGCAAGCAACTCTTGATATTGATTCGCCTCAACGCCAAACGTGCTGATCTGGTGGCGGCGTAACAGCGAAACGCCATCAGCAACCATCTGCGGCGTTGGTCGCCTCGCGAGATCGGCCTCCACGTAGAGCAAGCCTTGTCGGTCGATCCCAAGAACAACAAACGCAGAATAGTCGCCTTGCCTGGTGTCGGCTCCTTTGCTCGGATCCAAAGCCATTACCTTAAACTGCAACTCCTCAGGCCACTCTTGAAACCAAATATGCTCGCCAAAATAATCTTCGGGCCATTCACATCGCTCAGGGTCGATCGGCGAACTCTGCTTCTCCCTTTCAAAAGCAGTTCTGCCTTCTTCCACACGCATCTTCATCAACGTGTAAAGGTCCTCCTCTTCAGGCCAAAGCAACACGACTCCGGCTTCCATGGCCACGCGATGCTGTGTATAGAATTCGTAAGCCTCGTCACGAGCATGAGGGTTTTCAATATCACAGTAAAGCTTCTCCCACTCGGCCCAAAGCTCCATGGCATCTGGCCATTTCTCGATCGCACGAAACATTGCCTTATTCCAACCAGGCGTACGATAAAGCTGCATCGCCAAGGCGTCGCGATGCAGTGCGGTTGCCAGATTCAAGATATTTGTGCGTTTGGTTCCAGCTTTAAGCAACGTGCCATGAAACCAATGGCGACTCGACTCGCGTAACTGAGCAGACGCCATGTGCCCGTCGTTTTGAAGGTCATCACAGATGATGAGTGTCGGACGATTTTCACGACGACGCCGACCTCGCAAACGCTGCCCCGTGCCGAACGATTCGAGTACCGTGCCGTTTCGCAATTGAATCATAGTTGCTCGCCAGCATGGACCTCGACCTGTTGATTGCGGATAATCATTCGCTAACAACTCGTTATTTTCCAATTCACTTTTGATGTTGTCCAAATGTGTCTGGGCTTGATTCTTCGTATCAGACACAACCCAAAGGTACGGCTCCCAGACTTCAACCGCTGCTCGTAAGGCATAGCAAAGCGTACCGATAGTAGACTTCGCCCCACCGCGCGGACCAATCACGTTGACTTTCTGTCCGCGCTCGTCGCGAAAACTATCAAGCTGCTCTCCAAGCCAAATATGCATCTGCGACGGGGCACGCCGAAAGTGCTCTGGGAGATATCTTCTGCCCCATTCCAGCAAACTTAAAGTTGCGGGGTCTACTTCTTGAGGCCCAACTTCTCCTACTTGGTGGTGTAGCTCTGCGGCAAGGCTCGAAGAGACCTTCGCAAGAATCGCACGATGTTTACCTCGGCAACGGTTACTCATGAGGCGTAGACTCGTGTTCTAGGGCTAAAGCAGCGACTTGCTCGTCGCCTTCGATTCCTTGTGCAATTTCAGCAAGCCGCGTCAAAAGTCTTCGTCGATCATCTGGACTAGCTATTTCTCCGACAATCGCTTCGCCCAGTTCCTTAATCACTTGCCGTAATTGGGCGGGAGATATTGCCTCGGGATTGCGCCTTGCATAACGATCCGACGCGCAGCGCTCAAGCCACCAAACCGAAACCCGCCAGTGCTTTTCGTCCTTGGCAGCATTGTGCAGATTCCGCATGTGGTTGAACTCAGGCGTGGCTTCGGCTCGAGCAAGTTGCCTGGCAAACTGCGAGTCGAGCTTCAATGCTTCCTGTAGCTTACGAGGAGTACACCCAAGATATTTCCCTGCGGTTTCTTGATCACAACCAATCGAGATCATCAAGCAAAACTCTCGCTTCTTTTCTTCCGTAAACAAATGAGTTTCCATAGTAGATTCACAAAGTGCTTTGTCTTTAGGGAACGAGCTGCTTCACGTTGGCGAACTGCCGAGGTATTCAAACGAGACAACTGCCCGACCGGCCGAACTACGGTATTTGGTGAAGCAAGCAATGGAACCAGGGCTTGTGCCTGTCTTTTTCACACCGACGGTTCTCCACAACTTTGAATTCCGGCAGTGCCGTATCAACGCCGGGTGGCTGCTCGTCACATTGATCCGATGCCCCTCCTCGCGATGCAACGACGCCACGGCAGCGACCACTCGCATTCCGATTCCCATGCCTTGATAGTCTGGTAGAGTCACAATGCGAGAAAATCGCCGGTGATTTTTTTTGGTCATCACCGGGAGTGTTGCGCAGAACGCGACCGGCTCGCCATTCCAGGTGGCCAAATAGCCTCGCGCCGCCGGTGCCAAACTGCCATTCAAATAGTGATGTCTCGCAAACAAGGGCCAAGCAGCCAGCCGGCAGCGATGGACTTCCACGTCAATACAGGGTCGCCGAAGACGCCTCCGTTCTAGCCGCGAAGTCGCCATGTCAAGCACCCAATCTGCTTCCAGCCACTCTGCCACATCGTAGTGGCAAGTCACGGCAATAAATCGACGACGAATACTTCCCCGACGAATCCCCTTAGCAATTGCGGTGCTACACGCCTTCGCAACATTACGATCAACCACACTAGTAAACTCATCGAAAACAACGAGAGGGTTTTCCGATTGCTGACTGGGCGTCACAAAATCTGCACTGTCGGATGTCGAGAGCGATCGAGCAAGGTCACATCGAAAACGTTCGCCGCAACTCAACACTTGGTAAGGCTTGACCCACGAGGGGGGCGAGCTAAAACCTACGGCAGTAAACAGCTCGACGACCTGCCGCACGGGAAGATCCTCGAAACAATCGATCACTGCCTTGCCAGTGGGCCATTCGGTTTGACGATAAAGTTCGTCTGCGTAAAACTGTTGGGCAACCGTGCTTTTGCCGCTGCCTGAAGGGCCAACGATCAGCCCCACCTGCCAAGCTTCGTCCGTACCAGGCAATTCAACGCTGAACTTTTCGGTACATTTGTCGGACAACGGCACATCAAACATCCCGGCAACTTGCTGGACACGAAACGAATCGTAGACGGGACAGCTCACTACAACGTCAGCACTCGGCATCGGTAACCTTCCTTTCGCATGCGTTCATACATCAACTGTTGCTCCTCCTCGTCGCGACACTCAATCACAACTTGAAACAACTCAGGAATCGGAACTTCAGCTTTCGCGTCAAAATCGGGAAACTGCTGGTTAGCCTTTTCGAGGTCCCGTTCCAATTGGTCAAGCATCTCGGCAACTTTTGGGCTCTCGAATTCACAAGCTTCAATCAAGCTATGGAGCTGACGCTCATCCGCCTCTGCCATCGCGGCCAACGGATCATGGGTGGCTAATATCTTCCGGGCCTCCGCCTCATCGACATCAAGCACCAGTACAGGCACCTCTGCCTCAGGAGTTGTTTCCGCCCGGAGATGCCCATCGATCAGTTCCAACCTGCCATCGGCAAGTTCACGAACGAGTAGCGCGTCGGCATACCCCACTTCTGCTAGTACACCACGCAACGCATCGCGTTGGGCATCAGGATGGGTTCTCCAGTTCTTGGGATTAGGAACCAAATCGGCCGCCCGTACTCGACGCAACTCTTTGATCCGATCACGAATTTGCATATCACCTACTTTCCTTTTCGACTATCGCCGCTTAAGAACCTGCTGAACCAACTCTCGTACCTCTTTGATATCACTACGTAGCTCCATTCGCATTTGCCGACTCGAGTCTTCAATCGCATCAAGCCTCGCCTTCACTTCGCCCACCTCTCGGGAGGTGGCGTAGCGATGCTCTGACGACAGCTCAATTTGCGACGCGGGCGCAATCGCCAATGCAATCGAGGTTGCTGCCGCTCCAATCATCGCTGCGATAAGTGTCGCGGCAGCGGGCCAACTCAGTTCTCTACGAGACGAAATGGTCAATCTCGCCACCCCCTTTCTTTCTAAGATCGCGAACTGCCACCTGCCGTCTCTGATCTCAAGTTAGGCGAGTCGGTCGGCCCCAGCGGTTCTTCTGTCGGACGAACACCTGCTGCCATGTCGACTCGATTGGCATCGCCAGCAAACGCCTTGAGGTACTCAAGCACCTGCACGTAGCTGCCGTACATTCGCATCGAGTCTTTGACATAAATAAACGTGCTGCGGAAACGGCTTTCAAGTCGAGTCCAATTCACTATCGCACGATCGAGTGCCCCGAGCAAAATCAAAGCGTTCTGACTACGAAAGTTGAGCTGACTGGTCATGGGGATGTTTGCATCGGTCCCGTCTAGTGCCCAAGGTAGCGTTATCAATCCCCCCGGTGCCTCTTGCACTTCGTCGCCGCCAAACGGGTTGGTCGAACCAAGAAGTGTCTCATTGGAATCTGTCGCTCGCTCGATCAAATCACCCAGCGGCGTCTTCTCTGGGTTGTACGTAACCCGGCGACGCATACGATCGCAAGCTAAGAGATGCTCGACGTAATGATTCTTGGTCGTTTCATCCAGTCCGCCTCTCACACCAAACTCATCGTTCGACACAACTTCACTTCGGAAATCAAACAAAGGGCCTAACGCAGCCACAACATGCAAATTCCGGAACTCGGTAAGAGCCCGACGAAACTGTTCTTTCCCTGGATCACCTGCTGGCATAGTTTTTCTCCTAAATACTCATGGGGATGAAAATTACAATCTCGCGACTCTAACTCACGACTCGCGACTCACCGCATCAAACTTCGTGGGTGCAATCTCATTAAAACGCTCTCGAAGCTCACGCCTCAATTCATCTGCCCAACGTGCTCGGCTCGAATCCGAATCACTTTCGGCAGTCGCGTCGAGCCGGTCGAGGACAAGGCGTCCTGCAACCGCATCTTGTAACGGGTCACGTCCTTCGAGCTGCGAAAGTCGTAAAAGTTGTCGAGCTTCAGCATCGTCACGCTCGATCGGCTGACGCGTTTCTTGCTCTCTTCGGCCGCGAACCTGAAAAGGGACGCCGACGGCGACCCCCGGCGCCGGCAGTTTTTCGTTTCATGCGGCTACCAATAAACCAGCCACCCACGGTCGTTGCAGCCAAAATGCCCCAACCAGCTGGGCCACTCATCCCCAAAAACCCCACGGCGGCCTTCCCGGCAACTCGCCCGGCACTCGCACCACCAAATCGGCCTAAAGACCCCAAACGATTCAAAAGCGATTCCCGCTCTTCCTTGCCTTCGTTCTCAACCCGCTCTAACTCCTCAGCGCGAACATAACCGCTAAGCGAACCGCGGCGAAGGTACTCCTTTAGGTCGACCCGCGTCACGTAATCGCCGCGGTCTTGTTTTTTCTTCTCCAATTGCTCGATCCGTGCGAGAAGTGAATCCCCCAAGAGGTTTGTTCCACTCGGGCGACTCTCCAAACCCCCAGCTATCGGCCTTCGTGGTCTCGGCAGCGGTGGACGTGGGCAAACTCCACTGGGGCAACTTGCAGCGGCAGGCGTTTTTCTGTTTAGCACTCGACCTAAAAACCTCTGTAGCGGTTTCCCGTAGCTCGCATAAGTCACCCCCTGCGATTCGCCCCAGATAACCGCGACAAGTCGCCCCTGTTGGTCAAACACCCCACCGCCCGAATCGCCCGACCGAACTCCATCAGAGATCATCAAACTGAGTTGGCCTTCTGTCGAAGCTTGTCCGACATCCCTCCCCACAGCACAACGATAAACACCACGAGGACCGTAACCACACGCGAAGAGTTGCCCCTGTTGCAAAGCAGTAAGCGAAACCCTCGCTGGCTCAACCTGCGGGTTAGCTATCACCAACGCAGCTAAATCGGCCTCGCGGTCTATCGCGAGCAGCTTCGCCCCATGGGTTCGTCCATCAGAAAACGTTACAACAACGCTGCCGACCCCTTCATGAAACAAATGGGCACATGTGAGTATCAAACCTTGGCGACCGTCATTCGTACGATCGATCAAGGTTCCGCTGCCCAGATTGTTTGAACCGCTCAGCCGGTTCTGAATCCGGCAAACGGCAGGTTGTAGTTCTGAGGGACTGGCGAATGGCGCGCTGCTCACCCAGGATGGGCTAAGCAATAAAACGAGCACCACCGCAAGCAAGCACCACCCGACGAATGTTGGCAAACCCGCGTTTCTCTTGTTGGAGCGTTCGCACATATCAAACTCCTGCCAGAGTAAATCGATAACGATAGAAAGGGCTACGAGCCAGATCAGCCGGTTCTGTCAGGCGATCTGCCAGATGCGGCACCGGATCGACCTGCCCGCCAATACGGTCGGCCATGGCACACGCTTGCGAACAATACGGCGGCTGGCTCGTCTCATGCATGTCATTCATATTCGGACGGATCAAAAAGCGCCACAGAGGGAGATGCTGTAGCGCCGCTTTGAAAACGCCGAAATAACCATAGTCGCAGCCGGCCAGCCGCCGCGTATATCGCACCGCACCGCGGCGATCGTAGTTTCGCCATCGACGCTCCGGATTAGTTTCAAACACATCAATTTCGCCTGGGTGCTTGCGAACCTGGCTTGCAAGCGTAACTGCCCGCCCACCCTTCAGCTCTCGCACCTCACAGCAGAACAACAAATCGCCCCACCAAATCGCACGTGCCGCATGGGTGTATTCACTCCTGCCAGCAGTGCCAATGATCCACGACACGATGCCCCGCCCACGAAAGAGCAGCAGGTCGCCATCACGAATCAGCGAGCCGTATTGCGATAAACAAACCAAATTGCGATTAGCAAGATTCACGAAACAATGTCCCCCGAGTGTGCGAAACCTGTGTCCACAAAAAAAGCCGGGGACAGGAAAAAACTTTCCTATGCCCGGCTCTTGAGATACCCCATACCATGGGGCTCTGTTGGATACCGTGAGTACAGACGCAAACTTATCGCACCAAGTGGCACAATTTCAAGAAGAAACTGAAATTCGACCGTTGGCGAATTCTACAGAGACAGCGGACGCCCGTGGGTCGAGGTCAAAGCTTGCTAATGTTGCGATCGCCAGCGATCACTCGAAGAATTTCGACGTGATGCTCTGCCTCGCGATGAAAAATGACGTAACGTCCAACAGAACTCGTACGGACATTCTTTCCTAACTGACTCTGTAGTTCTCCGATTTGCGGCGTGATTGCAATCAACCGACACCTAGCCTCGATCTTTTCCACCCACGCCAAGGCTGCGTCAGGCTTGTCTTGAGCGATATAGTTAAGAATATCGGCTAGGTCTCGTACGGCAGCATGCGTATAAAACAGCTGGGTCATCAACCTCTCGCAACTTCGGCTGCCTTAGCCATAGTTCGCAGTTGCACGAATACCGTGTCGTGATCGACCAATTCACTCCTGTCGGCTTGGTCAATGCCCTCTTGCACCTGTTGCCGCAATTGCTCACTTGAAACCAACAAGCGGAGACCCTCGGTTAGTGCCTCACCCGCGGACGAAAACCGACCCGATGCCACCAAGCTTTCGATAATTGTTTGCTGCTCGGCAGGTATTTCGATATTCATGGTTCGTAGACCTCAAAGAATAATATTTTATTCTAACCCAGTGGTTGGCGCGCCAATCGCCCATTCATTATACAATCAAATTCGATTCCAGGTAGCGTTTGCTTCGTCATGCAGAGAGAGGTAAGCAATGAAACCATTGCAAAAGTTTCGGTAAATCTTTCACAGTGGACGGAAATGGGCCTGATAAATCTCCCCAGCCAACCGTTTAACCCATCCGATTTTTCGCCTATGTTAAAAGTACCACTTGGCCACCGTTTATCTCGCGAACTGATGCGCCGCGGTAATCGCCGTGCTTTTTTTCGTGCTGCCCAGTACAGGGAACTTCGGCGCGTGGACTCCGCAGAGGAATTAGCCGACTTCTTAGATCGCAACGGCTACACTCGGTCGCGCGCTTCGGAAAACATTGACGAAGTGGCTGACGATATATTGATCCAATGCAATTCACCTGGGATTTTCGATCCCGCAAAGGTGGGAGTGATATCACCAACTCTTGGCTTACTTCTTCTTCCAATTATGGTGGTGTATCATCTGGTTTGGGGTTTCCCCTCAGACAAAGAATGATTGATTGAGCTGGTAGCTTTTTAGACAGTTTGACCTACGCCTCAGCGTCCCACGGGCCGCCGGCGGCTCGCAATGCGTCCCGCGAAATCGCGCTCGTACACGCTAAATTCAGCCCATACCGGAAAATGGTCGGACACTTCCAGGGCTTGCTTTTGGCTGAGGTTGTATTGACGCATCACGTCGTACACGCCTGAGCGGCCCGAGTACTCGGTCGTCGAGGGCTGGTGAATAAGGAGATTGTCGTACTGCCGGTTCTGCCGGGTGTTGGTCCAGACACCGGCAATCAGCGGATAGATACTCGGCAGTTGTCCCAAGCGACCCATCCGCTTGTCGTTGGTATTGAAATCGCCGAGCAGAATGATGTCGTCTTCCCCACGACTCGAACGACGGACTACCCGATAAACTTCGGCCAAGGCAGAAAGCTCCTCAGGCACTTCGTCCGGATCTGTATGTACGTTGACTAACGTAAACGTAAACGCTTCGTCGGGATGAACTCCGCGAGTGCGAAAAGTTGCCACTAACGGCGGACGGTGCATCATGTCGTCGGGATCGCTCACCGTGTAGATGCTCTGGGGATCAATATCCACACGCTCGGTATCGTAAATATAGACGTACTGTTCTTTCGAGGTCGTCCGTCCCAGCCGAGGGCCAATAACATGGTCGAACCTACGACCGGATTGATTGACCAACTGAATGAAATTTGGAATCAAATATTGATTTTTCGATCGTATTTCTTGTACCGCGATGATATCAAACTTCCGAACGATATCGGCCAGCGTGGCCATCACATGAGGCTTCCCCGCTTTGCTGTTGCCAAAAGTTTGGATATTAAACGCAGCGATGCGAATGGTAGACCCATTGGCACCACCTGCCGAGGAGCCCCCCGAGGGATTCCCTCTGGATATTTGTTGACGATTCTGCTGCGGAGCACGAGCACTTGCTTGCGAGGCGGGAGTCCCGGCCCACGCTCCAGGGGGCTGGTAGTATCCCTGGGCATTGCCCGCAGGCGCCTGCTGCCCCGACCGCGGCATGACTGCAATCTGATCCAGTCCACCTCCCTTGAGGAAGAGGAAACCAAGCCCACCCATTACGGCAAGCGTTATAAGAGATAGCAATCGTTGCACGGACCCCTCCTTGGGTTCGGCGCTTTGGAAGACAACCTTCTGCGCACTCCGGTGGCGCAGGACAAGGCGGGAAGGCTACCGTAAGTACAGAAAGCAAGCTAGACGAGTTCCTGTGCTAGCTACGAGCAAGCGACACGAGATGGGCCAACTCAGGAACAATAAGCTTTTCCATAGCCAGTCGTACCGCCGCGGTTGAGCCTGGCATGGTCAACAAGACCGTCTCGCCGACCAACCCTCCAAAGGCCCGGCTGAGCATTGCCGCAGGGCCAATTTCCTGATAGCTGAGCATCCGAAGCAGCTCGCCGTAGCCTGGCAACTCTTTGGTTAGCAACTTGGCGAGCACATCAGGTGTCTGGTCGCGGGCAGCGATTCCCGTCCCACCAGTCAACAAAATCGCATCAATCCCGCTCAATGTCGCAAGACGCTGTACCAACGGCTCGATCTCCGCTGGCTCATCTGGCACAATGACCCTCTCGACCACCTTATGGCCAGCCACCTCAAGCAAGTCGACAGCAGCTTGTCCACTAGAATCGGTCTCTAGGGTGCGAGTATCGCTAACCGTAATAACAGCGCAACGCACGCTCGCCGGCGACTTTTGGCGGTGTTGCTCGGCTGAAGGGCTTTGAAATGGGCTAGTCATATCTAATATTGGGTCGTTCTCTTCGGTTTCTAGAGTCTATAATTGAGCATAGCCCCACCGGCAAAGCAAATGTGAGATGTGAGATGTGGGATGTTTGATGTTTGATTGTTGATGTTATAGACCGTCTTTGACCCAAAAAATAAGGGTAGCACAGAGCGTAACCTCACGAACATACGGCATTACCTCCAAGCTCACATCAACAATCAAACATCCCACACCCATGCCAAACGTACGCACCATCCTGTTCGCCTCTGCTCTCTTGCAGCTGCTTTGCGCAGGCGACTCCCGGGCCGATGTGTTCGAGCTTAACGGCGGCGGCACCATCTCTGGAGAAATTGTCGACCGTGGCGAAAAAGGTGAATTCGTCATCAAAACAACGGCAGGTGCTCTGGTTACATTCACTAAAAAGCAAGTGCAACATGTAGGGTACAAAAACCGAAAGCAACAGGAATACGAAATACGAAGTCGCTCGATGCCCAATACGGCCGAAACGCATCGCGATTTAGCCAAATGGTGCAAGCAGGCTAAGCTCACCAAGCTTGCCGACCACCATCGGCGACGCCTCTTAGAACTCGACCCTTCCGATGAAGCAGCTCGCGAAAGCTTGGGCTATCAAAAATTCCAAGGCCGTTGGCTTACTCGCGACGATATCATGACCCAACGTGGGCTCGTCTACTATCAAGGGGCTTACCGCACCCCACAAGATATCGCCATCCAAGAGCGCAAGAAGCACCGCGAAGTGGCCGAAGCAGAATGGCTACGCAAAATTCGTCGCTGGCGAGATTGGCTCGGTGGACGTCGTTCGACCGAGGCGGCTCAGCAAATCGCTGAAATCCGTGACCCTTATGCTGCCGAAGCAATTGCCAAACTGCTAAAACAAGAGAAAGACCTGCGAGTAAGAGACTTACTTACCGAAACTCTTGCTGCCCTACGCCACCCGGTAGCAGTCACCACCTTGGTCAACCTTTCGATGGAAGATCCCGATCGAGAAGTCCGCCTGCAATGTCTCGACTATCTGATGAAATATCACTCGCCTCTCAACTTATCTCCCTACCTCGGTGCATTGCGAGACAAGCATAACGCAATCGTCAATCGGGCTGCCGAGGCGTTGGAAACCATCAACAATCCGGCAGCAATCAGCCCACTGATCGATGCTTTGGTCACGAATCACAAGTACTCGAAGAACGAAATCCCTGGAGAGATGAAAGCAGCTTTCGACCCTAGCGGCGAAGGCGGTGGAGGGTTTAGCTTCGGAAGCAAGTCAAAGTTCGTTCGCATCGACCAACAGAACCTAGATGTTCGTCGGGCTCTGGTCGAGCTTTCGGGCGGACAAGATTTTGGCTTCGACGAGAAAACCTGGCGACGTTGGTTCGTCAATCAACAAGTACGAGAATATGTCGACGCCCGTCGCGACGACTAGAAAGAGAGCCCAATGCCCAAACAAACCGTCGCGATTATCGGCGCCACTGCCGATCGAGAAAAATTCGGCAACAAGTCCGTACGGGCTCATGCTTCACAGGGCTTTGAAGTCTATCCCGTCAATCCGAAGGGCGGTCAAATCGAAGGCTTTCAAGCCTATACCAGCATCTCAGAAGTGCCTGTCGACCATCTCGACAGGGTAAGCCTCTACGTGCCGCCAAAAATCGGCATAACGCTACTCGAAGCAATCGCCCAAAAAGGCTGCGACCAGTTGTGGCTCAACCCAGGCAGCGAGAGCGAAGAACTCGTAGCGCAGGCACGAGAGCTTGGCTTCGATCCGATTACCGCCTGCAGCATTGTCGACGTCGGCGTCAGCCCTCACAATTTGGACAATTCATAGACCAGCGACGCAGGGCGACTAGCCTGCCGACGCACGCTTTGCTTTTCTTCGGTCGATCCACCAACCTTCTCCCAGTTCCAGCAAAGCGGTGCGATCTTCCAAGTTGGGCCGAAAAATCACAAGCAACAACAGCGGCAAATACCAAGCAACAAAAACCCCGCCATTGTGGGGATGCCAAAACTGCGCCGCCAACATCAGTGCCGCTGACCCAGAAATCAATGTGCCAAGATTCTTACGTGCCGGCCAAATAGCGAAGCTCACCGAAAGAGCCACAAAAGCTGCAATAATCGGAAAACGATAATAGTAGCTCCAGCTCTTCCAAATGCCTTCCAGGTCTGTACTGACTGGTACCCGAAGGCCAAACATCTGCACGAGATTGGCAAGAAACTTCTCGGTACTGGTCGAGGTGAAGGCCATCGTGATTACGAGCACACCTACCATCAGCAGCACTCCCGCAAGGAACCGCTTCAGACCGCGGTCCCAATAAAAGCTGCACCACAAAGGCAACAAAAACATAGGGTAGTAAATTGTACCGCCAGCAGCTAAACCGATCATCATCCCTGAGAGCATCGGTCTGCGGTAAAGAACCACGGCCCCTACCAGCAGTGAGGCAGGAAGAGCATGATCGACACTGCCAGTCCAAAGTGCCGTGTAGGGAAGCATCAGGTATAACGTAGCCGAAGCGAGACCCGCCTTGAGGTTGTCGAAGTGCAAATACCCCACAAAAATCAAACCTGCGACAATCGCCACATGCGACAAAATCGCCACCACTCGTGCGGTAACCTGGGCGACTCGATGAGTCTGCTGAGCTTGTTCGGCGGGAGTCTCCGCGCCCACTTGAGGGCTTCCCTCGATTACCTGTTGCGTCGATATCCGTGGCAACAAGTAGAGCAGCCAATATCCTGGCCCGTCAGTAGCGAAGCTGTCAGGTTGATCCGCTGACTCTCCGTCAGCTTGTTCGGCGCGAATTTCCTCGACTTTACGGGCTGGCGAAAGGTCACCGGGGCTCGGCTTACCTGTCACGACATTGGCCATCAAAAAAAACAGCAGTGCCCCTCCCATGAAGGTCAGGCCGCTTGCGTTCAAATTAGGCTCTAACAGCGGCCTTCGCACCATAGCCGGGTCGAACAACAATCGCACCAACAAAACGCCTCCGGCCGAAAAAAGCCAGACGAAACCAAAAAATTCAATCGAGCCGGCATTCTCAGCAATCCCCATATTCTCCCACGCCCACTGCACCAGCAAGAGCCCAGGAGCTAACGTAGTGAGTAGCAGCAAATCGACATTGCGCATGCTCCAAATTCGGTTGAACTTAAAAAACAACGCCAACATCAAGAGCGACGACAAGTAGGCCCAGCTCGTTGGGTTGACTCGCTCGTAATGAATGAGAATTTCTGGCATGAGTACTTAAGTTGAGCAAGGTCAAAGGAATCGAATATCTATGTGGCTTTGATGGGCTACCTACCAAATAAGCCTAAGTGGTCGAAGCGGCACGCACTGGTTTCGAGTCGGTTTCGAGGCGTTCTCGGGCTGCCTCAGCCCAAGGGCTCTCAGGCGCCAACGCCAAGAAAGCTTGCCAGTGCAACATGGCTTCGCCAGGCCGTCCTAGACGATCAAGCGTGTGAGCCAAATGATAATGGACATCGGCATAATCAGGATGGAAAGCAAGAGCCCCTTGGAAGGCAGCCACAGCGAGGTCTAACTCATCGTTCTCGACCAATACGCTACCCAAGTTGGCTCGTGCTTCGACATATTCCTCGTCAAGCTCAATGGCTACGTAGTAACGCTCTCGGGCTGCCGACAAATCGCCTGCTCGGTAAAGCAAATCTGCCAAAGCAAAATGAAGCTCTGCCTTGGAACCTCCAGCAACAAGCATCGTTCGATAAATTTCTTCGGCCCGCTGTAGCTCTCCTCGATCTTCCCAATCTTGCGCCTCAAGTTGCATTTCATCAAATGCTGAAAGACTCTCAACCGAACCCTCAAATTGTTCCTCCGAGGAGGCCATCGAGTGGCCAGCAATCGACAACAGCGGCTGCGAAAAATCTTTTTGCGATTCCCCGGGAGATGTATCAAAATCAATCAGCCTTTGACCACCCGGTTCGGTAAGCTCCTCACCGCGTCGTACAAACAACCGACCACTCGAAACCACAATCGAGGGATCGCAAAGCGGTCGCCCCACCTCTGGCATACATCGTTTTAGTTCAATCAATTTGCGATCGATCGTGTGTAGCGTACAACCGGCCTTCAATAAAGCGGCCAGATGCCGAGCCACAGCGACATCAACAAAATCGAAATAAGGGAGACGCCGCACACTATGGCAAGCAATCAAAACACCCCGGCGATGCCAACGACGAATCGCCACAATAGGCACTTCCAACAACTCAGCCAACATGGCTGGCGTGTACAGCTGTTTTACCCCGTGCTTTTCGTCGATCAGACCGAGACGACTCCATAGTTCGGATTCTCGAATAAGAATCGCACGCCCACAGGCAACATCCTCGGCATACTTCAAATGGACCGAATTTTTGTCCTGCACCGCACTAGCCAAGTCAGGTAAACCATCGCTGATGACTACCAAGGTCGGCGCCGGGCTACTGCCAGACACAACCTCCGCACCCTCAGTAACTACCGCCTTGCAAGCTTCGTCACGAGTCATGCCCACCAGTTTGCCTATAAAAGCAACCGACTGGCCAGACAAACGCTGCTCGGAAGAATCCACGGGAAGAGGATCTGAGGAAATCGCCATGACGGAAGCACTACGGGGAGAAGCCGGTGAAGAATCCTTCATTTTCCGACGAAAGCTGCCGATTGTCAACGCTCTTCAACTTTCTCTACCAGTCTGGCCTACGGGCCACAGCAAGGCTGCTCCAGCGGCACACGTACCATCACGGTATGGGGCACTCGATAGGTGTAAGTAACCGGTACTTTGCGGCATACAGTGCGCGGAACGCTAATCGTCTCTTGCTTCTCAACCATACGGCAAACTCGTACCTGATAGGGCTCGACTCGCTCTTCACGAACAAATCGGCAAACCGTGACCGGCACTTTGCGCACATGCTCTTCCTGCACCATACGGCAAACCCGCACAGACACCTTGCGTTCGACTCGCTCGGTTACTTGTCGACAAGTGGTATGTGGAACCATCCGCACATGCTCTTCTTGCACCATGCGACAAACTCGCACTGGCACTTTGCGCACCATTTGCTGAGGCACCTGGCGGCATACTTGGACTGGAACTTTTTGCACAACTTCTTGAGGACAATACTTGGTCACAGGCACCTGCACCGCAACGAGATTTGGCTTCCATACTTTGGTGACCACCTGCTGAGCGGGCGTTTGCACATTTGCCCAAACAAGGCCAGGTCGCTGGAATTGCGGGGCGCCTGTAATCGGGCTAACCACGGGCGTCGCAGGCATCCATGTAAGTCCGCGTCGAGCAGGCGCACCCTGCACATACGAGACTTGGTTCACATAGCAACCTTGATCGGCGTAGCGAGTTTCGTAGTTCACAACAGGTCGCATCACCGTGTAGCGACGCTCGTACTCCACGGTTTCTGTTACGGGTCGCATGACCGTGTAATGCTCTTCTCGTTCGCTGGTTTCCCAGACAGGACGTTGAACGGTGTAACGCTCTTCACGCTGCGACGTTTCTACGATATTACGCACCCGATTATAGCTGCAATCGCGTATCTGAGTTTCCCAGACAGGACGTTGCACGGTATAGCGTTCTTCATGGACGCTCGTTTCCCGTACCGGGCGAACTACCATGTATCGTCTTTCTCGCGTCTGGGTTTCCCAAACGGGAACTTTCCGTGTTACCTGACGTTGTTCATACTCGGTTTCCTGTGTTACCTTAAAAACCGTCACCTGGCGTTCTTCGTAAACGGTCTGAGATTGCAAGCGATAAGCTGGCTGCAAACAGGCGTCGCACTGGGCAACCGCATTCTGAGACCCGGTAAACCCCAGGCAGGCTGCGACCAGCGCAAACGAAATCGAGCAGCGAATGCTGTTCATAACTTCGACCTCATCCAAATAGAGTTGAATAGAAAACGGGCCATCTGCACAAATCTGCTTTAGCCCTTTCGAAAAGATCCCTCTATGAGAGTGTTGCGGACAAAACAGCGTGTGGCAAATAGTAGACCCTTAAAATTCTCGTGCTAGCAAGCCAACCCGTAGCAAAAAGCCTATGAAACAGCAGCTACAGCCAGCTTGCATCCCTCTAATTTGTGCAAAACAAGCTGGGGTCAGCAATGGGAGAAACCCATTGCGATAGGAAAAAAGCAAACTGCCGCCACTACAATCGTCACAGCCACCACAGCTTAACGCGAGAGGCCCTAAACGACTCGACATCGCCCCGCACCTGGGAGACAAACGGAATGCACGACACCCCAGAAACTCACCTCAAAGAAGCATGGAAATGCAATCAGGGCCCTGCCAGGAGTTCCTTTGCACGTTCAACCAGAACGCCAGGAACTGGCGCCGGATCTTTCCACTCCGAGGCTCTTTCGACAAAACGCTCCATCGCCTCAGTGATCTCGAGCAACTCGACATGCGGATTTTTGCTCCGAAGAGAATCCGCCGCATCCAGTGCATTCTTTAACATCGTGTCACGTTTGAAAGCTCGCAAGCTGGGCGTTTTTTCTTTGGCGATGCTAATCGCAATGGCATCCAAATCGAACATCTCAACCACGGCATCGACGGCCCGAAGATTGCCAAGCCTCGCTAACGCAATCGCCGCGTTATAGCGGGCATCTCCATAAAGATCGTCTGCCAGCTTTTCCAACTCCAACACAAGCCGGGCATCCGCCTCGTGTTGCATCGCAAAGAAACCGAGAGCATACGCTGTCTGAGATCGAATCAGTTCGTCCGGATCGCTGGACAACTCGACCAGCGTCTCGACCAGCTTCGTATGCTCAATCTCCTGCGGTGGAACCATCGAGTTGAACGTATGACTGAGCACCGCCAAAGCGTTGATTGCTTCGCGACGCACATCACGCTCGGCGTCGTGGCGCGCCGTCTCGAGCAAAACTCCTACCCCTTCGTCAACCCGGAACTCGCCTAGCATCCGGCAGAGGTAGTACCGTAAACTAACCGAGTTCTCGTCAGTACTAGCTGCGACCAACTCCTCCTCAAGTAACGTCGAAATCTCCTTTGCCAATTCGACATGGTCTTTCAGCCCCGGCGATTCGCCCCCGTCACTCACCAGCATTTGGGCGAGTTCAAAGGCCTGTTGCCATCGAGCCTGATTCCCCTGCCGTAAAGCCTGAACCTTGGCCAACGGGTCTTCAGTAGCCGACCGTGCCCAGCCGATTGCCATCACTAAAAGAAAAACAGCAAGGACGATAAGTCCTGGTACGATGAAAAGCTGTAGAATAAAACCCGCATTGGGCGGCTCGATCGGAGGCAACAATTCGTCGGAAGTCGGATGCTGCGGCGCACCTTTTTCGGTATCGAAATTTTCGGGAGCTGGCTTGGAGGTCATGTCAATTCGTGTCAAGATAGTGGTTACCGCTTATCGGACAGTGCGGCAGTGAAGGTCCACAGAGGCAACGTCTGAAACAGGACCCAAACAACCAAATTAGCATAGCGACTGGCCGTCGGCGAGGGCCTGGGGGCGAGAGACAAAATGAGAACATGACTCGCTGGGCACTCCAACTCCTATACTCTCGATGAAACACTTGCAGTTGACGCTTGAGACGCCTGCCCAGAACTTGTCTTTGGACGAGGCTCTGCTCGATGCGGCTGAGGCGGGCGAAATCTCTCACAATGTGCTTCGTCTCTGGGAATCGCCCGAATACTGCGTCGTCCTAGGAAGATCGTCTAAGGTCGAAATTGAAGTCAACTTGCCAGCTTGCCGCGCAGCAGGCATCCCAGTGCTCCGACGCAGCAGTGGCGGAGGGACAATTGTCGCCGGCCCTGGCTGTCTCATGTACGCGGTAGTCCTCAACCTAACGACCCTCCCTCAGCTTCGAGCGGTTGACCTCGCACACCAACACGTCCTCCAACGACTCTCAGGTATCCTGCTCCCGTTTCTACCCACGGTTGCAATAGCGGGAACCAGCGATTTGGTAACCCTGCCGGCGACTGACAGCGTTACGCGAACGATGCCAAGGCCTGAACGAAAATTTTCAGGCAACGCTCTTCGCATCAAACGCAACCATTTCCTCTACCACGGCACTCTGTTTTATAATTTTCAACTCAAAAAAATCGAGCAACTGTTGAAGACAGCAACGCGACAACCCGACTATCGAGATAACCGAAGCCACATGGACTTTGTCACAAACTTACCACGGCAAAGTGACGAACTTGCCCAAGCCTTGATAAAAGGCTGGAACGCACAAAGCCCGCTAGCATCTTGGCCTCACCAACGAGTCGCCGATCTAGTGAAAAATCGCTATGCAAAAATCCCTAGTTGGACAATCTTCAACCCGCACAACTCCTAAAGATCGGCTCCGGTGACGCCATGCATCGCCAACCACTACTCAACATGCTGGTACGATACAAGTCGCACCACCCTGAAGAGGCAAAAGTCGCAGACCGCATTTGCCATCTAATTACGACGTCCCCCGACTGCTTTGAACGTCACTGTCGCCCAGGGCACATTACCGCCTCAGCCTGGGTACTCTCTCGCGACCATCGCCGCTCTGCGCTCGTTCTTCATCGAAAACTTAACCGCTGGCTTCAGCCGGGCGGCCACGCCGATGGCAACTCCGACGTCGTGGCCGTGGCCCTTAAAGAAGTTCACGAAGAAACTGGCCTCACCGAATTAGAGCGAATCCAGCCCCACGGCCAGCCGATCCCTTTCGACATCGATATCCACCGTATCCCTGCAAGAGTCGACCCCTCAGGCGAACTCCTCGAAGATGCCCACGACCACCACGACCTCCGCTTCCTCTTTCGCGCAACTTCTGAACAGCCGCTCGTACTAAGCGAAGAGTCACACGAGGTCCGCTGGTTCTCCCGCCAGGAGATCATGGACCTCACCCAAGAAGAAAGCGTTCTAAGAATGCTACGCAAAGCAGAAGCTTGGGGAGATGCAGAATGACGAATGCCCCACTTCGGCATTCGTCATTCCAAATTCGTCATTACCTTCCCTCTCCGCCTTAAACGTGATAAATTACCCGGCCTGGGCGAAACCTTCCCTCTTTCTCTCAAAGACTGCATTTCCAAGGAAACGGCAACATGTCCGACGCTTTTGGTATCGTAAAGATCGACCGAAAAAACCTTCCAGAAGGAGAGGTTTTATGCGAATACTGCACAGCCAAATGCTGCCGCTACTTTGCTCTGCCGATCGAGACTCCCGATACCTACAACGAACTGGAATACCTACGCTGGTTTCTACTACACGATCGGGCCAGTGTCTTCAAAGAAGACGACGATTGGTACCTGCTGGTCCACACCCAATGCAAATTCCTCCAAGACAACAACCTGTGTGGCATCTACGACACACGTCCTGAAATTTGCCGCGAATACACCACCAAAAACTGCGAATACGACGACGACTGGACCTACGAGTTCTACCTCGAATCGGCCGAACAAGTCGCCGACTACACCGAAGCCGTCATCCAGCCTAAAGGCAAAAGCATCCGCAGCCGAAAACCGGCCCTTTTGCCTATGGCGTAGCGCGAATAAGTCGGTGCACGCGCGTTCCAGACATCAACAATCAAACATCTCACATCAAACATCCCCCCTTCTTATGTCTGAAAGAATCAAGCCTCGTACTCTCAAGGGCTTCCGAGACTATCCCCCAGAAAAAATGATCCCTCGCGAGTGGATCATCGAAACTGCGCGACGAGTCTATCGTTCCTATGGATTCAGCCCCATCGATACGCCGGCCCTCGAACACCTTGAGATCCTCACGGGCAAAGGAAGCGACGAAACCGACAAACAATTGTATCGGTTTGAAGATCATGGCGGTCGACCCGTTGGCATGAGGTTTGATCTCACGGTTCCGCTCGCCCGTTTTGTTGCCCAACATATCCAAACGCTAGGCACGCCTTTTAAGCGATACCAAATTGCCAATGTATGGCGGGGCGAAAATACTCAGCGAGGTCGGTATCGCGAATTCATGCAGTGCGATTTCGACACCATCGGCACCACTTCGCTTTCCTCCGATATCGAAATGGTACTCGTCATTCACGATTTACTCACCGCCCTCGAGGTTGGCGAGTTTACGATCCACATCAACCACCGCGGCGTACTCAACGGCTTACTAGAAAAACTTGGCCTTGCCGACAAAACAGTCAACATTCTACGAACCCTCGACAAACTGGCCAAAATCGGCGAAGAAAAAGTGCTTCGCGAGCTGACCGAAACCATCGGTGCCACTACAAACCAAGCCGACCAGTTGCTGAAACTCAGCTCACTTGACGGCTCGAATGAAGGAATGCTTGCCGAGGCAGAAAAACTGGTCACCGGCACCGAAGCAGGAGAGCACGGCGTTTCCCAGCTTCGAGAATTGATCAACAGCGTCGCAGCGACTCTTCCTTCCGAGGCAATCAGTCGCATTCAATTCGCACCATCCATCTGCCGTGGCCTTGACTACTATACCGGAATTGTTCTCGAAACTACGCTTAACGACCTCCCTGGAATCGGCAGCGTCGCCAGCGGCGGACGCTACGACAACCTTGCCAACCTCTACACAAGCCAACAACTACCCGGCGTAGGTGCTTCGCTCGGCCTCGATCGCTTGCTCGCTGCCCTAGAAGAACTGGGCCGACTTGAAAAAGTGCAAACGACCGCCGAAGTCTTTATCCCCTTCTTCGACTCGGAACGCCGTAACGATTACTTGCAGATTGCTGCCAAACTTCGTGCGGCAGGCATTGGCGTCGAATTTTTCCCTGATGCGAAAAAACTGGGCAAACAACTGCAATACGCCAATCGTCGCGGCTTTCGCATTGCGCTAATCCTTGGAGGCGATGAATTTGCCGCTGCTGAATGCCAGGTGAAAGATCTAGCGGTCGGCGAAAGCCATACCGTTGCCCTCGCAGACGATGCCCAAGCTCTCATAGCCAAGATTCGTAATATCCTACAGCCCTAATACTACAACGCTAGGTTGAACCACGACGACACGACGGGCACAACGAAACAGAGCTAGAAATACTGGGGTTTCAATGACTTTGCCTCGACCAGCAAGTTGGCATGTTGTTTCCTGAGAAATGTCGACTCAACAAAGCCTAGTTTTTTGCCAGGGCGTGGTGTTCGTCGTGTCGTTGTGGTTCCAATGACTTAGCGATGTAGTACTAAAGCAATCCTCAGACGGGTGTTCCGCTCATAGCACAGCTGGACGCTGTAATGCCAGTGCGGTGACCAGAACACGTCCGTGCGACACGCACTAAGTGACATACTCATGTCACCTATAGAGTTCTTACTAAGCTCCCTAGCAGCAAGCTTTTCCCGTAGAATGCGAGAACCCCAGCCCCCACAGCCTTCGCGTTTTTCGCACCTTTCGCGGGCAACCAGTCCGAGAAAATCGCCTCCCATGACCCAGCGTCACAATCATTACGAACTGGCATTTGAAGCTTACCTACGCAAGCACCGCGTGGCCTACGTGGCCGTCAACGAACAGCGGCGTAGCCTGACTGCCCAAGGATCCCTCAAAAGTCTCGACTTTATCGTCTCGCCCTCAGACACGGTCTCGCTACTAGTTGACATCAAAGGGCGGCGTTTCCCCTCGGGGACGAATCACAAGCAGTACTGGAAAAACTGGTCAACCTGGGACGATCTGAGCAGCATGGCCCGCTGGCAAGACAAGCTTGGCACCGGAAGCTGTGCCCTGCTGGTATTCGCTTTCCACGTGGTCGCCACTCGCTCCCCAGTAGAATCTGAGCGGCTATTTGCCTTCCGAGATCGCTGGTACGCATTTCTTGCCGTACGAGTCGCCGACTACATCCAGTTTTCTAGGCCTCTCTCCGCTCGTTGGCAAACCGTCTCGATGCCAGCCCGCCTGTTCCGCCAGGCAGCCATCCCCTTCGATTCGATCCTCGGCCTCCAGGATTTCGCACCTCGCGACGACGATTTAGAAAAACCTACCAAAGAACTGGGTGGCCCAAGCTCCCTGGGCAACTAGAATGGACCCGAGTAGTGACCACATTTACCCACTAGAGCAAGTCCCAGGCGGGTGTTCCGCTCAGAGCACGGTTTGACGCTGAAATGCCCGTGCGGTGACCGAAACACGCCCGTGCGATATGCACTAAACAAACAGAAAACGAGGCCTGTCATGGCTTGGGGACTCATCCTCTTATGCATCATTCTCGGCGCTTTCGGAGCGTTAAGACCCAGTGGCCGCGCAAAAGATTTTCAGCGACCCAAGACCGCCGATTGACCTGCAAAGAAATGGCAAAAACTGAATAAGGCAGCAACGCCTTCTGTCCGGCCTTTTTCATCACGCAGCCAGATGTTCGCCTTCGCCTGCAGATTCCACTCCGCAGAACCCGGCAACCGCCCCGATCACCTGGCCTTGTTCGGCTTCGGTCAATTCGGCGAAAACTGGCAAGCTGAGCACCTCTTCAGCGGCCTGCTCCGTCACGGGCAAGCTGCCTTTTTTATACCCCAACTCAGCGAAACACTTTTGCAAGTGCAACGGAATAGGATAGTAAACGGCTGAGCCAATCTGCTGCGAAGCCAAATGGCTTTGCAATTCGTCACGCCGCCCTTCAGCAACACGAACCGTGTACTGGTTCCATACGCTAGTGTACCCTTCGGCTACCGTGGGCACACTTACCTGACTCTTCAATTGCGGGCTGGTCAACTCACTTGCGTAACGCTGAGCATGCCGCTCGCGTCCTGCGCTCCAATCGTCAAGTCGTAATAATTTGACATTCAAAACGGCCGCTTGTAAAGTATCGAGCCGACTATTAACTCCGACTAGCGAGTGATGATAACGCGGATGCTGGCCATGGTCTCGGAGAATACGTAACGCATCAGCCAACTTTTGGTCGTCGGTCGTAATCATTCCACCATCGCCAAAACCGCCTAAGTTTTTGGTTGGGTAAAAAGAAAAACAGCCAAGCGATCCTAACGATCCAGCACGCCTTCCACCGATTTCGGCGCCAATCGCTTGGGCAGCATCCTCGATCAATGGAATGTTTTTCGTCTCGGCAATTTCTGCAAGCTGGTCCATATCGCAGCATTGACCAAACAAGTGAACAGGAAGGATTGCCTTGGTCCGTGGCGTAATCTTCCGCTCTACATCCGCAGGATCGAGATTAAAAGTATCGGGAAGAATGTCCGCAAAAACTGGCTTCGCGCCAAGTCGCGATACCGCACCGGCAGTGGCAAAGAAGGTGAAACTCGGCAGCACGACCTCATCGCCTGCTTGAACACCCGACACCATCAACGACAACAACAAAGCATCGCTTCCCGAAGCACAGCCAACCGCATATTGAGTTCCACAGTAAGAAGCAATCGACGTCTCAAACTCCCGGCAAGCAGGCCCATGGACAAACGCGCCCGACTTCGTCACCGTCGCGATCGCAGCATCGATCTCTTCACTCAAAGGCCCGTTCTGCCTGTTCACATCAAGCATCGGCACCGGGCTGCTAGCAGCGGAAGAATCGGAAGTCGATCGTAGCGGTCGATTAGGCATAAGGTCTCCTCAGCACACTTGGCCAGTTCTTCGGGATATTTAAGTCCGGGAGAATAGGAAAACCCCACAAACGGGTCAATGCCAGCAAACAAGGCGAAACGGCGTTCTGAGGCCTAACTAAACCCTTTCCTTTCCTCCTCCGAAAAATCTTTTCCCAACAAGCCACTCTAAATCGAGTATAATCCCAAGCAATTCATGCCGCCTTATTTCGGTAACGACGTACCCTCTCCTCAAAAAAACCAAACTCCAAGGAGCCCAAAATGGCAATCCACATTATCATGCGTCTGCAACTTCTCTCGCTAGCACTTGGCCTCCTTCTCGCAAGCTCAGGTCCAGCCTCAGCACAAACGCGGCCATCCATCGAACGCGATTTTATTATCAACGAAGTTGGGGTCTGGAATGCCACATCAAAGTTCTGGATGACGCCTGACTCTGCCCCGCTTGAAAGCAAAGCGGTCGAAACCAACGTCCTATTAGGACAGTTCTGGATCGTATCTCAATTCAAAAGCGATTTAGGAGGCATGGCCTTCGAAGGCCATGGACAATTTGGATACGACCCCACAGCCAAAAAGTTTATCGGCACCTGGATCGACACCACGAGCCCCTACCTTAGCGTCATGGAGGGCTCCATGGACAGCGCCACCCGAACGCTCACCATGCTCTCCAAAGGCCGCGATGCGCAAACCGGCGAAGAGAGCCTTAGCAAAATGGTCACCACCTATTCCGACGACGACCACAAAACCTTCGAGATGTTCGGTGCCGTCAAAGGCAAAAAAGGTGAGTGGTGGAAGATGATGGAAATCAAATACACAAGAGAAAAGTAGGCTGCCGTGTTAAGTGGGTATTGCCGAACTTCGTCGCACTTATACCAAGTCGTTTGAACGCTACGTGTTAGAGAGTTTTCAGTCGAGATGACCATTTCGGATGTAGTCGTGCATCTGGACAAACCTCCCCCCCCCAAGGGCTCTGCCTTGCTCGTTCACTTGGCGGGGCGGTATGACATGCGGTTGGTCTTGACGCAAATCGCCCCTTTTTATTCTTGCGACCCTGGTCTGCTCTTAAAAAGGATTGAAGACAGACAAGTGCCGGGCATCGTTGGCCAAAAGAGTGTGCCAGTTTTTCAGGCAATTAGCAGCGAGGGCTTTCCCAAGGACATCATCCTGTGGTGATCGGGCATGCCTGTGGTCACTAATTTCCCTTTGCCCGGGAGTGTGATCTTGGGGTATAATTGAAGCATGGAAACCAACGGCAAAAAGCATATTGATTTTCGAGCGAAAAAGGACGGCGCCATGCGGCCGTTTATTGTCGGTACGCGCGTCGAAGTTCAATACCTCGTGAAAGATCACGAATGGCATGGCATTGATCCCGAGGCAATTGCTCGCGGCTACGACAATGTTTCCATAGCTCAGGTTTATGCCGCTCTGGCGTATTATCATGACAATCGTGATGAAGTTCGCCAAATGATCCGCGAGGATGAATCTTCGATTCAGCGATTACAGGATCAGCTAGACGGTTCGCGTCGAGGAGGAAGCACGGATGCAGCAAGCCCCGCGATTCCATCTTGACGAGAGCGTAACGACTGAGATTGCGGAAGGGCTTCGCAAACGTGGTCGTGATTGTACGACGCCCAAAGGAGTTGGCCTCCTGGCGGCGCACGACCCCGACCATCTTGCCTATGCCTTGAAGGAGGGTCGGATCACGATTACCCGGGATAGAGATTTCGTCGTTCTCAGTTCCCAAGGGGTTCAACATGCCGGAATTATCTACTGGAAATCCAAACGCCACTTCGGGCAGGTCATCAAAGACATTGACTCTCTCTGCTTTGAAAGCTCCGCCACTGATTTCCACGGGCGGGTGATTTTTCTCTAGCAGCCCCGCTGAAGTCAGCTACCCACAGTCTCAGCATTTTGCTACGCTCAAGGAGTGAAATTCGTCACTCCAGACAGACAAGAGAACCCCATCGTGAACATCCTCTTCGCCACTGCCGAAGCGGTACCCTTTTGCAAAACCGGAGGCTTGGGCGATGTCTGCGGTAGCTTGCCGCGAGAACTGGCCAAGCTGGGGCACCAACCAACGGTCATTCTGCCAGCGTTTCGACACGTTTTCGACTCGGGCGCCGAGATCGAGCCGACCGGCGTTACGTTTCAAATTCCCATAGGCCAGAAAATGGTCCAGGGCCAATTCCTCAGGAGCCAACTGCCGGGCTCGGATGTTCCGGTTTACTTTGTCGAGCAACCCGAGTACTTCGATCGTCCCGAACTCTACGGCGAAGAGGGTGAAGAGTACCGCGACAATTGCGAGCGGTTTACGTTTTTCAGCCGCGCGGTGCTTGAAGCCGTGGTGAGCCTGGACCTTGGCACCGACATCTTGCATTGCCACGACTGGTGTGCGGGCTTGATCCCTGCTTATCTCAAAACGCTTTATCGCGACCGAGCGCCTTTCGACCAAATCGCTTCGCTTTATACGATTCACAATTTGGCTTACCAGGGAAATTTTTGGCATTGGGACATGGTACTTACCGGCATCGATTGGAAACATTTCAATTGGCGGCAGATGGAGTTCTACGGCAACCTGAGCTTCATGAAGTCGGGCATCGCTTTCGCCGACGCGGTCAGCACGGTGAGTCCAACTTATGCACGCGAAATCATGCGTCCGCCACTCAGCTGTGGCTTGGAGGGCGCGTTGCAGCATCGACGCGAAGAACTTTTTGGCATTCTTAATGGTGCTGACTACGGCGATTGGAACCCGGCGACCGATTCTTTTCTCGGCGAAAATACTTACGACGTCGAAACTTTTGAGATAGGCAAACCGGCTTGCAAAGCTGCATTGCAAGCCGAAATGGGCTTGCCAGTAAACGCCGACATTCCGCTGCTTGCTGCCGTAGGCCGATTGGCCGACCAAAAAGGTTTCGATTTAATTGCCCGAGTGATGCAGCAGTGGGCCAAACAGTCCGATGCCCAGTGGGTGATTCTTGGCACCGGAGACCCCAAGTACCATCAGGTGTTTGGGCAAATGGCAGAGGAATTTCCGCAAAAAATTGCCGTGCGTTTAGAGTTTTCAAACGAGTTGGCCCATCGCATCGAGGCTGGGGCCGACATGTTCCTTATGCCCAGTCAGTACGAGCCTTGCGGCTTGAATCAGCTCTATAGCTTGAAATACGGCACAGTGCCTGTCGTTCGTTCGACAGGGGGCTTGGCAGATACTGTGGTGGACGCCACGCCCCAATCAATTGCCGAGGGCACCGCAACTGGCTTTACGTTTGGCGAATATACTTCCTTGGCGTTCTCCGACGCAATCTCCCGAGCCTGCGGACTGTACGCATCAAAACCGGCATGGTTGCAGCTTATCAAAACCGGAATGCAACAAGATTGGTCCTGGAGACGCAGTGCTCAGGAGTACGCGGAACTATATCAGCGAACCTGCGCCCATGCTCGGCAAGAGGTGTTGAGTTAATCAACGTGTCGATCTCAGAACTACGCACCGACCCAATCTCGGGCCGCAAAGTACTCATCGCCGAAGATCGAGCAGGCCGGCCTAACGACTTCGAGTCGACCGCCGCGGTCCCTACTTCCGACCCGTCATTTTGTCCTTTCTGCGTGGGGCACGAGCGAGACACGCCCGAGGCGTTGCTTGAGCTGCTAGACAAACATGGCAACTGGCAGGTACGCGTTATCCCAAACAAATATCCGGCCGTTTTGAAGGTTGGCACCGAGCGGAGCGAGACAACTGGTACGCAGCTTCTTAGCACGCAGCCCGCCTATGGCGCTCACGAAGTAATCGTCGAGTCGCCCCGGCACATTCAGGATCTTACCGAGCTATCGATAGCCGAGTTATCCACCGTCCTGCTTGTCTACCGCGATCGCTTGCGGCATTGGTCCCGCGACCCGTCGATGCGCCACGCAACTCTATTCAAGAACGTTGGTCATAAAGCAGGAGCCTCGCTTCAGCACCTGCATAGCCAGCTCGTGGCCTTGCCTTTCGTTCCCGAGGCAATCTCAAACGAGCTCCAGGCTGCCAAGAATTTTCACGATCAAGAAGGGGCATGTATCTTCTGCAAGTTGCTTCAGGAAGAAATCAATCTGCGTGAGCGGTTGGTGGGCGAAGAGGGCGATTTCATAGCCTTCTGCGCATATGCAGGCCGGCAGGCTTTTGAAACCTGGATTTTGCCAACAAGGCACGCCTCGCATTACGAACAACTAGCCGACGACCAAGCTCGCCCTCTCGCCCGCTTGCTTCAACAGGTCGTTCGCCGGCTTCAAACCCAACTCAAGCCGCTCAGTTATAACCTCGTTTTGCATTCAGCTCCATTTGGCGAGCAGGCGTCGGATTCTTATCACTGGCACTTTGAGCTCATCCCGCGAACCGCCCAATTAGCGGGGTTGGAGTGGGGAGCAGGTGTATACATCAATTCGCTTTCGCCTGAGCGGGCGGCCAAATTGTTGCGAGAAGCTGGGAGCTAAAGCTTGGGAATGTCTTGTATTTAGCGAAGAAGTCCAACAAAACTCTCGGCATAGGCTGTCGATCTTGTAAGATGGGTAGCCTTCGATGGCCTTGAGGCCTGTAGCGGCTAGTGAGTTGTCGTCGTGCCGATTCTGCCGATCATTCCAGAAGACGCCCTGCTAACCGCTAGCCTAAGTCTCGCCGACCGGCAATCTTAAAGGGTCTACGATCCTAAGAGAGCCGACGCTAGCACGCTTCCAATCGCGACAATCACTTAAAGCAACCATGAATCATCCGCTCCGCCTTGTCCTTGTTTTTCACAACCATCAGCCGGTAGGCAATTTTGATGGCGTTTTCGAGCAAGCCTATCAGGATAGCTACTTGCCGTTTCTTGATGTCTTCGAGCGTTACGAGAAGCTTCGCATTGCGATCCACACAAGCGGCTCGCTCATGGAATGGCTTGATGCCAATCATCCCGAGTACGTCGATCGCCTAGCTGGGTTGGTCGCTTCGGGGAGAATAGAAATCGTTGGCGGAGCGTACTTCGAGCCCATCTTGGCTATGATCCCTTCCCGCGATCGAGTCGGGCAGATCACAACCTACACCAAGTGGCTGCAAGATCGGCTCGGCGCGACCATTCGCGGCATGTGGGTGCCTGAACGAGTTTGGGAACAATCGATGGCCAGCGATCTCGTAAATGCTGGAATCGGTTACACGATTCTCGACGATTTTCATTTCAAGAATGCGGGGCTCACCGAAGAACAGTTACACGGTTACTACGTTACCGAAGACGATGGCCGCGTGCTCAATGTTTTGCCTGGTAGTGAGCCGATGCGCTACAAGATTCCTTTCCAGCAGCCCGAGGAAAGTATTAACTACCTCCGGTATGTAGCCGAGCAGCGTCCCGGCTCGTTAGTCGTTTTTGGCGACGATGGCGAAAAATTCGGCACTTGGCCTGGTACGAAAGAGCACGTTTACGATCGCGGCTGGTTAGTCCAGTTTTTCGATGCCTTGGTCGCCAACAGCGATTGGCTGAAAGTTACCACGCCAAGCGAAGCAATCGACAGCGTACCGCCCCTAGGGAAGCTCTACATTCCTGAAGGCAGCTATCGCGAAATGACCGAATGGGCACTGCCTGCCGCTAAGATCAATGAATACGAAGATGTCCACCATGAGTTTGAAGCCCAAGGTCTTTGGCACAAGGTTGCGCAATTCGTCCGCGGCGGCTACTGGCGCAACTTCAAAGTAAAGTATCCTGAAACCAACGTCATGTATTGCCGGATGCAGATGGTTAGCCGCCGGCTTCAGCAAGTTGTCGAACGTGGCGACACGGGCGAGCTTGTTGACCAGGCTCGGCTCGAGTTATATCGTGGCCAGTGCAACTGTGCCTACTGGCACGGAGCCTTTGGTGGAACCTATTTGCCCCATTTGCGTAACGCCATTTATCAGCATCTTATCGCAGCCGACAACTTGCTTGATCAAGCAGAAAATCGCGGCTGGCAAGCCGACCAGCAATCGTGGGTTGAGCTCGACGCCGAGGATTATAATTTAGACGGACGCCTCGAAGTACAACTGGCCAACAATCGGCTCATGGCGCTTGTCAGTCCTGTCGAAGGCGGGCAGCTCTATGAACTCGATGTAAAATCGATTTGCCATAATTTGCAGGCAACACTTTCTCGTCGCCCCGAAGCATATCACCGGAAAGTACTTCAAGGTCCTTCGTCGGGCGAGGGCGAGGTATCGAGCATTCACGATCAGGTAATCTTCAAGCAAGAAGGTCTCGACCAACGGTTAGGCTACGACTCTTGGAATCGGCATTGTCTGGTAGACCATTTCTATTCGGCCGACGCTTTTTCAGCCGATGTGGCTTCTGGAAACGCCGAGGAACAGGGCGACTTTGTGCATGGCTCGTACGAGACCAAGCTACGGCGAAGCGAGGGCCGAGTGCAATTGCAAATGACGCGCGAAGGTACGGTTGCCGGTCACTCGTTACGAGTGACCAAAGGCGTTACGCTCAACGCTAGCGATGCGGTGCTAGAAATTGCTTATCTCATCGAGAACTTACCCAACGATCTCCCCGTCCACTTTGCACCAGAATTTAACTTTGCTGGTTTGCCTAGCGGAGCCGACGACCGTTTCTTTCGCGATGCCGAGGGTAATTCCCTTGGCCAGCTTGGCCAGCAACTCGATCTGAACGACAAAACCGAATTGGGTCTCGTTGACCAATGGTTAGGAATTGATGTCGACCTTCATTTCGATCGACCGACTTCAATCTGGACCTACCCGGTCGAAACGGTTAGCCAATCGGAGGGCGGTTTCGAGCTAGTCCATCAATCCGTTGCCGTCGTGCCGCATTGGCACTTGCTGCCCGACACCAACGGCTGTTGGAGCGTCACGATTCGCCTAGCGGTCGATACGCAGTTAGCGGAACAGCGAATGGGCGAGACGGCGGCTGTTGCCGCGGCCCATTGAAAAATGCCGATCTCATTCCGTGGCACCTGCCGTAAAGCGTCTTCGATGTTATCGCTTTGCCCCTCGTCTGCACGTCCGATTATGAGGTGACAATGGTGAAAGCTGAAAAGAAACGCTGTGATTGGATCGTGCCAGCCGAGCCTGCGTACCTGGCCTACCACGACCAAGAGTGGGGAGTGCCGGTTCATAACGATCGCCTGCAGTTTGAGTTTTTGATTCTTGAAGGGGCCCAGGCGGGACTCAGTTGGTGGACTGTGCTTAACAAACGAGAAGGCTATCGTAAGGCGTTTGCGGATTTCGATCCTGAGAAGGTAGCTCGTTTTACTGAGAAACGGATCCTCAAGCTGCTGGAGAATCCTGGCATAGTTCGCAACAAGCTCAAAGTTCGTTCTGCCGTGACCAATGCGCAGTATTTTTTGGCCGTGCAAGAAGAGTTCGGTAGTTTCGACGACTACATCTGGCAATTTGTTGGCGGCAAGACGATTCAAAATAAGTGGAAGCGGTTGAAAGATATTCCTGTCACGACGAGGGAATCAGACGCTCTGAGCAAAGATCTGAAAAAACGTGGCTTCAAGTTTGTGGGCAGCACGATTATGTATGCCCATATGCAAGCGGTAGGAATGGTGAACGACCATTTAGTGAGCTGCTACCGGCACAAGGAGTGCGGAAGGAAAGGTGAGGATAAGCGCCTCTCCGATAACTAGAACGCTTGGCAGCAGCATTACCTTTGGCGATTGTTGTACGCAGGTTTACGGCATGACCTCGGCGATGGATTTTTTCCCGAGTGCCAGCATGGCGAGTCGGTCGAAGCCGAGGGCGCAGCCTGAACAGGCGGGGAGCCCTCTTTCCATGGCTTGAAGTAGCGACTTGGGAAGAGACAAGGCAGGGCGGTCGTCGGCAACTCGTTTTTCGTTGACGTTTTCAAGGCGGTTTTGCAGCTCTGCGGCATCGGTGAGTTCGTCGTAACCGTTGGCTAGTTCGACGCCTCGCCAGTAGAGCTCAAATCGGCGGGCAACTTGGATGCCGTCTTTGCGAGGAGCAATTTTTGCGAGCGCCGCTTGGCTGGCCGGGTAGTCGAACAGTATTTCGGGGCCCTTGATGCCTAGATTCGGTTCGACTTGTGTGGCGAGTAGCAGGTTGAGCCACTCGTCGCGATCGTGTTGAGGCATGTTTGCCGGGATTTCAATTCTAAGAGCCCGAGCCCGATCGATCAGCGTGCTTACGGTCGAGGTGTGCGGGCAGATGCCGACGTGACGAGAAAAAGATTCGCTGTAGCTGGTACGAGTCGCTGGTCGGGTGTCGAGGAGCGACTGGCAAAGTTCGTCGAGCAGCGTAATGCCGGCTTGCATGTCGTCGCCGACGCGATACCACTCGACGATGGTGAACTCAGGGGCGTGGAGTGTGCCTTGTTCGTGACCTCGGAAGGAACGTGTGACTTGGTAGATCGAAGTCATGCCTGCGGCTAGAAGCCGCTTCATGTGAAGTTCGGGAGAGGCTTGGAGGTATTGCGAATGAACGACAAGAGGCTCGATGTGTTGTTCGGGTATGACTTCTGAGGAGAGTAGGGGGGTTTCTACTTCGAGAAAGTTGCGTTGGGAGAAGAAGTGGCGTAGGTCGGCGAGCAGCTTGCTTCGGTGTTCAAGGTTGGAGAGTTTGGGACACATGAAAGGGTTCCGGCAATCTGTTGGAACGTGGCTACTTTTTGTGATGTTTCATGCGGCTTACTTGCTGGCCCGGCAGCAGCGGAGGCATGGGGCAGTCGAGCATGTCGGAGATGCCTCGTAGCAGTTCTGCTTCGCGGATGTTGACCTCTTCATCGGCACAAATCGCGGCCGCACACGCTTGGACGAGCCTGCCACGATGTTTGGCCGAAACTTTAGTTAGCTGGTCGAGCGCTGCTTCGAGCTTCGCTAGGCTGCATCGTTCAACGGGCAAAAATTTGATATCGACGTTGGGTAGATGGGTGGCTGCGTCGGCCACAGCTTGGGCGGCTTGGGTGTTGGTGCCGCCAGTGTAGGCGAGTGTTGAGAGGAGTATTGAGCATGGTTCGGCTAGCCGCTGGAGGCCGTAGTGGGCGATTCGCGGTGCCGCGACTTCTTCAAATTGGGGACGCAGGTGCCTGAGCAAGATTCGGTGGAGCGTCCACTCGAAGAGCCCGAGCCGATTGTCGGCGCGGACCAGTTCTTGGAATGCCTTCGAGAACTCGGTGTATTGCGATTTGGTTATCGATCGCAGTGCGGGGAGCGACATATCGACCAGCGGGAGTCTTGCGCGAGTGTCGAGTTGTCGAATCGCGGGGGCCAGCTTGGCCGTTAGTGCAACGATGTCTGGCGTAGTGGTAGCAGCAAGGGCATCCATTTGGACTGTTTGCACATCTTGCTGGTTGTCGAGCAGCAAGGCGAAGATGACCGCTCGGGCGCCGTAGGGTTCGTGTACCGCTTCGGTAATTTCTTGAGGTAACTCGCGAAGCAAACGACTGGCATAGAGTCGATGGTCTTCGGTCGGTGCGCCCACTTGGTCGGCCGCGTTTTCGACGACTTCAACCGAGAGTTTTTCGTTAGCCGCAACCGCTCCGACGAGCCCTGCCATGCCAGCGACCTGCGATACAGTAGCGGCGGTGCCTGTCGACTTAGGGAACTTCCCATTCCATTCTGGATCAAGACGTGAAATGCGATCTTGAAGCGGGGGGTGGGTTGCCATGAGCCCTGAAAAACCTTCCCAGACGCCTTGCCCAAAATACATGTGGCTCATCTCGGCCGCGTTTGGGTGCTTGAGACGCGAGCCCATCACCGCGCCTCCGATTCGTTTGAGTGCGCCGGCGATTCCCTTTGGGTTACGCGTGAACTGCACGGCAGAGGAGTCGGCCAAGTACTCTCGTTGTCTCGATACGGCGGCCTTAATTAGATTGCCAAAGAGAGTTCCAATAAATCCGATTAGCACAAGCGCAAGCCCAATCGCGAACATGGCCATGACAGCGCCGCCGCCTTCCTTTGAGCGAGAGCGACCGCTGTAGGCAGCTCCTCGAAAGAGCAGTTGGCCCATCAGACCTAGCAGCAAAATGCCGTGTAGTACGCCGATCAGGCGGATGTTCAGACGCATGTCGCCGTTGAGGATATGGCTGAATTCGTGAGCAATGACCCCTTGGAGCTGGTCGCGGGATAGTTGCTCGGCCGTTCCTCGCGTGACCGCGACCACGGCATCGCTGGGCGAATAGCCTGCCGCAAAGGCATTGATTGCTTGTTCGTCGGGGAGAATAAAGACCGGTGGCACGGGCACTCCCGAGGCAAGAGCCATTTCTTCGACGACGTTGAGGACTCTTCTTTCTGAGGCGTTGGCAGCATTGTGCGTGATGCGCCGTCCGCCGACGCTTTCGGCAACCGTGGTTCCGCCGCCGCTGAGCTGGGCCACCTTGAAAAAGCTGCCTCCAACGATTAGCAGCAGAGCTGCCGCGCTGGCTCCGGCAGGGAACACCCAGGGAGCTACCGGCTTGGTATTTCCAAAAGACTGGCGAACCTCGGGTATCTCGTTGTAAGCACCTACTGCCGCAGCGGAAGCCACAAACACCAAGGCGACGATTCCGACTACGGCCAAAAAAAACATGACCACAAGCCACTTCGTCGAGCGGCGGGCACTGGACTGTCGCTCAAAGAATTCGGTGGACATGGAGGGGAGGCTTTAGGTGGTAGGGTTTCGGGGCTTTAGTTTAGGAAGCTGCTAGGACGTAATGCGGTTGGTTCTACAGCCTTATACCTTCAACCTAGAACGATACCTTCGGCGCTTCGGCGATTGCTTGGCTGTCGAACTCAAGAAGCTCGGCATCGGTGCTGTGCCCGAAGAGGTTGGCAAAGATGATTGGTGGGAAGGTTTGACGATAGGTGTTGTAAGAGGTTACCGAATCGTTGTAAGCCTGACGTGCGAAGGCGACGCGGTTTTCGGTTGAGGTGAGTTCCTCGGTGAGCGAAGCCATGCTTTCATTGGCTTTGAGGTCGGGGTAGGCTTCGGCGAGGGCGAAGAACTTTCCGAGCGAGCCGGTGAGGGCCTGTTCGGCAACCATCAGCTCTTTCATCGCGGCAGCGTCGCCCGGGTTGGCGGCAGCTTTTTGCAGGCCGCCTGCGGCTTGGTTGCGTGCTTGGATAACTGCTTCAAAGGTTTCTTTCTCATGCTTCATGTAGCCTTTGGCGGTTTCGATCAAGTTAGGAATCAGGTCGTATCGCCGCTTGAGCTGGACTTCGATTTGCGAAAAAGCATTCTCAAATCGATTGCGAAGCGTTACGAGCCGGTTGTAGATTCCGACACCGTACATCATCACCAGTAGCCCCACGCCGAGTATGACAGCGAGAATTATCCAGGCAGTAGCGGCTAGTAGCATGAGGGTCTCCTTCAGGAAATGATGAGGGGAGATGAGCCTAATTGCTCCGTGAGGAACGGGGCTTCATCTTAGGGTTCGTTGCGAGGCAAAGAATCTTGGCGGAAAAAAGTTATTCTGGTTTTTTTGATCGTTCGATGTATTCCGCAGTTCGGGTATCTACTCGAAGCCAGTCGCCGATGTTGATAAACGCGGGGGCGAGAATCTCGGCTCCCGTTTCCATTTTGACGGGTTTCGAGACATTGGTCGCGGTGTTGCCTTTGGTTGCTGGTTCGCAGTACTCGACTTGCAGGATGACGTGGTTGGGGGCCGTGACGGCGATTGGGTTGTTGTTGTAAATCATCAGTTGGCAGTCGAGGCCTTCTTTGATGAATTTGCCGACGTCGCCAACTTGTTCGTTGGTGAGTTCGTACTGTTCGTAATCGTCGTTTTTCATGAAGACATAGTCGGTTCCCTGTCGGTAGAGGAACTGGGCCGTGAATTCTTCAACGTCTGCGGCTTCGAGGCTTTGCCCGGCCCGATAGGTCTTGTCGGTGACGGTGCCGCGAATGAGATTTTTCATCTTGCATTCGTACAGCGAGGCACCTTTGCCAGGCTTACGGAAATTCATTTCGATGATTTGGAACGGAACGCCATCGATTTGGATTTTAAGTCCTTTGCGAAATTCGTTGGTACTATAGCTAGACACTGGGTATTTTCCTGTTTCGTGAGTATGTTCTAGGTATTGTTGATTTTCATGAAAATGAGCCCCAAAGCCCAGAAGTTGAACCTCCTGGGCTTGTTAGGAAACCAAGTGAGCATTCTAACCGGTTTTTCGCGGTCTGTCCGCGCCGTTTCAGATTCACCCCGTTGGCAGGGCGAGTTGCGGGATGCGGTACGCGATGCAGGCGAGCTTTGCCGTAGGCTCCAGTTGCCGCAAGAATTGGCCCTTGGGGCCTCTGGCGGGGCAGAGCAATTCCCGGTTTTTGTGCCGCCGAGCTATTTGGCTCGGATCAAATCGGGCGATATTCGCGACCCGCTGTTGCTCCAGGTGCTGCCCGACAGGGGAGAAACGAAGGTTGTTTCGGGCTATAGCAGTGATCCGGTCGACGATGCGGCGGCCAGTTTACAGCCTGGGGTGCTTCAGAAGTACCAAGGTCGAGCGCTGTTGGTGACTACCGGTGCGTGTGCGGTGCATTGCCGATACTGCTTCCGGCGTCATTTTCCTTACGAGCAGTCGCCGCACAGCGATGCTGCCTGGGATGCGGCGATCGCCTCGATTGCCGCCGACACTTCGATTCGCGAAGTGATTCTCAGCGGCGGCGATCCCCTGATGTTGGTCGACTCTCGATTGGCAAGCCTTGTAGAAAAAATCACAGCAATTGCTCATGTTCGCTGGTTGCGGGTTCACACCCGTCTGCCGATTATGGTTCCTTCGCGCGTAACCAAAGAAATGCTAGCGTGGCTGACCGATGGGCGATTGACACCGGTCGTTGTGATTCATGCGAATCATGTCCAAGAGCTTGATGAATTGGTGGCCCATTCGCTGTCGAAACTAAAGCTGGCTGGGGTGACCTTGTTGAATCAAACGGTGCTCTTGCGAGGGGTGAACAATAGCGTAGCGGCGCAAGTTGCGCTCAGCGAGCGGCTGATCGATATCGGTGTGGTGCCATACTATTTACACCAACTCGATCGTGTGACTGGGGCGGCACATTTCGAAGTGCCGGTTGCTGAAGGCCGGCGGTTGATGGAAGAACTACGCAAGCAACTTCCCGGATACGCGGTGCCGCGTTACGTTCAGGAAGTTGCAGGCCAGCCGCACAAGTTGGTGCTCGCATGAGTCAACCAATCAGTATTTACGATTTGCAAGGGTTCGATCAGTTGCGGCGAGAACTGCGAATTGATCCGCAGCAGGTACGCCAGCTTCGCAATCGCTTGTTGAAACATTTTGACTCCGATGCCGACGTGCTTGCCAAGTTTCCGGCAAGCGATCAGGTGAGGCTGCACAGCCTAGAGGTTTATCGCCGATGCGATTCGGAGCTCGACGGTGCGTCGAAGCTGCTTTTTCGTACCCAGGCGGGAATGCTGATCGAGTCGGTTGTCTTGCGAATTGCCACTGGGAGGACAACTCTTTGTGTTTCGAGCCAGGTTGGCTGTGCGGCGGCGTGCGAGTTTTGTGCAACCGGAAAAATGGGGGTGGCTCAAGACCTCTCAGCCAGCGAAATTCTCGATCAAGTGCTCCAGGCGGGGCAGTTGCTGGCGAGCGAAGGTCGCAAAATTCGGAATCTTGTTTTCATGGGGATGGGCGAGCCTTTTCATAATGAAGAGAATTTGTATCTGGCGATCGGCGCACTCACAGCATCCGAACTGTTTCATCATTCGCCGGCCAAAATCTTGGTCTCGACGGTTGGGATTCCTGACGCGATGATTCGATGTGCAAGACGTTTTCCGGAAGTGAATCAGGCGTTGAGTTTGCACAGTGCCCGACAGGAGTCGCGCGAAAAAATTATCCCGCTAGCGAAAAAGTATCCGTTAGAGCAGCTCCGCCGGGCGATAGTTGAGATCAATCGGATTCAGCAAAAGCCAGTGATGATCGAGTACCTCATGCTCGCCGGCGTGAACGACGCCAGCGAAGATGCCGACGCGCTGATCGCATGGCTACAAGGTCTCGACGTCCATGTGAACCTAATTCCGTACAACCCGATCGAAGACGCACCGCAGTTAGTCGCAACCGAACGCCCCGGTCGAGACGCATTTGCGAGGCAGCTCAAGCAGGCGGGATACAAAACCACGATACGCTATTCGCTAGGCGCAGATATCGATGCAGCGTGTGGGCAGTTGGTGAAGAAAGAGAATCGAACGATCCAGCGTCATCATGCGACTACACTTTTCAAACAAAAGTAGAAAGCAGAGGTCCCGCTTCAGCGGTTGTCTATTGCTCAGGATGTCTGCCGAGGAGCCGTTCCTCCAGCCTGACAGCCAATGCCAAAGGCCGGTTGATTCGCATGGTAGCAATAGTTGCTCGTCCACAAGTATCCTTTGCTTGCAATTCTACCCCGTTCCACCGGAAGTGTTGCTGCCATGTTGACTTGCGAGGATTAAACAGAGGGGTCTCTTCGCCTGTTTCATGATCGGTAGCGGTAGTCTTCGCCGCTTTGTGCAAGGAGCAAGAAACGCAGGCGAGGGCAAGATTATCAAAGGCGGTTTTCCCAAGGTGTTTGACTGGTTGCACATGGTCGATATGGAACGTAGCCTCTTGGCCTGTCTGAGAAAGCTTGCAGTATTCGCAACAATTTTCGGCTCGTTCAACGACTTGCTTCCTGAGAACATTTGGAATGTAGCTCATCGTGGCACTAGCTTTGACCGTTAGAACGTTCCGCACGAAGTTTAAGCAGAGTAAGTAGATCGGCTAAGTCGACCAGCCCTTTTGCCTCGGAGCGTTCTTCGTCTGAGAGCGTTTTCCCTTGATCCTGACGATCAAGCAAAGTGTTCAAGCGTCGCTGCACAGCCCCAGGAAGATGAAAGGCAGCTAAGTCGTCTGGAACTTCAAGTTCTAAATGGACGGCTTGGGACATAACTTCGACCTCGTTTTATTAAGTGAATTCACATGCCTTATTTTATTCAGTAGTGCTCTGAATTGCGAGGGTGTTTTGCGTTGTTGTAAACTAAACGCTAGTCATCACCTTCAGGAATAAGCGACTTCTGTCGCTCTTTCGCCGCCATCCGGCGATTGCGGGATTTGAGCGTGGTGCCGTTCTTGGTGCTGGGAGCGCTGGCAATCGGGTCGGCGGGGCCGTCGAGGGCGTCGTTCGAGTTGACTGCTTCAAGTCGCTCGGTGGCGTAGTCGACATAATCTTCCGACAGTTCGCAGCCCATCCAGTTGCGGCCCAGTTTTTTGGCGACCGCGAGCGTAGTGCCGCTGCCGGCGAAGGGGTCGAGTACGAGGTCGCCTTCGTTGGAACTGGCACGGATGATGCGACCGAGCAATTGCTCTGGCATTTGGCATCCGTGAAAACCTTGGCGTTCCTTGAAGGTGCCGGCTACGCGGGAGAAAAACCAGGTGTCTTGTTCGGCAGTGAAGCCGTATTTGTCACTCTGGAAATCTTGGGGCCGGAGAATCCAGGTGTCGTCGGGCAGGCGGCCTTTGGGGTTGGCTCGCTTGTCGCCGTAGACGA
Source organism: Planctomycetota bacterium (assembly GCA_024278955.1). GTDB lineage: Bacteria > Planctomycetota > Planctomycetia > Pirellulales > Lacipirellulaceae > Bythopirellula. The sequence continues at coordinate 162,807 of JAJRSE010000071.1, read as the reverse complement.
GTGCGCGGGCCGAGGGGACGCGAATGGCAGGGTCGTCGGCGTTGAAGGTGAATTTTTTCTTGTCTTTGACAAACTGAAAAAGGTGGACATGCGAACGACTGAATTTGTATTTGCAGTTCACGCCAAAGGTGTAGTACCAGATAACCCAACTGCGAGTCGTAAAACCGATCTCTCGTTGGGCGGCGACTTTGAGTTCGGCAGCGTACTCGTCGCCGATGGCGAGCCAGAAAGTTCCGGTTGGGGAAAGCACCCGATGGGCTTCGGCAATCCACTGTCGGCACCAATCAAGATATTTTTCGTCGTCCTGCCGGTCGTCGTACTTGTCGTATTCGTAGCCGATATTAAACGGGGGGTCGGCGAAAACGAGATCAACCGTGCCCTCGTCAATGCGTTTCATCAACTTGAGGCAGTCGCCCTGATGGATTTTTCCGGGAGAGAGTTTCGAGGGTTTGCGTGCCATCGTAGGAGCCTTAGGAATCCGTTCGGTAGGAAATAGAAAGAGGAATGCATTGTCACCTATTTTGCACAATGTGAATGGTGGGCGCATGTACACATTAGATTACCGGAATGTGAAGATCGATTCAAGAGATTTGCGAAAAAGATTCCGCCGAAAGACAGAATGTCTATTTAGCCGTCTGAGAAAGCTCAGCTAGAAGCCCGTAGCTCGGCCAGATTTTGGGCCGTGGTGACTAGCCGGTCCCAGTTTTCGTAGATGTATTCGGGTGGGCCGCCAACTTGGGCCATTACCTGGGCTGCGTTTTCGGTCGGCACCATTTCGATGGCATCCCAAGGGCAGACCAAAAGTTCGTAGGGATTCGACTTTTTGCCGGGGATGTGGACGCAGACTTCGCAACCGACACAGCGTTCGAGGTCGATTTCGCACCATTGTTGCATACCATTAAGCATCACACCGCGGTCTAGCTTTTTTAGCTCGATGCAGTCGACCGGGCAGACCTCAAGACAGGACTCACACCCCGTGCAGTTGTCGGCGTTGATAATCGCCAACTCTTTGGGAACTTTTTTGCGGGGACCTTTTTTGGCCATGGCAGTGAGTCGCGGGTTATGAGTCGTGAGATTCGAGTAAAAATTGCCGAGATCTGACAGATCGTCGGAGGCTACGAGATTGTGAAATCTGTCACGATCTTACCTTATCATCGGCAGAGGGCCAAGGCTTACTCCAGCGAGAGATCGACCATCATATCGGCTGCTACCTGTTCGAGGGCGGCTCGGAGCAATTCGGTCGAAAAGCCGCTGGGAAGTCGGAGTAGGGCGTCGGCTTGGAACAGTTCTTGGCCAGAATTGGCGGCCCGGCGGCACTCGGTATTGAGTTCTTCGACGTTTATCCCGTGGGCAGCCAGCACTTGGCTGATCTCACGGACGATGCCAGGGCGGTCTTGGCCTACAAGCGAGAGGCGAACGACCGGGTTTTCCGACGCTGTCACGGCGATTGGGACGCTGCGAACTACCGATTCCAGGCCAGCAGTTGCCAGGGCCTGGATTGCGGTAGTGAGCTCTTCGGCATGAGACTCTTCGACATCGACTCGCAGGATGCCAGCGAATTGGCCTGCCAGATGGGCCATCCGGCTTTCGACCCAGTTGCCACCATGCTCGGCGACGGTTTGGGCAATCGAGTCGACCAGACCGGGGCGGTCTTGGCCGAGGATGGTGAGTACCAAGGAGGTGCTGGGCATGGCTTGTGGGTTTTTCAAAGGGTTGGGTGGTTAGGGAATGACTTCACCGCGGATGAGGTCGTCGAATGTTTGCCGGGTTCGGATAAGGTTTGGCTTGCTGTTTTCGACAAGCACCTCGGCAGCGAACGGCTTGCTGTTGTAGTTGCTGCTCATCACAGCGCCGTAGGCGCCTGCACAACCGATGACTAAGTAATCGCCGACCGAGGCCTTGGGCAGTGTGCGGCAGGTGACGTAGCCGCCTTCTTCTTGGGTGAAAATATCGCCCGATTCGCACAGGGGACCGCCAACAATCGCGTCGACGGTTTCCTCACTTCCCTCACCTCCATCAGCAAAGCAAATCGCCATCGGATGGTAAGCGCCATAAAGAATTGGTCGGGCGAGGTTGTTGAATCCTGCATCAACGAGATAGTAGAGTTTTTCTCCCATGTGCTTGATTGCGCGGATCTCGGCAATGAGACTACCGCTTTCGGCGGCCAAGAATCGGCCGGGCTCGATTTCTAAGCTGATCGGGTTGCCGTAGGTTGTCGCTAGGCGGTTGCGAGTGGCGTCCCAGAGGTCGAAGTAGGCCGCGATCTCGACGCGCTCTTCGCCTTCGCGGTAGGGTGTTGGCAGCCCGCCGCCCGCGCTGATCGAGCGTAAGGTTGGCCCGACAACATGGGCGGCCTTCTCCATTGCACCGCAGACTTGGCTAAGGTGCTCCATGTCGGTGCCCGAGCCAATGTGCATATGTAGGCCCGTGACCGTGAGCTGGTTGCGTTTTGCACGTTCGAGGCAATCGTCTAGTTGTTCGTGCCAAATGCCGTGCTTCGATCCGTCGCCGCCCGTGTTGGTTTTTTTGCTGTGGCCGTGACCGAAGCCGGGATTGATGCGCAGGGTGATCTGGCCGCCTGGAACTCGCTCGCCGTATTGGTCGATCATGTCAGGCGAACCGCAGTTGACGGGAATTTTGTGTTCGACAACGAGGTCAAGCGTTTCCCGATCAAAGATATCGGCCGTGTAATAAATCTGCGCAGGTTCGCCAGGGCCGCCAACAAAACCGGCTGCGAGCGCACGGCGAATTTCGTAGGCGCTCACGGCATCGACGACCGCGCCGTGGCGGCGTACGAGATCGAGAATTGCTAAGTTGGAACAGGCTTTTTGGGCGTAGCGCACCGCGTCGAATTGGGTCAGCTCGCAAATTCGCTCGGCAATGGTGGCTGCGTCGTAGACGTAGAGCGGAGTGCCGAATTGCTCGGCCAGCTTGCCAACAGGCAGGCCAGCGACTTTGCTAACTAAGGTAGGGAATTGCACGGTTTCGGTTGTCATTGGGAATTTTTTGCTTGAAAGTTCGGAGTGCGAGTATAACAAAAACGGGCATCGACCGCGCTTGCGACCCATGCCCGTTGATTAGACATTGAAGTGTGAGATTGGTTCGCTCACAGGAATCAGAATCCGGCGCCCTGTCCTTGGGCCTGCATAACGCCCAAGCCGATCGCTTTGAGCACCCCCTCTTCGAGCTCGAAGCGAGTACGTATGCCATTGGGGATTGGCGTGGCGAGGATTTTAACGTGGTCGCGACCGCTCGCTTCGTCGGCCAGCATGCTGCTGATCGTTTCGATCAACGGCTGGGCGTCTTCGTCGGCAACCGCGGCGGCGAATTCCATGATTTGGCCAAGAGAAAAAGTCATTTCCATCGGAGGAATCGATTTTTGTGGATTCGCGGCCGAGGTGTCGATGATGCCCTTGAGAGCCTCAACACAGTCGCGACCCAAGGCCAAATAGGCCGAGTCTTTGCCGATGCCAATCACGACCTCAACCGCCTCGCCGAAAATTTGACGCGGCTTCTCTTCGCTTTCAGGGATGGGAATTGTAAGTGTGTGAAGGCGAACGTCGGCATGTTTGTCGGCATCCCAGTTGACGCCTGGGAATTTGGGTTCTTCTTTGGCAAGTTCGGCCAGCTTCTTTAAAGCGCTTTCCACTTTGCCCGGATCGCCCAGAAAGCCGCCGGCTACGAGCGTTACCGAGTTGGGTGCCATGCTGAGCACTGCGCCGCCGTCCATCATGCCGGTTTGGACGGTCGCTTTGAGAGCGTCTAGGAAGTCATCGGCTGCGCTCTTCAACACCTCACGGGCCTCGTCGCTAGGCAAGTCGGCTTCTTCCTCGATTGCGACTTGAATTTGCTTGGCGAGCGCCGCGAACATTTGTTCGGCTTGTGCCATGTCGGCTTCGGTAATTTTTCCGGCGAACGATAGCATCATCGCAGCGTCTGGTTGGAAGAAACCCGCGAAATTGGTTTTAGGATCGCTGTTGAGGGCGAACTGCTCGGCTAGTTGAGTTTCGGGAACAGCCGTATAGGCAAAATCGAAAAAGGCTCGCTGTTGCTCGTTATCAAGCGTGAGGCCAACGGTCACTTCGTCGATTTCGTTGATCATGCGTTTGAGCTGATCGATTTGCGCTGTGGACAGTTCCTTGCGAGCTTCAAACTGTTCGTCACTCTCGTCCGGCAACTTCTGCATGTTGCTTTCCATGCCATCCTGAAGCTGCTGAACCGCCATTTGCCGGAAAGGCTCGGGGATGTTCTGCACGTTAACTCGGATGCCCAAGTCGTATTCGCTGGTCAAAGTGCCAAGAGCGGTGCCTGGATCTTCAGGCAGATTCTCAAGCATCTGAGGCATCATCGAGAGGAAAGCCCAACCATCAACTTCGCGGGCGACTAGGGTTTGGCCACTTACCGAGATCTTAGTAATACCGTCGCCTGCGTCTTCGGACATCACTCCGAAAGGAGCGAGCGTGGTGGTGAGTTCTTCGAGACTTGTGACCGGAATGCAAAGTGCTCCGCTGATGCTCATGCCATCGGACTGGACGACTAAGCCAATCGGTTTGTCTTTGACAAGACCTACGAGGCCCTTGTTTTGGGTGAACAGCATGATCATCTGTTCCACATTTTGAGCCAAAGCCGGTTGGCCGCCCAAGCTGCCGACAAAGTTGATGTCGTCGATCAGCGAGTCGTAACCCGAGAGGGCCACGATTGCTATCGGTTTGGTGCTGCCTTCTGCTTGGGCCACAGCTGTGCTGGCGAGTGGGCCGGCACATGCGGCGAAAAAAGTTGCGACAGCGACAAGCATGGCTTTGGCTGTCCAGCGGGTCTTGAGTGAGGTCACGGTTTTTTCTCCCGTTCAGGTAGGATAGAGTGGGTTGGCAGGCGGCTCTCGATGCGAAATACATCGCAAGCTCTAGCGTCTTCCTCTACGTCAACAACCGGGGCAAGGTTCCTACGAATTCTTGCAGGGCAGGCTGCGACTTGAAGAAGCGAGTTATCTTGAAGAAGCTAGTTATACTGTGTTACGTCCGCAGGTACGAGATTCTTGTCCACATTCTGCAAAAAAATAGCCGAAGAAAGAGAATGTATATCAAGAGGCAATGCTATCGCTGTCGAGTAGCGCAGCGACCGGGCAGGAAAGAGGGCTGGAGTCGAGCAGGCGGGGGATTAGCGCTCGCGGTAGGTGATGCGACCCTTGGTCAGATCGTAAGGGGATAGCTCAACTCGGACTTTGTCGCCAGGGACAATCCGAATAAAATGCTTCCGCATGCGACCAGCGACATGAGCGTTGACAATATGGCCACCCTCGATTTCGACGCGAAATCTGGTATTTGCCAGTGCCTGGACAACAACTCCTTCTACTTCAAGGGCTTCTTCTTTTTGCTTTGTCATTGATTCTCCGTATTTGGTTTTGGTGGAAATGCCGACGATAAATTCGGGCGATAGTGAAAACGGGCGCCTCGTAGACGATTCGTCGTGCAGTGCGGCCAAGCCCCAAGTCTAACATACAATAACACTTGCGGCGACGCGAATTTAAGCCGTTTGGCCCTCTTCTGCGGTCCGTTTGCTGGTTTAGAGTCGGAGTTGTGGGGCCGGTCAGGAGCGAGGCCTCAACTGCCCATCAGGTAGCCGGAGGCAATAAGGTACGATTGGGGGGATAGTGAGGAAGAAAAAAAGGGCCTTTACAGCGACTCAGGGCACTATCGAGTTTGACGTCACCCGTGAAAGGAAGACAATAGTGGGTAGGGACTTAGGGCGTCAGGTAGGACCTGCTTTTCTGCGTCATTCGGAAGGCGAGTCTTTCGAGAGTTCCGGGTTATTGGCTAGCAATGGGCATCTCTAGATAGCACGGTATTCAGTGAGCACATCATCCCATTCCGATCCGTCTCCCGAAGGTCAGCGATCTGCCAGCGCAATCGACGAGGGGGCGGTCCATCGGGCCAAGCAGGAAATCCAAGGGCTTGTTCAGGAGGTCGTCGAGCTTTCGCGTTCGGAGATCGAGCCTGCCGAATTCTATTCTGCGCTGCTCGACAAGTCGGTCACAGCCCTGGCGGCAGTCGGCGGCGTGGTCTGGACCCAGGAAGATGGCGCTCCGTTAGGCCTCGAATACCAAGTGAATCTTCGTGAGACGGGCCTCGCCGAAAGCGAAGAGGCCCAGATGCAACATGGCCGACTCTTGCAGCAGGTGATAGCTAAAGGCGAGCCGGTGCTGGTCCCTCCTCATTCAGGATTTGGCGAAAGCTCTGGCGACGAAGACGTGGTTGCTAATCCGACTGATTTTCTTTTAGTGCTTGCGCCAATTAAGAGCGATCGCGGTGTGGACGGCCTCGTTGAAATTTTCCAACGGGCCGGAGCACGACCGACAACTCAGCGGGGATACCTCAGGTTTCTGTCACAGATTTGCGAGTTGGCTGGCGAGTACGTCAAGTCTCGTCGGCTTCGCCACTTTGCAACGAAACAGACGCTTTGGGAACAGTTAGAAGCCTTCACGGGGCTGGTTCACCAGGCACTCGATTCGCGCGAAACTGCTTACACGATCGCAAACGAAGGACGCCGACTCGTAGGTTGCGATCGTGTGACGGTTGTGCTTCGCCGAGGTTCCAAGTACCGGGTCGAAGCCATTAGCGGCCAGGATACGTTCGACAAACGATCGAATGTGGTTCGGTTGTTACGCAAGCTTGCTACGACCGTGGCACGAACCGGCGAAGATCTTTGGTTCGATGGCGATACTTCCGACTTAGCTCCGCAAGTAGAAAAAGCGGTCAACGAATATGTCGACGAATCACATACCAAACAGTTGGCGGTCTTGCCACTTCGCGAAGCCGAGAGCGAAGCGGACGAGCATCCCGGCGAGAAGAAGAAAAAGAAACGAGAGAATATTCTTGGCGCGATCATCGTCGAGCAGTTGGTCGACAGTCAGCAGCCCGAAGGGATGTTGCAACGCATCGAAGTTGTCCGACGACACAGCTCCACCGCTTTGACAAATGCCCAGGAACATGAGTCGTTGTTTCTGATGCCGTTATGGCGGCTGTTAGGCAAAACCCAGGTTCTTGTCACGGCTCGAAATCTTCCGAAGACTTTGCTCGCCACGGTTGCAGTGGTAGGCCTGGTTTCCGCGCTTTGTTTTATGAGATACGATTTTACCGTGGTGGCCGATGGTAAGTTGCTGCCCGAGCTGCGGCGCGATGTTTTCGCCCACCTCGACGGGATGGTCGAAAAAGTTTCTGTGAGCCATGGCCAATTAGTGGAAAAAGGCCAAGTTTTGGCGCAACAGCGGAGCGTCGATCTTGAGGCGCAGATAATGCAAATAACGGGGCAGCTTGCCGAGACCCAGCAGGACATTCAATCGACCAATCGTCAGCGGCAATTGCTCGATCGTGGGCAAGCCGAGGAGATAGAAATCGAAGAGCTTACCGGTCGGATGGCTCAGCTACGCGAATCGGTTATCAGTTTACAGAAACAGCGAGCCCTGCTTGGCGAAAAACGTGAGATGCTCAAGATCACCAGCCCCATTAGCGGCAAGGTGGTCACCTGGAAGGTACGTGAGCTGATAGAAAACCGTCCCGTGCGAAAGGGCCAGCGATTGATGGAAATCGCAGACCCGACAAGCCGCTGGGAACTAGAAATCTATGTACCCGAGGCCAAGATGGGCCACATCGTTGAGTACATGCAGAAACGCCGTGCTGAGGACCCCGAGGCGAAGCTTGAGGTAACCTTTATCCTCGCCACCCATTCGGCTGTTCGTCTGGAAGGGCATATCGTGCAGATCGATACCAGCGCTGAAGTGCAAGGCGAGAGCGGCAACACGGTTCGCATGAAAGTTTCTTTTCCACAAGAAGATTTGAAAAAATTGGTCGACAACCCGGCGATTGAACTCAAGGTCGGGGCCGATGTGAAAGCCAAGGTCCAGTGTGGAGAGCGGGCAGTCGGGTTTGTGCTGTTTAGCGACTTGTTTGATTTTGTTCGCTCGAAAATTTTGTTCCGGCTTTGATTGTGTTTCTTGTTGGTGAATCTAGGTGTTGGAAAAAAAGTGTTTAGAAGCTTCTGTGGTGCGTTTTGTAAAGACTGCACGCACCCTACTGTTTTCTTTTGAGGTGAGTCGTATGGCTGCTACTTTATTACTACTCGTTTTGACTCTGACGACCCAGTTAGGTGGTGCCGGTAAGTCATACGCAGCCGAGGGGGGCGATCCGGTGCTCGATCCGTGTATCGTCAAGGTGCAAGACGAGGTGCGCATTCCGGCTCAAGAGGCGGGCGTACTGATCAAAATGTCGGTGAAGGAAGGCTCGCGATTATCGAAAGGCGACGTGCTTGCCACGATCGACGACCGTGAAGCGAAGATGGGACTAAAAATCGCCGAATATGCTTTCGATGCGGCCAAGCAACGTGCCAACGATAAAATCGAAGAAAAATATGCCAGCAAGGCAGCTGAGTTTGCCAAAGTCGACTGGGATAGGTCTGTCGAGGCAAACGAAAAAACTCCCAACGCGGTTCCCGATATCGAAGTGAGGCAGAAAAAACTCGGTTGGGAGAGGTCGAGTTTGCAGATCGAGAAAGCACAAAAAGACCGTGAGCTGGCGCGGCTCGATGCCAAAACAAAATTTGCTGAACGCCAAGCTGCCGAGATGGCGGTTGAGATGCGTTCCATCCATGCGCCTTTCGATGGCGAAGTGGTGGATACTTACCGAAAAGAATCGGAATGGGTGAATCCGGGCGATCCCATTTTGAAGTTTGTCCGATTCGATTCGCTCTACGTCGAAGGATACGCATACGCACGGGATTTCGATCGCGAAGAACTCCAAGGCCGATCGGTGACCGTTAGCATTGCGAAGTCGCGGGGACGCGAAGTGACCGTTGAGGGCAAGGTGGTCCATGTGAGCCAGTTGGTCCAAGGCGATGGCGGCTATGTGGTGCGAGCCGAGGTGAAGAATCAGCGAGTTGGCAATGGTTGGCTAATTCAACCTGGCCTGAGAGCCCGCATGACGATTCATTTAAGCTCCGAGTCGAGTGCCAAGAATCCTGAACCAGAAAAAAAACGGTCCTAACCCCCGCCTCTTTGCTTCTTTTTGACTCTCGACTCTCACCCCCCACCTCTCACCCATGTCTACGCTTGCCGACAGTATTGTTTCTAGCTCGTCGCGCAGGCTGAATATCTTGGTGCGCCCCGACCTGAAAGCACGTCGGCAGCGTTATCAAGGTCGCGTTTATTGGGTCGTGAAAGATCCGATAGGCTTGCAGTATTTCCGTTTCGAGGAAGAAGAGTTTGCGATCCTTCAGATGCTCGACGGGCAGTCGAGTCTTGAAGAGATTGTCGAGAAGTTTGAGGCCGAGTTCCCCGTTGTGCCGATTCGTGTCGAAGAGATACAAAACTTTATTGGCATGTTGTACCGCAGCGGGCTAATTCTTTCGGACGTCCCTGGTCAAGGAGTTCAGCTCAAGAAACGTCGAGACGAGCGTAAACGCAAGGAAACAATCGGTGCGTTTAGTAATATTCTGGCGTTTCGCTTCAAAGGTTTCGATCCCGAGTGGATTCTTAATGCGATCTATCCGTACGTCCGCTGGTTTTTCTCGGTGCAGACGACGATTTTTTGTACGATATTGGCCTCGATTGCGCTGATGCTGGTCATGGTTCAGTTCGAGGTATTCCAATCGCGATTGCCTTCGTTCCAGTCGTTTTTTGCGGCGCAGAACTGGCTTCTGATTGCGGGCGTCCTGGGCGCGACCAAGGTGATTCATGAGTTTGGCCACGGGTTGTCATGCAAACATTTCGGCGGCGAATGCCATGAGATGGGTGTCATGTTTTTGGTGTTGACGCCCTGTTTGTATTGCAACGTCTCGGATTCGTGGATGTTGCCCAATCGTTGGCACCGAGCGGCAATCGGTGCGGCGGGGATGTATGTCGAGATTGTGATAGCGACGTTTGCCACGTTTATTTGGTGGTTCAGCGAACCGGGCTTCTTGAACTATGTTTGCTTGAACATCATGTTCGTCAGCTCGGTGAGCACCATCCTCTTTAACGCCAATCCGCTGCTGCGCTACGATGGCTACTACATTCTTAGCGACATCCTAGAGATTCCAAATCTCCGGCAAAAAGCGAGCACGATCTTAAATCGAAAACTGGGCAGCTGGTGCTTGGGGCTCGAAGAGCCCGACGATCCGTTTTTGCCGAAACGACATCACATGATCTTCGCACTCTACACGGTCGCTTCGTTTTTATACCGCTGGGTGATCCTGTTCTCGATTCTGTATTTTCTCAACAAAATATTCGAGCCCTATGGACTCAAGGTCCTGGGTCAATTGATCGCACTGATGTCGCTGTATGGGCTTATCGTGATGCCATTTGTCAAAGTGTTTAAGTTCTTCCGAGTCCCCGGGAGGTGGAGTAAAGTGAAAAAGGTACGAATGTTCGCAACCCTGCTCTTGTTAGCCGCGTTTGTCGGTGGGGTGTTTTTCATCCCGTTTCCGTCGAGTGTGCTTTGCAGCTTCGAGCTGCAACCGCATGGTGCTGCTTCGGTGTATGTCGAAGTCGAGGGAACGTTGGAGGAAATTCTTGTCGAGCCTGGCCAGCAGGTCGAAGCGGGTGACATTTTGGCCCGACTTGGAAATGTCGATTTGGCAATCGATATCCAGCGACTTCGTGGCCAGCGTAACGCAACCCGGGTGCAGCTCGATAGTTTGCAACAGCTTCGATTTCGCGACGAAGGCCAAGGTGGGCAAATCAGTGTGGTTCGCGAACAACTGGCGGCGCTCAACGAGCAATTGGAGCAAAAACTACGCGATGCCAAACGACTGGAGTTGCTAGCTCCCGTGGCAGGCACCGTGATTGCACCGCCGCGCCGCGCCGATCCCCAGGGCGATCAACAAGTGGAGCTTGCAAGTTGGTCGGGTTCGCCGTTAGAGAAAGAGAACCTCGGTGCTACACTCCTGCCCGAGGGGCCACATAATTTGCTTTGCAAAATTGGCGATCCCGATCAATGGGATGCGGTGCTGGTGATTAACCAACGTGAGCAAGACCTTGTCACCGAAGGCCAGGAAGTGCGACTGATGTTTAACGAGTCGACCACTCATGTGTTTGTGAGTACGATCGATTACTTGGCACTCGACGAGCTGGAAACACTTTCGCCTCGACTTGCAAGCACTTCGGGCGGCCCCGTGCCGGCGCAGTCCGACCCAACCGGGGCAGTGCGTCCGCTGAGTACTTCCTACCAAGCGGTTGTTCGCCTCGACAACTCCCGTGGACTTTTTCGCAACGGGCTCGTTGGTCAGGCACGAATCAAGACCGGTCCGAGGACTCTTGCCAGTCGGCTTATTCGCTACTTGGGACGGACCTTTAGTTTCGATTTGTAGGCAGGCACTTACTGCTAGCAACAACACGTTTCGACTCGCTATAGGATCAACGGGCGTCGCCCCTTAGAATTGATTTCTATGGGATCTCGCCGCGAAGGCCGAAGAAGTAAAGACGCCGAAAATTCGGACGACTATCCCGTGCGCCGACCACGCAGGGCAAAACGTCGGCTGATCGTCTTGCTGCTGCTCTTGGCGACGGCTATTGCCGCGGCACCGACGATTGTAGCCAGCACGCCTCTGCGCAATATGCTGCTCGGCAAGTCCGTGCCTGTCGAGGGCTGGCACATACGAAGCGAGCGGGCGACATTTGCTTGGACTGGAGAGCAAACGCTAACCGGAGTCTCGATTGTCGACTCCTCAGGCCAAGAGCTATTTTCTGCCGAGGCGATTACGATCGATCGCTGGCTGCTATCTCTTGCGGCAAATCAAAACGACTTGGGCAAGTTGAAGATTGTTAGGCCCCTCCTCAGCGTCGTAACTCGAACTGAAGGGAGCAACCTCGAAGATTTCCTGGCTGCGAGAGAAGCAAGCTCAAAGCCTAAGGACGACGCGACTCTTTCGACCTCCGGCCCCGCGACAACCGTTACGGTAGAAATCGTTGAAGGTGTGGTGCGCGGTTTCGATCAACCTTCCCAGCAGCAGTGGTTGCTCGATCAAGTGAACTTCGTTGTCGATTTGGGCGGTGCGGCGGCTGGTGGATTCGCATTGAATGGCACCATGAATCTTAGTTCGGGCGAGAACGGGCCGCCGGGGCGTTTGAAGGTGCAATTTCAACAGATTGCCGAGCAACAACACCAGCTCGATTTGCTGGCCCAGAGGTTGCCCTTGGCACCGCTCGAACCTTTGCTATCGAGGATCTTGCCGGGTAGTCGTTTAGCAGGGACGGTCGCATCGACGGCGCAGATTCGCTGGACCCACGATCCCCAGGGCCAAACTTTGGTACAAACCAGCGGAAGCCTTGAAGCAAGTCAAATCGAGGTAACCGCCGACTTGCTTTCCGGCGACCGGTTGCGTTGCCAGAAGCTTTCCGTTCCTTGGGAAATAAACTTCGACGGAGAGGTGATCCACATCGGACGGCTCAAAGCCGACGCCGATTGGGCACAATTTAGCGTCAACGGCTCGTTGACGCCCGACGAACTTACTTCGCTTAGCATGACGAACCTTCCCAAGCGAGAGGTCGATATTTCAGGCAACGTGAAGCTCGATCGGTTAGCCGCCATGTTGCCGCGGGCTTTGCAGTTGCGAGAAGGGGTTCAAATCGACTCGGGGGTTTTGACCTTTCAAGCTGCGAGCAATCCAAAGTCTCCTGATGCTGCGTGGACGGCTTCGGCGCTGATACGCGATGTGGTTGGCAGCGACGGACGCCGGGCAATTCGTTGGGAACAACCGATCGAAGCTCATGTCAAGTTAGCTGCTGCGGCACAAGGGCCGCAGGTAAAACAGTTTTCGTTGCATGCGCCATTCGTGGAAGCCGATTTTCAAAAAAATTCAGACAAAACGACAGGCGATTTTCAAATCGACTTAGGCCAGCTATCTCAGGAACTAGGACAATTTGTGGATCTTGGGGCTTGGCAATTCCGAGGGACCGGCGAAGGCGAACTTTCGCTTGCTCGTAGGGCAGGCAATCAATTCGAGGCTTCGGTTGCCCTCCAGCTTACCCAGTTTGAAGTGGCTCACAACCGTCAAACAATTTGGGCGGAGCCGCAGTTGCAAGTCGACCTCCAAGCAACAGGCCAAGAGGTCGACCTCAAGCCACAGCAGCTAGCCACGGGGACGATCAAGCTGCAAGGCCCTCTCGACGCATTTGATTTGGAGCTGCTTGCTCCGGTGGACTTGAGGGCGGAAGAAAAAAATTGGCAACTGCAAATTCGCGGCAACGGACCGCTTGAAGCATGGGCGGGGCGATTACGGCCTTGGGTAGAAATGGTGCCCGAACATATTGCGGGAGAGGCCACATTGAATGCGAAGATTCAACTTGCGAATCAAACCATTCACGTCCTCCAATCGGAAGGTAGCATTACAGGGCTTCGAGTGCGCGATCAGGCGATGGCAATCGATGAGCCAAAAGTGCAGTTTTCTGGCGACTGTCGCTGGGATGCCCAAGCCAATAGCCTCAACAGTCGTGAGCTGCAATTGGTGAGTAGCTCGCTGACGTTCCGTTCGCGTAATATTGCGGTGGAGTTGGGGTCGTCCGATGTGCCAACGGCCCAGGGCGAGGTCGCCTTTAACGCGAATCTCGAACGAGTCGCAGCCGCTTTTGCGATGGCTGGGCAGCCCGAATCGACTTGGCTACGTGGTTTGACGACCGGCAAGCTAAAACTATCGAGTAACGCCGAGCGGTTGCAGGCCGATTTTTCGACGACGATTGATCAACTTCAGGTTGTTCGCATGACTTCGGCCCCTGTTGCGTCGACCGAGCGTCCCGAGATTGTTTGGGCTGAGCCTCAACTTGAAGCCGTTGGCAAGGCGGTCTACACGATCGCTACCGACCGGTTGCAGTTCGAGGATCTGAAGCTCACCGGCCAAACCGTTCGCCTCAGTGGTTCGGCAACCCTAGATAAGCCTGCTACCGAAGGATTGCTACAGGCCAGCGGCACTTTGGAATACCGGGAAGAAACGCTCGACCAATTGTTAGCAAGCTATTTGGGGCCCGAAGTTCGCTTGCAGGGCGATCGTCAGGTACGTTTCCAAGTAACGGGTCAATTGACCGATTCCAAAACAGCGGCCGAGCCGACCCATTGGTCGCGTCGCTGGACCGTTTCGACCGATGCCGGTTGGTCGACTGCCACGGTCTATGGTTTGCCTTTGAGCGCCGGGCGAGTGAAAGGTTCGCTACGAGACGGGCAAATTCAATTGTTGCCTTTCGATATTGGTGTTGGAGAGGGGCGATTGACCGCAAGCCCAAAAATTTTTCTGGACCCTCCTCCGCAGCAGTTGATTCTGCCTCAAGGCCCTCTGGTTTCTCATGTGCAAGTGTCGCCGCAGGTGAGCGAGAAGATGCTCAAATACATTGCCCCGATACTCGCTGGGGCGACGCGCGCCGAAGGGGAGTTCTCCGTCACGCTTAACGAAACGCGGATCCCCTTCGACGATCCGAAAAAATCCCGTGTGGTGGGCCAGCTTGAGATTCATCAAATGCGGGTGTCCCCCGGTCCGATGATTGCAGAGTTGGTCGCAATTTTGGAACAAATCGACGCCCTGACAAAGGGTCGACCGTTGCTGCAAGCTTCCGTGACGCCTGGCAGTAACAAGGCGATTACGGTCGAAAATCGCCAGATCGATTTTCAAGTGTCGGAAGGCCGTGTTTATCACCGTAACCTCGAATTCTTAATCGATGACGTCCCTGTTCGATCTTATGGCTCGGTCGGATTTGACCAAACGCTGGCACTAGAAATCGAGATCCCGATACAAAAAAAATGGATCGACCGACAGCGCGCACTGCGGTCGTTAGCAGGCCAAACGATCAAAATTCCTATCCGAGGCACATTCTCGAAACCCAGAATCGACGAGCGTGCCGTCGCCGAGTTGTCTCGCCAAATGTTGCAAGGCGTCGCAACCGAAGCGATTGGCAGCGAGATCAACCGCGCATTAGAAAAACTATTCAAATCACGATAAGCGGCTTTTATCCAAAGACACAAAAAGCAACAGTCGCGATCCAAGAGATCGCCGGAGCCAAAGAAAAGTTATTCAATCGCTCCCACCGACCGTTGATTACCATGAGAATTTATAATGCGACCCTGGATGCTACCTCTTGCCGTTTGTCTTTTCTTAGGGACTTCTCTCGCAGCAGTGGCAGAGAGGCCAGAATACCGCAAAGTCGACGAGCGCCGCGCCGGGCAGCTTGGGATCCGAAAAATTGTCGGTCGCCATTTATGGCTCTATACCGATCTGCCGGCAAGCAACGCGGTCGATGAATTGCCGCTCGTATTCGATGCTGCGGTCGCCGAGTGGGCCGAGTATTTTGGCATCTCTCCCCAGCATGTTTCTCGTTGGAAGATGCAGGGATTTTTGATGCGAGACCGCGAAAAATTTGCAGCACTCAAGTTGTTGCCTCCTGGAGATGTCGAATTCGTCAATGGTTATGCTCAAGGTTACGAGCTCTGGTTAAGCGAACAGCCGAGCGATTACTACCGACGTCACCTGCTATTGCACGAAGGAACCCATGGTTTTATGCACACGCAACTGGGCAGCGCGGGCCCTGGTTGGTACTCCGAGGGCATGGCTGAGCTATTGGGGACCCATCATTGGGAAGATGCGCAGCTACGGCTCGGCGTGATGCCAACCGATCGGCAAGAAGTACCGATGTGGGGTCGCATTAAGCTTATTCGAGAAGCGAGCCGAGCTGGCGAACCCCTGGGCCTCAACGCAGTGCTTGGGCTTGGGCAGCGAGGAATGCTCTCGACCGACCAGTACGCTTGGTGTTGGGCGCTGTGCAAGTTTCTCGATTCACACCCGCAGTGGCAGTCCACGTTTCGCCAGTTGCAACAGCAGGTAGCCGAGCCGGAATTCAATCAACGCTTTCTTGAGACATTTCGCGATACGAAACTCGATCAAGAATGGAATGCCTACGTAGCTTCGCTCGACTACGGCTACGATGCCGAGCGTATGGCGATAATTTCTGCGACGAACAGAAACAAAAAAACAGTTTCTATCGCCGCCAATCGTGGCTGGCAGGCAACCGGATGGCAGCTTCTTGCTGGCAAGGAGTACGAAGTAACCGCGACCGGGCAATTTCAAATCGCCCACGACTCGCAGCCCTGGCCCTGCGAACCGGGCGGCGTCACGCTCCGCTACCATGAGGGTCGCCCGTTAGGAATGTTGCTCGGAGCAATTCAATCAGCCACGGGCAATCCCTATGCCAAGCCGCTTGCAATTGGCCTCGGGCAAACGCTCAAGCCCGAACAGGACGGGCAGCTCTACTTGCGAGTGAACGATTCTCCCGCCCAGTTGTCTGACAACCAGGGCAGCCTGCAGGTAAAACTGCGGTAGCCTACTACTTCCGGACCACGTCGGGACCTTCCGGCACTAGCTCTGAAGGAGAATCAGGAGGCATTGGTACGAATCGCGGCCTCTTCCCGAGCTGGATGATCTTTTTGTGTTCAAAACGCCGCCACCGGCACCGACGCCCGCGACACCAACCCGCTCACCCGGCTCGCTCGACGTTCCTGGGTGACTGGTGCAAAGTCCGTTCGGCAGTGCGTTTGTCCGTTCCGTTGTCAAAGATCATTGATTCGGCGGCGACGGTATGTCACCATGGTTTTCCGTCCGCCGAAGACCAGTGGGCAACCACACCTGAGTGCCATCTATTTTGAAACGAGGTTTACTGATGATACGACGTCTATGCACTTTCTTGGTCGGTGTTCTTGTTGTTTCTCTGGCGGGAAGCGGCATTGCCAAGGGACGGGCGGCATCCGTTCCCGTTTTCGACGAGCTGGAGGTTGCTCAGGGGCAGGAAACGACTCTAACATTCGATGCGCCGCCCGTGCCTGAAGGACGCCAGGCTGTGCTGCGACTCAAGGCACGCCTGCATTCAGACAAAGTCGCAGGCTATACGCAAGCGATGCGCCTTGTGCTCAACGGGCAGCGCCTTTCGGGCAACCGACTGCTGAACAAAAAACTTCGAGAGACTTCCCGGAGTGGCCGGGTTCATTCCATGTACGCCGGGGACCGAATGTCCATCTTTTACAGTCCTGATTTCGACGCCCCGAACAACAACATCTACTATGGACTGCTTGACGACGTAATTCCCTGTCTCTTCGAGTTGGACGTCACCGATGTGATTGAAGAAGGCGCGAATGAGTTGATCGTGCAGCACACTTCTGATGAACGTATCAAAAACGCGCTACATGTGGGCCAGGGGGAGTTGGTCCTTCAAGTGCCGCTGCCACCAGAGTCGGCCAAAGCCGGGCCGCCGACCGGACCCATCCCCACCTATGCGCCGCGCCATGACCTCCGCACTGCGTATGTCGCCAAATGTCTGCCAGATGCAAAAATCGCCCTCACCTTCGGTTCGGCTGAGGTGATCGTGGAAAGCCGTTTCTCCACACCAAAGCCGGCTTGGGTTCACGGGAGCAACGACTACTTCAAACACAGTCGGCGTATCGAACAGCGTGGCGAGGGTGTGGTGGTTTACGACACCTTCACCAATCTGACGGACAATAACCTGGGAATCATGCACCGGCACCAGGCGAATATGGGAGACACGCTACAAAATCTGTGGGTCGCGGGCTTAAAACAAACTGGCGGCACAGGCCAGGCGAGTGTGCCGGCCAACTGCACCACCTTCGGTGCCGCGGAGACCTGGGGCCTGGGATTCATCGCTTCGGACGATGTGTTTCGGGTACACAGCACCAACTATGGCGTCAACGGCTCCATCGGCTTGGCCGACAATAACTTGGTGCTGCCACCGCGCGCTACGTACACTGCCAAGTGGATCGTCGTGCCGGTGGAATCGCCGGATTACTTCCGATTCATCAACACGGCCCGTCGCTTCATGGACGCGAACTTCCTCATCGACGGCGGATTCGTCTTTCTTCGTGCGGGCAAGCTTACCGATGCGTGGAGCGATACGCAGGTGAAAAACTACCTGGAATACAAGAACCCGAAATACGTCTGTGCATCGATTCACTCGGATTACCAAGGACGCTACAGCCACGGCACGGCCTTTCAGCAGGTAGACCATGAACGCTACCTGAAATCCTTCGCGCGCTGGCAAGGTCTATATCCCCAGGGGAATTGGCTCGTTTACTTTCACTGCTTCCTCGACGTGACCGACGACGGGCCCAGGTTGTACGCGGACGCGCGCACGTTGCGCTCCGACGGCAAGCAGGCGGATTACGGCAAGGAACACCAACGGCTCTACCTGCCCATGACCGGCAATACCTACGGCGCGGCGGTGCGTAAGAACGTGGATATTATCCTAGACAAGATCGACGCGGACGGCGTCTATTGGGACGAGCACGAGTACAGCAGCGCCCAATACCACTACGGCGAACCGTGGGATCGTTTTACCGGCGATATTGATCGCAAAACCATGCAAGTACGCGGGCTGAAGTCGTCGGTCACGTTGTTGACCGAGGACTGGCGCGTGAATCTGGCGCAATACATACAATCCCGCGGTTCGCTCATTGGCAATGGCGTACCCTTTACCCGCGCCATGGTCGAACTGCATTTTCCTTGCTTTGTAGAGACCGGGAGCATTACCAATTGCACCCTCGCTCACCTTTACTCCCCCATTGCCCTGGGAGATCACCTCACCGAGCGCAGCCAACAGGACGCCTACGAGACCATGTTTGCCGCGCTGGACTACGGGTGCGTCTACCACTGGTACAACGACATGAACGTAACCCCCACGCATAAGACGCTAACGTCTCACATGTTTCCCATCACACCCTTGGAACTCCACCAGGGCTTCGTCATCGGTGCAGAGCGGATCATCACCAAGGTCAGCGGTAAATTCGGCTGGGGCGATGGTTCACGGCACGAAGTGCATGTGTACAACGGCCAAGGCGTGGAAGTGGAGGACTTCGACGCACCCTTCACGGAAAAAAACGGACAGACCTGGACCGAATTGCGGCTCGCAGAAGGCTGGTCAGCGGCAATTCTGCGGAAGTGAAAATGGCACAGTCGGATCCACTTCGCCAGCGCCTTCATTCGTAAAACCAGTCCGCCGGTAGAATTTTGAGTTGCAGCGATAGGCCCCACTTTGTAGTTGAAGTAGGTCAAGTACGCATCGGAGCCTATCCACGTGACTGCAGGGTGGGTGCAAGTCGCGGTTTGCGCGTTGGCTGGTCTTGAGGTAACCTGTGCTAGGGAATTTGGTCGCAGGGGGGGGCGTGCCGGCGTGAAGCTGGATTTAAGGAGTCAAGGATGGCAACTACCACAGGATTTCAGGAACGAATCGCGGCGTATGCGCGCCAGTTGAGCGAAGAAATGGGTGCAGTCGATGCCAGCAAGGGCGTCTGCTGGCTCGACTCGATCGAGAACCAGGCGATCGAGATTACCAACGCGGTGCATGCGGAATTGCTCAAACAAAGGTCGAACGAGTACCCGCCCCAAGACGACGAGTCGGTCTGCCCCAAGTGTGGCAAACTGGGTCAATACAGGGGGAAGCGAGAGCGAGAGCTTCTTACGCGGCGAGGGCCAGCGACGCTTGTCGAACCCGAGTACTACTGTCCCGCCTGTCGGCGGGCTTCCCCTTACTCAAAAAACGGGGCCCGATGACCAGCTTGATGGGCGTTGAGGTCGATTGCCCCTTCTCGCCCGGTCTGCTGCGGAAGGTCGCCTACACCGGAGCTCAATCGTGTTCCTTCCCGAAGGCGACGAAAGATCTCGAAGCGCTGGCCGAGGTGGCGGTTACCGCAAAGAAGATCGAACGATGGACCAAGCGTGTGGGAGATGAACGCATCGCGGAGGTGGAAGCCGAGGCAATTGCCTATCAAGAGTTGTCACTCCCCGACCGCCACAGGCGGGCAGGCTTCCGTCGGGTAACCTGTAAAAGCTGCGGGCGGTTTTGGGGTTACGACGTAGAAACGGGCAAGCCCGAGAGACCGAAGCGATAAGCTCTTGACTCAAACTCAGAAATAGGTAACTGTAATTACGTGGCCAAGAAAAAACGAAAGCTAACGGCAATGACAATTCGACTACGCGACGCAATCAACGGTTCGCCACTCTCGTTCGCAGCCCTGGAACGGGAGACCGGACTGCTGCGACAAACGCTAATGAAGTTCTCCCGTGGCGAAACAAGCTTGCGGCTCGACAAAGCCGACAAGCTGGCCGCTTATTTCGGCTTGGTGCTGGTTTCGAGAAACAAAAATCCGGAGAGTGTGCAGTAGTCCGCTGTCGTTAGGAGACGATTTGCAATGTCAGACGTGAGTAAGCTCGAAAGTACGTTGGTTGGGGTTGCTGGAGAATACTATGTGGCTGCAGAATTGTCGTTAAGGGGATACCTAGCCTCCATTACGCTTAGGAACAGCCGAGGAATCGACATTATTGCCAGTAGTGCAGATGGAACTCGATCTGTGTCCATCCAAGTTAAGACGAGCAGCGGTGGGAAACCCAAATGGATGAATAAATCAGCAAGCCCGACGTAACAACCTCGAAGCGTTTGGAATTGTTGCCCTCAGACGCTGAATTGGCTTCGGTTCTTGAAGCGTGGCCCGACCTGCCCGAAGCTATTCGAGCGGGCATCTTGGCCATGGTTCGGGCGGCTGCCAGCCAAGGGGGGGCGGGTCAAATCTCTGGAAGGCGTGATCCTGTAGACCGTCACTAAGTCGCGCACATTTTTTCGCTAGTTTCGAGGGGGTTTAGGTAAACATGAGTGGGTCCTTCCTGGGGGGATACCCGGGGGCTACGCCAGTAGCGATCGAGGCACTTTCTTTCACACGGCGGAATAACGGGCTCCTACTGCGTGGCGTGTTAGATGAGCGGGTCCTTTCTGGGGTTTTGGTGAGGAATAGACCAGACGGAAGAGCACGAAATTACAAATCCATCGGCGTCGTTTGAAGAGGCGAGCCGAAAAGGCTAAGGTGCAGTGGGGCTAGGGTAGCACCTGAACCGCGGTTTCTCGACCGCTTGCCCCGCTTTATTGTTTTCGAGAATTCAACCGCACCGGATACGAGAACCGGTTTCATGGACGACTCAAGTAACAATGCAACTGAGTTTCTGGCTCAGCATCGTAAGACGGTCGAAGTAAAAAACGAAGAGCGTCGGCAAGCCTGTGATGACGCGGTAGAGTGGGATGAAAAATTTACTTCGCTTTGGAATAAGGCGTGGGAGTCGTTCGAGAAAGCGATCGAAAACACCTACAGCAAGCCGGGCGATCCAGAAACGATAGCCGCTCTAGTTGATGCGATTCGCCGCATTGTTGAGCTAGCGAAGGGGACGGATTACGAAGATCGTATTCGTCTTTCCGCCGAGCGATGCCATCGACTTTACCGAAGGGACCCGACTGGGGATTCGTTCGGCCTTAGCGACATAGCCGACCGGGCGGCGATCCTCACGGTCATTCAAGCTACCCTTGACGATACGGCATCGATTGAAGAGTTGGCTAGTGGGTTGCGGGTTACCAGCCCGTTTGCGGGAAGTTCCTGCAAAAGCGAAGTGGAATACGCAAGGCAAATTATGACGCTGCAAGCAGGGTCACCGAAACAAACGCCTGTAGTCGATGCGGGTGGGGCTGGCCTGATTCACGATTCGCTTACTCGTTGCCGCGAACGACTCGAAGCGGCTGCGGAAAAATATCGGGTTTTGGCGGTGATGCTGGTGCATCGAACCGAATTAGGGAACAAGGCTGAGCCATTCTGGCCCGAAAATTGCGAGAACCAAGCTCATCACCAACTCAACTTAGGCGGCGGGCCGCATTGTGACATCCGGCAATTGTTTGACGCGAACGGGAAACCAGCCGTCGGCAAGAAACCGTTTCTCGATGCCGAAGGAAAGCCGATGGTTTACGGCGATGGAAAGCCGGTTGCGTTGTACCCCGGTGCGCAGCGGACTTACTCGCTCTATGGAAAAATGTTTCAAGGGAGCGACGCATCTAGCTATTCCGAGGCGATCGACGAATACAACGACGCGGCTACTGAGTTGGGGCAATTGCTTAATGGCCTACCGGAAGCTGCCCGGCAAGTTCTTTGGCGGGATTGGCCACATGGGTTTGTTAAGCCCAAGCCTGCTGGATTTTGGACTAATGCCGTGTTTGAATTGGCTTGGCAGGAACTGCCAGCAAGCCGACTGAGTGCCGAGCGTTTTGCTTGGCACGAAAACTACCAGCTCAAGATAGACGACTTGCCAAGGATGCGAACGAGCGATTTACTTTCCATGGGAAAGTTTGCCGAGCTAGTCGAACGAGTCGGCGATCCGCCAGCGTTTTGGTATTCGTGGATTAACAATATTTGGCGAGCATCGATCAATGCGATTGATTTGCTGATTTCGATGCTGCGGCAGACTCCTGACGAAATCGTTTCTCAACTCTCGCCTGACGGCATTGCCGGGGTACGGGCGTTGGTGTTGCACTTGCAGGTTCACAATCACCCCAGGATTCACGCTTTGCGGTTCCAAGAGGGTATTCGCAATGAGCAAGGCGACGCCCTGGCAGCGGTAGCCGAGTTAGAGCGATTGGGCATTGTTGAGGGAAAACACGACAGCTATCGACAGGCGACGGTCTACAGCTTTGATGGCGATTTTGTTAAGGCGATTCTGGCGGTGTTGCCCGTTGCGATTTCTGTCGAGCCACCCGTGGTCGGCGGTGGGGTGGAGACCCCCGAATCAAAAACCCCCGCTGGCTTGTCGAGCTTGTCGCCTGCCGTCAAAAAAGCGTGGGCTAGCTGGAAGTTGGCCGAGAGCCAACACGCAGAAAATTTGATCGATCAGCAGGCTTACGACTGGTTAAACGGGCAGCCCGACGAAACCTTTTTTGGCGACTTGGTCGGCTACGAATTGCCTGCTTTTGACACTTGGCAACGCTATTTGCGAGAAGCTCGCAGGGCGACCGGTGAAAACAAAAATCTGCCCCGGGCTGACAGAGCTACTGGTGTGAGTGTGGCCAAACAAAGCGAAATCTAAGCTGCATCGGTCGGCTCAGAAGCTTCGTTGGCTTTCAATAGTTTACCCACGATGAAAACCGCCGACAGTGCTACTAACGCGGTGACGATTCCAGCAATGCCCACCACCGAGTGGCCATCCTTGATGAGCCCTATGCAGCCGACAAGGGTCGTCATCACAATGACGAACGCACCTATTTGCCCGAGGTAGGTTTTTATGGCTGCATGACGAAAGAATTTCCGTTCGGTTTCCTGCTCGTAATGCGTTGTTTGGTGCCGAGAATCCTGTTCCTTCTGAGCCGTGTCGACTATCGTTTGCGCTAAACCGGGCAGTATTTTCTCGTATTCTGCAAGTGATTGAGGAGGTGGAAGCGGTCCTTGATAGAACTGGTGACGTTCTATTGAAATTTGAGAAAGGTCACCGGCGCTGTCGTCTGGTTGCTCTTCGCCTGGTGAAGTCCGTTCGACTTTAGAATCGGCCATTATCAGCCTTTGATACGCATCTGTGGGTGTGTTTGGCTCGCACGTTCTACGGCAGCGTCAAAATCGCTACGAAGGTTTTGCACGTCGGACTCAAAGCCTGGGATGCGTTTCGTCGGTGTAAACGAAAAGCCTGTTCCGGCAAGATCGAGAAGACTCCCGATTCCTGCCACGACCCCCAATTCATTGAGACGCGCCGTCCGTGTGCCTACGGCCTGGCCACGGGAAATAGTTTGAGATCGGTAGAGTCGGATTTTGTTTTTCACCTTGGTGTTTCCTACGCTTACCAAAGAAAAGATAAAGTTCGGCGGGGCGAACCCTATCGAGCCGACGAGCGGCACCGAACCTATTTCATTTTAGCTTTATCGGCTAGCCAGGGATAGGCAATTGCGTGGCAAACCGGACGAAACCGGATTTTTCTAAAAATCCGGTTTGGGGGCTATTTCTGACGAACCCCTTGTTTTCTGGTCTTTCCTGGACATTGGCGGAAAATCCGGTTGGGGTCCGGCCAGTCCGGTCTGTGGTCTGTACTGGGCGTGTTGTGGCAGTCGTATGAGACGACTGGGCACGCCCAACCACGACGACCGAAGGAATCCCGATGACTATTCTTGAAAAAGGGCAAGCCGCCTTACTGGACGTTGAAGCGGTTGCCGAGCTGCTCGACTGTTCGACGCGGCACGTTTACCGATTGGCCGATGCCGGGCGACTGCCGCGGCCCGTCAAGCTCGGCGCGCTAGTGCGATGGCCTCGCACCGACCTAAACGATTGGCTGGCCGCCGGCTGCCCCTCCGTCCGCACGGTGAAGGGGGGCCGCCGATGACCCCTGAAATTAAATTACGGGACCGTGGCGAAGCGGCCAAGCTACTCGGCATGACGCTCGCCGCTAACGCTCGGCACGACCGAGTATCGACTGGCAAAATTGCTCTGTTGCGGGCGCTGCTTGCCTCGGCTGACGGGACGGCGACGATCGATGATGCGACGACCGATCTGGCTGAGTCGTTCGGCGACGGCGGCAAGTGGCGCGGCACAGTTTGCCGGACGCTTGCGATGGCCCAACTGATCGAGCGGGTTGGTGTCGAAAAGAGTGAACGCCCTAGCCGGCATCGGGGCTATGTGACGCGTTGGCAGTTAGTTGATCGTCGCAGGGCGGGGCTGCTGTTGACGGGCCTGGTGGCGGCGATGGATTCGCGACTCTCGACCGCCGCCGAACTGGCAAAAAGTGAAGCCACGCCGGGTGCGACCGGCGCGGCTTCGGTTCAACAATCATTCCCACAATTCAAGGAAGGAATCCCAGATGGGTAAACTCTCAGATATTTTAGCAAGTGGCGGCTTCGGTCGCGATGATTTTTCACAAACTTGGCGAAACACCGAAGCGGCGGACGAATTTAAGCCGCTGCCACCCGGTGAATACGTTTGCCATGCCGATCGGGGTGAGCTGAAAACGGCTCGCACCGGGACGCCAAGTTACTCGCTGACGTTCAAAGTGATCGAGGGCCCCGGCACCGAAACGCAATATGCGGGCCGATTGGTCTGGCTTGATTTGTTTCTGACGCCGGCGGCGCTGCCGATGGCCAAACGCGATCTCGTAAAACTCGGCATCGATTCGCCGGAGAAGCTCGAACAGCCGCTACCGCCGGGCATTCGCTGTAAAGTGCGGGTGGCGTTGCGAAAGGACGACGACGGGACCGAACGCAATCGGGTGGTGCGGTTTTCGGTACTCGGCATCGACAAGCCGGAAGTCGACCCGTTTGCCCCTCAGTCGGAAGGGGGCAACGATGAATTCTGACGATAGTCAGCTTGGTTTCCGGATCGTCGGCAATTGCACGGGCGAAAGGCGGCTTGTCGATTGGCAAGCCGCACTGGCCGCCTATTGCCAATGCGACACTAGAGCCGAAGTTGACCGCGAAGCATACCTTTCGGCGTTCACGTTTGCAGACGAATTCGGCGAACACCTAACCGAAACCCGCTCGACCAAAGGCTACGCTGGCCGCTGTGGTGCGTCGTGGCTTTGGTTCGACATTGATGCCGAAGGCGAGCTAGAACACGCCACGGCGCAAACCCGGCGATTGTGTGCGGGTATTGTCGAGCGATACGGAATTGACGGCGACGCGCTGCTGATGTTTTTTAGTGGTGCGAAAGGTTTTCATGTGGGGTTGCCGATGGCATTGGTAGGTTCACCCCCCCCATCGGTTACGTTCCACAAGGTCGCCCGGCAGTTCGCTTGCGGTTTAGCCGAGCAACTTGGCGTGACGATCGACCACGGCGTTTACGACCGGGTGCGGGCGTTTCGGGCTCCGAATTCGCGGCACCCGAAAACGGGCTTGCACAAACGCCGGCTGACGTTTGGCGAACTGATGGGGCTGAGCGTCGACGCGATCGTTCGCATGGCCGCGACGCCCGAGGCGTTTGATTTGCCCGCAGAGCCTGCGGCGAACCCGCAAGCGGTCGACGATTGGGCGAGGGCGGTGTCGGCGGTCGAACAAGAGGCGTCGGCACTAGCCGAACGTCGAATCGCCAACCCCATGGCAACGCTCAACCGACAAACGCGGGCGTTTATGGTCGAGGGGGCGATCGAGGGCGACCGGCATCGGCTGTTGTTCTCGGCGGCAGCCAACTTGGCCGAGTTTGGTTGCCCGACGGGGCTTGCCCATGCGTTGCTCACCGAACCGGGGCTTGATAGCGGGCTTGCGCCGAAGGAAGTGCGACGGCAGATTCAGTGTGGCTTGGAAGCGAAGGGGGCAAGCGATGGAACCTAGCTTTCTTCCGGCCACTGACGCCATCGCCGCTTGGCGTGACGACGTGCTAAGTGGCAAAAAACCGCTGCGGTGGTCGGTCGGCAATGGTTTTGATTGTCTCGAACTTGGCCCCGGTATGGTGGTGCTATTGGGCGGGGCACCGGGTGCCGGCAAAACGGCACTCGCCATGCAGTGGGTGGTCGACGCTTTGCGGATCGACGAATCGCTGCGGGTGTTGGTTGCCAATGTCGAAAGCTCACCGGCGGTTTTGCTCGACCGGCAGTTGTCGCGGCTGTCGGGCGTACCGCTCAACCTAATTCGCGATCGAGTGCTAGACAAATCGCATGGCGAACGGCTGGCCGACGCTTTTGAGATTCTCGACACGGTAGCCGACCGGCTGACGTTCTTGCAATCGCCTTTCAGTTTGCCCAACGTCGCCGCGGCTGCCGACGCGACCGACGCCAATCTGATTGTGATTGATTATGCTCAGCGATTCGACGCGGGTGCCGACGAAAAACGACAGCAGGTGAATCGGCTGATGGACTACTTGCGGCGATTCGCCGACGCCGGTTGCGGTCTGCTAGTGCTGGCTGCCGTTGGCCGGACGAAGGACAAGCAAGGCCGTAGTAGCTATGACTCGAACGGGTTGAATCTTGCTAGTTTTCGGGAATCGAGCGAACTGGAGTTCGGAGCCGACGCGGCCTACATGCTTTGCCCCGACGGGCCGAGCAAGGCCAAGCTGGCGTGTCTGAAGAATCGCCACGGCGAACCGACGGGCGTCGACCTGGAATGGGCCGGAAGTGTCCAGCGATTCACGCCGCCGGTGCTTGATACCTCGTTCGATACGTCGCCTACCGAGTTGTGGGGCCTGCCTGCTGGGGGGGAGACGGTATGAGCAAGCGACTACCGCCTTTGCCGCCGCCGATGGGAACACCGCAGGCGAACCGAGAGTATGAGCGACCGGAGCAAGCCGCGGGACCGTCGCCGAGCGGCAAGCCCAAACACAAAACAACGGGCAAGCGTTTTGAAGTGCTAAATTCGTTTGTTGACGAAACGCTCAGCACCCTTTGTCGAGGCGATGTTGTCGTTTGGCTGATTCTTTACCGCGATACCCGCGACGGCACGGCTCGCACCGCTCAGAGCGACTTAGCACGTCGTAGCGGCTTGTCCGTGCGTGGCGTAGCAAAGGCCCTGCGGCGATTGGAAAAACGCGGGCTGCTGAAAGTCGTTTATCGAGGCGGGTTGAATCGCGGAATGTCTCGCTACCGAGTGCTGCCGCTGCCCCCCTCCTCGGGGACACCGCCGTAGCTTCACGTAGGAACCCATTAGTTCCTACGTACAGCGGAACTTTGGGTGCATTCACAGAGGAACTCATTGGTTCCTATATCCCATAAGGATTCCATAAGAGAATCCCTTTTTGCCTGCGGCAACGGGATTCACCAATCGAAAGAAAGCGCGGCTCGATGAACCTAACCGATCAAATCGCCCAACTCTGGACCGCCAGCACGCCGCCAACGGCGATGCCGACAACCGAGAGGGCAACTAGGCTGCCAAAACTACCGAAGCCCTTAGGCTGCCCGCTCGACCACCATAATGCCGGCAACTGGCGATACGGCCCCGACCGCTACGGGCGGGCAGGCTTCCGTCGGGTAACCTGTAAAAGCTGCGGGCAGTTTTGGGGTTACGACGTAGAAACGGGCAAGCCCGAGAGAGCGAAGCGATAATCTCTTGACTCAAATACGCATATCGTGTAAGAAATAGTACATGAGCAAACGAAAGAAAAAACCGATGACAATTACCGACCATCTACGGGATGCGGTGAACGACTGCCCCCTATCGTTCCAAGCGTTGGAGCAGGAAACAGGGGTTACGCGGCAATCATTGATGCGGTTCGCCCGAAGTGAAGCAAGTCTCCGGCTTGATTTCGCCGATAAATTAGCCGAGTATTTCGGCTTGGAACTAACCGAACGAAAGGGGCGCAACTGATGGCTAGCGTTTATCGAAAGACCGTGACCCGCAATCTGCCCGCTGATGCTGAACTAATCACTCGCAAGGGCGAACAACTAGCCTGCTGGCGAGACCGTTCTGGTAAGCGACAAACGGCACCCGTCGTTGAGGGTCGAAACGGCTCTTTACGAATCCGAACCGAAGCCGGGACCTTTACGGCCAAGTACCGCGACGGGTCGGGCATCGTCCAAGAATCGGCGACCGGCTGCCGAGATAAGACCGCAGCCCAAGCCGTGCTGCGAGACTTGGTAGCAAGGGCCGAGCGAGTAAGAAGCGGGCTAGTTTCTGTCGGTGATGATGCCACAAATCGACCACTACCAGCGAGCCACCGGCACCGACGCCCGCGACATTGACCCGCTCAACCGCACCTGTACAAACGTGGACAAGTCGGTTGCACCAATGCTTGCACCAAATTCTAACAAAGGGTGCATATCGGGGGCAATTGCTGACAATTGGGCCGTGAGGGGTGATTGCCTAGAAGAGCGTTCTCACCCTGAAAAACAAAGTGTTTCCCGCGAAACAAAGAGGGTGGCTGAGGGGACTCGAACCCCCGACCTCCGGAATCACAATCCGGCGTTCTAACCAGCTGAACTACAGCCACCATTGGTCGAATCTTTTGATCGTATTGCAGACGACGAAAACGGTCAACCTACTACCACGACACCCAGAAACTTCATCGTGTTCGCACTTTCCGAAGAGCCAAAACTACCGCTCCTCCCAGAATAAGGCCTGCTACAAAAAGCAACATGCCGGTCGGGACCTCAGTCAATGTCACATGCGCAAGTGAGCTGATAGGCATCGCGAAAAAACTCCTGCTTTTTTGGGGTGAGACTGTTATTTGGTTGGTTTTGTTACTTGGTTGATTCTGCGTCGACGGGTACGGGAAGATTTTCGAGAAAATCTCTGTACTGTCGGTCGAGAACCGCGAAATCGCAGCCAGCGAGCTGCTGCAAGCTGGTTGGCTTGTCGCGGCCAGTATAGATGAGCCGCAGCAGCTTGACTAGCGCCGGGCGATACTTACCCTGCTGGCCATGGAGGAGGAAGGTCGCCAATCCGGCAGACTGGCTATACAACCGAGGGAGGTCCTTGCGATTCTGCAAACCCTTCATCCCTAAGGCCGAAAGCTCTGCTAGCGGCAC
This sequence comes from Planctomycetota bacterium, assembly GCA_024278955.1. Taxonomy (GTDB): domain Bacteria; phylum Planctomycetota; class Planctomycetia; order Pirellulales; family Lacipirellulaceae; genus Bythopirellula. The sequence goes on along the minus strand of JAJRSE010000071.1, from coordinate 133,569 downwards.
GTAATAGTCGCTCTTCAGCAGCCGAAACCGAGCCGCCGGCAACCGCCCAGCCCCAACCGTTCCCAACGAATAGAACTGCCCCATCGAAGCGTCTTCATGCTCCTGCAACGACTCAAAGTAACAAGCCACCCCCTCCAGAATCCAAGCATTGGCCTTTGCCCCCACTTCGTGTGACGACCGGGCCGATTCGTAGAACAGCTGGTGAACGGCCTCATGGTAAATCGTGCCAGGATCTTGCTCGGGCCCCGCAAAAAAATGCGACGTGTTACTCGTATCGAAATAAATCCCTAGCGTCATTCCAATCCGTGGCTGCTGGCGTCGAAGGGTCGCGTTGTACTCGTTTCGCGATCCATAATAAACTACTCGGAACGGTTTGCTCCGATAGCCGCTCACCTGCTTGCCATCAAACCGTTTGAGCAACTCAGGTCCCTCGATATAGAAGCCGCCAAACAGCTGCCGCCAAAGTTGATAGAGCCGCTCTAAGCGAACTGCCAAACCGCTCGCATCTTCGCGATCGTGGTTCGTCACAACCCGAAAATGGTCGGTACGAATTTGCCATCCTTTTTTGATGGTCCGATGGATCTGAGCATCTTTCTCAGCTGAGATCCAACGCCCGCCATGTCGTCGCTCGCCCGCTTCGTAGCGAGAGACGTCCTCGGCACGAATCCAGCCAAACCGCATATTCCAAATTTCGCCACTTGCTAATCGCTTCGCCGCGTAAGCTCCTGCCCAAGTGTCTCCCACTCGGCGAGTTCCCAAGACGCGCCGCGCCGCTTCATGATTCGGATCGAAAGCAACCGTCTGGGTCGCCCATCGCAGCGCAGCCCCGACATGGCCCTGCTCGCAAGCGGCCCGAGCTTGGCGAAAACATTCTTCGGCACGCTGTTGTCGCTCGGGCGAAAGGTTTGTCTCGCTCGATTTTTCGGCCGCCGAGTAAACATCGCTCGCCACAAACAACAGCTCGCCCGTTGGCAAGTCCGACGGACCTTCCGCCCTCAAGGCCCAGGGCCAAGTGAAAGCACAGAACAAAATCAACAAAGACTGTCGCAACAACCAACTCACCTGAAACCGTCAGCGGAAAAAAAGACAACGCCCTCTACCGACTATTATAGCACGGGCCTCAACAGGCTTTGCCGGAAGTCTAGTCCTTGGAAAACGCGGCGTCAAAGGCGACGTTGGCGGGCTTGAAGTCAAGCTTTTTGACAAACTCACAAGCCTCTCGGGCGCCATGCTCACGATCCATGCGTGCATCTTCCCACTCGACACTCAGCGGACCGTTGTAGCCAACGATGTTCAGGGCACGAACGATCTCTTCAAAATTTACGCTGCCGCGACCGACCGAACGGAAATCCCAACCCCGACGAGCATCGCCAAAATTCAAATGGCTCGCCAAGATGCCCGACGTACCGTTAAGCGTCACGATCGCGTCCTTCATATGGACATGGTAGATACGATCGGGGAACGCACGAATGAACTCCACCGGGTCGATGCCCTGCCAAATGAGATGGCTTGGGTCAAAATTAAAACCAAACTCTTCGCGATGCCCAATGGCGTCGAGCGCCCGCTTGGCGGTGTGGATGTCGAAAGCAATCTCGGTAGGATGCACTTCGAGCGCAAACCGGACGCCACATTCGGCAAAGACATCAAGAATGGGGTTCCAGGTGTCTGCGAAATCGGCAAAACCCTTTTCGAGAGTCGATTCTGGCACCGGGGGAAACGAGTAGAGTAAATGCCAGATGCTCGAACCTGTAAATCCGTTGACTACGTCGACGCCAAACTTTTGTGCCGCCCGGGCGGTATTCTTGATTTCCTCAACAGCTCGCTTGTTGACACCTGCACCTCCGTCCCCAGAGCTCAGGCCGTCGCCCCAGACATGTGGGGGAAGAATCGATTGGTGACGATCGTCGATGATGTCGCAAACGGCTTGGCCAACCAGATGGGCGCTGATCGCATGGCACTGCATGTCGTGGCTTTCGAGCAAGTCTCGCTTTGCCTTCAGATAGCTGTCGTCGGCCATCGCCTTGTCGACTTCAAAATGATCTCCCCAGCAGGCCAACTCCAGGCCATCGAAGCCCAACTCTCGGGCCAAACGGGCCAAATCTTCGAGCGGGAGATCGGCCCATTGACCGGTACAGAGTGTGACGGGACGCGACATATTGTTCGAGGCTCCTGTTTCAAGGCGATTGTGCTAATTTCTCTCGGTAAAATCGAGACCCGTATTTTTACAGATTCACTCAGATTCGCAACCGACGCAATCCCCGACTTCTGAGTGCTATACTTCAAAAGCGGGACTTGGAAACCAACATGGCGATGGGCGGGAAATAGTAGGATTTTTGAGATGACAATTCGCCTCGGCTTAGCCAACGTTTTATGCTTCCTCACAATTTCTTTAGGGAATTTTGCCTGCGCAGCGCCCTCGATCTCGATCGAAGTAGCAATCGAGCCCGGGGTTGCCCTGACTGCCCCACAACAATGGGCCAAAACGCTGGGGAAAATCGGGCTCAGCCGAGTCCAGCTTCGTATCGCTCACGCAGACGACCGACCGCAGGTCCTAGCAACCTCCGGCGAACGAATCAAGGTGTTGGCTATCCTCAGCCGTCGTAATGAATTGGTGCTCCCCAAACGCCGATTCAAATCACACCAGTTGGCTGCTCTACGAAAGTACTTCAAAGAACTTCCCCTCGACCTGGCCGAAGGGGACGATCCTCGGGGGCGATTCGATCTCACCGACCAACAGTTTCAAACCATCTACACCGACTTCGAGTCGCTTGTCGATTTCTCGACCGTAGGCATCACCCGAACCGAGCTGCTAAGCCGTCTAGCCAAAAAGTTTGCCACGCCCGTCGAGATCGACCCCGTTGCAAAAGTCATGCTCACCAAACTGCCATTGGCCAAGGAGCTGCGAGGCATGGCAGCCGGCACTTCGTTGGCTCTCGTCCTCAGGCAGCAAGGCCTCGCTCTCCAGCCAGAAAAACTCCGCGGCAAGCCCTTGCGGATACGTGTGATTCGCTACGACCACCGCATCGAAACTTGGCCCGTCGGATGGCAGTCGGAAGCCAGCCCTCGCCGACTCGCTCCCAAAATGTTTGAATCGCTGACTCTCGAAATCGCCGGCTACTCGTTAACCCAAGCGCTCAACGCCCTGAAACCTCGGCTCGGCGTCCCCGTGGTCATGGACGAATGGATCCTCCGGAGAAAAAACATTCAGCCCGACGAGGTTCAAGTCAAACTCAAGCGGGGAAAAACTTATCTCAAAAAAGCGGTCGACCGAATCCTCAGCCAAGCACGACTCGCCGGCGAACTACGGGTCGACGAACTAGGCCAGCCCTTTTATTGGGTTACCCAGTTTGGCGAAGAGAGCTTGCGGGCAGAGTAGGTGGGAGTAAATATAGGACAAAAGAGAACTGAAGATGCTTGTCGACGCCGGCTTAACATTTCGAGAGATTGTCATGAACGATCCCCTGCCCAAGGGAACGATTCAACAAGCCGTCATTAATTTCCTGGAAGGTCGCGACGACGCCGCCCTCTTGGGGCGATGGCCGTAAACGCTTACGTCGACGAGCGCCGGATGACCGAAGACGTAAATATCATTTCGCCCGTAGCCGAGCAACTAGCAGAAGAACTCAAAGAACATCTCAGCCAAAAGTTTGGCATTGCCGTACGGATTTGCACCGTCGGCGAGGGATCCGGATATCGGCTGGTCCAGCTCGCCAAGCCAAAGAATCGTCATCTAGTAGACCTACGATCGGTTGAATCATTGCCTGCTACTCAGCGAATCGGCGGCGTCTTGGTTCTCACACCAGCCAACATCATCGCCGACAAAGTTCTTGCCTATCACCATCGTAAAGGGAGACCGAAGGCAGGTACCGATTGGCGCGACCTGGCCCACCTGCTGCTAACATTCCCGGAACTCAAAATCAAGGAAGGCCCGGTCCAAGAGCGACTTGAAGCTCTGGGGGCTCGGCCAGAAGTCCTGGCGATCTGGCGGCAATTGGTAGCCGAGGAGATTCTTCCCGAAGAAGAAGACGATGAGTTTCTGTAGCGGGGCCTACGCGGTTCGCCGAGCGTGCAACACTTCGCCTGGCTCAATGCGCCGGACATCGTTGGCGTCGACCGGCATTACAAGAAAGGACCCCGTTGATCATCGCGGTGTTCAGCTCGTGCCCCGAGCGTCTTACTCACGATCAACGTAAGGGCGGAGGAAAGAAAAAACACACCAATTGTAAGCCACGACTTCCACACGAATTCGCTGTCTCGGATATCGCCCCAAATCATTGCCAAGGATAAAACTGTTCCAAGAACGATACAGACGATGCATATTGTGAAGCAAACTTTATTGAGATGTTGCAAATTCACGGCCAGGTACCTCAAGATCGTAATGGAAATAAACCGATAACAGCAGGTATTCTCCCGCCTGCTTCGTCAGAATGACTTCGTGCATCACGCATCCTGTGCGATTTTTTTTGCGTCCGAAACTCCTTATCAAACTCGCGCAAAGGTCGAACGCGGCCCGCTTCCATGTCGTCGATGCCTTGTCCAATCGCACGAACTTCTTCCTCTTGCCAGTCTAACGCATCCAATGCGAGACGAAGAACATGGTCTTCACTGTCGCCGGACCCAACTTCAAGATAGCTCTTGATGCGCTGTTGAATATCGGGTGGCAGTTGGTAGGGCATCGTTTGTTCTCCTTCACTAAATCGTACCAGCCAACCAGATCGCGGTCAAAGCAACTCATCCAACTCCTCGACTAGCGACTCGAACCGGTCAAGGGCCGTTTGCACCGGCTCAGGTTTCGTCATGTCGACCCCGGCGTCGCGTAACAAATCTAGCGGATATTTTGAACAGCCGCCTTTGAGGAACGACAGATAATCGTTGAGTTCTTGCTGTCCGCCGCCCAGCACACGTTCGCTCAGCGCGATCGCGGCAGAAAGGCCGGTCGCGTATTTGTAAACGTAGAATGCACGATAGAAATGCGGGATTCGCAGGCATTCGAGCTTCAGCTGTTCGTCGATCACAAAGTCGGGGCCGAAATAAGCTTCGAGCAGTTTGCGGTACTCCGACTTAAAGCAGTCGACCGTGAGCGGCTCGCCTGCTTCGGCCAGGGCATGAATCGTTTTTTCAAACTCGGCGAACATCGTTTGGCGAATGATGGTACCGCGGATGGCGTCGATGTCGCGATTGACCAAATAGGCTCGTTCTTGATCGGTCTTGGCTTGCTTCATCAAGTGCCGACTAAGTAGTTGCTCATTAAAAGTGCTGGCCACTTCGGCGACAAATATCGTGTAGTTGTAATACTGAAACGGTTGATTCTTGGCCGAGTAGTAGCTGTGCATCGAATGGCCGGCTTCATGGGCAAGCGTAAAGACATGGTCGAGCACCGACGGCTGATAGTTCATCATAATATACGGAGCGCCATCAAAAGTGCCCGCACTAAAGGCACCGCTTTGCTTGCCACGGTTGGGATAGCGGTCGCACCACCGCAGGTCGGTAAGCCCGCTTCGGAGCACTTGGCAGTATTCTTCTCCCAAAGGTTCAAGCGATCGCATCACGACGTCAATCGCCTGTTTCCAAGTGCGGCGCTGATCAAGCTCGCTCAGAATTGGCACATAAGTATCGTACTGGTGAAGGTCTTTGAGTCGCATCTTGCGGCGACGCAGTTCGAGATAACGACAAATCGCCGGTTGCCGGCTGCGAACCGCCGAGATGAGACTGTCGTAGACGCTTTGGGGCATGTTGTCGGAAAAGAGCGAAGCGGAAATTGCGCTGTCAAACCCGCGGGCCTTCGCGTTGTAGACATCACACTGCACCGATCCCGAGAGGGTCGCGGCCAAGACATTTTCGTGCCCCTCGAAGACGTCGTAATACTGATGGAAGGCTTTGCTTCGGACCGAGCGTTTGGGCGAATGTAAGAGTGCAGAGAAGGACGAGTGGGATAACTCGATCGATTCGCCTTTTTCGTTTTTGATCATCCCAAACTTGAGATCGGCATCGGTCAACTGCCCGAACGCATGGTTCGCCACATCGGCCATTTGGCCCTGCATGGCCAATAGCCGCTCTTCGGCGTTGCTAAGCGTATGCGGTTTGTAGCGTACCAAGCGTTCCAAAACGAGCTGATAGGCCTTGAGTTCCTTCGACTTGAGATACTGTCGATACTTTCGATCGGGGATCGCCAATATTTCTGGACGCATAAAACTGGCCGCTTGGCTTGCCTCGGTGGCGGCATGCTGGAAACGCCCCATCATGCGCTGATAAGTGCCGTCGGCAGTATCTTCGGTCGTTTTAAGAAACGCATAGGTGCCAAGCCGCTCGGTAAGGCGATCGAACTTCACGTCGAATTTCAAGCAAGCAGCCAACTTGGCTGCGCTCTTGCCGAGCGTGCCTTGAAAGGCCGTGTACCGTTTGATCTGCTTTTCCCACTTCGTGAAGTCCGTTTCCCACGCTTTGTCGCTAGAATACAGCGAGTCGAGATTCCAAGTATCGGCCACCTTGACTTTATTTCGTGTGGGCAGAGTCTTCTGACGTTTTTTGCTTGCGGCCATAGAGACTAGTTATCCATTCGTGTGATTCGTGGTTTCTTACGACGGGTCAAAAAGCTACCAGCGCCAGACGGTGGAACCCCAAGTCAGACCGGCACCGAAGCCCGACATAACTAAGGTCTGGCCTCGTTCGACCTTTCCCTCTCGTAACAATTCGTCGAGAGCCAGGGGCACGGTCCCTGCGGAAGTGTTTCCGTAGCGGTCGAGGTGCATGACGACTTTGTCGCGATTGATGCCGAGCGATTCAACGGCGGAATCAAGAATTCTTGCATTCGCTTGATGAAGCAACCACCAATCGACGTCGTCGATCTCAAGCCCGGCCGCACTCACCACATCGCGGGAACATTGCTCAACCATACGAACCGCCCACTTAAAAACAGCACGACCGTCCATGTCGACAAACCAAGAACCGTCTTTCGATTTCTCTGGATCGAACGGATTGCAGGAGCCCCCTGCATCTCGCCAAAGAAGTTCGGTTCCCGAGCCATCGGCTCCGAGCGTGTACGACAACGCTCCTTGTTCAGGGCTCCCCGGTGCCAAGACAACGGCGCCGGCGCCGTCGCCAAACAGAGGGTACGTCTTTTTGTCTTTGGGATTGATGACCCTTGAATTCGCATCGGAGCCAATCACCAACACTTGCCGACAACAGCCGGTCGAGATGTACTGTATTCCCGTTACAAGCGAGTAAAGAAAACCCGAGCAAGCAGCCGAGAGATCCATGGCCCCGCAGCGCAATCCGAGCTTATCTTGAACCGTCGTAGCGGTAGCTGGCATCAAACGGTCGGGCGAAAGCGTGGCCAAAATCAGCATGTCGATCTCATCGCGATTGACGCCGCTCTCGCTGAGCGCGATCTCGGCAGCGGCAATCGCCATGTCGCCGGTTGCCATCCCCGGTGGCGCATGGCGGCGTTCGCGGATACCGGTGCGCTGGAGAATCCAGTCGGCATCGCAACCAAGCGACTCCAGGTCCTCGTTCGTAACCACATTGTCAGGCACAAAGCTGCCGGTTCCGACAACCTGTACGCCCATAAGCTTTCGCACCGGCGATCTGGATTTCAGTTCGCTTCGCTCGCTCATGACAGAAAACCTCCCCCGACAAACTTAGATAGAAAAATAGGACCAAGAGGTCCACTTGATGCGACTCAATTTGAAGCTAGCAGGGTACGCACTCGCAGACACAATCGCAAGCCCAGCGTTAGATGCAAATGGTCCCCTCGTATTCCATCGCAGCTTGGTTTTCGGGTGCCACTGCTGGCTCGTCCAGCACTGCGAAGCGGGTACCCGGAGTCTACTGCTGGGCAGGCCAGCAGTGGCACCCAACTCGAAATTTGAGCTGCGGTAGTGTCTACGCAGCCAGGCGTTTCCGCTTGCTATAGAGGACCGAATTGCCTTGTTTGCCCACAATGTGGATGGCGCCGGTTTCCCGCATGCAGTAGGCAATTCGTTGGGCGATAGGTCGTCGCACGCCCAGCGATTTGGCCAGCTGGCCTGTGTGAAACGTCGACTCCAAACTCCGAGGCAGCAACCTTCTTAAATCACGCAAAGTCTTGAATCGATGGGTTTCAAGAATCGAAACGAGCAGTTGATCTTCCACTTGAAAGTCGTTTTCGCGATGACGCCGACGGCGACCGTGGCCCGGGTAACGGAGTTCTTCGACTTCGACCAGGGCCACTTCAAGCGTGAGTCGTTTGTGAGGAAAGACGCGGGTGAAGTAAACCATTTCGTCGAATAAATTCAAAAGTTGCCCCCGTTTGGGGCTCAACCGGCGACCGACGACTTCGCCGTCTCGCTTGTCGAGTTTGACCAAAGTTTTACGGGCCACAATCGGCTTGACTACGGTGACTCGGTGTTTGATCAGCAGCTTGGCAATCTTGTCGCGAATCGCGGCGAGCGATCCGTGCTGGATTTCAATCAACTCTTTGCCACGGATCGCATCAATGCGATACCCCTCGAAAGCAACCTCAAGCTGGTCGGATCCCGCGGCGTAGTGCAACTTGAGCTGCCGATGAAGCGAAGTTTCCATGTTTCGATTTTAGATTGGAGAATTCGAGTTTGAGATGGCGAAAAATATGTCAGCCTCAACTATTCCGCAATCCGAGATCCGCAATCGCTCAGATGCCGAGATCTTTGATCGTCAGCAGCGTGGTTAACTCGTAGCCACGCTCGGCAAACGCTTCTTTGCCGCCTGACAAGCGGTCGACGATCGCAAGAACACGCTTCACCTTGAGTCCCACAGCTTCGCATCGCTCAATCGCCTTGAGCGACGAACCACCTGTGGTAACCACATCTTCGACAATGACCAGCTCTTCGCCCGACTCGTAAGGGCCTTCTACAAATCGACCGGTGCCATGCTCTTTCGACTCTTTACGGACAATAATCCCTCGAAGCGGTTGCTCTCGTATGCCGGCCAAGGTGAGAATCGAAGCCGTGATCGGATCGGCACCAATGGCCATCCCGCCTACGAGCGGAGGCATGTCGTCGGCCAAAAGGTCAAGCATCCCTTCGCCAATCAGCCTTGCACCGCAGGCATCAAGGGTTACCTTGCGGCAATCAAGATAAAATGTCGCCTTCTTTCCCGAGGCAAGCGTAAAGTTGCCAAACTGCAAAGCCTGTTTACGGATTAACTCGATTAGTGATTGTCGATCGTACATCGGTAACGGTGCCCCTTAGCGTAACGGAAGTTCGTGAACCTCAGGAGCATAACATGAAGAGCGATTACAATTAAGTGCAGACGTACCGATACTTGTTTGCTGCCGGCACACTAGTGGAGCGTCGCAGCTCAACTTTCGAGTTGGGTGCCACTGCTGGCTTGCCCAGCAGTGGACACCGGGTACCCGCTTCGCACTGCTGGACAAGCCAGGAGTGGCACCCGGAAATTAAGCTGCGACGCAATACTAGAACCGCTTACCTTCGTATCACGACCCGAGAGCCCAGCGAGAGAATGTCGTAAACGTCGCCGACTTCCTGCGAGCTCAGACGTAGGACCCGTCCCGAAGGCTCGGTCGGCGCGACTGCGTTGGAACCGCGCAGTATGGCCAGCCGGTTGTTGCCGCTATCGGGATTGGAGAGCATCAGGCTTGGCTCTTCGGTAGCAACACCAGACGAACCAAAGCCGACGTTGCCTGGCGTAAGCAACTTTTGGTTGACCGTCCAGTGACCTGCTTCGACGGAATTGCCCGGGTCGATCTCAAGAGAAAACTGTCCCGCATAGCGACGGTCGAGCATCAAGGTGAGCTTATGCCTTCCCAAGTCGATTAAAGCCGAAAACGGGCCGCGGATGACTTTCAAATGTTGTCCCGGCTGCAATTGGTCTGCCGTGGTAATTCCATTGATCTTAGCAAGCAGCTGCCAAGGCACCTGGTACTTTTGGGCAATCTGTTCTAGCTGCTCACCTGCCTGGACCATGTAAGGTGGTTCGAGACGATGCTCTGAGGAATAAATAACCGTACCGGCCAGCTGCCGAAGCAAGTCGTTGACTTCTTGCGATTCCTTGGCCGACAGCGATGGGTCGTCGTACCAATCAGAAAGCAACAACAACGCTTGCGATAACTCGCCGCGATCTAGAGCAGAGTCGACTGCCAAGCGAGTCGCCGAGAACAAAGACGACTCTGCCGTGCTATCGATGTGAGCAGCGCTAGGTTGGCTGTGAGCAGCTTCGACTTGCGGCGAAGACGCAGGAGAATGTTCCAAGGACTCTTCGGCTGTCGTCGCGGCAGACGGGATCGTCGGCAAGTCGGGAGCACGATCATTCATTCTGGCGGCATCCGCAGGTTCGTCGTTGTGCAGGTGTTCGGTTGGAGCGGCTATCGCAGGCGGGGCATTGGCTACTGGAGAATCGTTCCAGGCTGGGGCTGACGCTGCGGGAGCGGGCGGATTGAAGGCCGGTGCGATGCTTTTGTCAGGCGTCGAAACGAATTGGGGCAATTCGTTTGACGGGCTCGCTTGCGAGTCAAAAGTTATCTCACCGATCTCAAAGTCCGCAACTTCTGCTGGGAGAATGGGGTCGGTTTCGTTGATTTTCATATAAAGGAAAATACCCACGCCGGCTAATACGGTAATCGTGGCTAGAGATCGGATCGAACTCACGGCTCGCACTCCATTACGAAGAAGGAATCGGTATTGTACGAGCATCAAGGGGCTCGCAACCGGCAGGATAATAGGTAACCTCTGTCGCTCCGGCTATGTCAGTCTCTCCTCCAGAAAAAAATTCGTCCTCTGCCTGCTAGCAATTACAAGCAACTCGACGGGGGCTAGTAGTATGTCGCAGCTTACATTTTCGGATTAGCCGCTTTAGTGCTATCCGCGGTTGATGCAGAAAAAACCGGGGCTAGCGCCCAAACGGCTGCTTCAGTGAACCTCAGTTTTTTAGCTGGGACTGAGCGTTAGGTGGTTAGTTCCCTACCTGCTACCCTGCCGAATACCCCTGATCACGTCATCTTTTTTCTAAAAATATCCAGTGAACATGCTAGCGACCAAGTGTTCATTTTGCGTCTTGCAAAAAAAGAAAAACAAAATGCCAACCCGTCGCGGTAAGTCGGACAATCGGGCATGTGTTAGCGCACTTACATTTCAGCATCAAAAGGCGTCATCAACAGGACCCATGAGTACCCATCCCTCAGAGTTGCGAAACAACCCCTTGTCAAGGTCGAATTTGGTTTCAAAATTGGACAAGAGAATTCCTCTTTGTGATGCTTGGGGGTCGTAAGTATAATTGACGCATACCGAGTGCTTTGTCATTATCAAAAATTCGAGTGTGAGATGTCAGAAGTCGTTCTGACATCTCACACCCGAAAATTAGCATTTGTCAAAGCACTAAGATGTCCGCTTCACTCATAACCGAGATTACCTATAGTGCTTTCAGTACGACCAAAAATTGCCGAGTTGGTTTTTCAACTTTATGGGCGATCGTTACACCCCGAGTTGTTCGAAATTTACCAATCTCGAACCATCACCCGCGGAAGCTACGAAGCAAAAGTTCAGATCACTAGTGCCGGGCATTTAGTTTCCTGGAAATATGGTGATATTATTCTGACTGAAGTTGCTGCCGCTACACATCACCCTTTGCCTCTGAAGCGTCGGCTGATGTCTTATCGTTTGAAAGGTGACAGAACCGACCAGCTCGTTTGCCGTGGCGGGATCGGCTACGAGATGTCGTTTTCGCTCGAACCTACCAGCCCCGAACGATTTCTGGCTTATCAGAAAGAACTCACTTTGCAATCGACGCGTCGTGGGATGTTACAGAAGTTCGACTCCAGCGGACGTTTCGAGACCGGCGCGATGAGCTATGTTAGCGTCGACTCTCGGGACAAGGTCTTCCGCGTTCAGGCGTTCCACACCTTTCCCGACGATTGTGCCGTTCTGAAGATTCAATCGTCCTACCATTTGCCGTAATGCGCAGGCTCGCTTTCTTACCGTGAGATGGCAATCCCACGGCCTTGGCACACTCCTACTTTTTGTTCTGCTCGGCCAATTCTTTTTCAAAGAAATTCAGTTGGCGTTGCATTACCAAGAGATAAGGGTGGCCCGCTACGGCGAGTCGTTGCGTAGCGACCGCGTTATCCAGATCGCCTGCCGCGTAGTAACAGCGACCCAGAGTATCGAGATAGCTAGGGCTTTCGGGACTTAACGCTAAAGAATGCTGTGAGTATTTGACCGCTTTTTTGTAGTCGCCTTCGGTGTTGCTTACGAGCCATGCCCAGTGGTTGTACCAATTAGGCTCGTCCGGGGCCTGCTCGATATTGTTTTCGAGCCACTCGCACGAACGCCGGATCAGAAGGGCCGTTTTCTTTCGATACGCTTCGTCGGCATCCTGCAGGTGGTACATCGCAATCACAACGTCCGGATTCAACGGATGGGCTTGGATGGCCCGATCAAGGTATTTTTGCTGCTTCGCGTAGTCGCCCTGTTGCTGGGCATGGCAAGCAAAAAGAAAGTCGCGTTGGGCAACGAAGCTTTGATAAGTATTGTGCCGAACACGATCACCTCGAATACCGTTCTTATTTGCCGGGTTGCTTTCTATCGCGTCGCAATAGACGGCCAGCAACTCTGCAGCAGCTTGGTTTTCACCTCGGTCGTGCAGCCGTAGCGTTGCCAGCGACTCACGGGCCCTCCTCGAAAACTCGTCGAGCACTGGCAAAGTCTCGACGAGATACTTCCATTCGCGTTCGGCCCAATCGTGGCGTCCCAGATCGGCGATGTTCGCCGCGGCTTGAAACCGAAGCTCGATGCGGTCGTCGAGGCGAAAGGCTTGTTCAGCAAACTCGGTGGCTTCTTCTTCATGGCCCTGTTGGGCTCGGGCCATGGCCGCCAAGTAGACCAAGAGTCGACTGCTGCGTAGCTGGCTAGCGTAACGCGACTCGATCATCTCAAAAGACTTCCATTGCTCGTTCTTCAAAAGCCAAGTCAATGCCGGAATCAGGCTCTCGCTCTCCGAACTACCTTGGGAAATCGAAAGATCAACCCATCGTTGCATCGTTTCAAAAATCAATTCTTCTTGAGAAAATTGGTCGCATAGTTTCAAGTGGAACCTGAGCAGACTGGTTACCAGCGAGAGGTCGGTCTCGTCGCTCTGTTGCTTGAGCAGGCCGAGTTCAGAATCGATCAGCGGCAGCCAACCAGTCCCCATTTTTTTGGGCTGATTCATATGATCAAGAAATAGCCGAATCCATTCTGCCGGAGCCCGCTTGCTGCTCTCGACCTCGCCAACCAAGCGAGCAAACTCAGTTGCCCCGAGAAGACTCTGATTGCGATCGCTCTGGCTGAGCAAAGCGGCCAAAACCTCTAAGGCTGCCTTTCGAGCTAAGATCGGCGATTGATCGTACCGTGCGATGCGGCAAAGCGGCCCAAGACCTTGATGGTCCTCCAAGGCACCAAGCAAACGAAGACGTTCAAGTCGATCGCGAAGAGGTAGCTCACCGTAGCGACGGAAAATTGCCTGCACGTTGGCCCGGTCGTCGGCTCGGACCCACTCGATGCGAATTCGGTGTATTAGATAGCGAGCTCGGGAGGCGATTTCTAAATCGGAATGATTTTCAGCCACCTGAAGTTGATCGAAAGCATCGGCTCCAAGTTCGATAAGCTGTAGCTCCGCACTGCGGCGATCGAGATACTGCGGGTTGCCTAGTTGGAGAATCAGCTGGGCGACGGTCTTCTTGCGAGAGACCGTTTCCAAAAGCTGGCCGGTTGGCTTGGGGCGAAGGGCCTCTTCGCTGGCAGCACGCAGATTCGCCACGGCAGTCGACAGGGCGACCGTCAGGAGAAAAGTCAGAATACGAAGTGCCCCGATCATTGAACACCTTGGGGTCGCAGTTAGCGAGAAGCTTCCATTTGTTCGATATACTTGCGTAGCCGCTCAAGTTCATCGGTTTCGTCGCGTAGACGCAGCATATTATTCACTCGCAAAACCAGCTCAAATTTATTGACCGGCTTCGAGAGAAAGTCGTCGGTGCCTGCTTCAACGGCACGCTCAATGTCGCCCAATTCGTTGAGTGCCGTGACCATGAGAATCATAATCCCACTGGTCGCCGAATCGTTCTTGAGACGTTGGCAAACCTCAAACCCGCTAAACTTGGGCATCATGATGTCGAGCAGAATCAGGTCGGGCCGGAACGATTGAACCTTATCCAACGTATCCTGCCCATCGACGGCAACGGCGGTTTCAACTTCGAGACCGCTCAGGTAGGCCTCAAGCAACTCGACGTTCGCTTCGTTATCGTCAGCGATCAGGATACGGCTTTGTTTTTCAGACATTGCTAACTTAATTCTCCTGGAAGATCCAGCTTCTCTATTTCGTAGATTAACTTGGGCAAATCATTTGTCAGTATCTGCCACAGTGTGGAATCATCGATATCATGATACATGTGAATCAAGATATTTCTTAGACCAATGATTTGTCGCCAAGGAATATGGGAAAGTGTTCCCCTACGTTCTGACGAAAGTCGCGTCGCGGCCTCGCCTACGATAGTCAACAACCTAGTGACCGCCAAATGCCTAAGGCGGTCTTCGGACAAAGAGGCCTCGGTATGGCCTTGAACCAACTTCACAGCTTCAAGAGCATGGTCGAGTATCTGCCTCAGCGAAATGTCGTCGTCATGCTCTGACATAAACGGTCTTCGCCTCTTCCATGACGCGCTTACGGATGTATTTGCTCAATCCCCTAAATGTTACTAAGTCGACCTTTCGCCTTAGGATATCGGAAAGTTCGTCCTGAATCGAAAAAAAATACAGCCCCGGAACATGCTCCGGATGAAACTCAACGAGAACATCGACATCGCTATTCGAAGTAAAATCATTACGCAATACCGAACCAAATAGCGCCATCTTGGTTATGTGATTCCGAAGACAAAAATCCGTAATTTTATCTTCAGGGATTTCGATCGCGGCGCGAACCATAGGATTTTACGTTTCTGTAGGTGCAAAAGGCGAAATGCCGCCTACTCCCATTCTACCTCATACCGCGGCGGTTGTCGCGGCTTCGTTCAGCGCTGCTGCCGGAACCGGGAAATGCTGGCACAATTCGCGCACTTCTTTGCGGACACGTTCGTGGACGGCTGTGTCTTCGGGAGCCCGAAGGGCCTCTAGCATCCAGCGCCCAACCGAACGCATCTCTTCAATGCCCATTCCCCGCGACGTCAGCGCTGGCGTACCGATTCGGATACCCGAGGGGTCGACCGGCTTTCGCTCGTCAAAAGGAATCATGTTCTTATTAACCGTGATACCACAGGCACCCAGCGATTCCTCGGCCAGACGACCACCAACTCCCAACGGAGTGACATCCACCAAAACCAAGTGATTGTCGGTCCCTCCGCTGACCAGGCTCAATCCCCCCGCGGCAAGCGACTCGGCCAACGTGCTGGCGTTGTCGATCACTTGTTGGGCGTAGACTTTGAATTCGGGCTGGAGCGCTTCGCCAAAACAGACGGCTTTGGCCGCAATGATATGCATCAGAGGTCCGCCTTGCATACCGGGGAAAACGCGGCTGTTGATCGGCTTGGCATATTCCTTTTTCGACAGACAAAGTCCACCGCGGGGGCCGCGGAGCGTTTTGTGGGTGGTTGTGGTCACAAAATCGGCAACCGGCACAGGATTGTCGTGAAGCCCTGCCGCGACAAGGCCCGCATAATGGGCCATGTCGACCATAAGCTTAGCCCCAACATCGGCTGCAATCTCGGCAAATTTGGCATGAGGTATCTCACGGGGATAAGCACTTGCCCCGGCAACGATCATCTTGGGTTTGTGTTCTTTGGCCAGCTTGGCAATTTGGTCGAAATCGAGCCGATGATCGTCGCGACGCACCCCGTAGCTAACGAAGTTATAGAGCATACCCGAGGTGTTGAGTTTCATACCATGCGTCAAATGGCCACCATGGGCCAAGTCGAGACCCAGCACCGTATCGCCTGGCTCGAGCGCAGCCAAATAGATGGCCATGTTGGCCTGCGAGCCCGAATGCGGTTGCACATTGGCAAACTCCGCCCCAAAAAGCTGCTTAGCACGATCTCGGGCGAGGTCTTCGATCACATCGACGTGCTCGCAGCCTCCGTAGTATCGGCGTCCCGGGTAGCCTTCAGCATATTTGTTGGTCAACACGCTGCCGGCGGCTTGCATGACGGCTGGGCTGGTGTAGTTTTCGCTAGCAATAAGCTCTAAACCATCGTGCTGACGCTCGATTTCATCGGCAACAGCAGACCAGACCTCGGGGTCGTTGGCAGCTAGGAAATTGGTCATTCGGGCCTCGGGGTTCTCTTCTCTGCAGGACGACTAAACACGTTACCCTACAAAATACCGACCAACTGGCTCATGTGCTACCCAAAACGACTAATTTAGCGAACCCTAATTCTTAGCGGTGACAAGGCCCTAGGTACGCAGACAAGCCGGTCCTCTCGACTTTGAGCATCTCTACCGATCTTGACTATTCACAGTCAAAGCGAACCAACCAAAACGAGCTTCTTCAGTCGCCGGTGCCGAGGTCCCGATTGAATGCTTCTTGGAGGAGATCGATTTCTTTTTTTTCGTGTTCTAGTAACAGGGATCGGAATTTTGCGAACATGGAAGCCAGCTCGGCGGTACCGCTGTTTTGCTCAAAAGCTTGTCGAGCTAAGTCGACGAGGTCGTCGACGTTTGTTTTGAGCATTTCGTGTTGGTGCAGCAAGCGATCGACGCGTTCGGAGAGATGTGGCGAGCGAGTGAGAATGTAACCGAAGTACTCGTCCTCTTCTTCCAATTCAAAATGCATTTCTAAGTGTGCTGCAAGAGAATTCAGCAGCGAGACTAAGTTGCGAGTGGCCTTTTTTTCCCCGTCGAACCGGCTTGTGAGCGCATCGACTAAGGACTCAATTTGAGCGTGCTGGCGAGCAATTGTGCTGTTGGGGCGTGTTTGAGTGTCGCTTGCAGACATGATTGGGGCTCCGATACGATTTTTGAAGAAAAGCGATAATGGCTAATTACTAAAGCGCTAAGTCGTTGGAAACACAACGACACGACGCCCTAGTAAAAAACCAGGACAAACAAAATACGAAATAGTGTTTTTGTTGAGTAGGCATTTTTCAGGAAACAACATGTCAACCTGCTGATCAAGGAGCAATCGTTGAAACTCCAATATTTCTAGCTCCATTTCGTTGTGCCTTCGTGGTTCAACCTAGCCTTATAAGTACGTAAGTCCGTTGTGCAAACGGGGTGCCAGGGTCTTCTCGGTGGTAACTGCGTGAAGAGGTGTTCCTCTGAACCCGTTCAGAGAACCCTGGAATTGCAATCGCTGAGCTTGTTCTCGCCACGGTTTTTTTGAGAACTCGATTTCAGATAGCAGGCACTCAAAATGTGCAGGTTCGCACAGTTTTGATTCAAACCGCACGGTTTGACGCTGGAAAGCGAGTGCGGCGGCTGGAACACGTCCGGGCGACACGCACTATTCGGCTTCAATGGCGTGTTTTTCTAGCAGACGATAGAGAGTACGCCGGCTGATTCCTAACGCCCTGGCTGTGCGAGTCTTGTTGCCATGAAGTCGGTGAAAGGTTTCGGCAATGTGGTGGCGGTTGATAGTTTCGAGGTCGGCGTTTTGGCTGAGAGGTCGATGGGCTGCTTCTCGGCTACTGCGTAGCAACTCGGGCGGTAAGTTTTGGGGCAAGAGGCGTTCGTCGACGGCTAAGGTTTTGGCGCGATCAATCGCGTTGATCAGTTGGCGCACGTTGCCAGGCCAGCTGTAATTTTCGAGCACGTTGAGGAGGTCTTCATCCCATTGCCAGTCTTCGCCGGCAAAGTGTTCGAGCAGGAGTGGAATGTCGCCCGGTCTTTCCCGCAGGGGGGGTAAGACAATGGTGAGGACGTTGATTCGGTAGAACAGATCTTCGCGAAAGCGTCCTTCGGCGACTTCTTTGGCCAGGTCGCGGTTGGTGGCGGCGATAAGCCGGACATTAACGTGACGTTGTTTTACCGAACCGACGCGGCGGAGCGAACCGTCTTCTAGTACGCGGAGCAGTTTTGCTTGCAGGCCAAGAGCTAACTCACCGATTTCGTCGATAAAGAGTGTGCCACGGTCGGCAACTTCAAATAGGCCTGGTTTACTGGTAATGGCACCGGTGAAAGCTCCTTTTTCGTGTCCGAAGAGCTCGCTTTCGAGAAGTGATTCAGGCAAGGCAGCACAGTTGATAATGACAATTGGTTTGTCCGCAACCATACTGACTTGGTGTAAGGATTTGACGACCAATTCTTTGCCGGTGCCGCTTTCGCCCTGGATAAGGATCGGTTTGTTGGTGGGCCCGATGCGTTCGATCAATCGATAAACTTCCTGCATCGACTCCGACTTGCCGACGATTTCAGAGCACTTTTGTTCACGCTGGAGCGCTACCCTAAGCTGGAGATTCTCTTTGCTTAGCTTTTCGTGGGTCGCGAAATACTCGGTCTGGTAGGCGTCATTGATAATAGCAAGATCAAGATCGAGGAGTTTATCGAGCGATTCGATCGTGCTGCGTAGTTCCTCAGGCGATTTTTCCCAGTGGTCGTGCAGCTGCTGGCAGAGTCCTTGACGCAGTCGCGATAGGGCGGCGCTGACATAGACTTGCTCTAAGCCAATTGCCACATGGCGGCGACCCACGTTGGAGCGGAGGGCAACGAAATCGTGATCGTAGGGTCCAGTCAGGAGTTGCCGGAGCCATTGGCGAAGGGTCGTTTTAAGGCGATCGATTTGCTGCTGCCCCCCGGAAACCATTTGGGCAGTCTGGGGATGACGTTGAATTTCGTCGTAAAAATCGTCGATGACAGGATCGGCGTGCGCTAGCAGGAGGTCTCGGACGGAGACAACCCGGTGCCGGTCGTCGTCAGTCCAGCCGACGTACCTTTGCAATTCGACATATTTCTGAGTTAGCTCCAGCGTCATGATGCGACACCTGATTAGGATGTTCTCCAACTGCTTTTTAGCACGTTTGCTAGGTGGCTCCAAGAGGCTTGAGTTGGTTATTCAGAGCAATTACAAAGTCGGTATTTTGAACCGCCAAGTTCGCCAAGAGCGAAACGTACCAGCTCGCCGGAGAGTTGGTAATCTTCTCAGCACTCATCGCGGAGAGGACGCTTAGCTTTTTCGTTTGCTGTGCGGATTGTGCTTTCAGTGTGCGGGGTGGCACGCCAGCGAGAGTTTCGAGAGACGTTCTTTTGTTTTTTGTGACGGGGCCCTTTTGCCATTCGTGGCCGCCTAGTTGCTTCCGCTAAGGTTTGGCGACAGGGCGAATGGGCATGAAAAAACTAAAGGCGTCTTCGCTTTGCTTTTGGTCTGGTTTTTGCTCCCTCTTCTAGTGCGTGTCGCACGGACGTGTTCCGGTCGCCAACTGGCATTTCAGTGTCAAACCGTGCTGCGGGTAGAACACCCGCCTGAGACTTGCCTTTGTTGCCAGTAGTTTTTAGAAGTTGCGTAGGATAGGGGTGATAGCCATGTTGGATTTGAGGGAAGAAACGTTGTCCAAGGATGCCAGATTGAAGAAAGAAGTCATGGCGAACCGAGTGGTTTCACAGGCCCGTGTCCAGTTGGACAACAGCGATCATTTTCGCTGTCACTGCGATTCGATTGACATCGGGTACGAGAAAGGGCGTTTAGTGCTGGCTGGTCGGTTGCCTTCTTTTTATCTGAAGCAGGTGTTGCAAACGGTGCTTCGGGGGCTTCCGGGGGTTCGGCAGATCGAGAATCGAGTGGATGTTGTGTCGGCGACGGGGCTTAGTAGTGTTAGTAGTGTCAAAAGCAGGATGCCGGAGGAAATTGGTCGGCGAGAGCCGTAGGAAAACCGAAACCTTTACGCATAAGGAGCAACTATCATGGTAAAGCTAAGTTGCGAATCAGTGCTTGTCCCTAGCGATTTTTCGGAGCAGGCCCATGAGGCGGTCGATTACGCTTTGGAGTTGGTCAAAGACTCTGCCCAGCTAACAGTGCTGCATGTGGCGCTGCCAATGGAAACATTCTCGGTAGGCGACCCGGCTGTTGCCTGGAATGTGGTGAGCAACACCGACCGGACGGGGCATCTTGGCAAGATGTTTCGAGAGCGATTTGCCGACCCGAAGTACGATGGGGTCAAGTTTGAGGTGGCGTTTGGCAGCCCGGCGGACGAGATCACTCGTTATGCCCAAGACCACGGGTGCGAGCTAATCGTGCTGCCGTCGCATGGACGAACGGGTTTGATGCGAATGATGATCGGCTCGGTGGCCGAGCGGGTAGTGAGGCTGGCCCATTGCCCCGTGTTGGTTTTGCGAGATTAGTGCGTGTCGCACGGACGTGTTCCGGTCGCCAGCTGGCGTTTCAGTGTCAAACCCTGCTACGAGCGGAACACCCGCCTGAGATTTGCTCTAGATGTTGCGTTGCCTCCGATTATTTTTCTTCGAGCGTTGCCCCTTCTTGGAGGCAGTAGAGGGCCGTTTCGGTTCGAATGAGGAGCTGGTTGCCGGCGATCGCAGGGGTGGCCATGCACATGGCGTCGGGGTCGAGGGAGTTGGTGTGGAGGATTTCAAAATCGGGGCCGGCTTTGATAACAAACGTGGTGCCGTATTCGTTGAGGCAGAAGATTTTTCCGTCGTGAGCCCAAGGGCTTGAGGTGAAGGCGCGGCCTTTGGGGAGTCGTTGGCGTTTGTAAATCATCTCGCCGGTGGCCGCGTCGTAACAAACAAAAAAGCCTTGGTCGAGCAGCACGTAGACGCGGCCCTCGTAGACCAACGGCGAGGTGTTGTAGGGCGCTGCGGCGGGTTGAGCCCACTGGATGCTGTCGTTCGCAGATTCGCCCGTGTCGAGCGTGATATCGCCGGTGGCACCGGGACGGATGGCGTAGATCGGCTTGCTGAGACTAAGCACGTAGCCACTGGCAACGTAGAGCAAGCCATCGGTGGCAAAGGGGGTAGGGATGACGATCGAGGAGTTATTGCCGAGTTGCCAGAGCAGTTCGCCTGCGGTGTCGTAGGAGCGGACAAGGTTGCCGGTGGTGATAATTTCGGTGCGTTGGTCGTTGACCCAAACGAAAGGGGTCGACCAGTTGCTTTTCTCGTCGCGGGGGGCGGTCCATTTTTCTTTGCCGGTCGCGGCATCGAGTGCCATGAGGTAGGACGACTGCTCGTTGTCGTTGACGAGGTAAAGAGTGTCGTCGTGCAAGGCGGGCGAAGCGGCCGTTCCCCAGCCGAGTTGCATTTTGTGAGGCTCGACTTTCTTATCCCAAAGTAGCTTGCCCTCGTGGTCGAGACAGTAGACGCCCAGGTTGCCGAAGTAAGCGTAAAGCCGCTCGCCATCGACGACGGGAGTCTCCGAGGCGAAGCTGTTTTTAAGATGAGTTGCGGTCGAGGGGGCCCCTTCGTAGGCCAGATAATTCCAAAGCACGTCGCCCGTTTTTAAGTCGAGACAGAGGACGCGCCACTGATGCACGTCGGCAGGCGGTTTGGGGCGGTTGCCACCGAAGTAGAGGCCCTTCTTGGCTTCCTCGCCTTGTTCGGTTCGGACGACCGTCGTAAGAAAAATGCGATCGCCCCATACGACGGGCGACGACCAACCGCGACCGGGGGTTTCGGCTCGCCAAAGGACGTTGCGCGAAGTGTCCCAGGTGTCGGGTAGCTGCTTGGCATGGGAGACACCATCGCTTAGCGGGCCACGGAACTGGGGCCAGTTGGTTGCTTCTTCAGCGTGAACAACTTCTTCAGCGTGAACAAAGAGCGGGAGCGAGAGAATAATTGTCAGCGAGAGCGACGACGACAAAAGAGAGCGGGTGAGCATGGCTAAACCTCCGTGTGGGCGAATCGGTTTGCTTTGAAGTAGATTGAGTATACCGGTGATTTGTGGATAGGGTAACTTGTGCGAAGGATTTATTGGACTGATTCCGCTTGGCTTGAGGAGGCCCTATCAGGTAGAATATTTGTATGTCTACGGTGCAGGAGATTTTGGATGCGGCGCAAGCATTACCGGTTGCGGATCGGGCTCGGTTGCTTTCTGCGCTTTGGGGAGCTGTTTCTCCCGAAGACTGGGCACCTCCTGCGGACGATTGGGTTGCCGAAGCCGATCGGCGCAGCGCGGCTTACGACGCGGGCGATATGACCGCGGCCCCGTGGTCGGAAGTTCGTCAGCGATCGCGGCGCAAGGCTGGGCTCGATGATTGACCTAGTCGTTTGCTCGGCGGCTGAGTTGGAGTATTCGGAAGCCTTGTCATGGTATGCAGAGCGAAGCGTGGAAGTAGCAAATCGTTTTGATGTGGAGTTGGATCGCACATTGCAGCTTATTGCATCGGATCCCGAGCGGTTTCCACGATACGATAAGCGGCATCGGTTTTATCTGATGCGCAACTTTCCTTTTCAGGTGCTCTATCGCCAGCATAAGAATCATCTGGTAGTCATTGCGATAGCTCATACTGCGCGGAAGCCAGGGTACTGGAAAAGTCGTTGATAAGCACGGAGGTTTTCTTGGTGAATTTGATTGAACGGTTGATGAAAGATTTGGGCGTGACGCGGCAGCAGGCCGAAGGAGGGGCTGGGCTGCTGCTTGGGTTTGCTCAGCGGCAGCTTGGCTGCGAGCCGTTTGTCGCGGTGGCCGATTCGATCCCTGCGATTTCGGATATCATCGGCAAGGCACCACGCGGCGAGATTGCCGTGCCGCAGCCCGTACGGGCATATCTTAGCCGTCTATTTGGCGGAGTGGGCTGTTTGTATGTATTGGTCGAGGCGTTTGGGCGTTTGGGGCTTGAGGAGTTGCAGTTGAGGAAATTTGTGGAGGTGTTGTTGAGGTACTTCCGTGAGAAGGGGGGCGAGAGAGTAGGGGAGTCGCTGGGGGGGGCGTTTCGGTAGAATGCCAAGCCCAAGGATTGCAATCCCTGGGTTTTGAATGGCGCATCGTTTTCATTTGAGTAGCAGGAACTATGAAAGACATTGAAAATCCAGGGGCGTTTTATTTGGGGCGCAAATACGACTTGGCGGCAGGCGAGGTGTCGCCGCAGTCGACCCTTTATGACAGCAAAAATTTGACCACCCATGCGGTTTGCGTGGGGATGACCGGCAGCGGCAAGACGGGGCTCTGCTTGTCGTTGATCGAAGAGGCGGGGCTCGACGGGGTGCCGGTGATTGCAATTGACCCAAAGGGCGACCTGGGCAATCTGCTGCTCACGTTTCCTGAGCTTCGTCCCAAGGATTTTGCGCCTTGGGTCGATCCGGGTGCGGCCAGTCGCAAGGGCATCACTCCCGAGGAATTGGCCGAACAGACGGCGACGCTTTGGAAAAATGGGCTTGCCGATTGGGGGCAGGATGGCGAGCGGATTCGGCGCTACAACGATTCGGTCGAGAAGACCATTTACACGCCGGGCAGTTCGGCGGGTATCCCGCTGACTGTGCTCAAGTCGTTCAATGCGCCGTCTCAGCAGGTGATTGACGATCGCGACGCGTTTCGCGATCGGGTGCAATCGACCACCTCGGGTGTGCTGGCGTTGCTGGGCATCGATGCCGACCCGGTACAGAGCCGAGAGCATATCTTTCTGTCGAATGTGCTTGATCGAGCGTGGCGTGAGGGGCGGAGTTTGGATCTGCCGAGTCTTATTCATGAGATCCAAGACCCGCCGTTTAAGAAAGTGGGCGTGGTCGATCTGGAAACTTTTTATCCGGCCAAAGATCGGTTGGCGCTGGGGATGAAGTTGAACAATCTGCTGGCTTCGCCTTCGTTTGCGAGTTGGCTTGAGGGCGAACCGCTCGACGTAAAACGGCTGCTCTATACCGAGACCGGTAAGCCGCGGCTGTCGATTCTTTCGATCGCGCATTTGAGCGAAGCCGAGCGGATGTTTTTTGTGACGATTTTGCTCAACGAAGTGGTGAGCTGGATGCGCAGCCAGCCGGGGACGGGCAGTTTGCGGGCGTTGCTTTATATGGACGAAGTGTTTGGCTACTTTCCGCCGACGGCGAACCCGCCCAGTAAGAAACCGATGTTGACGCTGCTCAAGCAAGCTCGGGCGTATGGGTTGGGCGTCGTGCTGGCGACGCAGAACCCGGTTGATTTGGATTACAAAGGTTTGTCGAACTGCGGGACTTGGTTTTTGGGACGACTTCAGACCGAGCGGGACAAGGCTCGCGTGCTGGAAGGGCTCGAAGGCGCGTCGGCGCAGGCCGGGTCGAGCTTCAATAAATCACAGATGGAAGCGACGTTGGCCGGGCTCGGCAGCCGAGTGTTTTTGATGAACAACGTACATGATAACCACCCTCGGATTTTTCATACTCGCTGGGCCATGTCGTACCTGCGCGGACCAATGACGCGCGACCAAATTCGCGACGTGATGGCAGATCGTAAGGCAGCGTTGGCTGCGGAAGTGGCGGCGAAACCGCAAGCAGAGGGGGCGGCGGCTAAAGAGGCAGTGGTAAAAACGAATGCGCGGCCGGTGATTACTTCGAGTATCGTTCAAAAGTTTTGGCCGCTTGCGGAGCCGTTACCCGAGGGGAGTCGACTTGAGTATCGGGCTGGGATTTTTGGCGAATGCAAGTTGCATTACGTGAAGGCGTCGTACGAGGTAGACGAGGGGCCAAACTGCGAAGTATTGCAGCCTGTGCACGGGGAGATGCCAGAGCCGGTGTGGGACTCGGCGTTGGTGTTGGAAAATAGCCCGGCCCTGGAGGAGGAGCCTGAACCAGGGGCGGAGTTTGCCGATCTTGCTTCGGCACTTGCACAGGAGAAAAACTACAAGCGGTGGAACCAGGAGTTGGAGAGTCATCTGTATCGGACCGAAAAGTTGGTTTTGTGGCGATGTGAGGAGTTGGATGAATTTTCGGCGTCAGGCGAAGACGAGGCCGATTTTCGGATTCGTATGACGCAGCGAGCGCGGGAAGAACGCGATGCAAAGAAGGAGAAGGTTCGCGATAAGTTTGCCAAGCGGCTAGAACGCGCAAAAGTGGCGGTTCGGAAAGCAGAGCAGGTGGCCGACGAGCAGAAATCGCAGTTCTGGATGCGGTTGGCCGAAATGCTTTGGAAAGTGTTGCAAATGTTTTTGAGTGGGTCGAAGCGTCGGGGGGTGTCGTCGACTTCGATGCGGCAGACAATGCGTGAGCGAGGCGAGCAGTCGAGAGCAGCCGAGCGACTGGAGGATAAGTTGATTGCTTTGGAAGAGATTGAGGAGGACCTGGAGAACGCTTTGGAGCAGGTCGATTTTGATTTAGAGCCAAAGAATCTGGAACTGGAAAAGCTGGAAGTGCCGTTGCGGAAGAGCGATACCTCGATCGATCGAGTGATGCTGGTATGGCTGCCGTGGCAAGTAGACGCAGAAGGGGACGCTCTGGTGGCGTATTAATCCCGGCTGGTTCTTGGGGATTGCTGCGGTACAATAGCGGGTTGGATTGTTGATGTTTTCGTAGGGGTGAACTCAATTTTCAGATTAAAAATCAAACATCCCACATCAAACATTCTACCAGTAGAGCGGCGTTTTTATGGTTTATCGATGCTTTGGCAGATCGTGGTGCGCCGCGATCGTGTTGCTGATGCTGGCTGGCGCGAGTGGTTGCCAGCAGCAGGCGGCGAATAAGTTGCTTGGCCGTTGGGAGGGGCGTCCCGATACGGCGACTGCGCGGAGCGAGAGGGAAGCCGAGAAATATGGCGGAGAAGCCGTAACGGCGAATTCGCCAACTGGGTCCATGGCGACCGATTGGGAAAGCTACGATTTGGGCGTCCGCTTCGAATTTGTCGACCGAGAGCATCTAGAGATGTCGCTCTCCGATGGATCGGAACCTGTATCAGGCACATGGCGAGTACTTTCGACGACACCGATCGGCTGTACGATTGAAGTGAAGACGAAAGAAGCGAAGACGAAAGAAGCGAAGGGCGAGGAGGCGGCTTCGACTGTGCTACGCCAGTTTCAGATCGACTTGGACGAGCGCGAAGGCGAGTGTGTTGGGTTTACGTTAATCGAAGTAGGAGCGGACCGGCAGTTGGGGACACTTTACTTTCAGCGAACCGTGGGGATGTGAGATGTTTGATGTTTAATTGTTGATCTGATCGAGATTTCTTTGCCACTTGAATAGTTGGTTCTGAAACAAGGAGTTCGCGATTGAGGCGAAGGATCAATCCCTAGCCCCTGAATCCTAGCCCCTAAATCCTAACCCCTCCCCTTACATCAACAATCAAACATCCCACATCAAACATAAAACATTGGAGTACTGAATAATGTCGGAACGGGAACGTTGGATAGTTTACCCACTGCTTTTTTTTGCTTTGGGCGCTTCGCTGCGCGACAAGCTTTTGCAGCGTGTGGATACGAAGGAAATTTATTGTGAGAGTCTCAAAATTATTGACCAGAACGAGCCCCACAAGCTATTAGCTGAGCTTGGCATTGGTCGTGCGATAGGAAACGATCCGAGCCAGGTAGACGATCGAGTGGGATATTTGCGAATCCTCAATGGCGAGGGAAAAGAAATTTGCAAAATGTCGAGCGACATGCTGATCAACCGGCTGATTGCTCAACAATTGTTTGTGGTTGATCCGGTAAACAAGAGGCCCTTGGTGCTCGTTGGCACGGAGCCGGTTCCGGGAATGATGATCGATGGGAGTGGCAACCCGGGGGTTTCATTTCAAGGAGTTATTTATCTGAATAACCGACCGCTGGGCACGGGAATCCGCCTGGCTCCTCCTGCTCCGAAACCTGCGGCTTCAGCACCACAGCCTCCAGCGACTTCCGATGCGGAGCAACCTGATGCGCCGGAGGGTTCTTCTTCTTAGTATGACGGCCCAAGGTTGGACCATCGCGAAACACACGAAAAAACGGGATTGTTGCGTGACAACCCAAGTGTGCGTTGCCAACGTCGCCGCAAACAGGCTACCCTAGTGCCTCAGCAACCCCTAGAATAAAGCGACGAATCGCTCGGCTGTCCGGTTTGCCAGCGGTTCGGCTAAATCAAGCAATAGGTTGCGAAGTGTGCCCCGCTTGTTTTTCAAGGTAATTGGGCAGCGCTCCCCCCGGTTCTGTATGAGTCGCAGACGTAGTTGAAGCAAAACAGAAATCGGAATTCTTGCTAATCAGTACTCCTCGTATTTTTCACACTATGCACGGCAAACAGACGGTTAACTTCTCGGGATGGAATTCTCTGGCCGAGGTATTGGAACAACGCGCTAAGGAACACCCTGAGCGAATCGCGTTTTTCTACGAAGACGAGACAGGCCAAGCGGTTGAGTGGACCTATGGCGAGCTGGACGCTCGTTCCCGCGGGATAGCCGCTTACTTGGCGGGGCAATGCGAAGTGGGCGATCGGGCGCTGCTGGTCTATCCGCCGGGGTTGGAGTTTATTGCCGCATTTTTTGGTTGCCTTTACGCGGGCGTGTTGCCGGTGCCGGCGACTTATCCGAAGCCCCGCCGTCCGATGCCGCGGTTAGATGCGATTGCGACCGACTGTCAGCCTCGGTTGGTGTTGACCCATAGCTCCGTGCTAAGCGGGCTGTGCCTGGAAGAGCAATCGGCAGTGTTGTCTTCGATCTCTTGGGAATCGACGGATGAAATTTCTGGGGCAGCCGGTTCGGAGTATTGTCGCGTTGAGCGGAAGCCTGAGGATTTGGCGTTTTTACAGTACACCTCCGGTTCGACAGCAGAACCTCGCGGAGTGATGATTTCTCATGGCAACTTGCTACATAACCTGGAAGCGATTTGCGAAGGGTTTGCGATTGATACCAAGAGCGAGAAATTAACGGCCGGAGTCTTTTGGCTTCCTGCATACCACGACATGGGATTGATTGGCGGTATTCTGTGCCCTCTTTACTCAGGAGGGAGTTGCCATCTGCTTGCGCCGACCACGTTCTTGCGTTCTCCGATACGTTGGCTTGAGTTGTTATCGGCAACGGGAGCAGAGATCAGCGGATCGCCAAACTTTGGTTATGAATATGTCGTGCAGAAAACGACACCGCAGCAGCGTGAAGCACTCGACTTGCGGCATTGGCGATTTGCTTTTTGTGGGGCGGAGCCGATTCACCCAGGCACATTGGAAGATTTCGCCTCAGCTTTTGCCGAATCAGGGTTCCGATCGAGTACGTTTTATCCTTGTTACGGATTGGCTGAAGTGACTCTGCTTGCGACGGGTGGCAAGGGGCCAGCGGAGCCGTTGATTTTGTCGGTCGATCGTCAGGAACTGCGAAAGCATCGGGCGGCCTTAGTCGAGAGTTCTCATTCCCGAGCGGTGCGGCTTGTGAGCTGTGGCTCACCACGCAATGGCAATCGGGTCGAGATTGTCGATCCTCAGTCGTGTGTTGCGTGCGATGAGGGCCAGGTGGGCGAAATTTGGATTCAAGGTGGGTCGGTAGCGCGGGGCTATTGGAACCGAGAGAGCCTCAACCGAGAGACCTTTGGATCGTCGCTTGCAGGGGAAAATTCAAGCGACTTTTTGCGTACCGGAGATTTGGGATTCTTTTCCGGAGGCGAACTGTTTGTGACGGGTCGGCGGAAGGATGTGATTATCATTCGAGGTCGTAATCATTACCCGCACGATATCGAACGCACGGCGCAGCGCGCCCACGAAGCGGTAGATTTGGGGACAGCATTTTCGATCGCGGGCGACCGGGAAGAGCAGTTGGTGGTAGTGCATCAGATACGGCGTGAGCATCGCAAGGCCGACATGGACGAGGTTTTGCGTTGTATGCGCACCAGCATCGTCGACGAGCATGAGCTTGATCCGCAAGCAATCGTGTTGATTCGTCCGGTGAGTTTGCCGATTACTTCGAGCGGAAAAGTGCAGCGAAGCCTTTGCCGCGAACAGTTTTTGGCCGGCGATTTATCCGTGGTGGCCGAATGGAAGAAGCCCTTGGAGGGCGAGGCTTCGGAAGGGACAGACGAGAAACCGGCCGCTTTGGCCAAACCAGGGTTTCTTGAAGAGTTACCCCAACTGGAGACGCAGCGTCTGACGACCGAGGTCGAAGAGTGGCTGGTGACTTGGTTGTCGGATCGCGCCGGCTTGCAGCCTGGGACGATGCAGCGGAGCACCCCTTTTGCCGAGTTAGGAATCGATTCGCTAACGGCGGTCGAGATCAGCCAAGAGATGGATCAAGTGCTGGGACTGCGTTTGCCGCCAATGGTCATCTGGAGTTGCCCGACAGTCGAGGAACTGTCGGTCTACTTAGTCGAGCAGCTTATGATTAGTCATGTGAAGCCTGTGGACGATTAGTTGTCAGCAACTGGACGAGCGGAAACTATGGTAACCTCCAACACAATGGATTCGCACATCGTGTACAAGATCCACCGAGTCGACAGAAGTCAGTTTGAAGCGGTCGAAACGCTCGGTGCCAAAAGAAAGTGTTGGTTTTGGCAAGGCGGTAAACGCGTACTCTTCAAAGCCGAAACACGTGGCACTGGCGAAGATTGGGCCGAGAAAATTGCTTGCGAACTGTGCCAGCTTCTTGGTTTGCCGCACGTACATTATGAGATGGCTCACGAATATGACGGCGAAACGGCCCGCTGGCCTGGGGTGGTGTGCGAAAGCTGCTCTCCGGGAAATCTTTGGCTGATGCTTGGCAACCAACTTTTGCTAGCTGTTGTTTCGGACTACCCAGCAGATGAAGAAAAGAAATACAAGGTCAGCCAACACACGGTTGATGCAGTGACCGATGCGCTTGCCATTGTAAGCACTCCTGCTGATGGGTGGATGCAGGGCGTGCCATTCGTTGCTACCTCTGGCTTGGATATCTTTGTTGGTTACGTGATGCTTGATGCTTGGATTGCCAATCAAGATCGGCATCATCAGAATTGGGCGATGCTATGGGATGGCGAACGGCCAAAGAGCGAACGGCTACGGTTGGCACCGACGTTCGACCATGGGGCTTCCTTGGCACGCAATCTAAACGATACGGAACGGAAGGAGCGGCTCGCGAGCAAGGATAAAAACCGCCAAGTGTCCAAGTTTGCGGCAAAGGCTCGTTCTGCATTTTACGACCAAGTGTCTGACACGCGGGCTCTAGGAACCCACGAAGCATTTTGGCAATTTGCCAAAAAATCCCCAGGCGCCGCCCAAGGCTGGCTAAAGCAGCTTGAATTGATCGAAACAGGGTCCATTCAAGCAATTTTGGACAAAGTCCCCGAACAGCGTATGTCGAAAACTGCCAAAGAGTTTACGCTACAATTACTATTAGTGAATCAGCAACGCCTGCTTGAGGCCTACCTCACATGAAACAACCCCATATGACACAAGCCCTGTTTGTAGCTTGGCGAACTCGCGATCCTGAGAATCCCGCTTGGGGACCGGTCGGCCGCTTGGAATTCGATGGCAAGTTCTACCGCTATTTCTACACTCACGGTGCTCGGTCGCTGCCTGGCTTCGAGCCTTTCCCGCAGATGGGCAATCTCGACGAAGTTTATGAATCGACGGAGTTGTTTCCGCTGTTTGTGAATCGTTTGCTTTCCAAGAAGCGGCCGGAGTACGAGGCCTATTTGCGTTGGGGTGGTTTTAGTCACGACACTCCGCCCGACCCACTGGCAATTTTGGCAGTGACTGAAGGCCAACGCCAAACCGATGCGATTGAGGTATTTCCTTGCCCGTTGCCCGACGGGGACTACTGTTACCTCAACCACTTTTTCTTACACGGAATTCGGTGGGCCGAGGAGGCCGGCCGAGAATATGTCGACCAGTTGCAAGAAAGGGAACTACTACAATTTATCCCCGAGCCTTCCAATCCAGTTGATCGACTTGCGTTGGCGATTTATCCGTTGGGCGGCGGGCCAAGACTTGGTTACGCACCTCGTTATTTAGCCCATGACATCCATACGCTACAACGGCAATGCGGCTCTGATTTTGTTGATCTTTCGGTCAAGCGTTTTAACGAAGATGCTCCTCTGCAACAACGTGTACTTTGCCGCATGCAGGCTTGTTGGCCCGCCGGTTTTAAGCCTTGCAACACGGAAGCTTTCCAACCGATTCCTATTGGAGTCTCCGCGAACTGCGGAGAATAGACGGCCGGTTTTGGAAATCCAGGTCACTTTGTTTTTTTTTGCAGATCGAGCTTACTGGACCTTTGATTCGCTTATGCTCGACAAAGGAAGCGGCAGAAGCTCTTCGACATAGTGTTGGGTTTGGCGGACCGCTTGTGGAGGGCCTGCTTGTTTGTCGCTGGGCAGTTCTTTAGGCTCGTCGGCGAAGGGCTCTTGCGCGGTTTGCTGATCGTAGGGGCCGTGGCTAACACGCAGAGCTTTGGCCGAGGAGTAGTTCAGCGGCAGGGGTTTGCCTCGGAGGTTCTCTCGACGCTGGGCATCGCTGTAAGCTTGGCGGGGCCAGCCGCCTTCGCTGAGGAAGACGCCGTCGTAGTCGAGGAGTGAACCCTTCGTGAAGTGGATGTTTTTAATCGCAACGGCGTATTCGGCCATGCTGCGGAAGTGGCGACTTTTGCCGTCGGCGAGTCGGCGCTGGGAATCGAGCAGCAAGTCGAGCGAGGCTTTGTCGGCTTCAAAGGCTGCGGTAACGGCTTCGAGCTGCTGGCGTGCGGCCTCTAAACGGTTGAACGTAGTTTGCGAAACCGCATAGGCACGTTGCATTTCGGCGACTGCGGCAGCCAGATCGTGTAGGACTTGGTGTTCTTGTTCGCGAAGAATAGCCCGCGATCGGAAGAGTTTGAGTTCCGAATTGCGGTTTGCAGAATGGGCGCGGCGGAAGCCGATCGGCACGCTGAGTTCTACGCCGAGTTGCCATTCCTGGAAGTCGCCGCCGGTGAGGTTTTCGTAAGCGTTGTCGAAACGCGGATTGTTGCCGCCGGAGTTGCCCAGGCCTTGTCCGAAACCTCGCCATCGATAGCGCCCGATGGCATCGACCCTTGGCAGGAGATAGTTTTTGCTGGCAATCCATTCGAGTTCGGCGCGGCGAGTTTCAAAGCGTTGTCGGCGAAGTTCTGCGCGACGTACCATCGATTCTTGGGTGACTTGAGACCAGTCAAAATGGACAAGGGCCGAGAGAGGTTCGTCGGCAGGACGCAGTAGCCGGCCATCGCTCGGAGGTAGGCCAATGAGTCGTCGGAGTTGTCGCTCGGCAACGTGAACGCCCCCGTTGGCGCGGAAGGTTCCACCATCGCTTCCGTTGCCGTTGCGAGTGCCGTCGATGCGTCGGCCGCTGAGTGCGTTTTGGACATCTTCTTGAAAACGATAGTATTGTTCGCGGGCTTGGGCTTCTTTTTCGGCTTCTCCGCCGCGTCGACCTGCTTTGTAAAGAGCGTGAATTCTTCGCCAGGTTTCGAGTGACGCGTCGCGGGCGTCGACTTTGGCGTCGAGGTCGCGGTAAGCAAAGTAGAGGTCCCAATAGGCGTTTTCGATGTTGCTGATGTGATCGCGGACGGCGATCTCGAAGTCGGCGAGTTCAACGTCGGTATTGACGCGGGCGATTAGCACGCCGCCGTAGATGCCGGGAGTCGTGCTGGGGCCGGCAATACGGTTGAACTGCATGCCGCTGCCTTGGAGCAGAGGATGGCGAAATTCGGTTTCAAAATTGACGTTCCAAGCGCTCGGGAATCGATTGCTCGGTGCGTTGTTGGCGTCATAGTCGATGTTATGCCGCAAGGTGAATTCTGTGCCGGTGACTGCTCGTTTGGTGAGCTGCGATTGAATGACGGCAGCGTCTTGTTGCAAAATTCGGGTGCCGCCGCCGAAGAATTCGTTGTTAAGTGCTTTGTCGTTTTTTTCGCCGAAGACGCTGGTCGAGAATTGAGCATCGAAGGCGCTGAGCGCGGCATCAATGCCAAATCGAGGGTCGGTTTCTTGTAGGGCGGGGTCCCAAAAGGTGCTTACTGACGAGGGAGATCGTAGCAGGACTCCGCCGAGGTCACGCAGCACTTTGGAACGTGTGAGCGAGAGCTGGACGACTTCTTCGAGCGGAATGTCCCAGTACTCAGGGTTGGTCGTGGATGCTAGCGAAAGAGGTTCGAGGCTAGCCCAGTCGGCGTCGGTGGCACTGCATTGTTGGACCTGGGGATATTCAATTTGGGTAGCGAGTGCTTGATAGCAGTCGCCCGATCCGCAAGCGACGAAGTCCGACTCACCGCGCGAACGACAGCCCACAGCAACTGCCAGCATGAGGCAGAGCGTCAGCGAGAGCCGGATTCTAGTGGATATCCAGGTATTCATTACGTTGTGAGTGAGTGCTTGCGGGAAAACTGAATGGAGGTCGGTCCGTAGGCGACCTACTTAGTCTCTGTATCGTTTTCGGCGCCTTACAACGGGCATAAACACTATTTTCAACAAAAACGACAAACTTTGCGCAAACTACCAAGTCGTTCTGAGCGTCCGTTTCTTTGTCAGCTTTTCTTGCTGACGCGGCGCAATTGAGCAAGTCATGTTGGCGACTCGGATATACTGATAATAGTGACTTCCTCTACCCAAAAACATGATTCTGTCGACTCCGATTGGCAGCAGATCGAGGAGTTCGTTGACCGGCTTCACGAAATGGCGAGTTCGCCTGTCGAGTCGGGAGCGTTCTATCGTTCGTTGCTGGAAGGATGTGTGACTTCGCTGGCTGCGGTTGGTGGGGCAATATGGTTGCCCGACGTGCGAGGCAGATGGGTGCTGGCGCAGCAGTCGAATTTTGAAAGCGTCGTACAGGGCGACGACGAGAACGATCGGGCAGCTCACTATGCGTTGTTGCAAACGGCAGCGATCGAGGGCGAGCCCCAAGTATTTGCTCCTCGGAGCGGAACAGTCGAGACCGGGGGAAATCGTACCGACTCAGTGCTTCTGATTGGTGCCGTAACTGCCGAAACGCCGACCGCAGATGCAAAACCGCTCGCTTTGATCGAGCTATCCATGCGATCGGGAAGTAGCCCCGCGGTACAGCAGGGTTGGAAAGATTTCCTT
Source organism: Planctomycetota bacterium (assembly GCA_024278955.1). GTDB lineage: Bacteria > Planctomycetota > Planctomycetia > Pirellulales > Lacipirellulaceae > Bythopirellula. The sequence goes on along the minus strand of JAJRSE010000071.1, from coordinate 99,770 downwards.
GCGACCATTTGTCAGATTGCTAGCAGGTTCCACACGCATGACGAGCTACGATCGCTGCGCGCCGATCAAGGCCTTCACGATCAGTCGCTCGATTTGTTGCATCGAATTCATAAATCAACCGGGCTGCGCCGAACCGCTTTTGAGATCGCAAACGAAGGGCGGCGGTTTGTGAATGCGGATCGGCTAAGCGTGCTTGTGCGCCGAGGCCGATCGTGGCGGCTATTGGCCGTGAGTGGTGCAGACCGCGTTGAATTGCGGGGAGATACAGCAAAGAGAATTCAAGCGTTGGCAAAGAAAGCGGCCCTTTGGGGCGAGCCAATCGACTATGCCGAGGCTGGAGGAACAGAGACAGCAGGCAGTCTGGAAATGCAGTTGCCGCTTGAGCTGGCAGCTCTAGTTGAGCAGCATGTCGATCAGACGCATGTCCGGCGGCTTGTGGCAGTGCCATTTGAATTTGCGTCTGAATCGGAGGATGAAGAGAAACGTAGAAGATCGCGAACGCCGTTTTCTGCGGTTTTGATTGCTGAGCAATTTAGCGGCGGTAAGGGCGAATTTGCTTGTCAGCGTGTGATTGAGCTGGCGGCGCTTTGCGAACCAGCCTTGCGGCTGGCAACGCAGCTTGACCATTTCCCGATGCGGCTACTCGCACGTTGGTCGATTGGACTTTCGCGATTTGGAGGGATGTGGGGCATTCTAAGGGCAAGTTTAGCCCTCGTAGCGGTAGCTGCTCTGATCGCGGCGCTGGTTTATGTGCCTTACGACTTCGAGATCGAGGCACCGGCTACCTTGATGCCGGTGGAGCAGCGAGATATCTTTGCGACGGCTGAGGGGACGGTTGCCGAGGTACGTGTGACGCATGGTGACCAAGTGCAGAAAGACCAGGTTTTGGCGGTGCTCAATGATCCTCAGCTGGCGCTTGACGAACAACAGGTTCAAGGAGAGATCGAGACGGCACGCAAGCGGCTCGAAGCAATTGCGATTGCGCGTACGGCTCGCAATGTGCGTGAGGATACTGCTGGGCAGAGATTGCCGATTTCGGCCGATGGGCAGCAGCTAGAGAAACAGTTGGCTAGCTTGGAACGCCAGAAGGAAATCCTCGCCGCGCGGCGCGAATCGCTTACCCTGCGAAGTCCAATTGCTGGGACCCTACTGACTCTTGATTTACAAAATTTGTTACAAACGCGGCCCGTCGAGCGAGGCCAGGTCTTGTTTACCGTGGCCGATACACGCTCGGGCTGGGAGCTGCTAGCCGAGGTGAGCCAGGATCGGATTGGCCATCTCCTGCTTGCCCAGCGGCAGACCGAGCAAGCGATGCCGGTGCGATTTCGGCTCGCAGGCCAGCGAGAACAGGTTTACAAGGGCCATGTCGAGGAAGTGATGGCTATCGCGGTGCTCGATTCGTCGAGCCTGGAAGAAGAGCCACCAGCCATCCGAGTTCGATTGGCGGTCGACGAGGCCGAACTGCCGGCGGCGCGACCGGGGATGACTGCCCAGGTACGGTTTGATTGTGGACAGCGTTCTCTGGGTTATGTCTGGCTGCACGACGTCTGGGAAACCGTTTATTCGTGGGTGGTGTTTTGATGAAATTAGTCTTCCGAAGATCTGCTCGACAGCTGCTCGGGGCATTGGCAATCGCTTTCACAGCGGCTGGAGGTATCGCAGCTGAAGTGCCGGGGCTGCGAGTCGGCGCAGTGGTGCTGCGTCCCCTGCACGCCGCCGAGGTGCCTGCTCGTCAGACGGGGCTGCTCAAGCAAATGCTTGTTTTTGAAGGGCAACGGGTCGAGCAATCGCAGCCATTGGCGTTGCTCGACACTCGGGAAGCGAAGTTAGCGGTTGTTCGAGCCAAGATCGAGCAGAAGCAGGCCGAGGCCAAAGCAAGCAATCGAGTACCTATCCAATACGCCGAAAAGGCACTTGAAGTAGCTTCTGCCGAACTGAGCCGGTCGCACGACTCGATCGAGCAATTTGCCAAGAGTATTTCGCAGTCGCAGCTTGACGTAGAGCGGCTGACCGTTGAGAAGCTCACGTTAGAGCGACAACAGGCGGTGCACGAATTGAATCTGGCGCGGTTCGATCAGCAGCTGGCGCAAAACCAGCTTAAAGCGGCCCAGCTACGACTAGATCAGCACCGAATTGATGCACCCTTTGCCGGCACCGTGGTGTTGCTGCGAGGCCGTATTGGTGAGTGGGTTGAAGAGGGGATGCCGGTCTTGCGCTTGGTGGCAACCAACAAGCTGCGGGCCGAGGGCTTTTTGCCTGCCGAACTTGCGACCGCCGACTTGGTGGGGCGGCGAGTATTGCTTCGAGTCGAGTCGCAATCGCACCCAGTAGAGGGCATTTTGCGATTCGTGAGCCCCGAGCTAGATGTCGTAACCCGACAGGTTCGCGTTTGGGCTGAAATCCCCAATGCCGAAGGGGCGTTGCGCTCGGGCGAGCAGGGCTCAATGGAAATTGGGGAAGAAAACGGAAAGCAGAAAGCGGAGAGCCGATAGCCATGGCGTCAGCTCACAACACGAATCGATCTACCGTAGATCGACCCCTTACCCTGCAGGCGAGGGGCGATATTACAGCGACCGCGGTTTCGTTTTCTGGGCAGCAGGCCTATGTGCTGAAAGATCCGCTCGCGCTGGAGTTGTTTCACCTGACCGAGGAAGAGTATTTCTTGTTTCAAATGCTTCGGGAAAGTGTTTCCTTGAGCCGGTTGCGACGAAAGTTTGAAGAGCGTTTTGCTCCGCGTCGGGTAACCCACGAAGCGTTGCAGCAAGGACTCAACCATTTGTACAGCCAGGGATTATTGCTTGGCGATTCGCCGGCTCAGGGACGGGAGCTTCTGAAGCGTAGCGAACAGCGGCAGCGTAGCGAGAGGCTACAGAGTTTGGGCCGGCTCATGTCGTTTCGCCTGGGAAGCGTGGATGCGACCAGCTTGGTCGACGGTTTGTATAGCAAGGTGCGATGGCTTTTTTCGCTACCGATGATGCTTTTCGCCATGTTGGCATGTTTTTACGCCGGTTGGATTTTGTTGGGCCATGGAAGCGAAGTCTGGTCGCGATTCCCGAGTCTTGCCGAGCTGGCTCAACCACGGTATTGGCTGTTATGGGTCGCGACCGTAGTGGTGGTTAAAGTGATCCACGAACTGGCTCATGCAACGACGTGCCACCGTTTTGGCGGTCGATGCCATGAAATGGGCCTGCTGCTATTGGTATTTATTCCGTGTCTCTATTGCGACGTAACCGACGCTTGGCGGCTGCCGAATAAATGGCATCGAATCGCGATCTCAGCCGCGGGCATGATCGCGGAGCTTGCGATTGCGTCGCTAGCTCTAATTGCCTGGTGGCACACCGAACCTGGGTTGCTACATACTTGGTGTCTGAGCTTGGTGGTTGTTTGCTCGGTCGGGACACTTCTGGTGAATCTCAACCCACTGCTTCGGTACGACGGCTACTATATCCTGTCCGATTTGGTCGAGGTGCCCAACTTGGCGGGACGCTCGCAGGGGCTGCTTCCGGCGGCTCTCCGGCGATGGCTGCTGGGGCAGCCGGGACCGGTCGACCCGCTTCTCAGCAAGCGGCAACGCCAGGGCCTGGTGGTCTATGCCGTGGCGACGCGGGTTTACCTGACGCTGGTTCTGTTGGCCATCTTTGCGATGCTGTTTTCCTGGGCCACTCCACATCGACTTGAAAACCTGGTTTACACCTTGGCTGGGGTGGTTCTGGCAGGCATCGCGATTCGTCCCTTGCCTGGGCTTTGCCGCATGCTGCAGAACCCTTCGTTCCGGGCGAAGTTGCGATGGACGCGAGCTTTTCTCCTTGGGGCGGGCGTCTCTACCGCGATGGCCCTCTTGTTCTATTGGCCAATTACGCGGACCGTTTCGGGGCCAATCGTGTTTGTCCCAGCCAAGGGGCAGACGGTCTACGCGACCAAAGCAGGGGAACTGAAGTTTGCTTTACCCGCGGGAACTCGGGTAAAGCAAGGCGACTTGATTGCCCGCCTGGCCGAGCCCGAAATCGAAATAGCGCTAGCCCGTCAGGAGGGAGAACTCGAAGTGCGTCGAGCACGCTACGCTCAGCTGGGCGCGATGCGAGCTTGGGATACCCAAGCATCTCAACTTTTGCCAACGGCGCGTGCCGCAGTTGCGGATGCCGAGTCACAGTTAGATGAGTTGCAAAATCGGGGCGAGCAGCTGCTCATGAAATCACCCGTTTCGGGCGTGATTATTGCACCGCCTCAGGTTAAGAGTACTGCGAAGGACAGAATCCGCCTGCCTGGCTGGTCGGGTTCGCCGCTGGAAGCTCGAAATCTTGGTTGTTGGATCGAGTCGGGCACGGTTTTTTGCACAGTCGCCAAATCGGGGCAATTAGAGGCCTTGCTGGCGATCGAGCAGGCGGATGTCGCGGCAGTAGCCCCTGGCCAGAAGGTCAGAATACGGCTCGATTCAGCTCCCGCCCACATTCTCGAAGGCCAGGTTCTGCAGGTAGCGAGGCGTGCTGTGCAGCCGCAGGATCGCCGACAGAAGCCAGAAGCGGCATACCACTTGGTTCAGGTGCAGCTAGACCAGCAAGATCAGCAGTGGCTGGTCGGAATTCGCGGCCAAGCCAAGATCGAAACGTCCCGCGGCACGTTAAGTCAGCTAATTTACCGAGAATTCAGCCAAATGCTGCGTATCCCGTGGTGAACCCAGCCCGACATCGCCGCATCCAATGAATAGAAATAGCCACAGAAGAGCACGAAAAGCGAGGAGAAAAGTAAAACCCGACATTCTTGCCCTCCTCTCTTCTCCTTTTTGTGCTTTTGTGGCTAAGAGAAAATCTTCGCAATACACAAAGACCCTGGCTGTTAGTAGTACTAAGGCGAACGGAAGTTGAAAATCCACCAATCCAACCACAGCCATCCATGACCAATTTCCGCGTACGGCCCTTTTTCCCGAGACGGGGCTAATACTGCCTGCAGCAGGTAAAACTCCTGTCTGCCGGTCGCCTAACACAAGGTTCTCCCAGCTTCTATGTTCTGCGACTAACTTATCTGAAACGAGTACTTCCTTGCAGATAGGCCCGCTTGAGGGACTGCTTCAAGTTCTAGAAGAGGAAAAAAGTCAATATTTATTGTAAGTAGTACAATCAAGGCATTCGGCGTAAGTGGTTTAGCAGAAAGAAGAAAGGCCTTTTCTCCTCTGCGGGGCAAATGTCGAAGGAGAATTTTTTCCAACAATCCGCTCAAAATAGTTGCAAGGTGGGTAATCCTTGTTAGAGTGAGTGGAGACGAATGGCGCAGGGTGCGCTATTTAGCTGGAGGCTCGTCTGATACACAGGATTTTTCCTGTGGTAAGCAAGGGAGAAGCGGGAAGAGTAGTTGTGCCCAAGCTTAAGCACAACAAGCTCAGTCGCACACTCGGGTCCTTTTCATACTGGACGGGGTGGTTGGCGAGGGGGGCTTGCCTCGTTCCATTTCTGCCACTGCTTCACGCAGGCTTACCTTATTTCAGACGTCGTGCTCTCGCACAAGCGAAGAACAAAGTAAATCGACTGAACTGCCCAACAAGCAAAGTGCCTTTTTGTTTTTTTGTAACTAATGACATTGACCGGGGATTGGAGAATTTTGTAATGAATTTCAGGAGCCCATTATCACTTCTTGCCATCGCTTTGGTGGCCTTTTCTGCGACGACAGCTCAAGCTCAAGTCGACACGCAACTCAACCTACGCTACGACGACCCAAATGACGAAGCAGCTGGCGGTACCTGGGACCTTTTGGTCCAATCAGCAGGCCCCAATGGCCTCGCTGGCCTTCGAGTCGTAATCGACGGTATTACCGGGGTGACGGGAGTCGATACTCCAGGATCAGCCATCACGGCGAATGCCGACGCTTTCGATAACACAAGCAGCGTCTTTAGGTTTCAGCCATTCGGTGGTGGATCGGCTATCGAGATTATCGCTGGCGACGATCTTGCCGGTGCCCTAATCGTTGGCGTAGGTTCAGGTAGCGGAGCAAGCAACATTGCTTCCGACGATCTTTTCCCAGGTAACTCACCAGTATGGGACAACTCATCGCTGCTCGCTTCGGGCACCTTTGGTGCGATTCGTCCAGCCTTCCTGGAAGTCGATCCTGCCAACGGAAACCTGAGCCCAGGCTCGACAGTTTACGCTCTTGCAAACGAATTCGCTGCGGTAGCAAGTGACCCAGTTCTAGCCGCCACCATCGGCGACGTTAGCGTCCGCGGTGACGGCGTTGCTAGCGATGGCTTGCTTGCTGGCGATGCAAACCGAGATGGTTCAGTTGATGGTAATGACTTCTCAATTTTGGCTTTGAACTTTAACAGTGCCGGTGGTTGGGACGAGGGTGACTTCAACTCCAGTGCTGCGATCGACGGTAACGATTTCTCGGCCTTGGCTTTGAACTTCAATGGTAGCAGCGCGCCTCCTGCACTTTCGGGTGTAGCTACGCCTGAGCCTACCTCTGCTGCCCTTGCCGCACTTGCTTTGATCTCCTTCGTAGGTGTTCGTCGCAAGCGTTAGGATTTGGTTTCGGACATGGGACAGAGGCTCTGTTTCCCTAGATAGTATTTCACTTGATTCTCAAGGAGTAAGAACTGATGAAATTGTCCTTCGTGAATACGGGCTCGCTTATAGCCGCAGTATTGTTTACCTTTTCCAGCAGTGCTATTGCTGACCTCATAACCTTGACCCCAGCGGAGCGCGATGTCTCGGTGGATGAGGCGGGTGGCGGTGCACCAGATGGTGGCACTGTTTACCAGTTTTTTGCAACAACGGACGGAGATATTCTTGCCGTTAACTTTGTTTCAACGCTTGCTGACGCACCTTTCTATCAGAATGGTTTTGGCAGTGACAGTGCTCCTGGTAACCCACTTCTGATTCCTAGTTTCCCAGCCTTGGGTGCTGATTCCTGGGTCACTACTCCTGGCGGAACCAATGTGCTTGGGGGCGGTATTCCTGCTAACGGTGATGTCACGTTTGGCGATACGGATGACGATGGACCTCAGAATAATTTCCAGTTTGCTCAGTTGACACTTCCAGCGGGTGCCACAGGAGTTTTCTCGGGTCAGTTTGACATTGTGGGAACTGCTGGTGGGGTGTTCTCCCAGCAGTTTAGTTGTGTGCTTGGTATCCCCGAGCCAACTTCGCTGGCTCTTGCCGGCCTCGCCATGGTTAGCCTGATTGGCTTCCGACGTCGTTGTAGCTAGTTTACCTGAGAAGTAGAGTGACACGAAGGAAATAAAACCCCTTCGCCCGTGTGGCGGAGGGGTTTTTTATGTTTTTGCCTTCCGGTAAAGAAGACTGCGCGGACTAGATCTCGTTACTCCGGCAGAGAAAACCTAGTACGAGTATTTCCCTCGCAGCATATTGATACTAGTATGGTGAACGAGACGCACACGCTATTGCTATCGCCTGTGTCGCTGACCGAGATTCGAGAATGTGTGATTCTTCCACGGTAATGCCTAGAAATAAAATAAGCGCCACTGTTTTTGAGGGGTTGCACTTGGCTTCAAGGAGTTGAACGCGGGCTGCTCCCAAGTTGAAATAAAGTTCTGGAATATTCTTTTTTTCTCTTGCACAGGGGTCACGTGGCGTTATAATGAATGTGTAACACCAAGAAGTATTGGTGAGAACAAAAATGATTTCTTGATCGGAAGACCTAGTGAATTCTTAACAAAACGAACCTTCCACCCAGTAACACGGGCGTTCGTTTTGTCTTTTTGAGATGGCATATATCTGCTTGCCGTCCCTTCCGGTGTCTTGCCTGCTTGAAGCTGTTTGTCTATTTGTGGCGCAGCATAAAGGTTGAGCATGTTTTCCCAAGTTGATGGTCTCGTACGAGACGGCGGAAGAGTCGTACAAGCAAGAGAAAAGGCAGGAGCCATTAAAGAATCCTTAGCTTTAAATGGCAGTCGTGTTCTTTACGCAATGAAATTGGAGAGGATTCGTCTCATGAGTACTTGTTCAGTTCGCAAGGAATGGTTGGAGAAAAAAGCAGCAGGACATCCAGGAATTGTGAACTAAATAAGCAGAAGACTGGTGCCTAAAGTCAGGCTATCCGCTTTCTGCACTCGTAAGCAGTAAGGAACTCGGCTTACAAAGAAGAGGCCAAGGAGGCCTAGTTATCTTTTTAGTGAATATTCGAGGAGGCAACAGTCGCCCCTCAGAACTGTACTTTTTAATTTCGGAGAAATTACTATGACTAAGATGTTTTCAATCGTTGCCGTTTTGCTGATCTTTGCCGCCCAACAAGCTCAGGCAGACTCTATTGTTTTGTCGATGACTCAGCGTCCTGTGACTGCTGAAGAATCGGGTGCAGTCAGCCAACCCGCCCCTGTAGGTGGGATGGTCTATGAGTTTTTTGCAACGACCGATGGTGATATTCTTGCAATTAACTTTGCATCGACGACCACAGATCTGGGAGATTTCTATCAGAACACCTTTGGCACAGCCGGTTCGGAACCGAATGGGGCATTGATCCCGACTTTCCCTTCGTTGGCAGTCGACTCGTTCATCACCACCCCTGGCGGTACGAATGTTCTTGGTGGTGGATTGCCAGCCAATGGCGACGATACCTTTGGTGACACAGACAATGACGGAGCTCAGAACAATTTCCGTTTTGCACAACTAACACTTCCTGGAGATGCTGTGGGTGTCTTCTCTGGTCAGTTCGATATTGTATCGACTACCGGAGGAATTTACTCGGAAAATTTCAGTTTCACTTTACAAGCCATCCCAGAGCCCACCTCGCTGGCCCTCGTAGGCCTCGGCATGATCGGTCTACTTAGCACCCGACGTCGTCGTAGCTAGTTTGCCTGAGACGAAGCAACACGAAGAAAAACAAAAACCCCTTCGCCCGTGTGGCGGAGGGGTTTTTTGCGTTGTGCTTTGCACACTGCCTCCAGTTTCGTCGTGTCCGTCGTGCCGTGGTGGTTCAACTTTGCTCTGCCGTGTCTAGGGAATTAGCAAAATCAGCCCGGCGATGGTGGCGAGTTCGGTGGCAGTCGCTTGGGTTCGGCAGGGCAGGTGGTTCAAACGCCATGGGGCACAGCTACCTGGGCGGTAGTGGCCCAGCGTGTAAGTGCAGTCGCGCGGACAATCGACGGCCATCTTGTAGGGTAACGCCGGAATGGTCAGAAAAAAGTGCCCCGCCGAGATCAGGGGTTGCAAGCAGTCGCTCGAGGTGTAGCCGTAACGCTCGGCGTTGATCTCCTCAAAATACAAAGGCCGATGACGCTGGCAGGTGGCTGACCAGTGTTGTTCGATAGACGCCCAGCCACATTCCAATCGCTCGTCCCCCTGTGGCGAGTTGGTCGAGACGCACTTGGCGGCAACATCCTCGGGCAGCGTACCAGCGGGCAACGAGACATCGATCGACAGAGTCGACATGGGTGCGGCGACAAAGCAGTCGGTCGATTGGCCTGGAGTAGCGACGACTTCTTGTTCCAGCTGGCCGGAAGTCAACGGTTTTGCCAAAGGCGAGGCGATTGCTTTGGCGGCTTCAGAAGGAATAGGCAGGTCGTTTTGCTCGACCGTCTGTTCGGTATCGAAATGGTTGGCAAGAGCCACTTGTGAAATATCGAGGCGGCAACAAGCCAGGGGATTGCAATCCCCGGGTTTTCGTAAGGACCCGGGTTTTCGTAAGGAGTAGAAAGCAACGGGCACATTCGCAATTTTTCCTCGGCTTGCGCGCCGAAGGGCTGTCTTTTTAGCCGGAAGGGTTTCTTGGGCCAGGGCAGCAGGTTGCCGGCTATCAGAAACCCAAGCTTGGCTCGCTTGGGGCGATTTCGCTTTTTGGGTGGAGCGAGAGAAGGGGTTTTCGAGTATTTCGGCAAAAAGCGACGCGGGAGCTGCGACAAACCATGCTAACACGAGGGCCATGGCGGCGGAGTGTAGGCTGGCTTGGGAGCAGCTTGGGCGGTGGTTTGAAGAGAACATGGTCGGTGTACCAATCGCTTGGTTTTTCAGCGGGAAAAAGAAGGGAGTGCTCTCTTGGCACTTCGACGCCGGAGAATCGTTTCCTCTAGCAGAACCCGAGTGGCCAGTACGACCGTCGCAAGCCGTAGAATCGCCAAACTTTGCCCAAGCTGCCTGGATATGCCGTGCAATGGCTAGATTTTGGCACTGGGGCGGCTTCCTCTTGTCTGGAGGCCTCGTTTTGGGGACAGAGCGAGCGTCCAAAAATTTGACAAGATCGCCTGTTTGTTTGAATAATCGACCTATGGGATTCTTTTCACAATTGATTGGTAGTCTATCTTCTCGCAATCGAGCTGGTGTCACCCGCTCGTTGGCAGCCGCACCATTTTCGCCGCGGCGGCTGGAAGGCCGTCGGCTACTCGACGCTTCAGCCGTAGGGCTGATGTTTGCCCCGCTTGGCGAGGCGGGCGAGTATGTACAAGTAGGCGAGAATGCCGATTCGTTGATCGATGATTTGGGGCCTGACAGTGCGCCCGGGTTATCGCAAGACAACGTGCCGCCATCGAATATCCAGTTTGCTCTCATCGAGATGATCGACGAGAACAATTTCGCGCAGCTAGAACTGACGTTCGACGATCCAGGAACGCTTGATACGCACACGGTGGAGATCGACTGGGGCGATGGCAGCACAACAACGGTGAACCTAGCGGGAGGCGAGCGTTTTGTAGGCGTTAGCCACCAGTATCTGGATGACTCGCCAACGAACACGCCGCAAGATTTATATACGATCAGCGTGAAGGTAACCGACAACGAGGGCGCTTCGACGACGGGCCAGACCACGGTATTGGTGAAGAACGTAGCACCGTCAAACCTTCAGTTCGCCCCGGTTGCAATGATCGACGAGAACAATTTCGCACAGTTAGAACTGACGTTCGACGATCCAGGAACGCTTGATACGTACACGGTGGAGATCGACTGGGGCGATGGCAACTCAACAACGGTGAACCTAGCGGGGGGCGAGCGTTTTATAGGCATTAGCCACCGGTATCTAGATGACTCGCCAACGAGCACGCCGCAAGATACTTATACGATCAGCGTGAAGGTAACCGACGACGATGGCGGTTCGACGACGGGCCAGACCACGGTGTTGGTGAAGAACGTAGCCCCGGTGATCGAAACGCTGACGGTTACGCCATCCGTTACCACGGAAGGAAACACGGTAACGGTGAGCGGTACTTACAGCGATGTCGGGACGCTGGACACTCAAACGGGAACGATTCGCTGGGGCGATGGGACGGTCGAAGAATTGGTTTTGGTAGGCTCGGGGGGCTCGGGCTCGTTTACGATTAGCTATTTCTATGCCGACAACGATACGGTCAACCCCGACGATGCGGCTGCCGATAACCTGTATCGGATTATTGTTTCGATTGTCGACGACGATAGCGGCGGCACGGTGAGGCCCGTGGACGTCACCGTATTGAACGTGAGCCCGAACCTAGAACCGATCATCTCAGCGACCAATGTCAACGCCAAGGGAGAGACCTTCTTAACTCTTGAGTTTGACGACCCCGGAGCTGACACCCTCACCATCTACGTCGACTGGGGAGATATTCGCGATCCGAACGACCCTTCGATTCCGGCGATCAATCCTTTTGTGATTGACGTTACCGGGATTCAGGCTCCCGGCACATTCACGGTCACGCTGAAGCACGTTTACTCGGGGCCTCCAAACCCGTTTAGCCCTGCGTCGGATATTGAGATCAATGTTTTTGTGACCGACGACGATTTTGGTGAGCCATTGGTGTTTGCCGACGGGAAGAGCCAGATCAGAAGCGTAGCGATTTCCAATGCAGGGGATGGTACCGATCCGGTGCGAATTGATACGACGCCTCAAGTGCCAAGGCTCATTTTTCCACGTCAGTCGCTCGGAGGCGTGTTTTTTGAACCTGCCTCGGCTAGCGAAGATGTGCTACGAAGTGGAGACCTACGAGCAGCCAGCGGCGACCCTAGCATCACGACCGACCGCTTCTTGGAACTGCGGGTGATCGATTTCTCGGGTGAGTTGGGCCAGGGCTATCGGTTGAAGACCGAAGTGCTAAACGATTTGCCAGGGTTGTTTCGCGAGTTGCCCGATAACCACTATGCGATCTATCTCGTGCGGAATGAGACGAATACTCGCCGGCTCGTGATCGAGGTGTACGTGCGCAACGGGAAAGTGATTGACCCAGGGGACGATTCGGAGGGGACCCGCGATCGACCGCCGACCGAGGAAGCGGTTCCCCAGTCCAGCGAGGAATTGAATCTCGAAATTGAGCCCCAAGAAGAAGGAGAGCGGGCAGCTCCGGCTGACCCTGCTGCGGACGATTTTTCGAGTAGGATCGAGCTTCCTCAAACCCAAGGTTCGACGATTTCGGAGAATCTGCGCTCTCGGCTACCCGTAGGTGCCGCTGCGGTAGGCTTGGTGGCAACCCACTCTTATCACTCTTGGGCAAGGCGAGTCGATCGGGCGGTAGCCCAGGCAGGGTCGCGTGACTGGAAGCGGCTACAACGACGCACCCCACCTAAACGGAATAATCGCTAGGAGCGGAGTGCGAGGCAGGTTGCGGCGTCTCTTTCGCCGTCACTTTTCATCGGAAAAACCGTTATCTGATGCCTGCGGTAGGCCTTCCCAATTACAATCGAGGAGGTAACTATGCGGCTGCTACGGTTGGGTTGAGTTCGTGGTTCGCGTAGCTTCTCCGAGGTTTCTTCCTGCTTATAGCTTAGTGAGACGAAAGATGAAAAACTGTCCCGCCTGTCAAGCTGTTGTCGACGAGTTGTCGCTTGCTGCGGGAACCTGCGCCTATTGCGGAGCGGTACTTAGGAAAATGCCGAAGCGAAGTGTGCGGGACATTCAATCGAAGCAAGAGAACGAGCTTCCGGAAGATCGGGAACCCGAATCGCCAGAAAAGATTGAAACTGAAGAAATCGAAACCCTCGATCCGATCTCTTCGGACGAAAGAGACACGATGCTGGATCCCGACGCGATTCAGACACTCGAATTTGATCTCCCGGATTCCAAGGATGGCGATGCGCAGGAGCCCACGGACTTGGACCTCCAAGAGTCAATCGCCGCGGAGGACGGCAGCGATACGCAAGAGATGTCGACGATCGCCTTTGGTGCTGAAAAAACGATCGAGCTGCTAAGCAAAATCGATCCCGACGTTTCTGAGAGCATGGTGACGGCTCAGTGGCTCGATAATGTTGCCGAGAATCAGTCGGATCCTGAAGCGACGATTCGGCAGAAAGAAACAATCACAGGGACGTTTGTGTCGAAAGCGTCGCTGATTGTGAAATCGCGGCACTTTCGTACGAAAGCAGAATCGGATCAACCGATAGCCTCTCCCGCAGATGCGCCCGACTATGAATTGCTGAACGTGATTGGCGAAGGCGGCATGGGAGTTGTTTACGCGGCCCGACAGTCTTCGATTGCTCGTACCGTAGCAGTCAAAATGCTGAAACAGGGTGACGGGCAAACCAACGAACAGCGAGAGAAATTCATCTCCGAGGCAGTCGTTACCGGAGAACTTGACCACCCGAACATTGTGCCGATTTATGATTTAGGTTCCAACGACTCGGGTGCGTTGTTCTACTCGATGAAGCGAGTCAAAGGCACCCCGTGGGACGACGTGGTCAAGACGAAGTCGCTTGACGAGAATTTGCATATCTTGCTGCGAGTTTCCGATGCGGTTGCGTTTGCCCATGCCAACGGCGTGCTGCATCGCGACCTCAAGCCTGAAAACGTGATGCTCGGCGACTTTGGCGAAGTGCTGTTGATGGATTGGGGGCTGGCGAGAATCAGCCCTGAGTTTCCCAATGCCGACTCGGTAACTCAGTCGGATGTCATGGGAGGAACTCCCGCCTACATGGCTCCCGAAATGGCGACAGGCCCGATTGAGGAAATCACGATTGCCAGCGACGTCTATTTGTTGGGCGCGATTCTCTACGAAATCATTGCTGGTCGCCCGCCCCACACGGGCAAGACCGTGATGGCTTGTTTGTTTTCGGCGGCAAAGAATAAGATTGTTGCGACGGAGGATTCGGGCGAGTTGATGGAAGTGGCAATGCGGGCGATGGCGACCAAGCCAGCCGATCGGTTTGCTACGGTGCAGGAGTTTCAATTCGCGATTCGTCGTTATCAGTCGCATTCAGAAAGCGTCTTGCTAACCGATAGCGCCGAGAAGAGCTTGGCATCTGCCGAAGAGATCAACGACTACGATCTTTTTTCTCGGGCCCTCTATGGTTTTCAAGAAGCTTTGGAGATGTGGGATGGCAACTCTCGGGCGCGTAAGTTGCTTTCATGGGCACAACGATCCTATGCCAATTCGGCCTTGGTGCGTGGCGATTTTGATTTGGGCGTTTCGCTGTTAGATGTGAACAACGCCGAGCATAGCGAAGTGCTCGAGAAACTCGAAGCGGGCCTCAAGGAACGCGAGACACGTACTCGCCGGCTCAAACTATTGAAGCGAGCGGTCGCAGCGTTGGTGTTGGCCGTGGTTGGCATTGTTTCGGTGGCGTATGTCGCGGTCCGGACACAACGAGATAAAGCGGTGGTCGCAGAGGGCCAGGCGGTGATTGCACGCGATCAGGCGGTGCAGTCAGAACACAAAGCCGTTGCTGCGCGCGATCAAGAAGAGATTGCCAAGAAAGATGCACTCGTCGCTCGCGATCGAGCCAAAAAATCGGAAGCCGAGGCGGTGGTTGCGAAAGTGCAAGCAGAAAAATCAGAGCTTGCTGCCGTAGCTGCTCGCGACCAAGAAGAAGTTGCTCGCAAGGACGCGGTGGTTGCCCGCGATCGAGCGGTTGAGGCAGAGCAAATTGCGAAGCAGGCGAAAGAAGATGAAGAGTACGGGGCGTACGTAGCTCGAATCGGTTTGGCGAACGCAAAGATTGACGAAAATGCGTTTGACCGTGCCTTGGAACTTTTACAGGAATGCCCGGCCGAACTACGCGACTGGGAGTGGGGTCGGCTCTCGTATCTTTGCCAGTTAAGTCGTCGGAGCTGGAGTCTTGATGGCCCGGTCGAAGCGGTTGCCTTCTCGCCGGATGGGCGGCTTTTTGTTAGCGGCGATTTTGATGGGAAACTACGACTTTGGGATCGCGAGACCGGCGAGACGCTCCATACGAGGAGCCATGGGCAGTACGTCCACGCGGTAGCGTTCGACACGGCGGGCAAACGGTTTGTTTCGGGAAGCAGCGATCATTCGATACGAATTTATGCTGTCGACGATGGCAGGCTTCTTCAAACATTAGAAGGCCATAAAGATGCGGTGCTGAGCGTGCGGTTTTCTGCCGACGGAAAAAACTTGCTTAGCTCGGGCTACGACAACACGGCCCGTCTTTGGGATTTAGAAACAGGCCAGGTGATACAAACCTTGCAGGGGCATAGCTGGTGGGTTTGGGCAGCAGAGTTCTCGCCCGATGGAATGCGGATTGTTACCGCAAGCCAGGACGGCAAGGCCATTGTTTGGCAGAAGCGTTTGCCTGCCGATTCTCAGTACGAAGTTCTTACCGAATTCACAAAGCACCGAGGCCCAATTTATACGGCACAGTTTTCTCCCGAGGGTTTGCATGTTGCGACCGCCGGAGATGACCGACGCGTGCTGCTATGGAACCCAGATGAGGTACAGCCGGTAGATATCGCTCGCCGTCTGGACGATTTGCAGGATCCCCCGGCACCGTTTCGCGAGTTGGCTGTCCACGAGGGGCCGGTTCGGTCGGTCGCATTTTCGCCCGATGGCAGGCAGCTTGTTTCGGGCGGGCAAGACAATGTGCTGCGAGTTTGGCAACTGGAAGAGAATCGAGAGTCTGCGGTACTCCGCGGACATGCGAGCCATGTACGCGACTGTGTTTTTTCGCCCGAGGGCGAGTGGATTCTTTCCGCCGGCCGTGATCGTCAGGTCAAACTATGGCAGCCGGCAGGTTATGGCGAGTCGTTTGTCTTAGGGCGAGAAATCCCTGGAGGAGGAACTTCTGCGGTATTGGAAGCGAAATTTTCGCGGGATGGCAAGCAGATTGTCACCGCTGGCCGCGATCGTACGGCTTCTTTATGGAATGTCGCGTCGAAGGGCTTGGTAAAAAAATTCTCGGAAGGGCATGACTTCCTTGCCTCCTCGGTTCAGTTTTTTGCCGACGGAGATCGATTGGCGACCGGAGCAGGCGACGGGTCGACAAGAATTTGGGACGTCGCCTCAAAGACACAAATCTTATTACTTCCCTTTACGGGTCGCACTGCGGCACTCGGTGTTTCGGACGATGGCCGGTGGATTGTCACCAGTAGCGAAGGCACCGACGCGCTGGTTTGGGATACTCGTACTGGCGAACAGGTGGCTGTGCTCGTAGGACATGAAGCGGCAATCACGGTTGCCCAATTTGCGGTTGGCGCCCAGCTAATTGCCACAGGCGACGATCGCGGACGTTGCCGGCTCTGGCGATGCAAGGGAGACCAGTGGGTTGGCTCGACATGGTTCAAAGGGCATAGCCGATCGATTACTTCGTTGGCTTTTTCGCCCGACGCAAAGCGGTTGATTACCGCCAGCGGCGACAGTACTTGCGGGCAATGGGATGTCGCGACGGGCCGTGAAATCGAATCGCTAGTATTAAAGCACCCCGAGTGGGTGAATGACATGAAGGTATCAAAAGATGGCCGGCAAGCGCTGACATGTAGCGACGACGGAAAGCTGCGCCTGTGGTCGTTGGAGAATGCCGAGTTGCTGCGTACGATCGATCCCAAAGAAAATTTGGTCATTACCTCAGTCGACCTTTCGCCAGACGGACGTTGGGCGATGGCCACATGTGCTGCGAACGGGACGGTGCGGTTGTGGCAGCTTGAGACCGGCGAAGAGAAACGTAACGGGAAGCAGGCTTGGTGGGATTTCAAGCGTGGAGGTATCATTTGGGCTGCTCACTTTGCACCCGAGGGAGAGAGTGTGCTGACCGTGGGCGGAAACGATGCCCGGCTATGGGAGCTTTCTACTCGCAAGCCATTGGGGAATTTTAGCCCGCATGGCACGATTGCATCGGCAGATATTTCGCCCGATGGCAAGCTGCTGGTGACCGGTAGTTGGGATCAATCGGCAAAAATTTGGAATATCGAGTCGGGCCAAGCGATTCGCAAGCTCGAAGGAATCCACCAAGGCTATGTCAACAGTGTCGAGTTTTCACCCGACGGACAATGGGTGCTGACTGGCAGCGATGATGGGACCGCCCGATTGTGGAATACCGCAACAGGAGCCGCCTCGGAGGTCGTGTTCCGCGGCCACGAATCGCGAATTCGCCAAGCGAAGTTTAGCCACGATGGCCAGCGAGTGTTGACCGCAGCCAACGACAAAACGGCTCGGATTTGGGACGCCCAGACGGGCGATTCTCAGTTGACGCTATCAGGACACGCTTGGGGCGTTTTATGTGGCGAGTTTTCGAGTGATGGGAGTCGAGTGATTACTGGCAGCGAAGATAGCACCGCTATCATTTGGGATGCCAACACGGGCGAATCGTTGCTCAGGCTTGCTGGCCATACCGATGCGATTACGTCGGTGGCCCTCTCGCCCGATGGATCTCGGGCGCTGACTGGCAGCGAAGACAACACGGCAAAGCTTTGGGACGCGCGAACTGGCAAAGAGATTTTGACGCTTGTGGGCCACGCTAAGGAGCTGACTTCCGTGAGTTTCTCACCCGACAGTCGTTTTGCTTTGACCAGTAGTCGCGATGGGGCAACCATTCTCTGGCCAACTCTCGGTTGGCACGTTCCTCGCGACCGACAGGCATCTGCCACGGCTCGCTAGTAGTCTACCGCAGCTCAATATTCGAGTTGGGTGCCACTGCTGGCTCGCCCAGCAGTGGACGCCGGGTACCCGCTTCGCACTGCTGGACGAGCCAGCAGTGGCACCCGAAAACCAAGCTGCGGCGGAGTACTAGTCCGATTCGTAGAGACGTGTTTCGGTTACCGCCCGGTCATTCCTCAAGGCCGGCATAATCCCTACCGATACTGAAACTGTCGGACACCGCGCGCAACGACTGTGCTAGCACCGACTCTTGAGACCCTTTCCAAGGACGGATCGACGTGGCGAACTTTGTGCGAACTGACAGAATGCTCCAGCCCAAGCAGGCTTCTGGGCGCAGGCCCATTGTGCTAGCTCGAATTCCTCATGCCAGCGCAGACGACGCTCGCATGATTTTGCCGCTAACGGGCGCAGGAAACGCAGACCAGGTCGCGGTCGAGGAGCCACCGTCGATTAACTCGCCACCAGCCAGCGTTGCTTCTTCGGTTCCGCTGACGAAAAATTTTGTCGACCACCGCCATGTTGCAATCGAAACGCCGTCAGCGCCGAGACGCGAGCCAACGGACGAAATCTCTCGATCAAGCCACAGTAGAAGCCATTCTTCAGAAGTAACTCGAGAAAGATCGCATGCACGCCAGTCGGTCAAATCGCCCGGCCAGACTTCGCGGTCGACCTCGAAGGCGAACGGTTTGTGCAAGCTTCATTCGCAAGTGGCACCTTACTCGGGTGCGATTGTTGCGTTGGCCCTTCTGCTTTCGGCGGGACTGTTGTACTGGATGACCGTTGCTCCGAATCGTGAGCCGGCTGATTTCCGAAGTACAAATTATGGAAGCTTTGAAGCAAGCACGGCCGACCTGCCGAGCTTTACGCCAGGAGTGTCAAGCGATATGCCTGAGGACATAACGCTGGATGAGAATGAAACCTTCGCCGAAGACTTGCCTTGGTGGGAGACCGAAGAGCTGAAGATCGACGAGTCAGCCATAGCTCTCGAAAAGGCGGTGCCGCCTATTGAGGAACCACATTTATTGATGGATGGTCCAGAGCTTGTGGCGGAGGCACCAGAAGTAGTTTTTGAGCCAACGGCTGAAAAGGTGGCTGTGAGTCGCTCTGAGCCAACTTCAAATTCTTCGGTCGACTTAGTTTTTCCTTCGACAAATCGCCCCCAAGCCCTCGATTTTTCAAAGTTCAATGCGGCTGTGCCAAGTGAGCCGCAAAGTGTTCCTGTCCGACAGGCACCTACGATTGAGGTGGGCAAGCGGCCCTTGTCGCGAATTTTGACTCCGATCAAAGGCTAGCCTGTCACCCGATATTTACCACACGAGACGAAACTCTACCG
The DNA here is from genome assembly GCA_024278955.1 of Planctomycetota bacterium. GTDB lineage: Bacteria > Planctomycetota > Planctomycetia > Pirellulales > Lacipirellulaceae > Bythopirellula. The sequence goes on along the minus strand of JAJRSE010000071.1, from coordinate 80,715 downwards.
CCTCACTCCTAAAGCCTAATACCTATGAGTCAGATCGACCAAGCCTTTATTCAGGCCTATGCTCCAGAAGCCGAACCGGCGGCACAACCGCTTGGCGCAGAACCAATTCCAGCACCACATTTTCAGATGGCAGCCCAAAACACTGGAGCCTATGCCGATACGGCTACGATGCAGCGCGAGTTGCTCTCGGCTGGCAGTGCTCCTGCGGCTGGGTCAAGCGTGCGCCGTCCGCTGTCGACGTTTGTCGAACCCGAAGTTGCTCCTACCACTTCCTTTCAGCCGGTGTTCGAGGTCGATGCTTTTCGTTGGCCTACCAATGTCAGCCATTTGTTGCAGTCGCATGAAACACTTTTTGCGCCGGTGGTCGATCAGCTACTTGCGGCTAGCGAAGAGGGGCGATCGATGGTCGGCATCGCAGGGCTGCAATCTGGGGTTGGCTGTTCGACCGTATTGATGGCGTTGTCGCGGCTTCTGGCTGCGGCGGGCAAGTCGGTTGCCATTGTCGATGGAAATTTTGTTTCAGGCACGCTTGCGAAGAGCTTGGGACTTGAATTCGAGACAGGATGGGAAGACGTGCTTGCTGGCCGCATCTCGTTGGCCGAGTCGATGGTGAGTTCCTTGGACGATCACATCTCCTTGCTACCTTTGAGTGGCCGCGTGCAGTCGCCAAGTGAACTGCTAGCGAGCATCCAAACTTCGGTGAGCGCCGGAGTGTTGCGATACCACTACGATTTAGTATTGTTTGACCTAGGGACGCCCGATCGGGGCGAACAGTTGGCAGCTGCCAGCAGCTTGCTCGAACATTGCCGGATCGACGCCAGTATTTTAGTGGCCGAGCTTTCTGCGACCAACTTCGAATCTGACCGACAAATCGATCATCTCATGTCGCTCCTAGGCTCAACCTGCCTCGGAGTCATCGGAAACGAACCATCAATCCGCTAACGACAACGCCAAAAAATCTACCAGCCTATAGCCAAACCCTACAGTCTCATCTCATGTACGAAGAATACTGGCAGTTCGCTACCAAGCCGTTTGAGTCGACCAACGAGAGTCGATTTCTCTATCAAGGAGACTCGCAACAGGCGGCACTCCATAAGTTGCGTTATGCGATCGAGAGCCGTCGTGGTGCAGTCCTGTTGGCGGGGCCGTCGGGCATCGGCAAGACGCTTCTCGTACAGGTTCTTCAAGACCAGCTAGGCGATACCGCGGGGCCATTTGTGCAAGTGGTTTTTCCGCTGATGTCGAGTCGCGATTTCTTGGTCTACTTAGCCGAAGAGTTAGGCGCCCCGCCTGCGGATCCTGCTCAGCATACGATCGAAGAAAGCCTACGGCGATTGGAATTCTTCTTGGGTGAAAATGCGCGAGCCGGCAAGCATGCAGTCGTTGTGGTCGACGAGGCACACTTGCTCGAAGATAGTGGCCTACTAGAAACCCTGCGGCTGCTATTGAATTTTCAACATCAGGGACAGCCTGCATTTACTCTACTCCTGGTGGGGCAACTGCCTTTGATCTCGGCCATGCAGCGAAACTCGGCTTTGGATGAGCGGCTCGACATGAAGATGCTTCTCAAACAGTTTACCGAGGAAGAGACGTTGGCCTACGTCGAGCACCGTTTGCAAGCCGCCGGGGCGACTCGCAGTATCTTTTCGCCTGAAGCGATTCAACTAGTACATCAGTTGTCGCAAGGCACCCCGCGCAAGATCAACCGGCTTTGCGACCTTGCTCTCGTAGTAGGCTGTGCGGCACAGCAGCATACGATTGATGCGAAGCAGCTTCAAACAGTGAGCGATGAGCTGCTCACCGTTTCTGCCATGGCTGCCTAAACCAGCCTAACGGCCAGCTGAGTCCAAGAGACCAGTGTGACGCTTCAATGTTCGAAGCGTCAGATAAACCAAGACACCGCAGGCAAAAAATATAATCCAGAAGGGTTCGTATACGACACGCTTATCAACGACTAGGTGTTCTGCGAAGTCTAGACCTGTGTGTAACAGGACCAAGACCAGCAAGGCGGTGTATTCTCGTTTTAGTGCATTTCTCCAGCAGAAAGGCAAGGCCGCTTTTTTCCAGCCAGACATTCGCGGGAAAAAGGCAGGCGTCACTCTTGCCCAGCGAACGAATTCGTCACCAAACTTTCTCCGAAGAAACGCTTCTTCCGCAAACATAATTCGTTCGTAGTATATCCAAAACGCGAGCGAAAAGATTAACGGAAGCCACCAGACGCAAGGCGCCATTGCCGCTCCAAGAACGATCAGGTAATTGCCAAGGTACAATGGGTGGCGTATCACCGAATAGATGCCTGTCGTATTTAACAAATCGGCAACTTGCTCTTTTGTATTTCTACCGGAGGTGTTCGACGGTGTGTAAGCAATAGTGCCTACACGTACTGCTAGACCTAAGAGCGAAACCGCTATGCAAGCCATTCCCCAAGTTTTGTGAAATTGAAAACTGCCAAAAGGATAGCTGTATCCAACCACGGAAAAGAACATAAGAGGAAGAAATAACAAAGGGAAATAACTTCGCCAGCGGAAAAGCCAATTGCCTTGTTTTTCAAATTCTCTTTTTAACCCCATGTCCAGGAATCCTTGAAGGTTTTTGGAGATTAACGGAAGCGTCCTTGCTGGGGGAATTGTAGTTTCTGCAATACACCAGTGCAAGATTAGTTAGTTTCCGGCGAGCAAGGCGAGTAATAGATAAGAATGCTTGGAGTTGAGATGGTGTCTCAAAACTGTCCTCGGCGCCGTTCTTTGCTCGGCAAGATTTCTAAACAGGTCGTCCACCATCCGGCGAGAATCGTTTCGATGAACTCCTCGGGCAGTTTTTCGGCATGCATCTCTTTTGCCAGCAACTCGTGATCGTAGGCGACCGGCACGAACTCGACGTCGAGCTTGGTGCCGTCGTGTTCGAGCAGCGTATACCAAACTTTGTTGGTGCCATCGTTCTCGGGTCGCCCGAGGACGCCGGTGTTGATAAACCGACGACCACCTGACAACCGGCGTTGCCACTTGAGGCCGGTATGGGTCGCAAGCATCAAGTCTGCTTGGGTTTCGCCGGCCAGGTATTCGAGAAATTGCGTTGAGGTCGTGCTCTCCCAAAGAAACTCATTCATTTTTCTTGGGCTGCCGTGCGAGAGCAGTGTTCGCATCGGGCCAAGATCGAAACGGAGCGACCCAGGCAGCGAACGCATCCAAGCTCGGTGGTCGGCGTCGGTGTTTTCTAAGGTGTATTCGTAGCTGATCTGGGCAAAGTGGTTATCACGAGGGTCGGTGTAGCCACATTGGCAATCGTCGAGTTGGTTGCCGATCGAGTTGTCGTAGTTGCCCTGGATGCAGCAGACGTTGCGATCTCGCAGCAAGTCGAGGCTGCGATTGGGCGACGGGCCAAATCCTCCAAAATCGCCGAGGCAGTAAATTTGGTCGATACCGCGAAGTTGTGCGCTGTCGATTGCCGCTGCAAGGGCCAGGTGGTTGCTATAGATACCGCCGAAGCAGGCGATTCGTTGTTTGGGGGTTGGCACGAAATACGGTTCCTAGGATTGCGGTTCAATGGCTCCATTCTAGGAGATTATAGAGGCGGGCATCAGTCAAACAGCTCACAGACGCGTAGGGCGATTGCAAAGTCGCGTAATTGAAGAAAATTTAGCCACGGAGATCACAGAGGGACTCAGAGAAACCTTGGTTTCTAGTACTCGGTGTTCTCTGTGACCTCTGTGGCTAATCTTCATTCGTTTGGTTTTTTGACTTTGTAATCGTCCTGCACAGACGCGGAAGCTTACTATGGAAGATGCTGCTTTCGGTGTAGACTAGCCGACATGGAATCACATCAACTCGTAGCAGTGGCAGGCAGATTAGCAGCATCCGAAATTTCGGCGGAGGAGTTCTTGCGCCTCGCGGCACAGGCTACCGGGCAAACCAAGCGTGCTTCGGTCGACCTCGATCGGGCAGGGCGTTGCGGTTTTCCTGAGGTAATCTACGGTGCTGGCAAGTCGCCTGAGACAATTGTGCAGATTGCCAAGCAGCTGCTCGACCGCGACCAGCCCGTGCTGGCGACCCGAGTTAAACCGGCCAAAGCTTGCGAAATCGTGAAGGCACTTCCCGAAGCAATCTACAACGAGGTTGGCCGTACGCTCCGTATCGACGCGGGAAAAACGCGAGAACCGGTGGGGCATGTTGCCGTGATCACCGCCGGTACCAGCGACTTGCCTGTGGCCGAGGAAGCCTGTGATACGCTCGGGTGGATGGGCGTGCGAACCACAAACGTACAAGACGTTGGCGTCGCGGGTCCGCATCGATTGCCCGAGCGACTCGCGGAGTTTGCCGAGGCCGATGCGATTGTTGTTGTGGCAGGCATGGAAGGCGCGTTGCCAAGCGTCGTAGGCGGCTATGTTCCGTGCCCCATCTTTGCTGTGCCGACGAGCGTTGGTTATGGAGCCAGTTTAGGCGGTTTGTCTGCACTGCTGACGATGCTTAACAGTTGTGCAAGCAACGTGGCGGTCGTAAACATCGATGCGGGTTTCAAGGCCGGCTACCTGGCGGGGCTCGTTACTACGCGCCGACAATCGTGAGCCCGAACTCGTGAGATGAGAATGCAAAATAAAACCTCCTCGCCGTTGCCGAGGTTAGTGCCTCGGAAAACGCAGAGTCACAAAGGCGACTACGGGCGGGTGTTGATCGTCGGAGGTTCTCGCGGCATGGCCGGTGCGCCGGCGTTGGCCGGCAAGGCTGCCCTACGTAGCGGCGCAGGACTCGTGACCCTGGCGGTTCCCAGGTCGATCCAAGCAACGATTGCCGCCTACGAACCTTCGACCATGACCCTAGGTCTAGGCCAAAATGAAGACGACACACTACAAAAAAAACTAAGCGCCGGCATTCATGCCGCTGCCGAAAAAATGACGGCAATTGCCCTCGGCCCAGGCCTAGGCACCGACCCCTCAACCTGCGAGCTGGTCTGTTCGCTCTATTCCACAATCCCGCTTCCGATGATTGTCGACGCCGATGCGCTCAACGCGATTGCGCAGAATGTCGAGCTGCTCGATTCCCCCGCCGGTCCGAGGATTTTGACGCCCCACCCGGGCGAGTTCCAGCGACTCAGCCGCAAACCTTGTGCCGTAGATGCCGCAGACCGTGCCGAGCAGGCGGCAATGCTTTGTCGGCGAGACCCGAGCGGCCAGACCTTGGTCGTACTCAAAGGGCACGAAACCGTAATCACCGATGGTCGGCAGTACGCGGTAAACACAACCGGCAACCCCGGCATGGCAACCGGCGGCACAGGCGATTGCTTGACGGGGGTAATCACGGCACTAGTCGCCCAGGGCCTAACCCCCTGGGAGGCGGCCCGCCTTGGCGTACATGTCCACGGATTGGCCGGCGACCTAGCGGCAGGGGAGTTGGGCCAAACCTCGATGATCGCTAGCGATTTGATTATCTTCTTGCCAGCAGCGTTTCAATCAAAAACTGACACTTCGAGTAAGTAACAAGCCCGGGGATGGCAATCCCCGGGTTTTCAAAAGCAGGTGGATGTCAACGGGTCTTCCTCGAACCCGAAGCCGGCACAGTTTCTCCGTCCCAGCGAACCGTCACTTCCGCATCAAACGCTTTCTCAAACATTCCCGCGCGTTGGCGGGTGGCCCAGAGGTTGACTTCAGGGTACTGCTCGGCCGAGATGACCAGCTCGATTTGTTCTTTTTTCCCATGGACTGCGACCGAGCGAACGGTTTGGTTGTGACTGCGATCGAGACCTCCCGCTAGGCGGAGGATAGCGGCGAGGGCAAGAATTCGCTTGCGGTTATTTTCGCTGAGTCGCTGGAAGTTTTCGTGCTTTTTCTTGGGTTCGGCTCCGCGGTGGTAACGGGCCACGTTGGCGATGATTTCTAGTTCTTCAGGTCGAAAGCCTTCAAGCTGGCTATGGAGAATCAGGTGGTACGAATGTTTGTGATGTTTGTCGTAATTGATTAAATAGCCAACGTCCTGCATGCGAGCAGCAGCGTCGAGCAGACGGGCGTCGCCAGGGTTCAGCTCGTAGAGCTTGCAAAGGCCATCGTAGATTTGAGAACTTAGCATCGCGACGTGGCGAGAGTGGGCAAGATCGACATTACAGGCTGCGGCAAAGCGTTCGATTTGGGCAACTTCGTCGACCGACTCGGTTTGGATGCCGCCTTGAAGTCGTTCGATCATTGAAAGCAGAAGGCCATCGCGAACCCCGTACGGATGGACTTGGGCCAGATTCACACGAAAGCGGCGCATGATGCGATCGATCGTCGTGAGGCCGGGTACAATGATGTCGGCTCGGTCGGGGTTGAGTCCCGGGACGTCGCGGAGCTGTTTGAGCGACATTTTACGTAGTCGGTCGATCAGATGGCGTAGCTCGGCGCGAGTGACTTGGCAGCCGGCCACAGGCAAACGCGACTGCCCCCGCGAAGCCATCACCATGTTGGCTAGTGCCGTAAAGGTGCCGCCTGAGCCAATGAGTAGGTGGAGTGGGGCGACGGGCTTTTCGGTTGTTTTTTTCAGCTGCCGGTCGATCCATCGCTGCATGCGAAAAAAATCTTCGCCGGCAAGAGCCTGCCCACCGCCAAATTTTTCGCCGATCCGAACCGCACCCAGCGTCGTGGCGTAGATGGCTTCGATCAGTTCGCCCGAAGCGAGGACGATTTCGGTGCTTCCGCCGCCGATGTCGGCCAAGACCGTATTTTTGCCTTTGAGATCAAAACGCCGACGAACGCTGTGGAAGGCCAAATGGGCTTCTTTTTTCGCGCTGATGACTTCGATATCCAGCCCGAGTTGCTGTTTAACCCTTGCACAAAATTCAGCACCGTTGGTTGCTTCGCGAACGGCGCAGGTGGCGATCGCACGCAGATTTTCGACGCCCAGTCCCTCGACGATCGATTGAAATCGCCGCAGGGCGTCAAGCGAAGCGGTGATCGATGTTTCATTGAGCGTGCCGGTTGTCGCCAACGAGCGGCCAAGGCGAGTCGACTCGCGTTCTTCGTCGAGAACGCGATAACGTCCCCCCGACTGAGCTTCGGCGACGACCAGCCGAATACTGTTGCTGCCAATATCGATGGCAGCCAGCCGGGGCGCGATGTCGGGCGTGAGGTAGGTTTGTTGGTCCATGGGAGCTTAGTCTCGACTCTTGCTAATAATCATAATCTTACACCTAATCATCATCCGTTTGCTATGCGTTAAGAGGAACTCCAAGTGAAAAGAGGGGGCGGGATTACTGTCGTGGGTGTTTTGTGACTCAAGGACGAAACGCGTGGGACTGATTTCCGGAAACGCTTGGTTTCGAGTCTTTGGGCATGTCTGGCAGGGCGAGTTTTGGCAGGAAATCGCGAACGTGCGTTGAACGGACAAAAGGCTGGGAGTCTAGTGGAGCATGCCCTTTGGATTTGTGGGGTGCCACTGTCTGGCTTGCCCAGCAGTGAAACCATGGTACCCGCTTCGCACTGCTGGGCAAGCCAGACAGTGGCACCCGCCCTACAAAATCAAAGGCCAATAGCTGGGGGATTTTTTTCGGTTGTCAAAGAGCTCTTGCATCGAAGTGCGGTTTTGATTGTTACCAAGTCGAGTGCTGAAAGCGAGCACTTTTTTTAGCCGGGTGCGCTGGAAGTTACGGCTTGCAAGCAACTCTCGTGAAGATGATGGCGCCCGCTGTACGCGGTTCGAAGACAGCAAGATGCGACAAAAACGCCTCCACTTCGGTCGCCCCCATTTCTATTGGATGCCGCCATCTCCTGTGAATATCGGCGTGCCAACGAATGTAGCGCACGATCCAGTGGACATAAGCTTGCTCGGTACGATAGGAGTAATACCCCGCTCGCAAATTTTGTCGGACTTGATCGAGCAGCTTCATGGGAGTGGCCATATGTCCACTTGCCGGAAATGCAAGCACTTTCCGGTATAATACCAGATCAAATCCGGTCGAAACGTCGGTAACTTCTTTCCTGGAAGGCATTTGTGGCTTTTTGAGAAGTTGCTAGAATAGGGTGTTATACGAAGGTAAACCCCACCCATATCTTGTTATCCCGCTAAGGCTATCTCGCTTCGATGCCTCAATCCTTTCCAACTGAGGTTGCCCGCAAACTCAAGACCTATGTCTATCGCCTCATTGATCCGCGCAATGGTGAGACGTTCTATGTTGGCAAGGGCAAGCGCGATCGTGTCTTCCAGCATGTGCGTGGTGCGATCGAATCTGACGATCCCACTGACAAACTCAACCGGATACGCGAGATCATCGCCGCTGGATTCTCCGTCAATCATGTGGTTCACCGACACGGAATGGATGATGCCACCGCGTTCGAGGTGGAGGCTGCATTGATTGACGCCTATCCGGGACTAACAAACGTAACGTCTGGTGCTGGCAGCAATGACTTTGGTGCAATGCACGCGGATGAAATCATCCGCCGATACGAAGCTGCCGAGGCGGTATTTGTACATCGTGCGATCATGATTAACGTCAACCGCAGTGCGACAGAACAATCGCTTTACGATGCCACCCGATACTCATGGAAAATCAGCGTTCGTCGAGCCAAACGTGCCGAAATCATTCTCGCGGTTCGGCACGGTGTCATCATTGCTGCATTTGCACCGGATGCTTGGTATCCGGCCACGACTGAACATTTCCCCGGACGTGAACCTGTTCCGGGGCGTTACGGTTGTATTGGTGCCCCCGCTACCAATGATATTTCGCTACAATATGTTGGCAGACGTGTCCCCGACCGATTCCGTAAACAAGGTGCAGCGAATCCGATACGCTACACCTACTCGTAGTCCAATCGCGGGATAACAAAAAAATGCACCCGAGCGGCGAAGTCGGGCGTTTTCAAATGCACAATCTCTCGTCGCCGCCGGGTGATTTTAGACGTTCTGCAAGGGCAGGTCACGTGCTACTCTCCTGATAAAATTGTACGAGAGGGCCATGACTCCGGCGATCTGTCAGATCGCGGCTAACGCTTCGGCTATTTTTGTCAGATTGCGCGGCGGGAAGATCGCAACTGTTTCTTTCTTCGTTACTTTCGCTGAAAGCTTGCCTTTCGTAGAATGTCGTCTTTGCGGTTCTTTTGCTAAGCTTTCTTTCTTGAGTCTTATTGTGCCGATTCTCCGTGATCTTTGTCAATTCCCCGAGGCACTCCGCGGGGGGGCTGTGGCGATTGGCAATTTTGATGGGGTGCATCAGGGCCATTTGCGAATCGTCAACCTGCTGCTCAAGCGGGCACGCGAGCTGGAGGGTCCGGCAATTGTGTTTACGTTTGATCCTCACCCCGTAAGAATTCTAAGGCCCGACGAGTGCCCCCCCCCGCTGACTTGGACGGAGCGCAAAGCCCAGTTGTTGTCGCAACATGGCGTCGACAAAGTTATCGCCTATCCAACCGACGAGAAGTTGCTTGGCCTTTCGGCGCAGCAATTTTTCAAAACCATCGTTTGTGAATTGCTGGATGCCCAGGCGATGGTCGAAGGCCCTAACTTTTTCTTTGGGCATAACCGGGAAGGCAATGTCAACCTGCTTGGCAAGCTCACCCAAGAGGCAGGAATCTCGCTTGATATCGTCGAACCCTATGAGCTTGAGGGGCAGTTAGTTTCGAGTTCGCGGGTGCGCCGACTGATTGCCGAGGGACAAGTTGCCCTGGCTGCGCAGATGCTTTCGGCACCTTATCGAATTCGTGGCATGGTGACTCACGGAGCGGGGCGAGGAAGCAAGCTAGGTTTTGCGACGGCCAACCTAGAAGCCGTCGATACGCTGCTCCCCAAGACCGGTGTTTACGCAGGGCGAGCCTGGGTCAATTCAACTCCCCACGCGGCCGCGATTAGCTTGGGACCCAATCCGACGTTTGGCCAGACGCAGCTCAAAGTTGAAGTGCATTTGATCGACTACAACGAGTCACTCTATGGACAGCCGTTGGAAGTTGAGTTTATCGACCGACTACGCGACATCGTTGCTTTTAAGAGTCAAGAAGAGCTGGTCGTTCAATTGAAAAAAGATATTTCGCAAGTGGGCCAGATTGTGTCATCGTTAGAGCACAAAAAATAATTCGCCCTGAAACTTTGGAGAGAAGAAACATGTCAATCGATTGGCAACCTTTAGTCGAGATTATTAACGCGAATCAGTCGTTTTTGCTGACCAGCCATTGCCGAGCCGATTGCGATGCCGTCGGAAGCGAGTTGGCGCTTGCCGTGATTTTACGATCGCTTGGCAAACAGGCGACAATCGTCAACGGCGATCCGGTGCCAAGTCATATTCAGTTTATCGATGAGCGAAGCGAGGTTTGTGTTTTAGGGGAGGAGGTTCAAGCAATCGAGATCATGAAACTCGACGCATTGATCGTTGTTGATACCAGTGCCTGGGGCCAGCTGGGACCGATGGCCGAGGTGGTCAAGTTTTTCCCGGGAGCGAGAGCGGTGGTCGACCATCACGTTTGCAGCGACGACCTGGGGGCGACCGTAATTCGTGACGATACCGCTGAGGCTACCGGTCGGATGATTCTCGAATTGGCCGAGGTCTTAGGCGTAAAAATCACGCCAGAGATTGCCCGACCGCTGTTTGCCGCGATTGCGACCGACACGGGTTGGTTTCGATTTTCGTCGGTCAAGGAAAAGACCTTTCTTGCGCTCGCCAAGCTTGTGGCAGCAGGAGCCGAGCCACCCGCCATTTTTTCGGCGTTGTACGAGCAACATAGCCTTTCGCGACTGCATCTTCGCGGGCGAATTCTCGATCATGTGGTTTCCGATTTAGACGGCCGTCTGATGTCGACGCATGTCACGAGCCAAGATTTCGCCGAGACAGACGCCAATAAAACCGACACAGAAGACGCGATCAACGCATTGCATACGGTTGCGGGCAGTATCGTGGCGGTGCTGTTTGTCGAATTAGAAGAAGGGGTAACCAAGGTGAGCTTGCGAAGCCGAACCGACTTCGATGTCAGCGCGATTGCCAAGCAATTTGGAGGAGGCGGCCACCGGGCTGCCTCGGGAATTACGTTCGAGGGAGGGCTAGAAGACGCTAGAAAGGCCGTTCTTGACGCGCTACGTGTTGCGATGGGATAATACGAGTAGTTGCAGTTGCACGGCGATGGACGCTAGTTTTTTCTAACTCCTAACGACTTGCGTCTATTTCCGTTCTTCGCCACATTTCCCTGACGCTTAACAAGGCAGCCACATGGCGAAACCACCCAAGCAGCAGCCGACTAGCCTGCCGCCTCCAAAGAGTCGTCGATCTTTTTTCGCAGTTTTTGCGGCGATAGTTACGGGGGCGATTGCGACACTCACGCCATTAGCTGCTGGGTTGGTGACTTTTTTATCCCCCTTATTGCGAAAGAGTAAGAGTCCGCAGGTGCGTATCGCTCTGCTCGATCAAGTGCCCGACGACGGCATGCCCCGATATTTCCCCGTGGTTGCCGACCGCGAAGATGCTTGGAACCGCTATCCCAAACAGCGTATCGGAGCGGTTTACCTCTCTCGGCAGGCTGGCGAAGCAAGTCCGATCGCTTTTACGGCCAAGTGCCCTCACGCCGGTTGTCAGATTGGCTACACCGCCGGCAACGACGTTTTTCAGTGCCCGTGCCATACGAGCGTTTTTAACCTCGACGGCACCCGTTCGCGAGGCGACAAGGAAGTTTCTCCTCGCGACATGGATCAGCTGCCGGTCGAGTTGCGTGAGATCAAATTGGCGGACGGCGGTGCGGTAACCGAAGTGTGGGTAGAGTACATTGATTTCCAAACGGGCCATAAAGAGAAACACCCGACAACATGACTAATCCCATGCGCACTGTGATTGATTGGCTAGACGATCGTGCCGGAGTGCGCGACCTAGTTCACGAAGCACTCTACGAAAGCGTGCCCGGCGGATCGCGTTGGCGGTACGTCTGGGGCAGCACGCTGGTTATGGCGTTTATGACCCAGGCCGTGACAGGCATCTTTTTATGGATGGCGTACAGCCCAAGCACTCAGACCGCTTGGGAAAGCGTCTTTTACATCGAACATGGGATGACCGGGGGCTGGCTCCTGCGTGGGCTACACCACTACATGGCCCAGCTGATGATTGTGCTGCTGGCGCTTCATTTTATTCAAATCATCTGGGATGGTGCGTATCGAGCGCCTCGCGAGCTGAACTTCCTAACCGGCATGTTTTTGATGCTGATCGTGCTGGGGCTTTCCTTCACAGGGTACTTGTTGCCTTGGGATCAGAAGGGCTATTGGGCAACCAACGTCGGGACCGAGCTTGCCAGCCAGGCGCCGGTCGCTGGGGCGGCACTCAAGAAAATCGCCCTCGGCGGAAGCGATTATGGGCATCAAACGCTGACTCGATTTTTCGCACTCCACGCAGGCGTGCTGCCGGCGCTTCTGGTTGGTTTTCTGGTCGCGCATGTGTTGCTCTTGCGTCGTCATGGCTTGCATGCGAAAGATCCAAGGCGAGGCCCCGATACGGCGTTCTGGCCCGACCAGGTTTTGAAAGATAGCGTCGCAGCGCTCGGCGTTTTGGCCGTCGTATTGGCTTTGACCATTTGGAAGGGAGCCGAGCTAGGGGCTCCTGCCGATCCAGCCAACCCTTACAACGCCGCCCGGCCTGAGTGGTACTTTTTATTCTTGTTCCAATTCCTGAAGTGGTTTCCTGGCGAATTGGAAATCTGGGGAGCGTTTATCATCCCTGGCATCGTGGTCGCGGTAATGTTTCTAATGCCGTGGATCGGACGCAGCCGAGTCGGTCACTTTTTTAACGTGCTGTTGCTCTTGGTTCTATTCGGCGGGTCGGCCTACCTGACCGCCCAAGCATTGTATGACGACAATTTCGCTGCCATGAACGAGCGAACTGAAGAGAACCAGGCACGGTACGATGCCTCGCAAGCGTTCATCGAGGCAAAGCACGCCGCCGAGCACGACGCCGAGCGAGTGGTCGAGTTGGCCCTTTCGCCAACAAAGATTCCGCCCACAGGGGCGTTGACGCTTGTCTACAACGATCCGTATTTGCAAGGTCCAAAACTATTTAAGCAACACTGTGCAAGTTGTCATAACTACGAGCCCATTTCCACGGAAGAACGTAGCAGTTCGGACATGGTGAACGACAGCCCAACCGCGCCGAACCTTTATGGGTTAGGTTCACGCAAATGGATTGAAGGCTTGCTCGATCCCGACCAGATTGCCAGTGCTCACTACCTTGGGTATATCGATTCGCCGTTTGCAAGCGGAGGCGAATATTCTGAAATGGTCGACTTCGTCCAAGAATCGCTGGGCGAGGACGTGGAAGACGAGCAGCGAAAAACAATTCAGGCAGCGTTCAAAAAAATCGCAATAGCTCTCTCTGCCGAAGCAAACTTACCGGAGCAGCAAGCGAAAGATCGCGAAGATGCCGAGCTAGTCGCGGAAGGTCGATTACTGATAGAGGGCGGCTTGGCAGACATTTTAGAGAGCGGCACGAGCTGTACCGATTGCCATTCCTTTGGCGAAATGCAGGACATAGGTTCGCCGGAGCTTGATGGCTACATGTCTCGCCAATGGCTGATCGATTTCATCAGCAACCCGGCCGACGAGCGGTTCTACGGAGAATCGAACGACCGGATGCCTGCGTTCGCTCCGCACGACGACCCGCAGCTTAACCAGATGGATCAAAAGTCGCTGCAGCTAATCGTCGATTGGCTGCGAGGCGATTGGTATCGAGCGGACAAAGCGACAACTGCTAGCAAAGAAAAGTAAACTAGCCGTGGTCGTCCGCAGCTACAATGCTAGCATTACAAAACTCAGAATCGTTGCAGTTTGACATGCTCGGCGGCCGATCTCTCTTTGCATGTGGTGTACTCATTGCCAACAAGATATTCCTGCCGTTGCACGTTCGGCACAAGGGCCCCTGCTATGCTCGCAATGCGAGCACGAGGTTGCCACGCCTGGCCCTGTAAGCCGTCCTGCCGATACCGGAGTGCCGCTCGACTTGTTTGACGCACCGCCAGCTACGGCTGATCAGGATTTGGCACCTCCAAGCAGCGAACTCGAAAGAGATCAAGCAAACCAACGACTGCGGCGAATTGGCCGTCAACTGCGTAGTACCCCTCGTCTAAGTATCGAGGTGGGCACTTCGCCCGTGTTGAGCACTGCGGTCGACTCGCCGCAGCCTCGCGTGAAGGCGACCTACTTGCGACCGTCGAGTGCGACCAAACACAATGGGGCCTCGTGGCTGATTAGCTCGTTGATTTTTTTGGGAGTCTCAAGCTTCGGTTTAGGGCTTGGCCTGTTGACTTGGTCGGCCGCGTTTCAGTTGCCCAGGCAATGGCAATGGGGCATGACCGCGACGATCATGGCCGAAGGGTTTTTGGTTCTTGGCCTTACTTGGATGGCGGTTCGGCTATGGCGCAATAGCCGACAAGTGAATCGCCAACTCCTGGGCGTCGACCGCCAGTTGCATGAAATCCAAGAAATGACCGGCGCGCTGGCAGGTAGCCAGCCCTCCTCAAGTCAGTACTTTTATCGCCATTTCAATCAAGCAGCCAGTCCGCAACTAATGGCCGCCAATCTACGTGGACAAGTCGACCACTTGGCCGATCGGCTTGCGAGTTAGCTCACACGCAAAGCAATCTCTTCGACCACGTCGTCAATTTTGACGCGCCATTGTTTGAGCGTATCGCGATCGCGAATCGTAACCGTCTGGTCGGTCAGCGTTTGGCCGTCGACCGTGATGCAGTAGGGCGTGCCCGCTTCATCCTGCCGTCGGTAGCGCCGCCCGACGGCTCCTTTTTCGTCGTAAAACGCGGGAAATCGCTTCTTGAGGCTTCGGTAGATATCGCGAGCAATCTCGGGCATCCCATCCTTTTTGACGAGCGGAAAGACGGCTGCTTTGATCGGGGCGATACGCGGATGAAACTTCATCACGATACGAGTTTGCATCTTGCCTTTGTCGTCGGGTTGCTCGTCCTCGGTGTAGGCTTCGCAAAGAAATGCAAGCGTAGCACGATCGGCACCAGCCGAGGGTTCGATCACGTGGGGCGTAAACCGCTCGTTGGTTTGGTCGTCGCGATAGGTAAGATCACGACCGCTACCGCGATACTTGGGTTTGCCATTTTCGCCCAACTCGACTTCGAGCGGACATGACTTCGGGTCGAGCTTGCCTTCCATGTGGCTACGAAGATCGAAATCGCCACGATGCGAGATGCCCTCGAGCTCGCCAAATTCGCCCTCGGGGAGGAACGGAAACGCGTACTCGATGTCGGCGGTACCGGTGCTGTAGTGGCTTAATTCGTCGGTCGCATGATCGCGCAACCGAAGTCGCTCACCAGCCAACCCCAGGTCGGTGTACCATTGCATCCGGCGATCGCGCCAGTATTCGTACCACTTACGCGACGTGTCGGGATGGCAGAAAAACTCGATTTCCATTTGCTCGAATTCACGAGATCGGAACGTAAAGTTACGCGGCGTGATTTCGTTGCGAAAGCTTTTTCCAACCTGGGCGATGCCAAAGGGAATGCGAACTCGAGTGCTATCGACCACGTTTTTGAAGTTTACAAAGATGCCTTGAGCCGTCTCAGGGCGAAGGAAAACTTTGTTCTCGTCGCTTTTGATTGGCCCAGCGTGCGATTCTAACATTAAGTTAAAATCACGAGGGTCGGTCAGTGTGCCAACGCGTTTTGCGCCTGGGCCAAGGACGTTCTCGAAATTGCTAATCGTTTCAAACGAGACGACTTCGCCATCCCAATTGAGTTTGTCAGCGTCCTTAGCTCGGATATTGAAAGCTTTCAAAGCAGCTCGCTCAAGATCGGCTAGTTCTTCTTCGGCTTCGGATTTAGTGAGAACGAAAACCTTCTCGAACTCTTGCGGTTTCGCTTCGGAAGTGCTGGCAGAGAGTTGCTTCGTTTGCCCCTTAGCCTTCTTGCCAGTGCAGGTAACCCAACGTCCTCGTAGTTGATCGTATCGGAATCGCTTGTTGGTTTCCCGGCATTCGACCATTATGTCGGTGAACAAATCAAAATGCCCCGAAACTTTCCACACTTGGGGGTGCATGATGATCGTGCAGTCGAGCCCCGTCATTTCGTGAGTGCTCGGCGCCCCTTCGGCGACAGTCAACTCGTCGTGCGAGGTGACCATATCTTGCCACCAGGCTTCTTTGATGTTTCGCTTCAACTCGACGCCCAGCGGGCCATAGTCCCAAAAGCCGTTGATGCCGCCGTAGATTTCGCTTGATTGAAACAAGAATCCGCGCCGCTTGCAGAGCGAGACGAGTTTTTCCATTTCCATGAGAATAAAGCCGTGGTTTGGTTTGAACTTCAAGGGGTGATCGGAACATGTCCGTGCGACACGCACTAGTCGAACGATTTTCCGACCAGAAGTATTCTAATGCTGCCAATATGCGAGCGTCTATGGCAGCCAAAGTTTGCCGCTGACCGGGTCGAGCTCGGGAACTACCTCTAGCGTATCGAGCTGGGCGCAGAGCACGAGATCGGCATCGTAGCCAATCGCCAGCAGGTTCATACCGCCGGGGGTGACGCACAACTCAAGAGCCAGCTGCTCCGAGGCGGTTCGGCCTTCCGATTGGGCCAAGGTCAGCAGTTCTTGCCACTCGCCGAGTGCCGACTCGGCCCATTCGTTCGTTTGCCAGGAGTCAGGCGAACCTTGCGAAACAAGCTGGTCGCAAATTGCCCCGGCGGCGAGAACATCTTCGCGAGTGACTTGCCCATTGGTGCCTGCACAGAGGATATCGATCTTCGAGGAAGTAGCGATCGCTGCGGCGAGCGCCGCCCGATTGACGGCTGCCCCGATGAGTACCCGGCTAGCTAGCCGAGCATGGGCCAAGGCCTTGGTGCCGTTGGTGGTGGTAAACAGGACGGTTCGCCCAAAGACTTGGTCTGCCGTGTAATCGGCGGGCGAGTTGCCAAGGTCAAAGCCCTCGATCCGCTTGCCCCCTCGTTCGCCGCCCAGCAGAATCTCTTCCCGCGAGAACTGTTTGGCCCGGGTCCAGGTTTCGTCGACTTCCAGACAAGGCACAACACCTTGGGCTCCCGAGGCCAACGCTTGGCAGATGGTCGTCGAGGCTCGGAGCAGATCGACCACCACGACCACGCTGCCGGCAAGTTCCGACTCAGACACAAATTGGGGCAGATAGTGGACGGCGAGATTCATAGGAATTCGGAACGGGGATTTCGGATTGGAAGTTGGGCGTTAGCGCCGATCGCTAGGCCGTCTTTTTTGCCAAGCGAAAGCAAAAAAACGCGTTAACCCTGGGCGACAAACGCCGGTTAACGCTAGCGGAAACATCATTCTACTGCGATACTCTTGAATCCGGAACTCGGAATGGGGATTGCAGATTGTTTCCCCAACCCCCAACCCCCAACCTCTGACCTCTGACCCACAATGCCCACCGCTGTCGACAAATCGGGGCCCCGCGTCCAAAAAATGTTTGGCGAGATCGCCGGTCGGTACGATTTTCTCAACCATCTGCTCTCGCTAAACGTCGATCGTTACTGGCGCTGGCAGACGGTGCGCCGCGTGCCGGCAGGGCCAGAATCGAAGATTCTTGACCTCTGTACCGGGACCGGCGACTTGGCGCTCGCCTACTATCGGGCGACCGGCGGCAAAGCTCAGATCATCGGAGCCGACTTTTGCCACGAGATGCTCGAAATCGGTAGGAAAAAGGCCGCGAAGTCGGGCGCAGACCGTGCGGTCACGTTCATCGAGGCCGATGCCCAGCAGGTGCCGCTGGAAAGCGACCAGTTCGAGATCGTCTGCGTCGCCTTCGGCCTTCGGAATGTTGCCGACACCGATGCGGGACTATCCGAGATGGTCCGCGTTTGTGCTCCCGGCGGCAAGGTCGCCGTGCTCGAGTTCTCGACCCCAACCTGGCAACCGTTCAAAGCCATTTACGGCTGGTACTTTCGCAACGTCTTGCCACGTATCGGCCAGTTGTTCTCAGGCAGTGCTGCCGATGCGTACAATTATCTTCCCAACAGCGTCGGCGAGTTCCCGCAAGGCGAGCAGCTGGCCGATCGCATGAGAGCAGCAGGCCTAGCCGAGGTCACCCATCAAGGACTTACCCTGGGGGTCGCGACTCTTTATGTTGGAATGAAGCCTCAGCCGAAATCGGAAGAATAGCGAAAATCAAAAAATGCCAAAAAATATCTGCCTAGGAATCACCGGAGCCAGCGGAGCGCTCTACTCGGTTCGACTGATCGAAGTTCTCTTGGCCACCGGCTACGACGTCCATCTTTCGATCAGCGCGAGCGGTGCCGAGGTGATTCGTCAGGAAATGAGCCTCAAGGTGAACCTGAAAAAGTTCAAACCCTCGGACCTGATGCTCGACGAGATTGACTCCTCGGGCGACAGCAAAATCCAGCTACTTCAGACCAACGCAGGCATCGGCTCGGCCGATAGCAACGTACTTTCCGTCGAGCAGGGAAGGCTGGGCGAGTTGCAATATTATCACTACCAAGATTTTCACGCTCCCATTGCCAGCGGTTCATTTCTCACCCAGGGAATGGTTGTTTGCCCTTGCTCGGGCACGACACTCAGCGCAATTGCCCAGGGGGCGGCAAGCAATCTCATCCAACGAGCCGCCGAAGTGCATTTGAAAGAACGCCGCCGGTTAATCATCGTTCCGCGCGAGATGCCGTTATCGCTACCCCATATCGACAACATGCGCCGCGTGACCGAAGCCGGAGCCGTGGTCATGCCGGCCTCGCCGGGTTGGTATCATGGTGCGACAACGATCCGCGATTTAGTCGACTTCGTGGTCTCAAGAATCTGCGACCAACTCGGCATAGAGAACGGCCTCATAAAGCGTTGGGGAGAGAAATGATTGCGGAATTTTGATTTCGGATTTCGGAATAAATTTCAACAGACAGATTGCCGGAGTACTCCTCCAACGCACACCACCATGCTAACAACCGTCCGCCACCTCCTTTCGCTCATCCGCTTCAGCCACACACTATTCGCGCTGCCGTTTGCGATGCTCGCAGCAATGATGGCCTGGCGTTTGCGGACGGTCGAGGAGTTCGGCGATTTCGATAGTTTCATGTGGGGCGATAATCTGATTCACGATTCCTACGTAAAAATTGCTGGTCGCGAAATCAATGTAGATTGGCTCTTCGCCGCAAGATTTCAAATTCGATGGCAAGAACTCCTCGGCATCTTGCTTTGCATGGTCGCCGCCCGAAGTGCCGCAATGGCGTTTAACCGATTGGCCGATCGCAAGATCGATGCCGGAAACCCGCGCACTGCGGGGCGGCATCTCCCCGCAGGAATCCTCAGCGTCGCCCAGGTATCCGCGTTCGCCGCCGCTTGCGGTTTCGCCTTCATCGCAAGCACACTGCTATTCTTCCCCAATCGATTGCCCCTCTATCTCAGCATCCCGGTACTCGCCTTTCTTTGCGGCTACAGCTACACCAAACGATTTACCTCGCTGGCCCACTTTTGGTTGGGAGCGGCCCTGGCCCTCTCGCCTGTGGCGGCATGGATCGCAATCCGAGGCGAGATCGTGCTCGATCATCCCAGAGACTTGTTGCCTGCGATCGTGCTTGGCAGTGCCGTGCTCGCCTGGGTCTCGGGTTTCGATATGATTTATGCTTGCCAGGACTACCAGTTCGACCGCGAGGCCGGCTTGAAAAGCATTCCTGCGAGGCTTGGCATCGCGGGAGCCCTTCGTTTGGCCGCTGCCTGCCACGCCATGGCCGTGGTCCTGCTGGCGGTGCTGCCGCTGGTATACCCGCCGTTGGGGCTCATTTACTGGTCAGCGGTTGTCGTTGTGGCCGGTTTGTTGGTCTACGAGCACGCTCAAGTGCGTCCCGACGACCTCGACCGCGTGAATATCGCCTTTTTCAACGTCAATGCAGTGATTAGCCTGGGACTCTTTGCGGTTGGGACCCTAGACCTGTGGCTCGGTGTCGGGTGATAATGGGCGGTAGAGGTTTTTCAAGAAGAATCGCAGGTGAAAATATGGTGGCAATGGTCAACGAAAAAATCGAAGAGCTCCGGTCGCTATGCAACAAGTTCGGCGTGATCAAGCTCGAATTGTTTGGTTCGGCAGCTACGGGAAATTTTGACGAGGCGAAGAGCGATCTCGATTTTCTTGTCGAGTTTCAGAGGCTGGAGTCGATGAATGCCTTCGATCAATTTTTTGGCTTTCAGATCGCCTTGGAAGAGCTTTACGGACGGTCCATCGATTTGGTGGATCCGACAGCAATGAAAAATCCTTATTTCATTGAATCGGTGAACCAGTCGAGAGAGTTAGTGTATGCAGCTTGAAGCGAAAAAGTTTCTTGGCGACATGCTTGATCGCGCTCGATTTGTGCGACAGTACATGGAAGATAAGTCGCTTGATGATTTGGTTAACAATCGTCCTATTCGCTCTGCGATAGAACGCGAATTGATGGTGCTAGGTGAAGCCATGTACCAATTGCATCGGCAGTTTCCTGAAATAGCAGAGCAAATTGATTCATGGAACAAGATTATTTACTTTCGTCATGTCTTGGTGCATGGGTACGATTCGCTGAATATGAACGTGATTTGGGAAGTGATTCAGGTTAAGTTGGATCCTCTTGTTCAGCAAATCGAATCGCTCCTGGAAGAGTAGGGCGATTTCCCTCCGGCGATCTGTCAGATCGCGACTATTTTTTTTGATCGCTTTGAGATACGAACTGCAATCCCATGCTCCGCACTTCTTCACCCATTCTCAAACCCATCCGAGAAAAAGTCGAAGCCGGCGAGCGGCTTTCGCTTGAAGAGGGCGTCTTGCTCTATTCCGACGAAGTGCCGCTGCCCGAATTGGGCGAGCTGGCCAACCTAGTGCGCGAACGCAAAAACGGCAACTACGCCTACTACAATATCAACACCCATCTAAACCCGACCAACATCTGCGTCTATCGATGCACGTTCTGCGCTTTTCGCGCAGACCTTCGCGACGAGAAGGGCTACTGGATGACAGACGAGCAAATTCTTGCTCGCGGTCAGGAAGCCGTTAGCATCGGGTCGACCGAGATGCACATCGTCGGAGGCCTGCATCATCAAGCCAAGTACGACGACTACCGCCGGGTCGTGAGCCTGCTGCACGAGGCTTACCCGTCACTCCACCTCAAAGCTTGGACCCCGGTCGAGATCGATTGGTTTTGCCGGCTTACGAACAAATCAACGCGTTGGGTCCTCGAAGACATGAAGCAAGCAGGCCTGGGCAGTATGCCGGGTGGCGGGGCCGAGATTTTTCATCCTGAAGTACGCAACAAAATTTGCGAACACAAAGCCGATTCCAGCCGCTGGTTCGACACACATCGCACGGCCCACGAGCTGGACCTTCGTACGAACTGCACCATGCTCTACGGGCATATCGAAAAAGCCTACCACCGGATCGATCACCTGATTCGCCTGCGTGAGTTGCAAGACGCCGTGTTGCAGGAAGGCTGGGGCGGGTTCCAGACATTTATCCCCTTGGCGTTTCATCCTGAGAACACAGGCCTGAGCCACATCCCCAAGGCGACCGGTCTGATGGACCTACGAACCATGGCCATTAGCCGCCTGATGCTCGATAATGTGCCGCACATCAAGGCCTACTGGATCATGCTCGGCGTAGGCACGGCCCAGGTGGCGCTCGCCTACGGCGCCGACGACATTGATGGCACCGTACGGCACGAGCTGATTTACCACGATGCCGGAGCCGAGACGCCCGAGGCGCTAAGCGTCGAGGCAATCCGCAGCCTCATCGAAGAGACAGGCCGCGAGCCAGTCGAACGCGACACGCTTTATCGCCGGGTAGAGCGTGAGGGGACCCAGTGGCGAGCCGGCGAGCCGATCGCGGTCCAAGCCTGATTCGCGAGGCTAAAAACTCCCTGTTTTCAGGAGATAAACACTCGGCTTGCCGCCACACGAACCGGGCGGTAGCATTCTGCGTAGTAGTAATGCCGGAATAGTTTAATGCAGTTTTGAATACACGTTCTCCACGAGAGGCGACGAGGTAAATAGCTATGATGATGTTTGACCCCATGTATTTTCTGTACATCGCGCCTGCTCTGTTGCTGGCATTCTGGGCACAGAGGAGAGTTAAGTCGACTTTTGCACAAGCTCAACAAGTACCAGCCCATTTAAGTGGTGCTGGCGCAGCACGCCACATTCTTGACGCGGCGGGCTTGCAGAATGTTACGATCGAGCAAATCCCCGGCCAGCTCAGCGACCATTACGACCCTCGCGATAAAGTGCTACGGCTTAGCCCCTCGGTTTACGGAGCGCGTACGGCTGCCGCTGTTGGTATTGCTGCTCACGAAGCTGGGCATGCATTGCAGGATGCCGAGAAATACGTGCCACTTGTTCTTCGCAATGCGGCCGTGCCTGCCGCAACATTTGGCGGTAATGCCAGCATGTGGATGTTGATAGGTGGAATGTTGCTCTCGTCGAGATTTCCGGCGATGGGTTTTTTGGTACCACTGGGCATTGCGGCGTTCGCGTGTGTTGTCGTTTTTCAGCTTATCAATCTCCCAGTAGAATTCGATGCCAGCTCGCGAGCCAAGCGGTTGCTAGTAGATCACGGAATCGTTACAGACCACGACATGGTCTACGTTAATCGAGTACTCAATGCGGCTGCCTGGACCTACGTTGCCGGCACTCTGCAGGCAGTGTTGACCTTGCTGTACTACATCATGAGATTCTACGGCAGCCGAGACTGAGTCGAGACAGGAAGCTCCATAACGCAATGAGCACCCTCTCAGGTGCCTCCTGCGCTCGCCATTCCAAATTCATCATTCGCCCCGCCCGCTCCCTCCTGGATTCTCTCGCCCTGAACCGCTAGGATAGAAGACGATATTGGCCGGCAGGCGTCCGCCGGCCATCGCTTCTGTCGGACCCTTTCGGTCGCGGTGAGCGTTCTTCGTATCTAGGCAACGGGAGAAGAGTCATGGTGCAGCGACTGTGCAATCACGCGGCGTTGATGGTGCTTGGCATATTTCTGGGGGCGGCCCTGATGGCCAGCTGGTTTGGTATCGGCACGGGGCAAGTTGTCCACGCGACCGCTACCCACGGCGAAGGAAATTTCGCGATTGCCACCGGTCCCGCCGACAACGGCATCGAGGCGTTTTACTTTCTCGATTTTCTGACCGGCGACCTTCGTGCCGCAGTGGTCAGCCGACGCAGAGGCGATTTCACCGCCTTCTTCGAATACAACATTCAGAACGATTTCGAGCCGACCAAAAACCCCAAATACCTCATGGTCACAGGCCAAGCCAACCTGCCCCGCGGCTCGGGCAATATCCAGCTTGGCAACAGCTTGATCTACATTGCCGAAGCGACGACCGGACAGGTCAACGCTTATGCTTTACCGTTCAACGCCAACTTGAACGCCGCTGGCAAGTCGCAGCGGGCCAGCTTCATTCACATGGCCGGGGGATCGTTCCGTACCACCTTTGTGCGTGATCAAGAGTAACGCAAGGAAACGTTTCATGCAGATTCAAGTCAACGGAGAAAGCCGCGAAGTCGAAGCCGGCGCCTCGGTTGGCCAGCTACTCGACCAACTGCGACTCGACCCGCGATCTTTGGCCGTGGAGCTCAACCTGCAACTCGTGCCGCGCGCCAATCATCACGAAACGCAACTTGCCGAAGGCGATCAACTAGAAGTCGTCACGCTCGTCGGCGGCGGATGAATTAAAACCGGAATTTGGATTGCAGAATTCGGAAAGTAGAAGCGTTAAAGTTAAGTTAAATTTCAATAGCCCCTTAATCTTGTATCCCTCCCTAACCATGAGCACAGAAACCTGCAACGACGCCGCCCTAACGATCGGCACCCACACCCTCAAAAGCCGGTTAATTGTCGGCACCGGGAAGTACGCCAACTATGCCCTGATGGGCGAATCGCTCGAACGTAGCGGTGCCGATTGCATCACGGTCGCCATCCGGCGCGAACGCTTGATCGACGCCGACGGCAACAATCTGCTCGACTTTATCGACACCGATCGCTACACGCTGCTACCCAACACGGCCGGTTGTTTTAATGCCGACGATGCCGTGCGCGTTGCACGACTAGGTCGAGAGATTCTCCTAGGTCTCGAAAACCCAGGTGCCGACTGGGTCAAGCTCGAAGTTTTGAGCGATACCAAAACTCTGCTACCCGACCCGGTTGCAACGATCGAAGCGACCGAGCGGTTGGTTGCCGACGGATTCCAGGTGCTGTGCTACTCGAGCGACGATCCCGTCATCGCCCGACGACTCAAAGAAGCAGGGGCCACCAGCGTCATGCCAGCCGGCAGCCCAATCGGCTCGGGACAAGGCGTACTCAACCCAAACAACATTCGCATTTGTCTCGAATATCTCAAAGACGGCGATCCCGATTATCCCGTGATCGTCGACGCCGGGGTCGGCTCGGCGAGCGACGTTTCGATTGCAATGGAACTCGGCGTCGACGGGGTGCTGCTCAATACGGGCATCGCCCACGCTGCCGACCCGCTACGAATGGCCGACGCGATGCGCCTCGGCACCGAGTCAGGAAGGCTTTCGTACCTTGCAGGCCGGATTCCCAAAAAACTTTACGCCACAGCAAGCAGCCCTGATGAAGGTCTCATTACGGCTAAGCCAAGGTGATTGCATACGCACTGTGAAGATTCCTGGAGGCATCATGTCTGAAACTACGCATGACTCGGACGCAGCAGCGTTTGTCGCACACTGGGCACGCGTAGGGCCTCTGTTGGCTCAGGTGACTCGACAAGAGCAGCGTCAGCTCACCGAAGAGCAGCATCTTCAGGCGGTCGCCAACGTTTTGGAGCCTGCCAAACCCGATGCTTCTCCCAGCAAAACTAGCGGTCTGGTCGAGCAACAGCGTCTCTTCTTGAAAGGGCGAAAATGATCGAAGTGCTGCAGGCTGCTCGTGAGGTACAAGACTTCTTGGAGCAGCGTGAATGGAGTTTCGCGTTCATCGGAGGCATCGCTGTCAATCGTTGGGGACGCGCCCGAATGACCAACGACGCAGACCTTTGTTTGTTCACGGATTTCGGTAACGAAGCTTCCTTTGTTGATGCCTTGCTAGAAAAATTTACTCCGAGACGAGCAGATGCGAAAGAGTTCGCTTTGTTGAATCGTGTTGTATTGTTAACATCGAAGAAAGGATTTGGTGTCGATATATCGCTCGGTGCCTTTAATTTTGAGCGAAGTGCTATCATGCGCAGTTCGTTGTTTCGTTTTCATGAAGGTGTCGAGTTGCTGACCGTGTCCGCAGAAGACCTTGTTGTCTTTAAAGCCTTTGCCGGACGCCCACAGGATTGGTTTGATGTAGAAGGAATTTTCAATCGACAGTTGGCTTCACTCAATATGAACCTTATTCGCCAGGAGCTTGCTCCCTTGTGCGAACTCAAAGAATCGCCAGAAACACTCGACCAACTTGAACGGCTATGGCAATCGTGTCAGGATGAGTAAAACGACAGCATGGAAAACGCTAATCTCACCGTCGCCGATATCCTCGGTCCCGAAGGTTCAATCGCACGTCGGTTGCCAAAGTACGAAATGCGACCTCAGCAAATGGCAATGGCCGAGGCTGTAGCTGCGGCGATTCACGCCAAGGAGCATTTAGTCGTCGAGGCGGGCACGGGCGTCGGAAAAAGTTTTTCTTATCTGGTGCCGGCAATCCTCGCGGCGACCAAGCCGTCGGCAGACCCTAATAAACCCGAAAAACCTCTTCGAGTGGTGATTGCCACGCATACAATCAGCTTGCAAGAGCAGCTCATCCGCAAGGACTTGCCGCTACTCAACAGCGTGATTCCCCGCGAATTTTCGGCAGTACTAGTCAAAGGACGCCGCAACTATCTTAGCCTGCGGCGTCTGGAAGGTGCGCTATCTCGCAGCAAGAGCTTGTTTGATAACCACGATGCGTACCAGCAGTTAAGCGATCTACGCACTTGGAGCGAAGCGACCAATGATGGTACCCTGAGCGATTTACCCTACCAGCCGATGCCGCAGGTTTGGGAAGAGATTGCCAGCGACCATGGCAATTGCCTGGGTCGACGTTGTCCGACGTTCAAAAAGTGTTTTTACTATCAAGATCGTCGACGAGTGCAGCACGCCCAGTTGATGATCGTCAATCATGCCTTGTTCTTTAGCGACTTAGCACTACGCCGCCATGGAGCAAGCATCCTTCCCGATTACGATGTCGTCGTGCTCGACGAAGCACACAACATCGAATCGGTAGCCGCCGACCACATGGGCATCCGGCTGACCAGCGGACAAGTCGAGTACACACTGAGCCGGTTGTACAACGATCGCACGCAAAAAGGGCTGCTTGTCCATCATCAGTTGCGAGAATTACAACAGCAGGTTGATAAGTGCCGGGTTGCGGCCGACGATTTCTTCGGCGACTTATTTGATTGGCGCGAATCGAAGGCTCCGCCCAATGGTCGGGTAAGTGAGCCGATTAAGATTACCAACCACCTGGGTGGTGAATTGCAGGTCTTGGCTCGTGAAACAAAAAAGGCCGGCGATGCGCAGATCGAAGACTCCGACCGCCAAGATTTTATCGCAGCCCACGATCGACTTTCGAGCTTAGCAAACGAGCTCAACAGTTGGCTCAATCAACAACTCGACTCCTCGGCCGTCTACTGGATGGATTCCTACAAGACGCGCCGCGGCTTGCCGCGTCTAACCCTCTCAGCCGCCCCAATCGACGTAGGCCCAGTCCTCCGCGATCAACTCTTCAATTCCACGCCGACCGTTATCCTCACCAGCGCAACGCTTGCCATTGGTAAACAAGAGTCGTTCGATTTCTTCCGCGAAAGACTCGGGCTCATCAAAAGCAATACCCTCAAGCTCGATAGCCCCTTCGACTACCAAGAACAGGCCGAGCTGATCACCGTACGCGGTATGCCCGACCCTGGTTCGCAACGTAACGAGTTTGAACGCGCCGGCGTAGAAGTAATGCAGCGTTATATTCGCGAGTCCGATGGCCACACTTTTGTGTTGTTTACAAGCTACGAGATGATGCGCCGTGTGGCGGCCCGATTGGCGCCGTGGCTACGGGCAAACAATCTCAACTTACTGAGCCAAGCCGATGGCACCCCGCGGACGCAGATGATCGAGCTGTTCAAGAAAGATCCTCGGTCGGTATTACTCGGGACCGACAGTTTCTGGCAAGGCGTCGACGTCCCCGGCGACGCGCTTCAGACAGTTATCATCACCAAGCTGCCATTCAGCGTGCCCGACCGCCCGCTAACCGAAGCACGGGTCGAAGCGATTCGCGAGTCCGGAGGCGAGCCATTTCGCCAGTATCAGTTACCCGAGGCCGTGCTGAAGCTCAAACAAGGCTTTGGTCGGTTGATCCGCACCCGTAGCGATAAGGGCCGGGTCGTGATTTTAGACCCACGCATCCACACAAAATCCTACGGCAGGGTTTTCTTAGAATCGCTACCAAACTGCCGACAGACCGAGATCGACTGTGCGTCGCTTCAGAAGACGAGCTAACCGACGATTGAGGCAAGAGGCATCTTAAGAGGCTTTCCCAGGACGATTTGCCCGGTAATTCGGGCTTGAAGAGCCCTCTCACTAGTTGACCCCCGCCTTAGCCCTATTTAGACTGAAGTCTTGGGAACTTCGGAAGTAGTCGCGGGTGTTAGGTACTGGGCTGTAGGCTTGAGACCGTCGGAATAGGTTATTCCGCAAGGACACCGCTTTACCTTCTCGGCGTCCCCAGACTCCTTTCCCGTTGCCTCTGTTTTCCCAAAGCCATGCTTGCCAAACGTGTCATTCCCTGTCTCGATGTTGACCATGGTCGCGTGGTGAAGGGTACCAACTTTGTGAATCTTCGCGATGCCGGCGACCCGGTCGAGGTGGCCGCTCGCTACGAGCGAGAAGGAGCCGACGAGTTGGTCTTCCTTGATATTTGTGCCAGCCACGAAGGCCGAGACATCATGGCCGATATGGTGCGGCGCACCGCCGAGCAAGTGTTCATGCCGCTCACAGTGGGGGGCGGAATTCGTACCGTCGATGATGTGCGGCAATTGTTAAAAGCAGGTTGCGACAAAGTTTCGATCAACTCTTCGGCGGTAACCGATCCTGAGTTCGTCAGCGCAGCGGCAAAAAGATTTGGCAGCCAGTGCATTGTCGTGAACATCGATCCAAAACGCGTCCAGCGAGATGGCTGCGAGGTATGGGAAGTTTTTATCAACGGGGGTCGCATTGCCACAGGGCTTGAAGCGGTTGCTTGGGCTCGGCAGGTCGAACAAATGGGAGCAGGCGAGATCGTACTTACCTGCATGGACGCCGATGGAACAAAAAATGGCTACGATCTGGAGATCACCGCAGCCGTCAGCGAAGCCGTCTCGATTCCGGTCGTAGCGAGCGGCGGGGCAGGGTGCCCCAAACATCTTGCCGAGGCGGTGACCAAAGGCAAAGCCGACGCGGCGCTTGCGGCCAGTATTTTTCACTTCGGCGAGTATACAATTCAAGAAACTAAGCAAATCATGGCCGACTATGGCGTTCACGTGCGAATGGTAGCTTAAAAGTCCTGAGCTAAGAGTAAATAATCAATGTCCAAATCTTCGATCAATGAATCGGACTACGACAGTTTTGTCGCCCGACATCAAGAACTTGAGATTAACAAAATGTTTCGCGCATGCGTGAAGCACGAGGCGAGCGATCTGCATCTCAAGGTCGGACGACCGCCGATGCTTCGTGTTGATGGCTCGTTGAGACCGATGGATCGCGATCCGATCGACGACGAAGAAATGGTACGCCTTTGCTTTCCGCTGATGAACGAGCGGAGCCGTAAAATTTTCGACAAAGATGGCGGGGCAGACTTTGCACATATGTGCGAGGTCGATGGCACCAACTGGCGTTTCCGCGTGAACCTGTTGCAGCAGCTGGGACATATCGGTTTGGTAGCCCGACGCGTTAGTAGTTGGATTCCCGACTTCGAGGGTTTGAACCTCCCGCCTTCGATCGAGCGGCTTTGCACGTACGACCAGGGGATGGTCTTACTAGCCGGGGTGACAGGCTCGGGTAAAAGTACAACCATTGCGTCGATGCTCAATTGGATCAATGCAAGATACCGAAAGCATATTCTCACGCTTGAGGATCCGATCGAGTTTGTGTTCACCGAGCAGAAGTGTCTCATTAACCAACGTGAAATTGGCCTTGATGTGGTTGATTTTGAGATCGGTATGAAACACGCAGTGCGTGAAGATCCCGACGTGATGCTTGTGGGCGAAATGCGTGATCGTGAAACTTTCATGACGGCTATCCATGCTGCCGAGACGGGCCATTTGGTTTTTGGAACCATCCATGCCAGTACCGCCGCCTCGACGGTTGGACGTATTCTCGACTTGTTCCCCCAGGAAATGCACGGTGCCCTTCGCAGCGCTATGGCGATGAACATGAAGGGCATTATTGCGCAAAAGTTGCTCAAGTCGATTAAACCAGGTGTTGGTCGTGTTCCAGTCTGCGAGATCATGTTGTTTACTCCAACGGTTCGGAAACTAATTTTGGAAGAAGAAGACCATAAACTGGGCGATGCCATTCGTGTTGGTGCTGAAGATGGCATGCAAGATTTTACGCAGAGTTTGAAAAAACTTGTCGACGAAGAGATGATCGATCGCGAGACCGCGATGGAAGTAGCTCCGAACCGCGAGGCACTGAAGATGTCACTCAAAGGAATCGATGTTTCGCAAGGCGGTATTATCTGATGCGGCATATGACGGGTTTACAAGTTTCGATTTTCACGGCAATAGTGCTGGCGTTTGCGGCGTTATGTCTTGAACCAAGCGGTTGCTGGGCTCAGGTAAGTCTTACTGAGTTAGGGGCGGTCTCCGAAGCTCAAGGCGAAATAGCTGGCGACGGGACTCGCAGGGAGAATGGAGATCCGCAGCAAGAAAATACGGAGAGTGCCTCTCCAGCGAATCCAGAACAGGCTGCCGGTGACCAATCGGTCAATGTTTTTGCCAAGCGTGTTAAGTCTTTTCCATTCAAAATTTCGCTTTTGTTGAAACTGTTGGCTGCGTTCTTGGTCTTGCTGATTTGGGTTCGAGCAGTCGACTGGGTCAATCGCGATACACAAACTTACCGGCTCGGCTGGCAAAAGTGGAATCCGATTTTGTTTTTTCCGTTTGCACTGCTTTGCCTGTTGTTTTTCTTCTTGCCAGTGGCGACTCTCATTCGTTTGCCGATCTTGTTTGTTGTTTTCCTCGCGACATGGATTCCCTACGTTCTTGTTCATAACAAGAATGTCGAGCCTCACGAGACCGTGCTTACGGGGCCTTGGTGGCGATATGTTTTTGCAAGTTTGGGCGGCAAGGTGGGGATCAAAGTCGATGCGGAGCGAAAGGCCGAGTACGAGAAGGGCGCTCCGGTCGATCTGCTGGCAATGGGTGCAGATGACCAAAATTCCAATAACGCCAACTTGCTTTCCGCGAGGCATTCCCCTGGCTATTTGCTCGCGAAAGATTTGATCGTCGAGATGGACGGGAAACGAAGCGATCGGATGTTGCTCGATTTTACGAAGCAAGCGGTCAACGTGCGGCACGAAATCGATGGAGTGTGGCACAGCGGCGAAGCGCGCGAGCGTGAGCCGAACGACGTCATGCTTGCCGTGCTGAAAACACTTGCAAATCTTAATGCGAAAGAACGCAAGAAGAAGCAGTCGGGAGAATTTGGAGCCAAGTACCAAGGCAAGTCTTTTACATGCCTTTTGGTTTCGCAAGGGGTCACCACAGGCGAACGAGTGATTCTTACGCTCCTGGGAGAAAAGAAAAAGCTTCGCAGCTACGATGACCTTGGTATGCGCGAGGGACTTCAAAAACAGTGGGCCGACCAAATGGCTGCCGACCAAGGGTTGGTCATTTTGGCGACTTTGCCGGGCGACGGATTGACAACGATTACCAATATCTCGGTCGGCGAGACGGATCGTTTGATGCGAGATTTTTCTGCGATTGAGGACGTTGCCCATCCGGAAGAAGAAATTCAAAACCTGCAAGTCACAACCTTTGATGGCGCTGCGGGAGAGTCGCCTGCAACGATTCTCCCAAGACTTATCCGCACCTATCCCAATGTTTACGTCTGCCGCGACTTCGTCAATGTCGATTCTGCTTCGATTCTGCTTGGCGAGGTAAGAGACGAGCACTTGGTGGTAACCAACGTACGCGCTCGCGAGTCGGCAGAAGCACTGCTGAGGTTGCTGCAAATGAAAATTCCAGCAAAAGAGTTGGCCTCGACTGCCAAGGCGGTCCTTTATCAGCGGTTGATACGTTTGCTCTGCCCCGATTGCAAAGTAGCGTACACTCCTCCGGGAGAGGTTCTGCGAAAGCTTGGAATTCCTAGCGGGAAAATCGAACAATTATATCGTCCCCCCAAGGGCGAGGAAATCAATAAACCGTGTACCACTTGCCAAGGCCTTGGATACAAGGGGCGGACAGGTGTTTTCGAGTTGCTTACGGTTACCGATCAGATGCGAGAGATCCTTGTCAAACAACCTAAGCTCTCCCTTCTGAAAAAAGCCGCCCGAGCTTCTCGGCAGCGGTCGCTTCAGGAAGAAGGCATTTTGCTGGTTGCTAAGGGAATCACCTCGGTCCCTGAATTGATGAGAGTACTCAAGCAGTAGAAACAGTGGTTGGTAGTTCGTCGTTCGTCGGGATTGATCGCCTGTTGCTTGCTCCCAAAATCCAAACATCTCAAGCCAAAATATCATGCTATATCTCACGGTCATGCTAGGATTCTTGTTCTTCGCCGCGGTCGCTATGACGGTTAACGAAGGGCTTTGGAATAATATGGTCGCTTTGTTGAATATCATTCTGGCAGGATTGGTTAGTGTTTTCGGGGGCGTACCGTTGGGAAATTTCTTGCTAGACAAGTCGGGCAAGCCGCCTGAGTCGGCTTGGTACTTTGTCTTCGCCGGAGTTTGGGTCGTCTTCGCCGCGACGGTAACCGTAATGCACTTGGCTGCGAGGAATTCTTCGGAGGTAAGAGTAAGATTCTTTCCTTTGCTGGATAAAATAGCGGGTCCTATCGTGGGGCTTGTCGTGGCGGTGATGTTGACTAGCTTTACGGCATATACCCTGGAGCGGGTGCCGATCAATTCGGGTGAGTGGTCTTTCAAGGATGCCTCGGAATGGCAGCAATCGACGTTCAAATATGCTCGGGCCCCTTTTCGTGGTGTGGTGAAGAACTTTGCTGAGAGCGAGAAATCAGACCATCCTTTCCTGGGGAAGTGATTCGGCGTATCTTGTATGGAAGGGCCGATTTCTATTCGCCCGCCACTTCTACTCTTTGACTCAGGCCAGCAATGGAATCCGATAGTAATTACAGCGCAGATGAGCTTGGGCAGTATCAGTCGTTGAGCACTTCGGCTGTGGTGGCTTTGGTGCTTGGCTTGCTTTCGGTGGTGGCTTTTGCGGCTCCCCTTCTGTTGGTTGTGCCGCTGTTTGCGGTTGCGGTTGCGTTGTGGGCTTTGGCAAGGATCAAACGATCGGAAGGAGGCCTGCTGGGAACTCGGCTGGCTTATGGTGGGTTGGCGTTTGCAATTATTTTTGGCGTCTCGGCAGTTGCCCGGGTTGAGGTACGTACTGTGCTTTTGCGTCGAGAGGCAAAAGCGACAGCTGAGCTTTGGATGGCGAAGGTTGCTCGGGGCGAATCGGAAGAGGCGATGGGTTTGATGACACGTGCTGCGGTTATTCGCCTCCAATCTTCTGGAAGTAACATCGGGGCGGTCCCAATTTTTTCGGAAGCAATAGAAAACGCGCAGCTTCTTCAAGACCCGCTCGTTCTGGCATTGCGTAAGATGCATGAGAGTGGGAATAAATCGCGAGTTCTCCGTGAGACGCAAGTTGACTCCAAACTGAGCCAGCCGAGGGCGGTCTTTGTTTACGATGTTCTGGACGCCGAAGCTGAGGTCTCCTCGTTTCTGTTGGTTCTTTCTAAGACAAAAGGACTTCATAGTCCCTCGGTTTGGTTGATCGATAGGTGGCAAGTTGGCGACGGTAGCCACTGAGCGAGATTTTCCCGAAGCCAAGGACTTCCCGAAGAATCATAGCGTGTCGGTAAGCTTTGCGGGTTCTTCGGATAATTTCGATCTTCTTTTGCAGCCCTTTGGTGAGTCCTTCCGTGGTCCGATCGCAGAACTGCGCCGGCGAGGTGATACAACCAGCAAGGTTTGTCAGCGATTGAGGGTTTGCGAGCAAATTCCGGCGTATTTCGTGTTGGCAGGCTCTCCCATCTATCGGAACTGGGACGATAAGTGACATCAAGGTGGACGGAAATTTTGCGGATTTGGTTTCGTTGTGGACGAGCTGTTCGGACCGATCAATTTTTTGGACCGAGATTCGCTGAATAGACCTTGCGTTGCTGTTTTCTGGTCGGAACCAGGTGTGCGGCATCGCATTACAGAAGGAGCTGTCAGGTGAAAAATAAGACATGGAAAGTCGGTATTGCTGTTCTAGCATTAGCCGCGACTCCCGCATTTGCGGAAACAGGATCGGGGCAGTTTGACCTCGATCAACTTGTGGTCCCGGTAGGTTGCGATAGTTGTTGTGGCGACAGTTGTTATGACGACAGCTGCTACGGTTGTGGCAGCGGCGTGTGTGGAGGAGGAGGTCTTCTTAGCGGCACCATGCTTGGTGGTCTCGAAGGATTGTCTCTCTCTTCGATTTTGGGTGTTGATAACTTCGATGTTGGTGGCTGGACTCAGATTGGTTACCACGATCAACAGACGCCCCTGTCGACCGCCCGTGGCGATCTGGGAGCGTTCAACGACGTACCAAAAAACATGAACCTTCAGCAACAATGGTTCTACTTTGGTAGAGAAGCCGATGGCTCTCGTGGTTTGGACTTTGGTTTCCGTGCCGATTTTGTTTACGGTACCGATGCTCAGAAGACCCAAGCTTTTAGCAACCCTGCAGGTAGCTTCGACGAAGGTTGGGACAATGGCGTGTATGGTTGGGCTTTGCCTCAGTTGTATGGCGAAGTGGCTATCAACGACCTGAATGTCAAAGTTGGTCGTTTCTTTACCCTGGCCGGGTACGAAACCGTTGCTGCTACGGGTAACTTTTTCTACAGCCATGCTTTGACGATGTTCAACAGCGAGCCCTTTACCCACACGGGTGTGTTGGCTACGTACAACGGCTTCGAGAACATGACGCTGTACGGTGGTTGGACTCTTGGTTGGGATACTGGTTTTGATCAAGTGAATAGCGGCAATAGCTACTTGGGCGGTTTCTCGGTAAACTTGCTCGACTCGGTCACGATGACAGTCATCAATACTTATGGCAACTTCGGTGCTATTTCGGCTGTCAATGCCGATAGCGACTATTCGCATAGCGTGGTCTTCGATGTCACGATGACAGATCGTCTCAACTACGTCTTCCAGACAGACTACTTGGGTATTCAAGGTCCCGGTGGTGTTGGCATCACGGAATCGCTTGGTGTGAACCAGTATCTGTTCTACGACTACAACGACATTGTTAAACTTGGTACTCGTTTGGAGTGGTGGCGTAACGATGGCGTGTCGAACAACGTGCTGACGACAGGCGTCAACATCAAGTTGCTCGATAACCTGGTGATGCGTCCTGAAGTCCGTAAGGACTGGGTTCCTTCGACTGGGTTCGACGAAGACATGGTCGGCTGCGACATGATTCTGACCTACTAGTCGGAGCGGGTCGACTTCGACCAGTTTTCGATAATAGTTTTCCCACCGGGGGTCGACCTGATTACAGGTTGGCCCCCGGTTTTTTTGGGTAGTTGCGGTTTGTTTTCCCCCCTCTCTTGGGGTTTTGTCCCATGCGTAGGGGTCCCATGTTTTGGGACTTAATTCGGTGGTTTTGTCCCTTGGGATTTTCGATTGGTTCGAGAATCGTAGGGTTTGCTGCATGGCGAGGGGGACAAAATGGGCCCGATTTAGGATTTTTGGGGCCTCCTTGTTGGGACAATATTATTGGCGAGGCTTCAAGGAAATTTTAACGCAGAGTTCGGAGAGGACTGCGGAGGTGGTGGGCAACTGGTTTGCAGAGGAGATTATCGCATTTTGGGGATGGCAATGCGAAGGTTGTTTTTGGCCGGTTCGAGGTCTCAACCGGTTGGTTGTTCGGAACGAGAGGGGTGGCAGCGGCAACCTCCGTCATTTTCATTACAGCCAGCAGTGGCAAGTGGTTACAATGCAACGACCGGGAAGGCCGAAGAAGACTTAAATTGGACCTGCCCCCGTTTTTCGTCTCCGGTGGAAATTCGACTCAGGCCGAAATCGGGGTGGAGACTTACCGCAGGGTTTGCACTGCTGGACAAGCCAGCAGTGGCACACAACGCAGAATTTCGGCAGCCACGCTAGCGAGCTAGGCGTTGAGCTTTACCGACGGGTCGGCTGCGACGTTTACCCAGACGTGGACGTGGGGCGCCCCGCGGTAGTGCCAGACGAACGAAGGGCCTTCGAGGCGCCAGTTGTCCCAAACGCCATCGTTGCCGAGGTCGTCTTGTTTGTAGAAGGCGAGGTGGCAAGCGTCGAGGCCGCCTTGGGCTTTGAGGCAAGCGATGACTTCGTCGCGATCGGTTTGCCGGTAAGGTTCGACGAGCTTGCTGAGCACTTCTTGGACGCGTCCCCGCTGGTCGGATGATAATTCGGTGATGGGGATTCCTTGGAACTGCCCCTCGGCGCCTTGTAGGCCGACGCGGTCTTCGTCGGGCAATCCGGTTTTGACCAAAGCCATTTGCTGCTGTTTGCCATCGAGGGCTTGGTAGAGTTTGTTGGCTTCGAGGCCTTGGCCCCAGAAGACGTTTCCGGGGTGGTCTGGTTCTTCGTCAAAATTTTCGCCGGAATGGCCGTAGAAGATCGGTCCGCCGAAGGCGACGTGTTCGGCCGAGTTGCCGTCGCAACGAAGGGTCATGTGACGACCGGTCATGACGAATTCAAATTGGTCGCTGTCTGGGTCGCCGAAAATTGCGATCGTATTCGACTGGCCATATCCGCCGGAATCGTCTGCGAGCTGTTGGTCGATTTTTTCATGCCACTCGGGTTGAAAAAGCCCCTCGAATATCAGGCGAATCATTGCCTGTTGGTCTTTGGTATAAAATCCCCCGTTGATGGTTTGCTCGGTAATTTCCCAATTGGCAGCCACGCGAGTGCGCAGCAATCCGCGATCGGGGTCTTGGTGGTTCCAAGGAAAGCAGATGGTCTCGCGTTGTTTGGGCGAGAGGGTCTCGAAGAGTTGCTTCACAATCGATTCCGATTGTGGAGCTGCCACGGCC
This sequence comes from Planctomycetota bacterium, assembly GCA_024278955.1. Classification (GTDB taxonomy): domain Bacteria; phylum Planctomycetota; class Planctomycetia; order Pirellulales; family Lacipirellulaceae; genus Bythopirellula. The sequence goes on along the minus strand of JAJRSE010000071.1, from coordinate 44,584 downwards.
GGTTTGGCGAGGGCTGGGTGTGCGGGCAGGCACAGGGCTGCGCTTGCGGCGAGGGTCGATTTGCCGGCGAATTCTAAAAAAGTGCGACGCGCAACGGGGTTGTTCTTCTCGTTTCCCAAGCCAAGGTTCTCGGAACCCATGATCTACCTCCCTGAGTTTCTCTGAAAGGGCAACGGCCAATCGCCTTACGCGGCGAGCCGAACGGTCATTAGACTCTAGGCGACTGGGAATTGCAAATTTCGTTCAGTCAGTCAGGAGGATTGCAAGGTCGCATATTAAAGCAGAAAAGTTTTGCCACAGAGATCACAGAGATCACCGAGTGCTAGAAATAAGGGGTTCTCTGTGTCCTCTGTAATCTTTGTGGCAAATTCCTTTTGGGCACTTGTTTTGACTTTGCATTTTGCCTTGGTCGTCGATCAGTGCCCTTTGGTATTCTACGATTTGGTACTAAAATGGTATTTGGAGAGTATGCTGGACTGCCTTTGTTTCTATTACTTTTTTGATGCTTGCTATGACTGAAAAATCGAAAGACGCTTCCGGAGACGATGCTTACCCTCGGATTGATGCCAAGGTGACGGACAAGCAGCTGTCGAAATATTTCTCGAACAGCTTCAACCGCTACTCCGACTTTGTCCCTTTTGCCAAAGGAGGGGCTGCCCAGCTGCGCACCTGCTTGGACAATAACTTGGGGCGGATGGTCGTCATGAAAACGATCCACCCGCATTTGGCGAACAACGAATCTATGCGAGCACGTTTTCTGCGTGAGGCTCGAGTCACCTCCCAGTTACAGCATCCGAACACCGTGCCTGTTTACGAAATTGGTCACGATACGGAGGGGCGTCTCTACTTTACGATGAAGAAGGTAGAAGGCGAAACCATTCGCGATATTTTGGAACGACAGATAGCAGGCGACTTGTTAGCGATCCAAACGTACAACCTCGACCGCATGTTGGGGCTGATGATTCAAGTTTGCAATGCCCTTTCTTATGCTCATGCCCATGGGGTCGTGCATCGGGATGTGAAACCAGAGAATGTGATTATTGGCTCCTTTGGCGAAGTGATGTTACTTGATTGGGGCGTTGCCAAAGTTTGGGCTTCTGGCGGAGACGACACGCAACATGCCATGATGGAACACGAGGAGCTGACCTCCATGGGCCAGCGTCCTGGCACGCCGCTGTACATGTCGCCCGAGCAGGTGCGTGGCGGAGGCGAAGCGATTGACGCCCGGACCGATGTTGACAGCATCGGAGTGGTGCTTTACGAGATTCTAACTCTCAAAGAGCCATTGCGCGGTAAGCAAGTGAGCGAAACGTTTGATATGATTGTTAATCAGGTGCCTGTGCCGCCTCAGGAGCTTGTGCCCCAAAGACCCATCCCTCCGGAGCTAGCGGCCATCGTTATGAAGGCGTTAGCAAAAGACCCCTTGAATCGTTATCAGTCGATGCAAGAGATGATCGACGCGCTGCGCGACTTCCGTAGCCAGGCGTTTGAGTCGATAGCGGAGGGGTAGGGCGGCGGCTGGATTGCTTCGCTTTCGCGGACCGCGTGGCGGGCCGGTTGCTGCGTGGGGATTACGAGGGCAGGCCCTTGACCCTTGGGGCGTGGGTATCGAGAATTGAGGGTTTGACCCGGAGACACTTATGGCTACTACCCCACCTACCGACGCGTCGTGCTCGGCTGAGGTTCCCGACGCTGCCGGACGGTTTGGGGATTTTGGCGGTCGGTATGTCCCTGAGACGCTTATCTATGCGCTCGACCAGCTTGCGGAGCAGTATGAGGCTGCTCGTCAGGATGCGAGCTTTCAGGCAGAGTACGATGATCTGCTGAAAAACTACGTCGGTCGCCCTTCGCCGTTGTATTTTGCTAAGCGATTGACCGAGCATTGTGGCGGTGCCGAGATTTGGCTCAAGCGGGAAGATCTGAATCACACAGGCGCGCATAAGATCAACAATACGGTAGGCCAGGCGCTGCTTACGATGCGAATGGGTAAACGCCGGGTGATTGCCGAAACGGGTGCCGGGCAGCACGGCGTGGCAACGGCTACGGCGTGTGCTCACTTTGGGCTTGAGTGTATTGTCTTTATGGGCGAGGAAGATATTCGTCGTCAGGCGCCGAATGTTTTTTCGATGAAGTTGCTCGGCGCCGAGGTGCGGCCTGTGACCAGCGGCTCGCGTACGCTTCGCGATGCCGTGAACGAAGCGATGCGAGAATGGATGTCGTGTGTGGAAACGACGCACTATATTCTAGGTTCGGTGGTTGGCCCGCATCCGTTTCCGAAAATTGTGCGCGATTTCCAATCGGTCATCGGTCGCGAAACGATCGAGCAAAGCCGCCAGCAGCTGGGCGGCTTGCCCGAGGTGGTGGTTGCTTGCGTCGGCGGCGGTAGCAATGCGGCGGGGATGTTTTACCCGCTTGTCGAACATACGGGAGTTTCGTTGGTGGGCGTCGAAGCCGGCGGGCGCGGCGATCAGCCGGGCGACCATGCGTCGCCGCTAACTTACGGCGAGCCGGGCGTGCTGCACGGGAGCTTTTCTTATGTCATGCAGGACGAGGACGGGCAAACCTGCGATGTGCATTCGATGTCGGCAGGGCTCGACTATCCTGGCGTGGGCCCGGAGCATAGCTATTGGAAATCGACGGGCCGTGCGACCTACACCAGCTGCACCGACGACAATGCGATGAAGGCTTTTGATTTGATGGCCCGTTTGGAAGGCATTTTGCCGGCGCTGGAGTCGTCTCATGCGGTTGCTCAGGCCATGAAAATTGCGAGCGGGCGAGATCGCAGCGATCGCGTGGTGGTATGCCTTTCGGGTCGCGGCGATAAGGATGCTGCGGAGATTGCTCGGCTGAAGGGGAATGGTTGATGTGTGATGTTTGATTGTTGATTTTTTCTTCTCCTCCCTGACCTCCAACTTCCTACCTCTCAACTCATGTCCGCTATCGACGATTTATTTACTCGACTTCGCAAGGAAAACCGTAAGGCGTTGATGCCTTTCTTGACGGCTGGCGATCCGGATTTGGAGTTTACGGCTGCGATGATCCGGGAGCTGGCTGCTCGCGGGGCTTCGATGTGCGAAGTCGGTATTCCATATAGCGATCCGATTGCCGACGGGCCGGTGATTCAGGCTTCGTATACACGAGCGCTAAACAAGAAGGTGAAGCTTGCCGAGATTTTGAAAACTCTTGGGGCTGTGACGCCGCAAGTGGAAACTCCGCTTGTCACGATGGGGAGCTACGCGATTATCTATCGCCATGGCGTCGAGAAATATGCGGACGCGCTGGTCCGGCATGGTGTGGCGGGAATGATTGTTCCTGACTTGCCACTTGAGGAATCGCCGCGACTTGCCGAAGTTTGTAAATCGCGAGATTTGAGCCTTATTCAATTGGTCACGCCGCTAACGCCTCGCGATCGGGCGCTGCGAATTGCCGAAACGTCGAGCGGGTTTTTGTACTACGTGTCGATTGCGGGCATCACGGGAGAGCGAACCGAGTTGCCCGACGAGCTGGTCGAGCGAGTGGGCTGGCTACGCGAAAACAGTCCGCTACCCGTCTGCATAGGTTTCGGGATTAGCCAGCCCGAGCATGTGCGACTGCTTGCACCGGTAGCAGATGGTTTGATTGTTGGTTCGGCCATTGTCCGGCGGATGGAGACTGCCGAAACCGATCGTGGCGGCACGTTGCGGGAAATCGGTGAGTATGTCGCGTCGCTGGTGGCCGAGCTTGGTTAGGCTGTACGTAACTGTTCACGGTTCAAAGAAGAAAAATTACCACCGAGACACAGAGAACACTGAGGAAGAAGCAATTTCATCCGTTTCGATGAAGAAAGGCCCAGGGGTTTCTCGACAAAATCAATTAAAAAAACTTGGTGTCCTCCATGCCCGTTGTGGTTCGCTTGATTCTTCTCTGGAGGGTTCTTTTTGCTTAGCGTGCGAGAGTTTCTTGCTTGCACGATTTTTCCTGGTGTGCCGGTAAAAGCCTTGCCGAAGATAGAATAGGCGTTATTACCGACAGACTCGATTTGACCTTCCCTCGGTTGGCAAGGTAAAATTGAACGGGTTGAGTCGCAAACGGTTGCGGCCCAACCGACCCCCGTTCACTTGGAGGTCGTCTATGACAGCGAGTTCACCTCATTCTTCGCGTAACGAATTGTTACGGCGTTTCTTTGCCGGTCTGACTGAGTACACGTTCACAACGCGTCTCGGAGTGGCGGACCCTCCGTTGGTCGATTACTTGTCCGAGATGCTCGTCTACTTCGTTCGGACCGATGCCATCTATGGCGTCCGTACTCCGACCGGCGAACGGCTTTCGCAAGTGGCCGACATGTTGGCCGAGGCCCAGGCACGACAAGGCGTGGCGCGGCGCCGGGTGCATCGGCACATCGGCGACTACACGCTTTTCTGGACGGGGCTGTATCCCGAAATTTCGAAGCGGCAACGCGAAGGAAAAAAAGATAGCCTGCTCGACTATCAAGACCAGGGCAAACGCAACTACCTGCTGGCGAGTCGGTTACCCGCTGATAAAAAATCGGCGCCTGACCAGGTGCTAGAGCGGCTAAGCGAAAATTTTGATTTGTGCGTCTACGGCTTGGGCGAGATTCGTAAGCAGTGGGAAGAACGCGACGCGGAGGGCGATGCGCCGTTGTTGTTGGGGTAGGAAAGATTGCCTTATGAAGAATTGTGAATTCAAACTCATCCTGAGTCAGGTTGCCGAAGTGGCCAACGTACCAAAACCGAGGTAGGATGGTGCCGATAGGCCCATCGTTTCGAGAAGGTCTACGTCGATAGAATCGATGGGCCGCCGCTTCGCTTTGGCCCATCATACGGACTGCGGAGTGAGATACGTTTATGTCAGGTCAATTCGTTTGGAGTGGATGAGCCAATGAGGTGAAAATGAAACGATTCTGGGATATCGGAAAATGGCATCTGGAGGCTCTTGCGAATCTGCAACAGTAAAGCTTTTAACTTGGCATCATGGCCTTTCAAAGTTCGATTAGTATTTGATATTCGAACCTCCTCGTGAAAATCCATCAAGGCATTTATTACTGGCTGAGGTGCAACAAGTGCAATCGTATTGGCTGCGTGAGCAAATCGGACATTAGCCTTATTCTTGTCAGTTCCATCAACTGCTAACTCGGAAATTGCTGACAGAAGCTCGCGATAATGTTTGAGTTCACGACGGTGCAGATCATCACGGCGTTCCGCCCGCTTGGTTAGTGCTGAAGTAATCACAGCGACGATGACACTGGCAGCTGCTGAAACGATAACGAGTTGAACAGTTGTTTCCATCGCAGCTCTCTGCAAGGTGAATGTGGTACAGTGGAAGGAAATATCTTGTAGCTTGGTAACGTACCAAAACTGTTCTCCTCTGCAAGCCTTTACACAGCGGAGGCTTCGCGACCCGGGAAGCATCGACCTTAGCCGGAAAGTGTCCTAAAGGCGTGACTGATTTCCAGCTAGGGGACATCATTACCGTGCTTTAAACAGGGATCTTTACGTCACCAGCCCCTTGGTAACCATCATAAACACATCTTCGAGCGTCGGTTCTTTTTCGCCGAACGAGAGTAGGCCGCAGTCGGCGGCGACGAGTTGCCGCAGGAGTCGCTGGACCTCGGGGTCTTTTCCCTTCATCTCAAGCGTGCAGCCGCGGGGGTCGAGTTCGAGGCTGGTTACGTTCGGGTCGCTTCGGATGAGGCTGATGCCCTGTGCGGGGTTGCCGGTGAAGCGAGCTTCGATGCGGCGGTTTTTTGCGATCTTGCGGTAGACCTTGTCGATTGGCCCGTGGAGTAGCAGCTGACCGCGTTCGACGATTCCGATCGAGGTGCAGCAATCGGCGAGCTCGGTGAGGATATGGCTTGAGATGAGAATCGTCTTACCCATGTTGCGCAGTTCTTTGAGTAGGGCTTTTACTTCTAAGCGAGCGCGCGGGTCGAGGCCGCTGGCCGGCTCGTCGAGGATGAGTACCGGGGGGTCGTGGACCAGGGTTTTGGCGAGGCAGAGCCGCTGTTTCATGCCGCGGGAGAGGCCGTTGACAAAATCGTCGCGTTTATGGGTGAGGTCGAGTAGCTCAAGGACATCGGAGAGCACCGTTTTACGGCGGGCCTTGGGCACCTGGTAGGCGACGGCGAAGAAGTCGAGGAACTCCCAAACTTTCATGCCGTCGTAGACGCCGAAATTGTCGGGCATGTAGCCGACGCTTCGGCGTACGCCAATCGGGTCGCCGGTGACGCTATGCCCATTGACGAAGCCTTCGCCGTGGGTTGCTCGTAGTAGGGTTGCGAGGAAACGGATGGTCGTGCTTTTGCCGGCACCGTTGGGTCCGATGAAGCCAAACATTTCGCCGGCTTCGATCTTGAGATTCAAATTCTGAACGGCCACGAAATCGCCGTAATGTTTGCCGAAGTTTTTTAGTTCGATCATGGGAGGAGAGTTTTGAGTTGCGAGTTGTGGGCTGCGAGAGGATGAACCACGACGGCACGACGAACAGGACGAAAAATATGCGTTGTGTCGTTGTGATTCAAATTTCCTTCCCCTGTCTATTTACTTGGTGCTGTTGGTTGGGATGGGTTTTTCGGTAATGACGTCGGGACGGCTGTTGACGTCGGGTTGAGGTTCGGGCGGGGCGGCGTATTTTAGGTGAGCTAGTACGACGGTCGCTCCCCGGATTTGCGACGCCATGGGCGTGGTTTTGGTGCCGGAAAGCATGTGGTCGATGACTCCGACGAGACGGACCTCTTCGCGGTTTTTTTGCCTGGGGTCGTTGTCTCCGGGAAATTGGAAGGCGAGCTTCATGAGTGCGTTGACATTAATCCTCGGGGTACTGCTTACAAGGGCTGCTTGGGTACGTTCTTGCTCGAAGGGGATGCGATCTGCGGCGAGGTCGATCGGAACGGGGCCAAGTACCGCGGTGCCGTTGTTGCGAAGCTCGCCAACCCAAGAGCCCATGATTTGGGGCTGACTTGCGAGCGAATCTCCTTCCTTGCCTTTGACGAATGTCCGCCGGACAACGACGACGTCGCGAAGGTTGTAGCCCGATCGGTTTTCGATTTGCGTGCTCCCGCGTGATGAAGTGCCCAAGCGTAGGGAGCCATCAAGCGAGACGAGTTGCTCGCTGTGGACCGCGCGACGCGATGCGGAGGAAACCGTTAAGCCTTGCAAACTGGTCTTGCGGAGCTTCTCGAAGACGACGGGCGAGCTGCGATCGCCGACTTTGAGGACGTCTTTTTCTTTGGCCGGAAATGGAAGGGCCATGGTGGTGGGTTCATCGTAAGCGATTTCGTAAGTGGTCGAGAGCGAAGAATAGAGGCCGGTGTAGCGGGTGAGCAGGCCACGCTCGTAGGTTCCTTGTAATTCGAGCAAGGCGATTTCGGTGTGGGCTCGCACAAAACCAATGTCGAGCTGGACAAGTCGGACTAGGGTCCAGGTTCCGAGCAGCGCGATCACAGGGGCGGCGATCCATGCCCATTCGACTCGGCCCATACTGCGGAAGACAATCCAGTTGAGCGGCACCAAGACGATGAGATAGAGCCCCAGGCAGGTAAGAACAAAGCCTGCGCTAGGGATTCGGACGGCAGCGGCTTCGTCGAGGGCCTCGCGTGCGGCAAGCGAGACGGGGCTATCTTCGCTCCAGGCGGCGATGCCTCCGGGGCGATCGACTTTTTCGGTGACGATTTCGTCGAGTACTCCGAATTGATTGTTACTGGTCGTGGCAACGCGTTGCCAATTTGCCTTGAGAGCGGTATCTCGTGCAAAAAGGCGAAGGCCGGTGATGAAGTGCGCATCGAGTCGTTGCGGCGAGAAATCTTGCCAAGTCACGCGCGGCCCGCCGTACTCGCCGGCAGAGAATCGCCGACGGGGTCTACTTAGCAGGGCCGAGTTTAGGAAGCAATCGTAGCCGGGCCAATTGATAAAATCGCGTTCGGCCAATTGAAAGGCCGATACGACGACCGTGCCGCGGCCTACGTTGCGTTCAAAGAACAATTTGGCGCCGCCTAGCAACTCGCGAGCCCCCTCGCGTGGTTTGAGGCGAATGCCTGACCAGGGTTGCTTGGGGACGAGCGGGGGCAAGTCGGCGCCTTGGCTGCGGCGAGCCCAGAGGCTTGACCAAGCGGCTAGGTCGGAGGCGTCGAACTTACGTGGCCCTTCGCTCTCGGCAGGGAGATAAGGATCGAGAAAGCTGCCGCGAAGCGTGTCGAGCGAGTCGGGTCCGTTAATAAGTATTCGCCCCCCCCAGTGGAGCCAATCGAGGAGTGCAGTTTGCTGCTCTGCCGACATGCGACTTGGGTCGACTTCGTCCCAGATGAGGGTCGAAATGCTTGTCCAAGCAAGGGAGTTTGTTGAAAGGGGGAGCGGGCGATCGGCATCGGCGAGAACGACTCGATAGTGAGGGGAAGAGGTTTCTTCTAGCTCTTCTTCCCACGGTGCGCGCACGGCATCGGTAACTTTGAGGTAAGTGTATCGAGAGGCTTCCTTGGCCAGGACGACGAGAAAATACTGATAGGAAGGCATCTTTTGCAGTGGGAGAGGCGAGGTTGGCGTTTCGCGTCCGCTTTCTTGCTCGAAGAGTCGCGAATGTATTCGCTTGCCTGTGGTGTATTCGGGAACAAAGAGTTCGCCGGTGATAATTTTTTCGCGTCCTTTGGCCAAGAGTACCGGCCTGGTGGTTTCGTAGGTGTAGCGAGTATAGCGAAGTACCGAGGGCTGGTTGCGTCGGTCAAATAGCCCTGTCGAGGTGCGTCCGACGAAGTCTTCGTAATTGGCTTTCATACGCCGGACGGTTGGAGTCCAATGCCCCGGCTTAACGAGAATGGGCGATCCCTCTTTTGGGTTGCCGCTTGCGATGGTTGGGTCGGCGGCTTCGTCCTGGCCGAGTTGAGATAGCAAGGGACCAATTTCTATCGGAGCTTTTTTCTTGTTTTCTTCGGCTTCTTTTTTCTTTTTCTCTGCTTCTTCCTCTTCGCTTGCTTGTTGGGCGGCGTTTTTGGAATTGCAGCCGCTGCAACCCGTGGTTGTTACGACCGCGATCATCAGCAGTAACCAAGCCGTGCGGCGCATGGCGATTTTTGCCCAGGAGGCAGGCAGAAGCTTGGTCGATCGAGAGCGGCGAAGTCGCACAGGCATGAAAAGTTTGTTCCGTAGAAATCAAGCGGGCTTGCTTAGCAGGATACGGCCCAATCATTCTAGCCGATTGGGGTGTTATGTCGAGATTCGCTCTGCGAATCACCAGAGGAGAGATTCACGGAGTGAATCTCGACATTACAAGTGAGACTTTGTCGATTTTCTGGTCAAGACACTCCAGGCGATTGTTGTGAGGAGGCCGATCGAGATTGCCAGCGCGAGGCAGAGGGCCGAGACGCGGTCTTCGGTTCCGTAATGTAAGAGCCCGAAGATACGCATCGAAAGGGTTGCCACGCCGGGAGGTGCGACCAGGAGTGTGGCCGCCAAGTCGCTGATTGCGACGATCAACGACATGCACGCCGCGGCCGCAACTGCTGGCCATCGCATCGGCACGACGACCAAAAGCAGTCGCCGCCACCAGCCGGCCCCTTCGCTGGTGGCGCTGTCGAGTACCTCTTGGGGCACCGTGGCTAGCTGAGACCAAAGAACGAGGGTCGACAGCGGCAACGCCCGTAGAAATTGAACCAAGACGGGGGCCAGAATAGTATGGTCGTAGCACCAAGTGAGCGGCGACCAGAAGGAATCGAGAGGATGGTTCAGGAGTTGAATCAGCCAGACCGAGAGCAAAGGTCCTGGAATCGAAAACCCTAGGGCTAATAGAAATGCTACCGGCCAAGTTGGTAAGCAACGTGTTCGTAGCGACCATGCAATAAGAAGCCCGAGAGACGTCGCGGCACATGCAGCCACGCTGCCGAGAGTGAAAGACCAACGCCATTCGCGGCGGTGCTCCCAGGGGCTTTCGAGAACCATGCTTACGGCCTTAGGGGCGGACCACTCTCGGACGATCGCCTGATCGACGCGGCGAGTTTGCATTCCGGCCTTGTTCATGAGACTTGCGACCGGCACTCCGATCATGATTGCAACCAAAAGCCACATGACAGGGGCTGCGAAAAAACGGCCTGCTCGGATTTGCCAAATCCAAGGTTCGTTCTCGGAGGCTTGTTCGGAGTTTGGTAGCCAGGACCAGATTGCGGCAAGCGTTGCTAAGACCAACATCAGCACAGCGGCAGTGCCAAGCCAGAGGTCGTTTGCAGCGAGCTGCGGGACGTCCTCCCAGGAGGTAAGGTTTTGGCCCAAGGTGCCGAGATTGGCAGCCGTGTAAATTTCTTCGGCGAAGGTGCGTATTTGGAAGAGATCGGTCACGGCGATTTCGCCGAAGCAGATCACTGCGATCCAAAGGCTGGCAGCCAGGATGCCGGGAACCGCGCGGCGGAGGCTGACGCGGATAAGAACTTGCCAAGGGGTGGAGCTGAGCAGGGCTTCTTCCTCCAGTTCGCGAGGAATGTTTCGCAGCGCAACGCCAACGGCTAAAGTCACCCAAGGAATGGCGGCGAGGCCGTGGACCCAAATAGCACCGCGCCAACCAACAAGCCAAGGCAATTCTCCCGTTAGCCAACCCGTGGGCCCAAGCAAAGTTTGCCAAGCAGCGGCTTGCACGTAGAGGGGTACGAACAGCAGCGCAATGAGCAGATGTTGAACAAAACGGCGTCCGGCGAGCGAGGTCTTGGCGGTGAGAACCGCGAGAAAAATTCCTGGTGGGAGGCTCACGGCGAGCGTCCCCGCGGCGAGCCAAGCCGAGTTGATCAGGAGTCCGCTTAATCGTGTGCCTGCTAGCGCGAAGCAAATTAGCAGCCCAGCAAGGCTGGCCGCAAGCAATGAGTAAGCAGGGCTTGGAGACTTCATACGCTTCGCGATTATAGGAACCTTAGGGTGCTAGCACAGCCGACCGTTTATTCTACCAGCCGCTTGCTTGGGCTGATATCGCCCTCTGCTGGCAGTAAAAAGTTGGCATGGCCGGCAGATTGGGGGTTTGCTAATGTTTCGCGGCACTTATCTGTATCTCCCGTCCCTGCTGGCAAGGTTTCTTGCCGCGCCGGTTCACGACAAGCACTTTGCCCATGGCCTTACAAACATTTAGTCGACGTGTGACCTCGCCGGCAACGTCTCTGACAGCGATGTCTTTGGTAGCGATCGTTTCTCTCGTTGCGATGGGATGTGCTAGCTGGCCTTTTCATGCGAAAGAACGCACCTCAATACTGACGCCCGGTATGCGAATGTCGGCGATTCAGGAGATGGGGGCTCGGGCTGAGGGAATTGACGCGACCGAGCAGGCAAGGCTTGCCGAACAGCTTGCAACACAAATCCAAACCGAGCCAGACCCCCTGGTTCGTAAGGCGATTCAAGAGGCGATTGCCGAGTACTCGACTCCCTTGGCTGGCCAAGTTTTGCTGGCCGGTTTGAGCGACGACGATCTCGACGTACGGCTTGCTTGTTGCCAGAAACTGGGGCAACGGGCCGAAGTCACTTCGATCGCAAAGCTGAAAATTGTGATCGAAAACGACGATGAACTTGACGCACGTCTGGCCGCGGTCGACGCCTTGGGAAATATCGCTTCGCCCGAAAGCGTGTCGGCTCTGTCAATTGCGGTGAACGATCGTGATCCGGCAATGCAGTATGCGGCAATTCAGTCGCTGCGGGCGGTTAGCGGTTTGGACCTTGGCAACGATGTCCAAGCTTGGCGAGACTACGCGGCTGGGAAGCAGCCTCAAGTATCACCCCAGGCTAAGGTTTCGGTTGCCGAACGAATTAAATCGTATTCGCCGTTCTAGCGTTCCGTGCTAGCACCCAGTGCAACGTAGCTTCTCTCTCGAACTACTCCAATAGTATCCCATTGCACTCAACTTTCGAGTTGGGCGCCACTGCTAGGCAAGCCAGCAGTGGCACCCGAAAACCAAGCAGCGATGGAATATTGGTGCGTGTCGCGCGGACGTTTTCCAGTTGCCGCACTGGCATTTCAGCGTCAAGCCATGCTATGCGCGGAACGCGCATCTGAGGCTTGCCACAATTCTCGCCCTGTCTGACTAGTTTTGCTCACGTCTCGGACTTCGTGGTAGCGAACGAAAAGTCAGGCTTCTCTGTGGATTCCTGCGCGCTGTTGCCCGATATGAACTGCATGGGCGTGCTTTTCTATGTCCAGCAAGGGTGGCGTATCGGCAGATGCCGACAGGACAGGTGGGGCCTTCTGGGACGATAAATTTTCCGAGCCAGAAGTAGGGAAACTAAGGGGAGGGGTTCGATGCAACGCTTGTTGCCATCTTCTAGCGGCGCTCTAGGTGTGCTCGCTTTGATCGTTTTTTCGACACAGATGAATCTGATTGTTCAAGGCGCGGAATCCGACTGGGATCCCAACGCCATGGAATCTCGCTCGACGTTGGGCGCGCAGATTGCGCCTCAAGAGTTTGGGACTCCGCCCTCGATTTTGGATGTGCTCGGCCAGGAAACGATCGTCGAATCCCGACTTCTTTGGCCTGCGAAACCAGCTCCAAAAGCTCGCCGGATAGCTCGTTCTGCTTCGAGTCACAAACCGCAACTTGTGGATTCGCCATTCACGAAATGGATTTCTCCTAAAACCAGCAGCACGAAGTCTCTGGCGAAAAAACCGGGGACCGCACTAAAAACGAAAACGAAAGCTACGACCTCGAAAGCTACGACGGCAACCGACCGCTTGGTTGGCCCTCAGTTGGTCGCCCCTCAGAAAGTGGCGCGTCGGATTCGGACTTCGACTCGATCGAGAAGCCAATCGACGAAAAAAAGTAGCACCTCGCAATCAAAATCCAACACCAACCATCAAGCGAAGCAATCCAAGAAGAAGTCGGCAAAGAAATCGACGACCAGTCGTAGGACCGCCAAGGCCAAGCCGCTGGTGGTCAAGAGTTTTCCGACCCCCAAGGCGGAACTTACTTCGGAACCGATGCGAGTGAATTTGGCAAACTTGCCGCCCCTCACGACATCGCAAAAGAATCTGCGAAAGAAAATACGTCGAGTTCTGACCTACTACCATGGACGGCCGCTGAACACTCGCGATCGTAGCCCTTGGGAAATGATGCACGCACTTTTGGCCTACGAAGTTGACAGCAAGTTGCTAGTCGGCGGCCCGCGGGGTAAGTCGACCTCGGCGGTCGGCTGGCTCTGTTTCAATCAATCGTGTAAGCGACGTACGCTGATGTATGTGAGCGATGAGGGCGAAATGCGTGTACGAGTTGGCCCCGCATTGCAGGGACATCGAGGTCAGTTGCTTGCAATGCTGGCCCAAGCGAAGGTGAGTAAAGATTATCCGATGCGCATCGAAGGTCACGATTTTACGATTGGCGACCTTGTGAAAATGGAAATGAGAACGTGCTACCCTCGTACCGAACTGACGTTCAAATTGATCGGTCTGATGCACTATCTCGACTCGGACGCCACATGGATGAATGACCAGGGGATGCAGTGGAATATCTCGCGGCTGATTTCCGAAGAGCTCCGCCAACCGGTTCGCGGAGCCGCCTGTGGCGGTACGCATCGACTAAGCGGTCTCACTCTTGCCTACAAAACGCGGCAACAGCGAGGGGAGCCTGTGGATGGGCAGTACCTCAAAGCCAAGAAGTTTGTACAGCGTTATCAGCAGTATGCTTATCGTTTGCAGAATCGCGACGGCAGTTTTAGCACCGAATGGTTTCGCGGGCCCGGCAACGAAAAAAGCATTGATCGAAAGTTCAAAACGACTGGGCATCTGCTCGAGTGGCTCCTTTACGCAGCAAGCGAGAAAGAGTTGAAATCGTCGAAGACCACCCGAGCTGCGAATTACTTGGCAACGATTATGTACAACAACAGTAACAAAGACTGGGAAACGGGCCCGCTGGGGCATGCGATCCATGCACTGCTAGTCTACGATCGCTTGGTATTTTCTCCCTACGACAAAATAGAGAACATGCCCGTGGCGGGGAAATCGCCTCGATCGGATCGTGCCAGATCGAAAAGGTAGCGAATAGGGAGTCGTGGTGAAGGTTGAATGATGAATAACGAAACCGAGTAGGGCATCTCAAAGTTCCCAGAGAGAGCCCTTTGAAGGAGTCGCCATTTCTCGATTCTCCATTGAAGTCCTTGCGGGGTTCCACTACATTACATTTCTCGTATGCCGCTAGGCAGCGATTTCTTACTCCGAATTGCTCCTAGGAACGTGCGGTAGCAAGATGGCCCCTTCGATCAAGTTTACTGATCAGCTCGAAGCCTTCTGTGGCGTTGCCACTCGATTGGCAGAACTCGAAGATGCCGATGCTCTCTTGTTTGTACTCGAAGGCTCGATCGATTGGGAAAAGCTTCGCGCTGCGACAGGCAAGATGCACGTTTTGTTGGCTAGCGACCGCCGCCAACACTTGGCTAAGGCTGATGACTTCGGATTCGACACGGTCGAGCTGAATATCCCGGACAGCCCGGTATACGAGCGGCTGACGCAAGCTATTTTGGAAAGCGTAGCAGACGATTTGCTTGCGCCTGGTGCTGGGGTAGTTGCTCTTTATAGCGGCTTTGAATCGGGCACGATCGATTCGTTGAGCCTGATTCGCCTTGATGAGCACCTGGGACGCCTCACCGTACACGACCTTCGTAAGCTGGAAACTCGTATCCCGATCGAGACCTTAAAGGCAGTCGTCGATCTCGCGGTGTCTATTGGCCGCGAAGGTCGCGAAGGCAAGCCGGTCGGAACCTTGTTTATTGTTGGTGATCATCGCAAGGTGATGAAGCATTGTTACCCGTTAGGCTTCGACCCGGTGCGTGGATACAGTCCGAGCGACCGTCGGCTTGGCGATCCGAAAGTGCGAGAGTCGATCAAAGAGATTTCGCAGCTCGATGGTGCGTTGGTCGTCTCGTCAGACGGCACGGTGGTCGCAGCGTGTCAGTATGTTTCTTCTCCTGCGGCGGAAATAAGCCTAAGCAAAGGCTTGGGTGCAAGACACTGGGCTGGGGCCGCGATCAGCCGTGCAACAAGCGCGATTGCGATCACGGTTAGCGAGTCGAACGGCACGGTACGGCTCTTTCAGAATGGCGAGGTTATGCTCCGCATCGAACCTTTCCGCCGAGCGATGAAGTGGAAAGATTTTGAGTACGACCCGCCGGCCGGTGACTGATCTTTTCTCTCAGAGTGCACTTTCTCATCATGAAAAGCCCGGGGATTGCAATCCCCGGGCTTTGCTAGAACGTACGTCATCTTTTCTTGCCGCGTCGTCGGCGAGTCTCCTTGCGGCAGTCAATCCTGACAAAGCACTCGTATTGGCTCTTTTTTGGCTAGTCGCGAATCTCCAAGCCCCGGCCTTTTCCTAAAGAAACCGGAAAAAGGGAAGAAATGAGCGTCTCAGCGAGTGTGATTTTCTAGCGGGCTGTTTAAGATAGAGGATTAGGCGTTTCGCGCCGGGTTTAGTCCCTGTAGGACGATGCCGCCCCCAGATTGCCTCGCAAATTGCACAAAGAACGATTGAACGATGAATACTAATTCCTTTGAATCCGGCGAGGGGAGCTATCGCCTGGGTGATTTTGTCGCCACGCTGTTTCGGCATAAGAAAAAGGCCGTGCTACTCCCTCTTTGTATTTTCGCGATGGGTACGTTAGTACTCCTGTTCGCTCCGCGCACTTATCGTTCGGAAGCGAAGCTTTTCATGCAGGTGGGCCGTGAATCGGTAAACCTCGACCCCACGGCTACCACGGGCGACACGATTTCGTTGCAATCGAGCGGTCGCGTAAATGAAATTGTGACTGCGATTGACATGCTCAGAAGCCGCGGCGTGATAGAGGGCGTCGTCGACCGCTTGGGCGAAGATGTGGTGCTGGGAAAGGGCGGCGTGGGGGACGACACGAGTAATTTTTTCTCTGATTTTGTAAGCAACACGGTTGGCCGATTGGTGCAACTTGTGAGAAGCATCGATCCGATTTCAGATCGCGAGAAAGCGATCATTACGATCGGACGCAATCTCAACGTCCA
The DNA here is from genome assembly GCA_024278955.1 of Planctomycetota bacterium. GTDB lineage: Bacteria > Planctomycetota > Planctomycetia > Pirellulales > Lacipirellulaceae > Bythopirellula. The sequence goes on along the minus strand of JAJRSE010000071.1, from coordinate 28,618 downwards.
GGCAGAACATAACTCAACTCTGATTGCCGTAGGCTACGATGCCAAGACCCCGGAGCTGGCTCAACGGGTCGCTCAAACACTGGTCGAAGTTTATCGTCTCGAACATCTTCGGATTCACCAGACTAGCGGATCGAAGGCATTTTTTGAACAGCAGCATGCGTCGCTAAGCGAGCATTTGGACCAGACCGTCAACAAGTTGCGAGAAGCGAAGAATCGCATGCATATCGTTTCTATCGGGTCGCGCCGCGGTTCCTTGGAAAATCGACTTAGTGCGATCGAAAACAGCCGCTACGAATCGCTCCAGCAACGGTCGGCTTCTCTTGCTCAGATTGCCGACATGAAGAAACAACTGTCTGCTGTGCCCGAGCGTATGGTTTCGATGGAAGTCACGCTCCCGAATACCGGTACGGACCTTTTGCGTTCGCAGCTCTACGACCTGCAAGTGCTGATGCTCGACCAAGAGGCCAAGTTCGCTGAAGATCACCCTTCGCTTCAAGCGACTCGTAAGCAGCTCAAGAAGGCAGAAGCGATGCTTGCGAAAGAAGATCCTGCCCGACACGAGACCACCAGCGATGTGAACCCCAACCATCGGTCGATTTCCCTTTCGCTCGCGGTAGAGGAAAGCAGTTTGGCCGGTATTGAGGCTCGGGTGGCCAAGCTTGATGAGCATCGCGAGCTGGTACTCGCCCAAATGAACGAGCTAAACGACTATGAAATTGAAATCGATAGCCTGCAACGCGCAACTCAAATGGCTCAAACCGATTTCTTTCGATCGGCAGAGAACCTAGAGAAAGCCCGTACCGATCAAGAACTCGACAACGAGCGGATCTCGAATGTGATTGTCGCTCAAGCTTCGACCTTGTCGAAAAAGCCGGTGAACCCAAACAAATTGCTTGTAGGAGCACTTACGCTGATCCTTGCGTTTGCGTCAACGATTTCGATGGTATTTCTCTGCGAGAAACTTAACGAAAACATCTACACCGAACAGCAGCTCGAAGAATCGCTGCAACTTCCCGTGTTGGGAACAATTCCCAACAAACGAAGCTATGCCAAAGTCTCCGCCTAAGTAAAAAAACAAGAGCATCTTCCTTAAAGGTCGATACCGATGAACAACAATACCACCGTACAGCAAAATGCGAATGCCCGCGAAGACGTTGAAAATCGTCCTCAAAAGGCTCCACGTTACTCCGAACCTCGCCGGCGTAAGCCGCGAGCGCTAAGTTCGCGGCAAGCGAACTACGACGCGCTCCTCTGGCGTCTCAATTCGCTACCGTCTGCTGGCAAAACGATGACGGTGGGATTTTCGGGATGTCAAGCTGGTGTGGGGTCTACGACCCTCGCAGCGAACCTCGCATTGCACGCGGGATCGCAGCTTGCTGAGCGCGTGTTGCTCATCGACGCCAATTGGCGATCGCCCTCGTTGCAAAAGGTTTTTCGTGTTGCCAATGAGGGGGGGCTTTTGGATGTTTTGTCGGGAGAACTTTCGCCGCGAGAGTGCGAACCGAAACCCATTGGCGAAAACGTCGACCTGCTTCCTCTAGGCAACCTCTCGGACTCGAACGGGCTGGAGATGCAAAGCCACATGGTGGCAGAGATGCTCGAATATTTCCAGGCCGAGTATGGGCTGGTAATCGTCGACCTCCCGGTAGCCGAGGCGTTAAGCAAGGCTTTGCCTTTGGCGAGAGAGTTGGATACCGTCTTGCTGGTTGCTCGAAGCGAAGCGACCAAGCGTCAAGAAGCCCAACGCGCCCTGCGACGTCTTGAAGAAGATGGCGTATTGGTTACGGGAGCGCTGTTGAATCGGCATCGCGATTATCTGCCGCGTTGGCTTCGCAGATGGCTCTAAAGAGCAGTTCAAGAGCCAGGTTTCGCTTGTTTCCAGGTTATTTGGCGACTAGGCCATCGACGTGAACCAAGTTGCAATCGACGCCATCGTGTACATGAAGTGAGTCGCCCCCTGCCGCGATTGAGGCGGCGAGAGCCAGCTCGGCTCGCTGCAAGATTAAACCGGGGGGTTCTGCAGTCAACACTTCTGCGACGCCGATGCTGACCGAAAAGGAAAGCGAGGGGCAGTGTGCATTGGAATATTGCGATGCATCACGGCTCAACCGTTTTAGCGGGACCAACGCCATCTCCATCGACGTCGTGGGAAACAGTATGCTGAAACAATTGGCGTCGTAGCGTGCAATCATATCGGTTTCGCGAAGCACCGAAGCAGCCAGTTGGGAGATGGTTGCGAGGAGAACTTTTTGTGTCCGCACATCACGGTCCGTGTCTTTCATGAGCCCGTCAATGGCAACGATGGCAATCGCTAGATCGCCACTGTAGCGGCGTGTTTCTAAAGTGCGTCGTCGGAACTCTTCGAGGAAAACCTTTTGAGCGGGTAATCCCGTTGTTTCATCCGTGTAGACGTCAGGCGAGTTGGGCGTGGAACTTTCATTTAGCGAATCGACTGTTTCGGTAGCCATGCCCAGACCAAATCGCTGGCACGTGGTTCCATCGTGGAAATGAATGCAGTTACGACCTGCTTCCTTTGAGCAATATAACGCGGCATCAGAGCGTTGGATAAGCGAAGTAATGTCTTCTCCGTTGCTGATCTGAGCAACGCCAAGGCTTGCCGTGACCCGTAGCATCAACCCTCGGTGAGGAAAACGAGAAGACTCGATCAGGCTGCGAGCTCGTTCGGCAATGTCTTTGACATCGTCCGCTTCGGTTCCGGAGATCACAAGAGCAAATTCTTCGCCTCCGTATCGGGCAACGAGATCGACTTCGCGCACCGTTTGTTGCAGAACCTTGGCAACTGACTTGAGGACGGCATCTCCTGCCTGATGGCCATAGCGGTCGTTGAATTTCTTGAAGTGGTCGATGTCGAGAAGAACGAGATAAAGGGGTGTTTGATCGCGATTCCATTGGGCCAAACGCCGGTTGAGTTCATACTCGAATGCCCGACGATTGGCAGCATCGGTCAGAGAATCGGTGAGGACATCCCGCTCGTGGGCAACGCAAAGCTCGCTCATAGCGCTGCGCCATCCGTCGCTCAGAGTTCCCACGAGCATGGCGATCAGCACCAGAGTTGCTCCCCAAAGCATGAAGGCGAAAACTGGCCCGAGTGAGGTGGGCTCAACGGAGGCATCGTACATGGCGGGAAGAAATACGGTCGTCGCGGTCAGGATACAAAAAAGCGACATCAGTCGGGCGTGGTACGCCCCGCGAAAGAAACCCGTTAATATGACGGGAACGTAGTACAAATGTAAAACGACGGGGTTTTCGACTTCGGAGGTCAGCATGAAAACCGTAATCCCAAAAACTGCCGCAACTAACAATGCTTCTAAATACTTGTGGACCTCCATCACCTCTTGAGCAAAGGAAGCCATTTTCAGATTTGCTCCGGCATTTGTCATAGCGTTGCAGGCAAGTTTTGTATGGAATCGAGTGGAAGGGATTGCTCGCAAACACTGCGATACGCAGGTCGCGAGAAGGTCTTTCTCAAGGCTAGGTTACCTACAGGGCATCACCCCTCTGCAAATTGCCGCACTTGTATTAATATGAGACCCGTGTCCATGTGCCCGGCACAATCTGCATAACCGCACCCTTAGCAAACCCTGGAGGGGGATAGTTGAGAAATTTCGAGTCGTAGGTAAGTGTGAGTCCCTTGGTGACTTCAGCTGTACCTCCCACAAGCACCATGCCTTCGAGATTGCATGTGTATGTGATGGCCAGGTCCCCTGAAATGTAGATAAGCCCTTTGATGACAGCTGTGTACTCGTCTGTCATATCCGAGTCGCTGACTCCTTGGTACGGAGAGTGTGCCGGATTGAAATTGACGCCTCGTAGGTTCTCGCTCAATAGATGTTCGGCATGCCACCTCATCTCAAGATTGCCTTGCACCATTAGGGCAGGGTAGTTCGCTACCGCTGGTTCCCAGTGGATGTCTTTGTCGATTCTTGTGCCTGATCCGGCGTTTAAGATGACTAGGGTTCCATGGATTCTCGCGTCTTGGATAAGCAGATCGCTTTCTTGGCAGTCGATGACGTAGATCCCGAGCGGATTGGTCTCCGTTCCGTAGGGGTTGTTCGTGGGGCTCATGACCAGATCGCTTATCGTCTGCAAAGGGATGCTGCCGATGTTGACCCGAGTTCCTTTGGAAAGATAATAGTCAAAAACAGTTGCTTCGGCGGGCATCTCCTTGCCGGGGGTTTGGTTTGCCAAGGCGGTCCCTGAGACCCCTAGATCGATATCCCCGGCGGCCCAAGCGTCTCCCGTAATCGTCGGGTTGCCATTGGTTTTCTCGATATCGCCGTTGGTACTTACGGTTTGGTTCGTCGTAATGCTCCCGTCCTGGTCCTGGTCCAACCCTTCGTCGGAGTGCAACGAGCTTTCTAACGAGGTCAATCCCTCTCCTCCCGGTTCTAGCAGGACGCTGGTCGCAAAAACGGCGTCGCCGACTCGGCCGATGCCTCGAAGATGTACGGTGTCGGTTGGATCGTCCTCCAGGTCGCCGTCGTCGTCGAGAAGCACATAGGTCATTGTGCCGTTCCCAAGGGCAAGCGGAGCAAATTCGACCGCATGCGTGCGATCGGTTCGCCAATCTCCTAGCGATTGCATATTGGACAAACCAAAGTCAACCCCCGATTGCGACAGCAGCCGCGCTTCTTCTAAGTCTTGAAGGTTTCGAGTCGACCTGAGCTGCAACCGGGCAATCGACATGGAGGCCATGCCGATAATCGAAACCACCATCGCCACGCCGAGCACGGCCAGATAGATGCTTCCACGGCGCGACGCGACGCGATTGGCAATACGTTGATTTTTTGAAGAACGAGTCATGGTTAAATCTCAAAAGTACTCATTTCAATCTGTTGCAGCGTTTGTCAGATTGATTCCTGCCCGGGCAATCCCCTGAGCGCCAATCTGAAGTTCCGCCCCTACCCAAGTCACGATCTCGGAGTCGATCGCGACAGGCTGCTCCAAAGCCCCATCTTTACTACGAATTCCGTATCGTCTAGTCACGCTTCCGTCAGGAGCAGTCACCGTGACGGTGACCTTCGTCAATCCAGTTGGAAAAAACGAAAAACTCGTGTCGCCAGTCTTTGCGTACCTCCAAGAAACGGCACGCGACCAACCCGAGTATTGCGTCATCTCCTGATCGTTGCTGTCTAGCGGCGGCGACTCGCTGTAGTTCCAATAGTCGTCGACGTCGTCGAAGGTACTACGGGCCGACTCCCCAGACTCTTTACCAACTCCGAATAGCGAGCCGGTTCCCGGTGCCTCGGGATCTTCATACGATTTCGACATCACCTCGGCAAGCAATTCGCTGGCTAGCATGGGTCCCAAAGCATACTGCGAACTCGCAGTTCGAGTCTTGATCGCACCGCCCATCACTTCGAGTGAACCGATAATCACAATTCCCGAGAGCAACGTCGCGACGACGACCTCGACCATGCTTGTTCCGTGCCGCGTAATTTGGTGGTTGCAAAAATTCATTGGACTTTGATCTCAAAGGACGGGGATCTCAAGGAGCGGGGATCTCAGGGAGCGGGCGCGATGCCGAGGGTGACCGTCCACCACTCTTCGCTGTTAGTTAGGCTGAAGTTTGCAGTACCTGAGTCGCCCGCCGTTGCTTGCGCGGTGTGCCCCGCTCCTCCCGATAGGGTGCCATTGCCATTCTTGCTTTCATCCATCACGACTGTTTGATGTCCGCTCAATCCCGTGTCGCCGAGCGTGATATCGTCATCGTCAAATCCCCCGATTCGGAGGATCATCGCATTATCGATCGATGTCGTGATTGCTGGCGAAACAGGGCTTGAGGAGCTGCCGCTGTTGTCGGCGCTTACGTCGATTGGATTGGCGGCATCGTGACCGGTGAATCGCATAATCCAACCGTAGGATTGCTCGAAATCGGTCCAAGTAAAAGTGCTGGATGCGGGTTCCGAACTTCCGGCCAGTTTCCACCACACGCCAACCGCAACTCTATTTGAGCTCACTCCTAGCGAAACTTCGTTCCAACCTGCCGGCGGTAAGATTGTGTCGTTCCCATCCGTAACAAGCACGGCTATCAACAGGTCGCCGGCGTTGGTACTGGGCGGGGTGTCGATCGTGGTTGACTGGTTGCCCGAACCCTCTTTCATCTCGGTGAATTCTTCGAGCATTACGCCAGCGATAGGTGTTGGCTCACCGACATCCATGCCTGTTACTGTTCGAGTCATATAGCTCAAGTCGAAGTTTTGCACGCCGGCGACGAGCGTTACAACCGCCGAACCATTGTATTGATAGGTCAACGAGTCGCCGGCAGTGCCGCCCCAGGCATAGCGAATCGTTTCGGGCAAGCGGTCTCCCGTGCGATCGGGGACAGTGAACGTGACCGCCTTGGCCGTGCGTTCGGTAAAACGGAGGGCTTGGCCCAGGTCTCTGAGAAAGTCGCTTAGAATCTCTTGCGCTGCCGACTGATCAATCGCACGAGTTCCTCGGTCGAAACTTTGGCTAGCAATGTAAAGGCTGCCAAAAAGTCCCGCCACCAAGGCCGCTCCCGCCGCGGTGCTCACAATAAGCTCTAGTAGCGTATGCCCACGACGAGAATGCTCTCGCCGTGTTTGCTTTCGAGCAAATTTTCGATTGACTCGATTGTTCCCGCTCATTGGACGCTCGCCTTGCCGGTAACCGAGTTGATCACTACCGTACGCAGCTGGCCTCCCGAGGCGACAACGATCTCTCCGCTGGCCAAAGGTACAGCTGCCGAGGAACCGGACTCTGGGGAACCGTACATGTTGTATCTCACCAATTCAGAGCTGGTGTCGCCCTCGATGTTCGTAAAGGTCGCCGAAACAAGGTCGACCGGGTAAGCCGTCTTTGAAAATTCAACCCAGTACTCTCGATTCGGGTGGTTGGGGTCGGGATCGCCGCGCATTTGATATCGATCGGTCGCCGAGTAGAAGCTTACTTCCTCCCCTGCTGCAGCCCCAATTGTCATAGCGCGGGCACGCACTTGGCTGAGATCGGCAACAATTCGTCTGGCCGCTGCTTCCACACGAAATCGAGAAACCATGCGGCTATAACGGGGCGCAGCAGCCGCGGCCATGATGCCCATGACGAGCATCACGAGCACGACTTCTATCATCGTGTAGCCTGTTCGAGAAGTTCTCAGCATCGTAGTGCCTCGCTGTTCTACCAAAAATTACCAAGGTGGCTAGAAAAGCTGGTAGATCAGGACGGTAGCGGTTGCCAAGGAGGACATTCCGAGAACGCGAGCATACTTTAGCAAGACTCGATCGGTGTCGACCACTCGGTCGAGGATCCCAACTTTTTGGTCCGGGTCGACCGAAGAAGCAAAAGCGGAATTGATTTTTTTAATCGTACGCGGGCTAGCAAGTCCTAAGACCCCTCCGCCAACAAAGAGAACGATTGCGCACCAGATGAAAGGCAGACGAAATAGTGTGGTGAGTTCAACAAAATTATCCATAAGATCCTCTCGAATTTGAGATAAGTAGAAACGCGATTCGATTTATTCAAAACAAGACGTATGCGTGGCCTTGTTCAGCGGGTTTAGATGACGAGCTAGAGGTTTGCGGTGTTAGGGTTAGCAATAATTTTCAGTCCGTGGTTGGTTTTCGACCGTATTGGGAGAGGGGGGCGAACGTAGTTGTCTTTAATCTCAAGGATGTCTGGAAGAATCTTTAGGAAGGCACCCACTAAGGCTGCATTCCATTGAGTTCCCGCCCCCTCCTTGAAAATTTGCACGGCCTTCTCGACCGCCATCCCTTGACGGTATGGGCGATCGCTTGTCATTGCGTCAAACGCATCGACCACGGCCAGAAGCTGGCCATCGTACGGAATTTCGTTTCTTTCAAGTCGATCGGGGTATCCTTTGCCATCGACTCGTTCGTGATGGTGCAGTACGCCAGGTAAAACGTACGAGAGCGGCTCAAGCTCTCGTAGAATAGCCCAGCCAAGATCGGGGTGTTTCTGTACCTCGGCAAACTCTTCGTCGGTCAGGGAGCCCTCTTTTTTGAGAACCGCATCACTGACTCCGATTTTTCCGACATCATGCAGAAGCCCGGTTAGATAGAGCCTCTCGCAGGCATCTTCGTCGTAGCCTACTTCTGCGGCCAATCGTTTTCCGTAACGAGCCACTCGTTCGCTGTGGCCGCAAGTGTAGTTGTCTTTTGATTCGATTGCCGAGACCAAGGTGCTGACCACACTCATCAGCAGACGTTCGCGTTCTTTGATAAACGCTACATTATGGGCGTAAGACGCCAGCATCGTGGCTGCGGTGCTAATGAACGAAGCTTCCGAAGTGCCAAATTCGTCTTGACCAAGCTGCCAGAGAGGCTCTTCTTCGGTCGAGATTTCCGGTTGAACTTTGTTCACCCCAAGAAGCCAACCAATGGGTCCCACCGCAGAGAACACCGCGACCAACACGAACTCATGCAAGTCGGGAAGCTCTGAGTGAAGGCCTAGTTCTGCAATTTGGTTTTTGACGACCGGTCTCTTCTGAGCGACGTCGTTGTAGTGGCGGACAAGGTTCTCTAGCTGCAGATGCGAAAATCTTGAAGCCTGCTCTGCGTTCGCAAACCACTGCTGATCGACGCGCGGCTGTGGTCCTGACTCTGCGTCTAGGTAATAAAACTCTTCTACTGAAATTGTTTGCCCTAGCATCGGCAGCATAAAGGCGACCAGTTCGTCGGTCCCGCTCGAGCAGTCTTCTAAGACGAGTCGTTCTGCCATGGTGCGGAGAAATGCAAGCTCCTCGAAATCTTCGCTGACTTGTTTGAGAAAGAAGGCGTTCTCTTCGTGGATACTAGCTAGGTCCTTTGCGTGCTGGATTTCTTGCAGTTTGGCTTCCGCCAGTTGCAAAAGCAGCTCGGGCGAGTTGGTCGTCAAGCAAGCGACGGCACAGCAACGGGGATCGTGACGAAGCCCTTTCAAAGGGACAGCAAGCAGGTGCTGTCCAGGAAATGTTTCGATGTGATTTGGCTTCTCTGTGTCGATGGTCTCTTCAAGCAGCAGCATGAGGCCCGGCAAGCTAGGATCGCTTGTCGACGGATTGATGGCAGGAGGAGACGAGGACACCCAAACGGCATACTCCTCGCGAGTCCACAGGACAAAAGTAGCGTCGAATGCCTGTTCGAGGGCAGCGACGGCCTTTTGGTGCGGGGAAAGCACTTTGTTTACTGTTTTAGCTACGTCAACAGACATTGCCTTATTCCTACTCGGCGGCGGAAGATTTTCACGGGGAACGGGTTTCACGGGGAACGGACAAAGCTACTGGAGCGAGATCTGCGCAGTCTCGGCCAGGAGCTTCTCAGAACAAGAGTAGCTCACCGCAGCAATTGAATAAGAGATTGGTACGAAAACACCTTCTCTTCTTCTTATTGGGCAAACAAGTAATTTGACCGCAGGACGGTAAACCACCGAAAAACCTGTAAACGCCACAATCGACGTAACCCCCTCAAAGAGCACGTACCCAGGTAAAAAGCTTCAAATCTTCCCTTAGGCTCCTGTACATTTCGGCAAAGCAAATAACCGAAAGCTACTGTTTGGCAGATAGACACCATTGGATAGAAAGCTTCATGCAACTGAATACCCGCCTAATAAACCTGGGCCACTTATTGAGGACAGTAATAATGAAGAAGAATATGAAAACTGGTTTTACGTTGATCGAATTGGTTGTCGTAATCATGATTTTGGGCATACTCGCTGGAGTAGCTGCACCTAAGCTGTTGAGCGTCTCGAGCGACGCCACGGACAACGGCCTTAAGCAAACTCTGTCTATCGTTCGCGATGCCATAGAGCTCTATGCTTCCGAAAACGGTGGTGCTCTGCCTCCTTGCACGAGCACAGGAGCCGACTTCCGAACTGCGATCGCGCCTTTCGTTCGTGGGGCTTTTCCCATCTGTCCGGTTGGCCTTGTAGCGAACAAGAATTTCAACGTCGTGCCAACAGGTGCGGGGGCCACAGTCGCTGATAATCCATCGAGCGCCGGTTGGAAGTTTAACACCGCCGATGGCACCTTCATTTGCAACTACGGGGCAGCAACTTCAAGTGATGCGGCCGTCAACTACGACGCGCTTTAATTTTTACAAAGCATAAGTAGGGGCAAGAAAAGAATGGAAGAACGTGTTAAAAGGGCGCTGATTGTCGACGACAACATTGCACTGGCTCGGATAACTCAGTTTGCTCTCAAAGGCGCTGGGCTAGAAACCGAAACAGCCTGCAACGGTCGAGTCGCATTCGAGCTCGCCTTAGAATCGCATTTTGATATCGTGATCACGGACCAGCAGATGCCCGAGATGACCGGGGTTGAGTTGTGCCAGCGGCTACGCGAAGAACCCGCGTACGCCCATTGTCCTATCATCTTGCTTACTGCTAAGGGCTTGGAGTTAGAACTTCACCGATTGCGAGAAGAGCTAGGTATCTCCGCGACATTTGCCAAACCATTCAGCCCATCCGCCATTGTCAAGTCAGTTAGCGAATTACTAGCACAGCCCGCTTAATGACAAGACCGAAAACAACCGTGCAGCAAACGACAGGTAAAACATGTTTCGTCGTCGTCCGCAACTGGGCTTTCCACGTAAGGTGGTTGCCTGCTACCTGCTCTTTTGCTTGGGTGCTGTCTGCTGGCTATCGATTGGGCTGCTAGTCACTTCGCATCGAGTGTTAAGCTCGCGTACGATCAATTCCTGCATCTCACGACTCGGCAAAACAGCAGCGGCGATCGAAATCGAATATGTTCGACATGGGTCGAATCACTTCTTCAAAATCCTAGACCGTGCTAAATCTGAAGCGAGGCTCGCCTACGCAAGTGTGGTTGCTTCCGACGGCACCATCTTGGCGCATACCGACCCCCGACGAGTGGGCCAAACCGCCGAGACCCCGTCTGGTACTTCACTACGCTGGGGCGATGTCTCGGGGGTTCGGTATCTCGATCAAGAAGGGCAGGGGCGCCGGCAATATCGGGTGCCTTTGGTAGCCAGTAAGGTACCGTTCGGTTCGCTGCAAATCGAAGTCGTCGAACCTAGTTTGTTAGGAACCCTTGCCGAAGTTGCCCACATGGCACCCCTCGCGGTTCTGGTTCCTTTGGTGCTCGTGATTGGCGGGGCAGTTATTCTGTCTCGTCTTTCCAAGCAAATGGATTTGGTAGACCAGCAGCTTCGCAAGCTGGCGCTCGCACCTGCCGGCAGCGAGTTAAGCATCGAACCTCTGGCCGCACGCGACGCCACGACACTAGGGTGGAATCGGTTAGCCGACCTCGTCAAAAACTTACAAAACAGCTCGGGCGAAGGCGACCTCGACAGTCGACTCTCTCAAGCGGTTGCCTCGCGACAAGAAAACGACCTGACAAACATCCTTCAGAATTTATCCGATGGCGTTGCCGTAACGGACATGGAAGGCCGTATCACGTTTGCCAACCGAGCCGTCACGGCGTTGCTTGATGCTGACGAGAACGAGGGCAATCTCAACGGCACTCTTTTGCAGTCGCGTCTTCTTGAGGAAATACCTTCCCTCAAGAAATCGCCGCTATTAGATCCTCAGTCAGCCAATCGGGCGGTCGTCTCTGAATCAGATTTCGACACGGGCAAGACCAATCGGGTGCTACGCATTGCTCGTCAACCTTTGCAAGGCGTTAAGCAAGCGGGCCAAGTGTGGACTCTGCGAGATGTGACTCAGCAAAAGTTGGCAGCAAAAATGCGAGATCAGTTCATCGATACCGCCACCCACGAGTTGCGAACACCACTTTCAAACATCAAAGCGTATGCCGAAACCCTAGCAACTTGCGATAACATTGATGTCGAGGAGCAGAAAGAATTTTTCAACATCATTAATAGCGAAACGACTCGGTTGGCTCGATTCGTCGACGATTTGCTGAGCATCAGCAGTATGGAAGTCGGTTCGCTCTCGGCGGAACGTCAAAAAGTAGAAACGGCTCGTCTCTTCGCAGAAGTCGAGGCGAAAGTCATGCCGGTGATGAAACAAAAGAATATCGTCTTCGAGTCGCGGCTCCCTGCAAAAATGCCCGAACTTCAACTCGACAAAGAGAAGATGGTCGCGGTGATGGTCAACCTGCTTGGCAACGCCGCGAAGTACACGCCCGAGGGGGGGCATGTCTCTCTGAAAGTAAAGATCGACGAACAACAGCTACAGATTGCTATCGAAGACTCGGGCGTCGGCATCTCGGCAGAAGAGCTGCCCAAGGTCTTTGAAAAGTTCTTCCGTAGTGCCGATCCGCGAGTTCAAGCAGAGGTTGGTACCGGGCTAGGGCTCTCCTTGGCACGTGAAGTCGTACGTATGCATAGTGGCGAGCTGACGGTCGAAAGTCAGCTCGACAAGGGAAGCACCTTCTTGATCACGATTCCCTTGGAGTAACCCGCTATGTTTCAAGTTGAATCTCGAGGAGCGGTTGACGTTGTCAAACCCTTGGCGCCATTAAGCCATGAAAACGCTGCCGACTTCTTAGAAACGATCGAGAGCCGCCTGAGCAAAGGCCAACCAATGGTTGTTCTCGACATGAGCGAAGTTGCGCTGATTGATAGTGCAGGACTGGACTCACTGCTCGACGTCCAGGAGTCGCTCCAACTACGCGGCGGGGCAATGAAACTTGCGGCGATCCCGCAGCTATGCAAAGAAGTTCTACGCATCACGGGCGTCGACCAACGATTTGAAAGCCACTTCGACACCAAGACTGCGGTCGGGAGCTATGTCCAATGACTCCTGTCGCAGAAATATCAATCGAAAATAGCACGCTGCCCGAAGAAACCGAGTCTCAAAATCTCCCGCTTGCCCAGGACAGGGAAGACGTTGAGAACGAAGCGGCTCTCCGTGGGCCACTTGGGCAACGCTTGCTTAGCGCCAATCTCATTGGAGAAGACGACCTGGAAGTCGCGCTCAACCACCATGCCGAGAAAGGGCAGAAGCTGGGCGAGTCGTTGCTCGAACTTGGGTTTGCCAGCGAAGAACAACTCCTGCCATTTATCGAAACACAACTCGGCGTGCCAGGGGTACGCCTTCGAGAGGGCTTACTCGATCCGCTTGCTGTGCGGCTGATTCCACGTCCGCTGGCCGAAAAATTAAATCTCCTCTCGCTGTTCCGCATCCGCGACGAGCTTGTTGTAGCGACCTCCGATCCGCAAGATCTCGACATGCTCGACCAAATCGAGAGTCTGACAGGTCTGAACGTTCGCCCTGTGTTCGCCTTCCAGGCGGCGATCGAGCGGATGCAAAAAAGAGCGTACGAAGAAGATTTTCGCGTCGATGCCGTCACTGCCGACCTGGACGATGCGGCGGTTGAATTGCAGCTTGACGAAACCGACATGGACGTGGCTTCGGTCCACGACTTGGTCGACGGTAGCCCAGTGGTCAATCTGGTGAACTACCTTATCCTCCAGGCGATACGTAAGTCGGCGAGCGATATCCATATTGAACCAAGCCGCAAGTTTGGTACCGTCCGGTTCCGAATCGACGGACAATTGGTCGAAATGCTTCGGCCACGTCGAGATATTTTCCCTGCGATTGTGTCTCGTATCAAAGTCATGGCGAAGCTCGACATTGCCGAGCAACGGGTCCCACAAGATGGTCGTTGCCAGGTGATCGCCGATGGTAAAGAAGTGGATTTGCGTATTTCTACCTTGCCAACCGTCTTGGGCGAGAAGATCGTCATCCGCGTTCTCGACAAGCAACGATTGACTTTCGATCTCGATCAGCTTGGTATCCCGCATGTCACCCTAAGCCATATCAAAGACTTGCTCAACAAGCCCTATGGGTTGGTACTTGTCACCGGCCCAACGGGTAGCGGAAAAACTACGACTCTTTATTCGGCCCTCGAACTTATCAAATCGGTCCATCGCAATATCGTTACCGTCGAAGATCCGGTCGAGTACCAAGTGGAACTGATCAACCAAGTGCAAGTCGACTCGAACCGCGGCGTAAATTTTGCAACTGCTTTACGTTCGATTTTGCGACAAGACCCCGATGTGATTATGGTCGGCGAAATTCGCGATGCCGAAACGGCCCAGGTTGCCGTTCAAGCGGCTCTCACAGGTCACCTCGTGCTTAGCACACTACATACCAACGACAGCGCAAGCGCCATCACGCGAATGATGGACATGGGCATCGAAAGCTATAAGCTCGCAGCAGCGCTGGCGGGGGTGGTCGCACAACGGCTTGTTCGGACGATTTGTCCCCATTGCCAAACTTCGTATTACCCTTCGGCCGAGTATCTGAAAATGCTTCATTACCAAGGTGACATGCGCCGCAGCTTTGCAAAAGGGGAAGGTTGTCGTGAATGTTTTGATACGGGATTTCGAGGACGGACCGGCATCTACGAAGTACTTCCCGCGACCGCCGAATTGCGACAGCTGATCTCCGATCAATCAAGCTTAGAAGCGGTACGGAAATGGTTTAGCGACCAAAATTATGCCACACTGCTTGATTGCGGTTTGCAGCTAGCCGAGCGTGAAGAGACAAGCCTTGAAGAGATCGGACGCATTGCGTTTGTCGAATAAACACCAGCTATTGCCACTTCCTTCAACAAAAAAACACCTTACGCGATAAGAAAAATGAGTGCCACCAGTTTTGAAAAATCGATGCTCGCGCCAACCAGCGCCCCTCGTGCGTCTCAAGAAGCGGGATCTCACTTTGGCGGAGAAGGAGCGGTCTGGAATTCGCAAAGCACCCAGGCAAACTCGCAAAAAGGCCGTGGCAGTGCCGTTCGTCAACAAGATGTGGCAGAAATTACTTCGCAACTGGCAATCATGACTCGCTCGGGCGTCGACGTTTCGTCGGCTCTCGGAAGCTTGGCGTCGCAATGCAAGCGGCCCGCTTTGGCTCAGGTGCTCTACGAAGTACACGAAGCCGTACTTGCCGGCAACACGCTTTCAGACGCCCTAAGACAGCACCCTCGTGTTTTCGATCCGAGCTATATCGCAACCGTTGCGGCAGGAGAAGCTACCGGCAAGATGTCGGAAGTCCTTGCACAGCTTGCCGATATGCAGCGAAGCTTGCTACGTACTCGGCGAACGATGCGTGCATTGATGACCTATCCTGTGCTGCTGATGTTGGTATCCAGCGCCGTGTTGGTTGCCTTGGTGCTTTTTGTGCTGCCTCGTTTCGCAACGATTTTTGAACAGTACGACGTCCCGCTGCCAGCGATAACCCGACTTCTAATCGCCGTTGCCGATGAAATGTGGGCCCGTTGGTGGTTGTGGACCCCGCTAGTGGTCGGAAGCTTGGTCGGATTTAGCGAGTGGCGAAAGACCGAGCAAGGTCGTCGCGCGCTCGACACGCTCTGGATCCATGCCCCAGTGATTCGCGACGTCTGCCGCACGCAGTTGGTAGGGCGCATGTGTCGACTGATGGGTTTGATGCTTCAAAGTGGTGTCCCATTGCTCGAAACTTTGCGACTCACACGCCAAGCGATCGAAAACACGCTCTACAAAGAGCTACTCGCCAAGCTCGAAGATGCGGTCGTCAATGGTCAAAACTTAGAAAGCGCTCTGCCCGATACCGAGGTGATTCCTCAATCGGCTCGAGAGATGATTATTACCGCCGAGACAACAGGCAAAATGGGAGAGGTGACTCAGCTCTTAGGCGAGTACTACGAAGAAGAAGCCGAAGCAGGCATGCGACAGTTGATCGGCATGCTCGAACCGATCATTACGGTCGGTATGGGAATCATCATCGCAGGAGTTGTGCTGGCGGTCATGCTGCCGGTCTTCGATCTTTCGACACTCGCAAACAGGCATTAAGGGAAGGGGTTGGAGGTTGGAGGTTAGGGAATAAAACAAATCATAACCCGACGCGTAAGCGAGGGATGCTGCGGAGCCCCGCTTCTCCCTCGCTTACGCGTCGGGTTACGATCCTTAAAGCCAATTTCAGCATCCAGATATTTTAGCAAAGTTAGTAAAGAAATCGATTACTAGAACGTACACAAAAGTTTTTATTGCCCATGATTGGTATTCAAAAAACAGGATGGGTCGGCGTCGACGTTGGCACTTCCACCGTAAAACTTGCCCAGCTAACTCGCAGCAAGAAAGGCCTTCGGGTGACCGGTCTAGCGATCGTGCCACGTCGCGTGGCGTGGCCAATTGCCGAACTTGCCGAGCTCAATCCGCTTTCTTCTGCCGACGAAATGTGTGCTGCCGTTTCTCTGCATCCCAGCTTCCGCGGCAAGCAAGCCGCAGCGACGTTTCCGATGGCGATTTGCGGTGTGCATACGCTTGACCGCCCCTCTGGCGGAGAAATCGAGAGCCACCAAGTACGTGGTGCTATCGAGATGGCAACTCAGCGTTCCGCCGAAGGATTGCAATTTGACGTTTGGGACGCCGAGCCAGAAGAAGAAAATGGCATCGCTAAGAAACTAAATATCCTGACCGTTGCCACGCGCTGGTCCGACCAGTTGTTCGACGACCTGACCGAGTCGGGATGGTCGTGCCAAACGATCGACGGTTTGCCCCTGTCGCTCGCACGAGCAGTTGCTCTCGTCGAACCAGCGGACTCGACTGTGCCAACCGCTGCCCTCGACTGGGGTTTTGCAAAAGCCACCTTGTGTGTGGTTGTCGAAGGTCGACCCGTTTATGTTCGCAATCTCAAAAATTGCGGCTTGCACCGCCTGATCGACAGATTGGTTGAAGAACTCGGCGTCACCAGAGAAGAATCGCAACGTCTGCTGCAAGAGTACGGGCTCGGGGGATCTGCCAGTTCGACCTCCTCGCCGGCGGGAAAATTAGTCGAAGAAATTATCGCTGAACCCCTGGCTCGCCTGGCAGACGAGATCCGGCGGACCTTTTCGCACCTTCAGTTTCAACGACGGTCCATTCTCCCCGAGAGTCTCTATCTCTTCGGAGGCGGAGCCACAATTCGCGGCCTCGCGGGGCACCTTGCCCAGGACTTAGAAACCAAAGTCGAAACGTGGCAACTCGGCGAAGAGCAACCGGCCCTCCTCGATACGCCGGAAATGCCAAGCTGCTTATTCGGTCCCGCTATCGCCCTCTCGGCACTCGCATGGGAGAAGCCATGAAACGCCATCTCAACTTGATGTCGAATCGCTCGCGTGTTCAAACGTGTGCTCGTAAACGACTCCGCCAGTGGACTGTCGTTTTGACGGTGCTAGGGTTTTTATTCATCCCCACTTGGTTTGCTATTTGGCTGCCTGTCCATCAGCAGGGCGAGGAAGTCGCCGCTCTTGAAGCTCGCTACGAGCCTTTCCGACAGATGAACAAAGCCAGTAAAGAATTCAAAAAGCGAATTGAGCTGGTACAAGCCCAGGAGAAAATTTCGTTGGCGCTAGCAAAAATCGATACCCCGGTCGTCACCTTGCTCGGCATCGTAGGGAAAACGGTCGCCGAAAGCCAAGGGCAGGTTTACCTTGAAAAGCTTGAGTTTCAGCAATCGGCGTCGCTTCTTTCGGAACAAGAAAGCGAAACGAGCAGGGCGATCTCGGTCGCAGGACGAGGCATCAGCAAGAAATCGGTAATCCGCCTGAGAAAAAACTTGAAAACGGCCCTGCCGTTCGCTGACGTCAAACTGCGAACTTCAAAACCCGAATTTATCAATCAACAACAGATCGAAAAATTTCTACTGCAAAGTTCGTTCTGATCGAATCACGAGCCAAGTATGAAAAACTCCCATCATCACAATCGAAAAGCCATCGGCTGGTCGTTCCATGCGGCCGGGTTGCTTGCGGTCGTCGCGATGCTGACTGCGTTCTACCAACTGAGTTATGCGCAGATGGCCGATCAATGCGAGGCACATTGCGAGCGAACCAAGCAGCTTGAGCAACTGCTTTCTAATGGAAAGAGTATCCGACTAAAGCACCACTCGTTACGTGATGAGCTTGACCAGTTGGAGCAAGAGACAGCCTCGATGCGGAAGCGTCTGCCACAGGATCTGGAAAAGGAACAGTTTGAGTCTTCCGTCCGATTGGCAGCCCATGCCGCAAAGTTTCGGCTTCAAGAAGCCGCCTGGGATACCCCGGAATCAACTCCAACTCACTCGCGAGTTGAGGTCACTGTCAGTGGACGAGGAAGCTTCGCTAGCATCTGCGGATTTCTCGACAAAGTTCACCAGCTTGCCAGGATTACTAAGATCATCAACTTAGAGCTAGCAACCAACCAAGAATCTGGAAGCTACCCTCTCGAAGTGACATTTGTATTGGTTTATGGCATCGAATCAAACGATACAAATAAGACAGGGGAAGTCCTATGAACGAACCCAATAGGATGAAAAAAATAGGTGCCACGCCGGCTAAGCTAGCGTTGATTGGTGTGCTTGCCGTGGTGCTGCTTGTCGTCATCGTCGGCCAGCTACCGACAAGCCAGGCTCCCTCCGAAATTGCAAGCAGACAAACCACCCAAAGCAACGAGCAATCCAAGAGACCAAAACTTGCTCAAACAAAAAAGCAAACCGAAGGAACGCTAGAAAAAACGAAAGCTGCACCTCGTATATGGACCGAGATGACGGTCGAAAGCATTGTCGCATTCGACCCGTTGGCAAAGCCTGATTGGCTCATCACCGCAGAAGCATCTTTAGTCGACGGCAGCGAAGACACCTTTTCTGATAAATCGCAACGTGAAGCAAAAAAGGCAGCCGTGCTCAAGCAACTGATGCAAGAAGGAACAAAAATAGTCGTCATCTCCTCGGGAGAAAAACGGGCAACCATCGGCGAACAGCAAGTTCGCATTGGCGACCAATTTGAAGGATTTGAAATTACCGACATCACCAAACAAGGCGTCGTGCTTTCTGAGCTCGAACAACGCTAACCCTCTTCTCTTCGACCCTGTCTGGGACTAACGACAAAAAATGACCTGCTGCAAGCGGCAACACGAAGGTGCGAGCCTGCGACGCTGGGCGATTCGTCTAAGCGTTTTGCTGCTGCTTTTTGCCTGCGCGCCAGTTGCCGTCGCCCAAGACTCGCGAACGTCTCGCTTCCGCAGCGAGCCACGAGTTGCCCAAAACATGGCTAACGATTCCTGGGAGACCATCAAGGCACTCGGCGCCTCGGTCGCAGGTCAAATTCCCGAGTCGTTGCCTGCCCCTCCAGCGGCAAGCCCTACGACCCAACACCTCATTCCATTTGCGAAACCCGACCCCAAAGCCGAAATTATCTTCCAAGGCAAAGACGGCCTCATTTCGTTGACCGTTCGCGATGGTTCGCTTCGTCATACAATCACAATGATTGCAGAGGCACAAGGCCTGAACATTGTTTTCTCCGCCCCTGCCGACATCGGAGTCACTGCCTCGCTGACCAAAGTGCCCTGGCAAACGGCCCTCGATTCGCTGTTAGCTGCCTCGGGTTACACGTGGTCGAGCAACAACGGCATTATTTTTATTGTTAGTTTAGAAACAGCCAACTTCATGTCGCCAAATGCAGGAGGCCGGAAGACACAAATCTTTGAACTCGACTTTGCCTCGGCCGTCGATGCCGACCAAGCGGTCAAAGGGTTCCTCTCCCCGGGCGGGAAATCGTGGATTATGGAAAGCAGCCCGACCGACAATCGGCGGAGCCGCGAGTCGCTCGTTGTTTTCGACTACCCAACTCAGTTACTTCGAGTCCAGGACTACGTCCTACAAATCGATCAGCCACCGCGTCAGGTGCTCATCGAAGTCCATATCCTTCAAGTCGATTTGAGAGACGACTGTCGCAACGGTGTGAATTTTGAATCGCTCACCAGCTTTCGAGGAAACGAGATCAAGCTCAACACTATTGGCTTAGCCAATCCCGCTGCAACTTCTGCTTTTTTCCTAGAAACCACCGGCGCGGCACTCACTAACCTCGTCGAGCTGCTCAAAAACACAACCGACGCCAAAACCCTCGCTTCGCCGCGTCTACTAGTCGTCAGCGGCCAAGAGGCACGTATTCAAGTCGGCGAACAGCTTGGCTTTCGAGTCACGACCACCACCCAAACCAGCTCGCTAGAAACCGTCGAATTTCTCGACGTCGGCGTCGTGCTCACGGTCGAGCCACGCATCACACGCGATGGTCGCATCCTGATGCATATCAAACCCGAAGTCTCGACCGGACAAATCGATCCCGTTACCGAGCTCCCCTCAGAAGAAACTACCGAAGTCGAAACCGACATCTTTCTCAACGATGGCCAAGGCATGGTTATCGGAGGACTCATTCAAGAAGAAGACAGCATCATCCAAAGCAAAGTTCCCTGGCTCGGCGACCTCCCTTACCTAGGGGTGCTCTTCCAGAAGCGACG
The DNA here is from genome assembly GCA_024278955.1 of Planctomycetota bacterium. Classification (GTDB taxonomy): domain Bacteria; phylum Planctomycetota; class Planctomycetia; order Pirellulales; family Lacipirellulaceae; genus Bythopirellula. The sequence continues at coordinate 8,426 of JAJRSE010000071.1, read as the reverse complement.
AGCTATTAAATCGAGAACCGAAATCATCGTCACGCTGGTCCCACATATCCAGCCCTACACGCCTATCGTAGCATGCCGCGAGTCGGTGGAATTGATGCGAACCCAAGAGTCACTCACCCAAGGGCCCTTAAACCGTACTCCACGCATCTACGAACCGCGTCTTTACGACGCCATCACCAACCCTCGACCTGTTCGACTAGCACGACGACATTTCTTCATGCCAATCGAATCAAGCAGCCATGAACTTATCTCATTGCCACCAACGGAAGCCTCCCAAGACTTTCCCCTGCTCGAACAGCCTCTCTCTGCCAAACCGACAACTCTGCCTATCAATAACCTCAACTAATACGACAGCGCTGAGTCGTTGGAACCACAACGACACGACAAACACCACCCCCTAGTGTTTTGACAACTCTTAGAATTGGAGTGCTGGCTGACAGAAGTTGTTATCCAGTAGGTTGTTCTGACAGCCAGCACCCCAATTTTCAGCTATGACAAAGCACTAGTATTCCATCGCAGCTTGGTTTTCGGGTGCCACTGCTGGGCAAGCCAGCAGTGGCACCCAACTCGAATGTTGAGCTGCGTTAGACTACTCGTAGGGTTGAAGCTACCACCAAACACAGCCCCCTATACTATTTTCAGTCAGCGGCAGTAAGAATGAGATGCGGATGAACGCAGATGTTGAGATTTGCGTTCCTCCGCGTACTATTCTTCTTTATGCTACTGAAGCATTCTGAAACCCTTTGACACTCGCTGAGGTGCGACCGATGACCGACCGACTCAACTTACCGTCCGAGTTAAACTCTCTGATCGAAAAACGAGAGCTAGAAGAACGCCGCCAAGAACAAGCTGCCCAGCAGGGCAAATCAGAAGAGCACCCAGAGCGACGCACCGGCTGCGACCGCCGCAGCGAACAACAGCCACCAACGCCCCAATCCTAAGAGTTCTCAGCTTACCCGCTCTCCCCTAATGGCGAGACCAAGCCCCAAGACCGGAGCCCGGGTAAGCGACTTTTCGGCGTCTCACTTCTCCGGTCAATTCCTCGGGTAAAAATCGGCTCCGGACGTACTTCTGAAGCTGGTCGCGGAACGGATTGAAATGCCGAATCATGACCGGGATGCTCGCTTCAAAATTCCCTTCTCCGCTGATTCCCAACCGCACGTTGAGTAATGCGTAAGGAATCAGCTCGAAATCAAACTCGGGGCGAACCAAGCGAAATCGCAACGGGTAGCTGGCAATGCCTTCCTGGAAATCGTCGAGCTCAACCGGTTGGCTCCAACGCTGTAGTTCTTCAAAACGAATTTTTCCAGATCGCTTTTCGTCGCGCTCACCGACCAGCCGGGCAGTGAGGCTTCCACGCACAGGCACCGAATCTCCGCGATCGTCAAACGCCGCGATCGCCAGCTCTAGGCCGTCGGGCTCTACGTCCCGGTCGAGATTGACCAAATACGCTTCTATCTCGATCGCTACGATCCGCCTGGGAGCGTGTCTAGGAGCAAGGCAAGGCTCATCTAGACCTGCGTCGAGATTCATTGCCTCGACTAAATTGTTCGCCGAGCCGCTGCTTGCCAGCTGAGGCCATCTTTCGAGCAACTCTGAAACCTCAACATTCTTTCCGTCGATAGCTGCTGCTGTAACCGAAGACCAACTAACCTGGGTTGCCAGCGTGATGCGGTTTTCTTCCTGACGAATCCAAAGATGCTGCTCGGTAGTTCTTGCGTCCACCTCGCCGCGAAGGACTCGGCCCTCGGCTATTTGAATCGTTACCGCTGCTCGAAGCTCACCCACAGCAAACGCTGCCACGAAGCAACAGAGACTCGCTGCACCTAGAAGCTGCCGAAAAAAAATTGCACGGAACATGGCAAGAGGAGAAAATCGAGAAGAGAAGGCACGGTTGCCGCAAGTCTGCCGGCGCAGACAAACGAACCGCTCAGCCTTCCATTTTCCTCTAAGCCTCGCTCGATTTCCAGGAAATACTCGCCAGTTTCATCCTCGTGGCGTCCCTCTCATTCCACCCACACCGATAACCGGCACGACGCGACAACGATACGCTCCAATGCCCTTGCACGTTTTCACCAACGACATCCACCTGCCTCATCGCTCTCCGCGTTTTCTCTCTCCAGCTTGCCAAAGAACTTGCAACTAACGCGGAGTCGACGACTTAAAAAGCGGAGGGCAAGGGACTCGAACCCTCAACCCCTTGCGGGGCAACTGATTTCGAATCAGTCTGCTAGCCATTCGCTTACCCTCCGGATGGGCTACTAATCTAATACGAGCGCGGCAATCTAGCAATGACGTCTGCCAAGGCAGATCGCCAAGTCAGGTCTTTTTTTGCCACAGGCCACGATGGGCCGTTGTGGCTCGATCTCTTTCGGCTCTGGCTAATATCACTTTGAAGGGCTTCAGGGGCGTCTGCCCGCAGATCTTGCCTGGCAGTTACAAGCTGTTTCAGCCCGACTTTCGTAGGATCTCAAACCCGAGACGCTAAGCAGAGCCCAAACCGTATGCTCCGCAGGGTCGATGGGCTCTTAGGCAATACAACCGGCCCACCCGATCTGAGTGGGCTCAGGTTGTGCGGGACCTGCCGAGCAGGAACAGATTTGCGGATTTCTCGTGCTGTTCTGAGTGTAAGCGTGGTTGATAAAACCTTCGCTAGTCCCGCCGACTCGGTCGATATCTTTTTTATCCTGAAGCACTCCTTCCCCGTCCCCTCCCCAACTCAGAGGAATCGTATGACTTCCCAGAAAACGATTCGCATCGTCACTCGCGGCAAGAATGGCGAGTTACGTACTCGCGATTACGCCCACGAAGAAACGGTACTGAAGATGCATACTCAAATTGGCATCGACGACTGCAGCACCGACCTGAGTCTGCGAGGCTTGCCTGTCTTTCGGGGGTTGATTGGCCCGATGCCTGAGTCGAAAGAGGTTGTGCGTTACGAAGCTCCCGAGGTTTTTGAAAGCTTGACGAAGGAATGGGGTGCCACACCGACGAAGCGGAAGCCGCGACGACGGGCCGCTCAAAGATAAAGTAACCGTCTTACGTTGTGTTGGCACACCTCCGTCCACCTCACGCCAGCACAGCGAGATTAAAAAAAGGAGTCGAACCTACGGGTTCGACTCCTTTTTTGTTTGCCGTTATCGCTCGCTGGACTTTTTGTTTAGCGGTAGCGAGAGTCGGATGGCGATTGCCAGGCGCCGGTTGACTGGCGAGGGGGGTCGTTATCCATTCGTACCCCGCCGATAGGTGCCGTGCTGGGACGAGCTGCGATGGTTGCCGTGCTCCCACCGCTTGGTTGCGTGCTGCTCAAACGACGGGACTCGTTCATTGCGACTCGAGTTGTGACCGTCTCTTCGGCTGTGCGGTACTGCGTAACCGGAACCTGGACGGTCTTGGTTTGTGGCACCCAAGCTACCGAGCTTACTGGAATTTGGACGTTTGCCACCTGCTGTTGCCAAGTGGTTACCGGTTGCAGGTTGTGGGTCCAGTAGGGTGTCACAAAAGGATTCCAGCGCCCGCGGAGTTGCGACTGCCACTGATATTGAGTTGTAGGCACGCAATAGAGCTGTTGGTGGGCAAGGTTTTTGGTCGTGACCTGCTGAGCGTAGACGGTCTGTTGCCGATCTTGCATAACGGTCACAGGAACTTGTCGCTTGATCACCCGGGTGGTCACTTGGTAGCGAACTCCATCCGCCCCGTTTTCGTAGGTGACGTTCTGCGCGCCGGCAATTTTGGGAAAAATCCCCAAGGCAAGCAACAGTACAACAAATGCCCCAAGTCGAGCTATCGTCATTTTCTAATCCCTCAGAAATCAACGGAAGATAACGAACACCCAAGGTGCGAGCAAAATCTGCCTGCTCGTCCAAAGTGGTGTACTAGAGTCTCTTGGATTATTCATCGGCACGATCCGAACGACTTCATCAATTTCGCCTCGCCGGGACGCTAGCAACGCAGTAAACTAGGAAGCTTGCGCTCTGCCTGCTCGCCCGCTTGGGGGGATGCTAGCAGAAAATGGCATCTCTTCGTACAATAGATGCTCCGATATTTCGTTTCAGACGCAGCCGCCCGGCCCTGGTTGGGAGTGGCTCAGAGTAGCTACCAGCGACAAAATACAACGTGTTTGATCAAGAACTTTTTAACGTATTACGGTGTCCCCTGAGCCAATCGTTGCTGACGCTTGCTGATGAGAAGCTTGTCGAGCAAATTAACCAAGGAATCAAGGCGGGACAAATCGTTAATGTGGCAGGACACCCACTCGACCGCCTTCTGGACGCGGGTTTGGTGCGAGAAGCTGGCGATATGCTCTATCCGGTAATCGATGCCATTCCTGTGATGCTAGCGGACGAAGCCGTGGACCTTTCTCAACTGCGAAATAATTAGCGATTATGGCTAGCACGATTTTTCAAAAAATCATCGACCGTGAAATCCCCGCCGAGATTGTTTACGAGGACGATCGCTGTTTGGCATTTCGCGATGTTCAGCCGCAGGCGCCGACACATGTGTTGCTGATTCCCAAAAAACCAATCGCCTCGATCGACCAATTGGCCGACGAGGATGCCGAGCTGCTGGGCCATCTTTGGCTCACGATTCGTCGCCTCGCAAAAGAGCTGGGGCTAGCAAACGGTTACCGTGTGGTCGTCAACTGTGGTGAGGATGGCGGGCAAACGGTTGACCACCTGCATTTCCATTTGCTTGGAGGTCGAGCGTTGAGCTGGCCGCCAGGGTAGTGTCGTCGAATTTGAGCTGCCGCATGCGATTGACACGCGGTCAGTCTGGAACTCCTGCCCGAACTCGACTGCAAACGTCTAGCAATTCGTCCAGAACCTTTCGGATGTTCTCTTCGGGTTCTTTGTCGCGAGCGGCATACTCGACTGCCGCTGCCAAGGGAGTTAGCGGATCGAAGCCATAGCTTTGACCTGCTCCTTTAAGCTGATGGGCCGCCCGCTGTAGCGACTCTTGATCGCTGCTTTGGAAAGCCTCTTCCAAGGCAGCAATACGCTCAGGCATCTCGTCGACGTACATTTCGACCAATTCTCCCAGATCGGGATCATCTCCAAGCGTCGAATAGACGGCACTTTTTTCGTTCGTTGTTAAAGTCATTTCATTTCTCCTCATAGCTTGAGTTATAAAATTATTCGATCCCAATACACGACTCGCCATCGTTCGCATTCTTCTGGGTCGTTCGTCTTTTAGAGCAAGCCCCAGGCGGGTGTTCCGCTGATAGCACTAAGCACTTCCTTAAAAAACATAGCCACCTCAACCGAGCACACAGAGAGCACAGAGAAAATACTGAAGTGAACCACATTCTCTCGGTGCTCTCTGTGAACTCTGTGGCTACACAATTAAAGGAACTGCACTAAATTGACTGGAATATGTCCGTGCGACACGCACTATTCGGCTGCTACCGGTTGGGTGCGTTTTTTCCGCCAAGTTTCAGCCAACACGAGCTGCCATCGCTGAAGGCGACTGTAGGCTTGGCTGACCAATTCGAGCAACTGCTCCTGATCGACCGGTTTCAGCAAGTAGTCGGTAGCCCCCGACTCGAGCGCCTCGAGTAGAGCATCCCGAGTTGAGTGCCCCGTGAGGAGCAACACTTGGGTATAGGCATTGCGGCTTTTTGCACTTTTTAACAAGTCGAGTCCATCGACTCCTGGCATTTCTAAATCGGTGAGAAGGATCTCTACACCTCCCGATTCAATCCGGGACAGCGCCTCGACCGGATCGGTAAGCGTTTCGATTTTTACCTGGTCGCCCAAGGATCTTTCGATAACTTTTGCCAGGAGACGCACCATGCTAGGGTCGTCGTCGACAAGCAAAAGTGTCGACAAATGTTTCTTTTGGCTCACAGGGCTTCCTCCAGTAAGATTCCAATTTAGCCCGAAGGCCGACTCGCTAAATGATTCATGTAGCACTGACAATTCTGTGTCAAATCGTACGCCACAATAAGGAGCGAGCCGCCGGCATCCAAGCGATAGCTGGGGTACAGACACTAGGCTTGTCAAAAAAACCGGAACGAGACCTCTGGTTAGCACGAGAAAGATTCGACCAATTCGCTTTCACTCGCAACTTTCGAGATTGGCCAGGAATAATCGCTACGTCTGGCCCGAGAATAGCTGTTTAGCCCCTAGCACAACATCGCTAAGTCGTTGTGGTTCAACCTAACGCGGTAGTACTCGATCTGTCTTTTTTCAAACGAAACAATCGTCGACATTGCCGAGTGATGGCAGAGTGCATTTCTTCGAGCGAAACCTGCTTGTCGACATGGCCTTGAGTAAAGGCGACTTTATTCATTCCGTAGACATCCGAGCTGGCTTGGTCTTGTCCCAACACGTATCCGCCTGCTGCTCGAATTTCGCTACAACCGTTTGCACCGTCATGCCCCATGCCGGTCATAATTACGCCAAGACAACGCTCCGAAAACGCCTTCGCGGCTGTTTTCATCATGACATCGACCGAGGGCTTATGGCCGCAGACGGGCTCCTCATCGCGAATCCGAATGTCCACTTGGGTCCCTCTGCGCCGCAGGTAAAGATGCCGGCCGCCTGGTGCGACATAGACCTTATTCGATTCCAATACATCGCCCGTGGCAGCTTCCTTGACCGAGAGTTCTGACACCGAATCTAACCTCGCTGCAAAGGGCAGCGTGAATTGGGCAGGCATATGCTGAACAATTACAATCGGCGGGAGAGGAGGCTGAAGAGAAGACATCAAGGCATTGAGGGCCGGCGGGCCGCCTGTAGAAATGCCAATCGCAATGCAAGCCTCCTCGAAATCTCCACAGGAGCTATTTGGCACCGGAGGCCGCAAGGCCGCCTCTTTACGCCGGGCTGCCATGCGTTGTTTACGTTCTTCGCGGATCTTTAGTACGCGACGGACATCGGTCGGGGCCACCGTGCGGATTTTTCGTATCAGGGCTTCTCGCCAATCTTCATGACAGACAATTTCGCTATTGGGTTTGGTTACGTAGTCGAGCGCACCCAGTTCCAGCGATTGGAGCGTAATATCGGCCTCTCGTTTGGCCAGCGCGCTAACCATAATCACAGGCAAAGGGCTACACTTGAGGATCCCGCTCAGCGTTTCAAGGCCATCCATCCCTGGCATTTGAATATCGAGAGTCACAACGTCAGGCGGATCCTTCTGGATAAGAGCCAAGGCTTCTTTTCCTCCGCCAGCAGTTGCAACGACCTCGATTCCGTCGGCATTTGCGAGCGCATCAGAAAGGATTTCTCGAATCACCGCCGAGTCGTCTACCACCAGCACTCGTATATTTCCTCTTGCCATCTCGCAAACTCTCCGAACTTGAATCGCAACCGTTCACAAGAAAGGTCGGGGATTTTCAACCACAAAGCACGAAGCACACAAAGCCTAGAGCAGTTCTTTTAATTGTGTAGCCACAGAGTTCACAGAGAACACCGAGAGAAAGTTATTCACTTCAGTATTTTCTCGGAGACCTCAGTGGCCATGCTTTTTAAGGAAATGCTCCAGCGTTTGTGAGTCCGTTGGACAGCAGGAAAGATTTTTTTGGTTCGTGTTTAGTTGGACGGAAGCGACTGCTTCAAGCCTAATGAGATGTGTGGTTTTGGCACCAGAGACTTTTTCTGAACCGCTTCGCCTTGGCGCATGGTTTTCTCTACCATTTGCTGAGCAGCGATGCACACTTGTTCGGGTGTCTCTCCTACGCAGATGCCAATATGAATATCAGGATTCGACAGCAAAGTAACCTTTGCCCCAATCGAACTACGATCGCCAGGTAACATCGACTTGCCGATCGAGATCGTGAAAACGGCACCCTCGCTCGTGCGAAGTACAATCGTTTCAAGAACCCTATGTGCAAGAGCAAGCTTTCCAGAGAGCGAGGGTAACATTTCAAAGGACATGGTCAATTTACCTCCTGAGCAAGATGACGTTAAAGGTTTGTCGCTGATACTAATATCGGTGAACCGCATCCGTACCAACAGGTTGCTTTAAGAAAGCCGCAGGCTACGGTTATTGTGATAAAGAATTCTCCCTATCCCACAGCGCCGCCTAAACCTTTCTACGCGCCTAAGCCACAATTTTTTCGCAGGCATTTTTCAGCACACAACAGCCTCCGGAGATTTTTCACCCCAAGCCAACAACTTTGTGCTTACTGCTGAAATAGCCTAGTGGAAATCCTAGGGGCTTTTCCACCTACTCGGGATCGCGATTTGCCCGTAGGCATGAGATATCTCCGGAATACCCTGCTATTCCAGCGACTAACCGCGTTTGCCAGCTTTCGCTCTCCCTGGCATTTCAGGAGCTATATTTAAGGTTCATCCGACTAAAGCGTACATGGCTTACAAAAAGGTGGACATGCTGTTCCAGTAAGAAGTGATTGAACGACTTCTTCCAGGAAGGTATCAGCATGTCCACACGTTTGTTGTACCACGCATTCGGCTTGCGTGGCT